>CAZLYU010000052.1:0-25709 GCA_964563855.1 uncultured Planctomycetales bacterium | reverse complement strand
GTCGGCGGTGCAGCTGATCGCCGGCGGTGTTTGGGGGGCGTAGGAGTTGGCGACGTTCCTGATGTTTTTCGAGTCGATGCGCGAGGAGGAGCGCACCAGTCTGCTTACGGCGCACTTCTTCACCAACGCGTGTGCGATGACGCTGGGCATGCTGATCAGCCGGACGTTGCTCGAGTTTTGGGGCGCGGCGCTGCCGAGCTATCAGAGCATTCTGCTGCTTTCGTCGCTGCTGATGCTGTTCACGTTGATTCTGCTCGCGAGGGTGGTGAGCACGCAGTTTCCGATCACGCCGCTCGCGGTGCGCGTGCTTAGCGTGCGGCTGTTTTCCGGGTCGCTCGATGAGCCCATCGTTGCGAGTATCGCCAGCGCGCGTCGCACGGCGTCGCGGATGCGCCGACTGAAGCCCGAGGCTGGGCGACGACCGGTGACGGGTCGGCGTCGGCGGCCCCGGCGAACGCGGTAGCGTTGCATCGGCGGGTTCGAGATTTCATCACCGCGCAACGACGCGGGACTTCAACTTGCGCGGGGCGGCGCCAGTTGAAGTCCCGCGATGACGCGCAGAGACCGGGCGCGTTCGCCGGCTCGCGCGGAATCGGTTACGGCGCGCCGCCGGTGCGGCGACCGTAGATGATGTAGACCTCACCGGCGTCGATGATGTTGTTCACGCCGTCGCCGGGGTCGGCGAGGACGGCGCTCATCGCGATGTCGGCGGCGCCGTCGCCGTCGAAGTCGCCGATGCCCGCGACGCCGCGTGAGAACGCGGTGAACTGCTCGCTGGGGTCACCGGGGTTGGTGCCGGTGAACGACTTGGTTCCGCCGCCGAGCGCGTCGCCGGGGTTGCGGCCGCTGAAGACGGCGCCGGGCAAATCGACGGTGCCGACGAGGGCGAGGTCGAGGTCGCCGGTGAGCGTGCTGGATCCGTAGATGAGGTAGACCTTGCCGGCCCCGCTGTCGGCGCCCGGGGCGGCGATGAGGATTTCGGAGAATCCGTCGCCGTCCATATCGCCGACGCCCGCGACATTGGCGCCGGCCTGATCGCCGACCTCCTCACCGATGAACCGCACGGCGCGACCGGCGGTGACGATGCTGCTGGTGGTGAAGCCGCCCTCGGGGCTGAGCAGGGTGGAGGATCCGAAGATGACGATCGCCTCACCGCGGCCGCCGGAGCCGTTCTCGCTGCCGACTACCACGTCGTCGAACGCATCGCCGTTGAAGCGGCCGACGGCGTCGATGCTGCGGGCGAGGCGGGCATTGGCCGATTCACCCCGCAACAATACGCCGCGGAGGCGGTTGGCGGCGGACGGGGCGAGCGCGAGGCGCTCGAGCAGATAATCGCCTTCGAGACCGGTCGTGCGGCCGAAGACGATGAACAGGCCGCCGACGGTGTCGCCGGTGCCGTTGACGACATTACTGAGGATGTCGGGTGAGCCAACGACGAAGTCGCCGATGCCGTCCCCGTTCATGTCGCCGACGGTCTCCACGAAGCTGATGCGAGCGTTCGCATGCGGACCGACGATCTGGGGCGTGGTGCCCATGTTGTAGGCGGCCGTACCCGTGTTGTAGGGCACCTGAAACTCATAGATCTCCGCATGCCAAATGTCGTTGCTGTTGAAGGCCGCGGTGCAATCGGTCGCGCCAACATTGAACGTGTGGTATCCGGTCGGCGCGGTGATGCTGTTGGGATCGACGTCATTTAGCGACGTACGACCGCGGTGCGAACCGATCGACTCGATGACGTACTGGTGTGGCACGGGCATGGTGAAGTCGACCCGGGTCGAGATGTGCACGTCTGGATTGGGCCATCCGGCGAAAACCGCCGTGTTGGGATCATTCGGATCGGTCGGCGCCAGGAAGTCAGGCTCGATCCAAAGCTGCGAACGGGTCGGTGACGACGCCGTCTGCCGCGTGTCGACCCGATACATGTACACGACGCCCGAGTTGGTTCGGTTGCCGCCCGCATTCAGCAGCGCCGGTACATCGGCAGCGCTGGCGGTGCGGTCGGGAGCGGCCATGAAGAGCCAACGGTTATCCGCCGCAACGGAGTTTCCGAAGCTGTCATCGACGTCCTGACCCAAGACGCGCGCCCCGACCGGCGCGGGGAACAGCGCGCCGGTGTCGGTCGTCACGAACGGCCTGGCGATGACCGGATAGAAGCCGGTGTACGCGATGTACGCCCCCTCGAACGGGGCCGACGGAACACCTGCTTCGGCGTTGGGTACAAACCAGGAGCCGACGTTATCCGGCGGTGTCTCGGCGATATTGGGGTCGAAGCTTAACGACGGCGCCAGGGAGGTGACGCTGGTACCGGGGACGGCGCCGAACCCTTCACTTACCGACCATGGGAACCATGCGTCATGCACGATGCAGTCGTCGTCATCGCAGGCGAGAACATCGGTTCGCGACGCGACGTTCCACTCGCCGGGGAAGAGCGATGAGCCAAACTCACGCTCGTTTGCAAGGGGTGGGAAGATCGCTTCCTGTCCGCCGAAGAGGATATCTTCACTCCAGAACGTGCTGAAGCCGCCGGGACCCTGATCGGCGAAGTACATGTCATTGAGAATGACGCGCCAGCTCACTTCTTTCTCATCGGGGTTCATGGCGAGCCCGCCGCAGTCGCCCATAGCGGTGCTGTCGCAGTCGAAACAGAGGTTGACCTCAACGTCCGTCACGTCGCGGACATACCGTCGCAGGCGAGCGTACTCCATCAGACTAAAGAGCTGACCCACTTCATGCAGGTCGATCACGCGCGCGCCCTTGCGGTCGAACAGCGTGCGGTTGAGCAGCAACTCGTTCTGGCTCGATACGATGACGATGCCGCCGCGGGTGAACTGCGAGAGCGACGTCACCCAGGACACATTCGCGAATGGATCATTGGGATCATTGGGGTCGATATTGCCGAGACGCGTCTGCTGGTTGAGCCAGCTCACCACACTGAACTCGAGCAGACCGAGGTTCGTCTGATCGGACACCAGGTCGGGGTGCTGATAGGCGAACCCGTTCGAGAACGCTGGGTCGTCGAGGCTGATCGACTCGGTGCGCGGGAAGCTGAAGACGAGTTCGGCGCGTTCGTCGCCGTCCATGTCGGGGATGACGGCGACATCCGAGATACCGCGGCTCCAGATTTCGTTGATCTTGAAGCGAATGCCGGGCATGGTCAGGCCCTGGAGATTGCCGCCGACCGAGTTCAGCGACACCTCGCCGGTGAGCCGCCCGGACGTACCTTGTCCGCCGTAGATGGTGTAGGCCTCGCCGAAGCCGACGCCCTGATCGTTAATGATGAACGGCTTGCCGAAGCGCGACACGACGACCAACTCATCGGCGCCGTCGTTGTCGAGATCGGGCACGCCGGTGACCGACGCGCCGGCCAGGTCGTTGAAATTCACGCCTTGCAGCGTGAGGCCGTCGCCGCGCGCCGCTACATCATTGACGTTGATCGAACCGACCAGCCGGTCGGTAAGCCGCAAGCGGACGTTCTGCCCACCGGCGGTGAGGTAGAACGTAAGCGGATCCGCCGTCACCAAGTCGACGATGGTTACATGCACAAAGTAAGTTCCGACGGCGACGCTCGCGAGATCGAACGCAGCGGTCGTGCTCACCAGCGTGCCCGCTGCACCCGGAACCGAAACGACCTCGGGGCCCACGCCGTTCGTGGCGTCGGTGTCGTCATCGAGATTGAGCGTGATGGTGTAGCTCGACGTGTCGGTCGCGCGGAACCACACGCCGAACAGCCCGTCGCGCGTCAGCAATTGATCGGCGGGGGCGATCCATGTGGCGGTGGTGGTGGACGGCGGGTTCGTGAGGTTTGGGTTGTCGTCCGGCAAGGCGAAGCGGAACAACTCGCCCTCGGGCTTGTCATTGTCGACGACCAGCGCGTTGGCGCCGAAGGTGGTTTGGATGGTTCCGAACTGATCCGTCAAGCGCACGCCGGCCAGGAAGCGGCCGTTGCCGTTGGCATCGAGGAAAGGCGCGAGGGCGCCGGCGCTGATCGTGACCGTGTTGGCGCCGACGGCGAAGTTGGTCTGCGGGGCCGTGAAGACGGGCGCACCATCGGCGACGCCGTCCGCATTCGTGTCGAGGGCGAACACCAGGCGGACGCCCGCAGGCTGCGCCTCGAGCACGCTGTCGGGGTCGGAGAGCGTGAAGGCGATGTCGAACGAGCCGCTCTGTCGTCGCGCGGTCAATTGCGTGGGGGCGTCGATCACGGCGCTGGGCGGGATCGCCGCGACGGAGATCGTCACCGGGTTGAAGAAGGTGCTGACCTGGAGGTCTTCGTCTAAGAGGCGCACGCCGAAGACGAACTGGCCGCTGCCGTTCGCGTCGAGCAGTTCCTGGTCGAGCAAAAGGCGGGGGTCGAAGCCGTGCGTGAGTCGACCGGCGCCGACTTGGTCGGCCGGCTCGGCCAGCAACACGGCGCCATCGGGGGCGCCGTCGGCGTTTTGGTCTCGCGCGACGACGATGTTGACGCCGGTCGGCTGTGCAGCGACGACTTGGTCGGGGTCGACGACGCGGAAGACGAGTTCAAAGTCAGCCCCGAGACCGACCTGGGTGGCCGTGGTGGGACTGACGAAATCGACCGTGGGCGGGCGCTGCTCGCGGGCCTGCTGATCGAGCAGGTCCTGCAGCAACTCATTCAGCGAGTCGTCTTCCGGGGGCGGCGGGGGCGGCGGCTGCGTCACGGGGCGGTCGTCGACCGGAGGTTCGGTCGGCGCGACGTTCGGATCCTGACCGGGCCCGGCGGGCTCGTTCGGATCGTCGGGATTGTTCGTCGGCGGCTGCTGAGGCGTTGGCGAGAACAGACCCGGGCAGCCGGTCAGAAAAGCGAGCGAAACAATAAGGCATGGCACGCCCACGCTGATGAAGCGGGCTTGGCCGCGACGCAAGCTCATCAAAGGAAACCTCCGTGGGGGCGGTTCAGGCGGGCTCAGGCACTGAGCGACGAAGGCCCGCGAACACCGAGCTTTTTCAATGTAGAACGTTATAGGTGGCCGGTCAATCAACCTCAGCGTCGTGCCGGCTGGGCAAAGCGACTACACTCCCTGCTCGCACCCTCGCGAGGAGCACGCTCATGAGTGATATTCAGCCGCTGCCGGCGATTCGTTACGCAACACGCGACGTGTCGACCAAGCTCGCACCGCCTTACGACGTGCTGAGCGATGCGGACAAGCAAGCACTTTTACAGGCCGACCCCCATAACTTTGTTCGCATCGACCTCCCGCACACGCCGCCGAAAGCGGCTGGTCCGGCGAAGTTGTATGCCGACGCCCGCGCGGATCTCGAGCAATGGCTCGCTGACGGCGTGCTCACGCGCGATACGGCGCCGGCGATCTACGTCTATCACCAGCATTACCGCAGCGCCGGCCAAGACTACGTCCGCAAGATGTTCTTCGCTCGCCTGCGCCTCGAACGGTTCGGCGAAGGCAGTGTCTTTCCCCACGAGCAAACGTTCGGCGGTCCGAAAGAAGACCGCCTGGCGCTGACCAAAGCGACCGAAACCAACCTAAGCCCGATCTTCGCGCTGTATCCCGATCGCGGCAATGAGGTCGCGGCGCTGCTGGATGGGGCGTTGTCTGGCGAATCGCTGCTCTCGGGCGTGCTCGACAACGTAAAGAGCGACGTGTGGGCGGTGCGCGATTCCGCGGTCGTCGAAAGCGTGCAGGCGCTGATGCGCGACAAGCCGGTTTTCATCGCCGACGGGCACCACCGTTATGGCACCGGGCTGCTCTATCGCGAGTGGCTCGATCAGGAGCGCGGCGGGCTTGATCCGGATCATCCGGCTCAGTTCGTGCTGTGTGTTCTGTGCGCCATGGAGGATGACGGGTTGCAGATCCTGCCGACGCACCGCGTCCTCGGCAAGCAGCGCGTGGATCCGGAGGTGCTCGAAAAGGACCCCGCGATCGTCATGACCCCCGCCGCGGCGACCACGCCGGATGAGGTGGTGCAGGAGTTGGCCGAGCATGGTCCCCAGGCCATGAGCTTATTTGATGGGTCGCGCGAGGCCTACTACGTGTTGAAGCCGCAGGACCCGAATCTGCTGGCGCCGCTCGCGCAAGAACATAGCGTCGCATGGCGCAAGCTGGGTCTTGCGTTCCTGCACGCCTACGTGCTCGACCAAGTGGTCGCGCGCAGCATAGGTGCGGAGCCGGAAATTCAGTATGTGAAAGCGACGAAGGCGGCGGTCGACATCGCGGTGTCGGGCGGTGGTTCGGCGTTCTTGATGCAGGCGACGACGATGGACGAGTTGCGCGCGGTGTGTCAGGCCGGTGATCTCATGCCGCAGAAGAGCACCTACTTCTATCCGAAGCTCGCCAGCGGACTGATCATCAACCCGCTGGCCTGAGTGGGCGGTGGATGAGCGAGTCGCGACACGTCACGCGGCTCATCCCACGCGCCAACTCATCCAGCCAGAGGCGGACTTGTCAGCCACGGGCGTCTGCGTTTCGGGGGCGTCAACAGCTTCGCTTTGCTCGGGGCTGCCGAAGACGGCCGCCGCTTCCGCGTGCAGCACCTCGGCATCGGTCGCGGTTTGCCGGGCGGCGGTATCGTCGCTTTCTTCTTCGGATTGGTCGGCTTCCTCTTCCTGGCCGTCATGGCTCTCTTCCTCGCCCTGATCGCTGTCGGTCGAGCTTGGAGCCGCCCCTTCCTCCTCCTCGACCTGACCCTGAATCACGACCGGCGAGACGAGAGCGTCCGGGTGTTCGGGCGCCTCCCACGTGAGCTTGAACGCGAGCTGCTGCCGATCGTCTTTCTGCTTGGCCTTGACCTCGAGCTTGAACACCTCGCCTGGGGGGAGTTGCAGGGCGTCGTCGCCAAGGCGCAGCTCGACGCCGCCCCGCGCGAGGCCGTCGAGCAGCGTCGCGAGCCGTCCGCGCAGCACGTCGGGCGTGACGCCACGCGTTTTCAGTTCGATCTTGCGCTTCTTGTCTGACATGGGTCTCGCCTCTAAGTGGGTTGTTTCGCGGTTTGGGTCGACTGGGCGTCGGCGTACAACAAGCCGTGCAGCGCTTCGGCCATCTCGGGAAAGTCAACGCCGCCGCTGACTTCGTACACGGGCCGATCGCCGAGGAATTCGAGATAGCGCTCGGCGGAGAAGTTAGTGGCTTGATCTTGCTGACGTTGCCAGTAATGCACGCCCGGCGCCTTCATAAACGCATCGAGCAGGTCGCGTCGTTCATTCAGATCAACTCGGTCGAGGCGCGGGGCGCCGGCCCCGAGCCGCCAATTGAGCACGACCAGGATGCGGAATTGCGCGCTGGGTTGGAATCGGCTGGCGCCGTAGACGCGATTGACATCGACATCGTACTTGCGCTCCAGCCGCCACAAGGCGTCGCGCGAGAGTTGGTCGAGTTCGCGTCGATCATCGTCGGACAGCAGGTGCCTCAGCTTCTCACTGCGGAGCAGCGTGCCCGGGTTGACGCGCGGCCACTTCGCGAGTCCGAGCATGTGCGTCGCGTCGTCGCTCCGTTCCAGCAGCAAGCGGTCGTTGGTGACGAAACGCAGCCCGCGGTCGAGCAGGTGCAACGAGAGCGTCGATTTGCCACGGCTGCTCATGCCGGCGATCGCAAGCCCGTGCTCACGATGCGAAACCCCGGCCGCGTGACAGAGCAGTCCACCCTCGTCGAGTCGCGACTGGACGAAGCGATTGTTGATGAAGTTGATCACTTGATTCAGATTCGCGCGACAGGGTCCGATGGCGAGACTGACGTCGCGACCGAACAGGAACAGCATCCCGGTGCGAATCTTCCGCAATAACCGTCCGTCCAGCGCGTCGGCGGTTTCATCTTTGACGCGCTGCTTGCCCGGTTCCGGCGGCCGGACGTCAAACGGCAGATCCAGCGCCTGCTTCGGCGCCTCCAGCGCGGTCACGGTGACTTCGGCGGAACGCTCCGCGTCACCCGGGAAGTCGCGGAAGTACGCCGCAAGCGCGTCATGCAGGCCCGCATCGTTCACATGCACATCAATTTGCCGGCCAGCGATCGCGAGACGGAGCCGGTGTTCCGCGGGGTAGGCCGCGAGCCAGGGTTGCGACCACTCTGAAAGCGGGCGGTCGGTGGCTGTCATCCGCCAATCCTCCGCAGCGCGGCTTCCGCCCACACCCGTGCGGCGTCGACGCCGGCGCCGTCCAGCAGGCCGCGAAAGCCGCCAAAGGCCGAGACCTCGTAGACGAACGGCCCCTCCGAGCTCTCGACGACATCGACGCACGTGAAGTCGAGGCCGAACGGCGCCTGCGCCCGATCCGCCAGTGCGATGATTGCATCGCTGGGGTCAGCCGCGGCGTAGCGTCCGCCGCCGCTCGTCGACGTGTGCCAGCTGTCGGTAGGCGCGACGCGGGCGTAGCTCGCGAGATACGCGCCGTTCACGAAACACACGCCAAAGTCGCGACCCGGCGCCTCGACGAACTGCTGCACATACAGCAGGCGGTTGCCCTGATCACGATGCGCCGCGAGTCGATCGGCGACGTTGGCGTCAGCGCGGATCAGCTCCATTCCGCGGGCCTTCGACGTGAACAGCGGCTTGACGACCGACACACCGAAACGCCGCACCGCGTCTTCCGCCGCCGGCAGACTCTCGGTGATGACCGTCGGCGGCATCGGAATCCCATTGGCGCGCAGCTTCAGCGTACAGCTCAGGCGACTCACCGCGCTCGCGATCGCCGCCGCGGGAGACATCACGCGCGCCCCGCGCGACTCGGCATAGGCGAGCAAGGTCACGCGATCAACGATTTCGGGGGAGTAGGCCCGCCCGAGTTTCTTGACCAGCACGGCGTGGAAGTCGGTCAGGTCGTGTTCACCAACCGTTACACGCCCCGTCGCCGCATCGCAGGCCAACTCCTCGGCGTCAAGCGTGACGACTTGGGCGCCCACTTGACCAACGGCGTCGGCGAGCTTCTTCGTCGACCACCCGTCAGGGGTTCCCAAGACAGCGATGCGCGGCGTGGTTGGCATAGCCCTCGACTTGCTTGCGAAACAGGCGGTGCGTAGCGGCGCCCACGGCGTCGCTCACCTCGTTGACCCACACGTGATCGTACTCGTTTTAGCCGCTCGCGCCGGCAGCCGGGGGCGAATCCGGCCGGTGCGGCCGGTCGTCCTCCGGCTTCTCGCGCCAGAGAAAGATTGCCAGCACACCCACCCCGCCGACCAGCAGCATGTCGGCCACGTTGAACACCCAGGGCCACACTTCACGTCCGCCGAACCACTTCGTAGGGATTTTGATGAAGTCGCGGACAGCGCCGATGGGCCGACCGAGTTGCTCCTCAGCCAACTCGACGGGCACTTCGATCTGCCGGCTCTGGGGGTGATCAACGGGGTATTGCCGTGCGGTCAACACGCCGTCCTGCACGCCATAGAACTGGAAGCCGCCCTCACGATTGGCATACGGGCGCTCGTAAAGTCGCACAAACACGCGGTCATACATGTTGCCCAGCGCGCCGGCGAGAATGGCGCCCAGCGCGATGTGCAGCAACCACCGTTGGGGAGTGCTGCGGGCGAACATCCACAGCACCAAGCCCAGCGCCAAAATCGAAGCCCCGATGAACAACTCGGTTTGCCCTTGGCCGATGCCAAAGAGGGCGCCCTTGTTGAACATGGTCTTGAACTCGAGCACGTTCGGGATGACGACTGCTTCGCCGCCTTGGTGGAACTGCTGAAAAGCCCACACTTTCGACGAGAGGTCGGCTGTAAGACCGAAAAGGGCGGTCGACCAGAACAGCACGTGCGCGCGCGGCGAGCCCAAAGCGCTCGGCGGTTGCGCGGGCGAGGTGGCGTGGGAGCGGGCGCCCGTCGCGACGGGCTCGGGGGCGATTTCAGCACTCACGATTCGAGCCGACGTCCGCGTTCTTGGGCCAACGTGTATTCGTAGCAATACTTCGCCCACGGACGAGCACGCAGACGACGCTTTCCAATCGGCTTGCCGGTCGCGAGGCACAGGCCGTACGTGCCGTCATCGATGCGCTGAATCGCTTCGTCGATTTCGCCGAGCAGGCGCCGCTCACCTTGGATCAGACCAAGCGTAAACTCCTGTTCGAAGTTATCCGAGCCGGCGTCCGCCATGTGCAGCGGCATGCGCGAGTTATCACCCGCTTGCTCAGCCGACCCAAGCGCCTGATCGGTCATGGTGAGCAGGTCGCCGGTGAGTTCCGCGCGTTTGGCCAGCAAGGCTTCGCGAAACTGCTGCAAATCAGACACGTTTAGTCCGCTTGCATTCGACGCGGCCGCGTCGCCGGTTTGCTCGAGGACCGCCGGGGACGTCGTTTTCGGACGTCGGCGTCCCGCGGCAGGCTCGGCTCCGGCCCGCGCGTTCGTCCGCTTCGTGCGCGCTAACTTCTTTTTCGCCTTGGGTTTGGGCGCTGCGGCCGGCTTGCGGCTGGTTTTCTTACTGACCTTTTTGGCCACGGCTCACGGGCTCCCAGCGGCGGAGGTTGCACGGGTGCTCACCGGATCTGCCTCCAGCGTAGGTGTCGCCAGCGAGCGGGTCAATCGTTGACCGAATGCGACAGCGAACACCACGTGCGGAGTACGTCGTCGGCAGCGCCGTTGTTCAGTTGTTCGCGGGCGCGCTCAACGCCCTCCGCGAGGTCGGCAACAAGGCCGGCGGCCCAGAGGGCTGGAGCGGCGTTGAGCACCGCCATGTCGGCGGCCGGTCCCGGTTCGCCCGCGAGAACACGTCTGATAACCGCGGAACTCGTGGTCGGGCTGTCGACAAAGAGCGCTTCGATTGGCGCCGGCGCGAAACCCAGCGACGACGGCTCAACGCGTTCGCGGCGAATCAATCCTCCATCCACCCACGCGACCTCAGACGGCGCCGATAAGCTCAAGTCGCACAGACCATCGAGCCCGTGCGTCACAACCGCGCGATGCACACCCAGTGTAAGCAGCGCCTCCGCAATGAGCTCAACCCGCTGCGCCTGATTCACGCCGACCACTTGCCGCTGCGCCCTGGCCGGATTCGTGAGCGGGCCGATCAGGTTGAAAATGGTGCGTACGCCGAGCGCTTTGCGAACCGGCGCGGCGTGCTTCATCGCCGGGTGCAACTGGATGGCGTAAAGGAACGCGATGCGGGCTTCTGCGAGGCAGCGTTCGAGCTGCGGCACGCTGGCGTCGATATTAACGCCCAGTGCTTGGATCGCCTCCGCCGACCCACTCGGACGCACGTTGCTGCGATTGCCGTGTTTGGCGACTGTGGCGCCCGCCGCCGCCGCGATAATCGCGACAGTCGTCGACACATTGAAGGTTGGCTTGCCGTCGCCGCCGGTGCTGCACGTGTCGAGAATGTCGACGCCGGGCGGCGGTTGAACGGGCGTGACGCGGGCTCGCATCGCCTCTGCGGCGCCAACAATTTCGTCGACGGTTTCCCCTTTCATGGCCAGCGCGGTCAGCAAGCCGGCGATCAAAGGGGGCTCGATGGCGCCTTCCATGAGAGAATCGAACAGGGTGCGCGTCTGTTCGCGCGACAATGAGCCGCCGCGAACGAGTTCCTGGAACAGTGGTCGAGCGGTGCTCACGCAGCTGATTCGGCGCTGGGGTGGACAACGCGGACGCCGGCGCCGGGGCGGGTGGTGATGACGCGGGCGGTGTGCCCCCAGTGTGCTTCGTAGCGTAGCGGCAGGGCCTCGGCGATCGCGGTCACTGCGTCGGGCTGCGCGATCGCGACGACCGATCCACCGAATCCGCCGCCGGTCATCCGCACGCCGACAACGCCGGGCATGGGAGCAAGCAGGTCGACGAGGGCGTCGAGTTCGGGACACGAGACCTCGTAGTCAGTGCGCAACGACGCATGCGATGCCGCCATGAGCGGTCCGAGTGCAGGCAGATCAGCGCGACGCAATGCGTCAGCCGCCGCGAGGGTGCGAGCGTTTTCCGTGATGACATGCCGAGCGCGGCGCAGAACGACTTCATCGAGCTTGGCGCCGTGGTCGGCCAGCAGTTCGGGCGTGACGTCGCGGAGGGAGGTGATCGACGGCGCCGCCGCCTGCAGCACCTCGACCGCCGCTTCGCACTGTTGGCGGCGTACGGCGTATTCCCCAGACGCCAACTCATGCTTCACACCCGAATCGACCACGACCACCGCGTGCTCATGCAGCGCGAGCGGAATGTGCTCGATCTCGCGTGATCGGCAGTCGAGCAGCAACGCGGTGTCCGCTTGCGCGAGCGCCGCAATGAACTGGTCCATGATGCCGCAGGGCGTGCCCGCGAACTGGTGCTCCGCTTGGTGCGCGATGTCCGCGAGTTGCGTCGGCGTGCGATCGAACCCGGCGAGCGCGGCGAGGGCGGCGGCGACCGACAGCTCGAGGGCGGCGGAACTCGACAGTCCGGCGCCGACCGGCACATCGCTCGCGATGTAAGCGTCGAACCCGTCGAGCCTCGCGCCATCCGCCGTCAACAATTCGGCTACGCCGCCGATATAGCTGGTCCAGTGGGGGCGCTGCGCGTCGCGCCAGCCGGCGCTCGGCCACTCTTGAGATTCGTCCCGTTCCCGGGAGTACACGCGCGTCTGGCCGTCGTCGCGTCGGGCGACTGCGCACCAGGTAGCGTGCTCGAGAGCCAGCGGCAGCACGAAGCCGTCGTTGTAGTCGGTGTGTTCGCCAATCAGATTGACGCGACCGGGTGCAGAGCTGACCACGTCGGCTGGGCGGCCGAAGTGCGTTCTAAACGCCGACTGAATTGCACTGAGCGGCGTCAGCGGGCTACACCTGCGAGCCGCCGCCGGCGCCAGCATCATCGGCCGGCGGTCCGTCCTCGATGCCGTCTTCTCGCGCGGTCGCACCGTCGCCGTTACCGCCGGCGTCGGGTGACGGGAAGATGGGGCTGAAGATGTCGGCGAAGAAGTCGACGACGAAGCGTGACTGCAGCCCGATGCTGAGCGCGGCGAACGTGGTCGAGAGCATGGCGTTGGTCCAGCGTACGCGGAACTTGAGTTCGTCGCCGTCGCCATCGACCGTTTGCGCGCTGTTCAGCGCCTTGTCGCCGGGGTTCTGCGCCCGTCCACCCGACTCAGCCGCGATTTGATCCTCGATCAACTGGGTCAGACTGTCGGTGTCGCTCGTCGACGTATCTTCGCCCGTCGTCGAGTCGCTTCCCGTAGCGGGCGTGGTTCCGCCGCCCACGACCCCGCCGGCGAGGCCAAGCGTGGAGCCGATGTTTCCGCCGAGCAGTGTGCTGCCCAGGCTGAGCAGGTCGCTCAGGCTGCCGCCGAGGGCGGACGTCGTCTCCGGGGGCGGGCTGGATGGGGAGTCGTCGGAATCGTCGTCGGTGCGATTGAAGCGCGAAGCCGACAGTGCGTTATGCCGGGCCAGCGCGGCGCGGATCGTATTGCCCGGCGCGCGTTCGCTAAGCGCACCGCCGGAGACGCGCTCGCGCGGCGTCGCGGGGGCGTCACTTTGGGCCCAGGCTGCACTCGTCAGCAGGACCGTCGCGGCGACGCAAATGGATCGGATTGGCATGATCGCCCTCTCTTGGCCAAGAATACGGGTTATGGACTCATTTGGCATTGTATCGCCTCGGCTGCGTCGCGCCACGTTGCTTTGCGTTGCGACGCTGTTGCTGATCATCGGCTGTGACCGTGGGACGGTTCGAACGGAAGGGGGCTCAAAACCGCTGATTGTGGTCGCGTCGGTCTGGCCGCCGCCGCTTGGCTGGCGTGGCGTGGCGGCGGGTGCGGCGTCGCGGATCGCCGCGCGGCCCATCGCCGAGCTGATTGTGCGCGACTCATTGGATTCGACGCAGCAGGGGGAGTCTGGCCGCGAGCCAGACGTGCTCGCCGCGTATCTCGGCTGGCGTGACGCCGACGTGCTGGAGCCCTGGCGCCCGATCGCGACGCGTCTGCTGGCGATCTCGTGGCGCGGCTTGGATGTGGAGGCGGACGCTTTGATCGAGATCGATTACGCGTCTGGAGCGGTGCTTCTTGCGCGTGCGCTGGACGACCTGGTTGGCGAGCGACGCACTTACGCCGTGTTGCACGCCGCCTCACGCGACGCCGCTACCCGGCTGATTTTCGAGAGCTTCCGCGAAACGCGTCGGGGTTTGCTAACCCCGCGCGAAATTGTCGCTGTCGACCTCCACGCACGCGGTGTTGGCGTGCAGCAGGGGATCGACGCAGTGGTCGCGGAGTATTCGTCGACACGGTTTTTCGTCGTTTTGGACCCATCCGCATCGGCGACGCCGCTCGTGATTCCGGACGGGGCGCAGATCGCGCGGCTCAGCGCGGCGCCGCCGCTGTGGGATCAGTTGTCGCGCGGAGCGCTGGCGGCGATATGCGGTCCGAATGATGGCGAGATCGGTCGCGCCGTTGTCGACCTGAGCGCAGCCCTGCTCAGCCCCGAGCCGACCAGCGCGTCGCGCCGAAGCGTCGTGCCGTGCCGCTTGGTGACGGCCGAGACGCTCGCTGCATTTCGAGAAGCGTACGTCGCCGCGGTCGACGAATGACCCGCGGATCGGCCAGCGTTACACTGCCGCCCCGATAACGGTTCAATGTCGCTCACGGAGGATGCCATGGCGGTCAATAAACAATTGCTCGAGAAGGCCCGGCGCCTCGGGGCGGAGATGGCGTCGGAGCCGGCGGTGCGGGCCTTCCTCGTGGCCAAACAGGCGCTGGATGAGAGCAAGGAGGTCAACGACCTCATCCATGATCGCGAGCAGCACGCGAAGAAAGTCGCCGAGCTCTCGCAAGCGGGCAAGGCCGTTGAGCCCGGAGATAAACGCAAGCTGCAGGAGGCCGAGGTCGAGCTGTCTCGGCACCCCATCATCAAAGAACTCACCCGGCGCCAGGCGGACTACCTCGAAGTCACGCAGGCCGTGCAGCGCGCCATGAACGAGGCGCTGGCCGAAGCCGCCGGCGTTGCGGGTCAGCCGGACGCATGACGCGCGGCCCGAACCCGGCGCCAGCGGCGGTCGGACTCGATCGCGGACTCGGGGCGCCGTCGTGCCCGATGAGCCCCGCCGCCTGGGGTTGGCTGCTGGCGCTGCTGGGCTGGACCGCGCTGCTTTGCTTCTACGACCTCGACGGCGGGGCGCGCTTCGAACCCATCGACACCTGGGTGAGCCAAACCGCCCGCGAGATGCTCGCGGAAGGCGACTGGCTGACGCCGCGCTTTGCGGGCGAAACGCGGATGCAGAAGTCGCCGGGTCCGTATTGGGCGGTGATGACCACGAGCATCGCACTCGATCGGCCGATCGACGAACTGACGGCCCGCGTGCCCAACGCGTTCGCGGCGTTGGGGCTGGTGTTGGTGGTCTTCTGGCTCACGCGACGGGTGGCGGGGGATCGCGCTGCGATCTTCGCGGGCTTTGCGATGGCCAGTAGCTCGTTTCTGCTCTACTGGTCGCACCGCGGCGCGAGCGACCTCGGGCTGACGTTCTTCACCACATTGTCGCTCGCGGCGCTGTGGGTGGGGCACGAGAGCGAGCGGCCGGGCGTCAAGCGCACGCTGCTGACGATGCTGGCGTACTTCGCAGCCGGACTGGGCATGCTCTACAAGATGCCGATGCCGCTGGTGGTTTGTGGGTTGCCGGTGGTGGTGTACCTGCTCTATCGCGCCGACTGGGCGCAGTTGCGGTGGATTAGTCGGCTGTTCGTCTTCCTGTTGCTGTTGGGCGCGAGCGGAGCCGCCGGTTACTTCGTCGCTCCCCAGTTGGAGGCGCCACTGAACATGGTCGCCAACGCCGCGCATTTGCCCAACACGGCATGGGCGGGTGCGGCGGTCGGGCTAGGGGCGGCGTGCGGATTCATTCTGCTGATGCTTAACCCGTGGTTCTGGCGCAACAGTCTGATCGGGCATGGCGCGGGCGTGCTGCTGTTCTTCGCACCCTGGCTGCCGTGGGCGATCGCCGTGGCGCTCAACGAGCCGGCGGCGCTCGACAAGTGGCGGGTCGAGTTTCTCGATCGGTATACCGGAGATTTGCCAAACGTCGAGGGGCAAGACGACCCACGCTTTCTGCTGATGTATCTCACCATGCCGCTGGTCTACTGCCTGCCGTACAGCCTGTCGCTGCCGATGGCGCTGTGGCGCGGCGTGCGGCGCGACGTGCGCGTCAGTCGGCCGGGCATGATGTTCATGGTGCTGTGGTGGTCGAGCCTGCTGCTGTTCTTCACCAGCTCAACCGGCAAGGAGTGGCGCTACTTCCTGCCCGCGCTGCCGCCGCTGTTCGTATTGCTCGGCGTCGAGCTCTCGGTGTTCTTTGATTCGTTCATCGAACGTCGCAAAGCCTGGCTCGGCGGAATCGCCGTCTGCGTCGGCGTATTGGCCGGCGGCCCGGCGGCGGTGTGGACGCTGCACCGCTATTGGCAGCCGGTCGTGGGTGAGCCGAGCGGCTTCGCCTGGCAGGACGTCTGGCCGCCGGTCGTCGTGGTGCTGTCGATTCTGTGCAGCGGCATTCTGCTGAGCACGTGGCTGTATCTCGCACGACGGCGGAGTATGTCATTCGGCATGCTGGTCGGCACGATGTTTGGGCTGTGGCTCTGGGCCTGGCCGCAGGTCATGCCGATCTTTCTTTCGCAGACCGAGTTCGTCGACCTGTCGCGCCAGATGCGCGAGCGCTTCAACCCAGCGATGCGACAGGATCTGCGTTGGATCGGCAGTCAGGATCCACGCATCATCTGGAACAGCGGCATCGCCGTCCCACGGCTGATTGATCAGCTCGACCTGCTCGAACGGCAAGGCGGCGAGCGCTCGCTGCGGCGCGAGACGCAGCTCTACGTTGAAGAGATGCTGCGCCGCCTGCGCGCCGACGAACGCGTGTTGTTCGTCAGCGACATCAACTCGTACATGAGTCTGATGGCGCTGGCGCCGCCGGCGCTGGCGGAGCGTGGCGAGTCCATGCCGCCGGTGCACTTGTGGATGGCGCCAACGACGGGCCGTCTCGACCGTTACTACGTGATCTTCGGCAATCAGCCGCGACCCGATGATTGGCCGGAGCCGGTGTTGCCGTTCAAGAACTATGAACGGGCGTTGCAGCGCATCCGCGAGAATCCGCCGCCGCAGGTGCGCGGCTTGCTGGAGAACCCGCCGACCGCCGCGACGCAACCGGAGACGCAACGTTGACGCTGTGGCGCCGCGCTCGGTCGGTCACCAGAAGCGACGCCGAGGCGCGGCAGTTCATCATGGAGTATCTGGCGCTGCGCGTCTGGGCGCTTCTGATCAGTTGCTTCCCGGTGCGGCTCAATCTGATCACCGGTAAGTTGATGGGGCGCGCGTGGTGGATGCTGATGAAGCGGCACCAGGAGCGCGCCCTCGACAACCTGCGTCCAGCGCTCGGCGACCGCTACAGCGAGGCGCAATTGCGCCGCATCGCCCGGCGTTCGTTCGAGCATTTCGCCCAGCTCTATCTCGTCGAACTCGTGATGACGCCGCGCCTGGTCAACGAGTGGTCGTGGTCGCGTTATGTGGATCTTGTGGATCTCGGACCGGCGCTGCGCGAGCTGCTGAGCCAGCGCGGCGTCATCTTGCTGACGCCGCACTTCGGCAACTATGAGCTGCTCGGTTACACGATCGCGCGTCTCGGGCTGCCAATGACCGCGGTGATGCGTCCGCTGGACAACCCCCTGATCAACGAGCACCTCATTCGCTCGCGCCAGGCGGGCGGGCTCGACTTGCTGTACAAGCAGGGGGTGTCGGAGGCGGCGGAAAGCATTCTCGATTCCGGCGGCGCGATCAGCTTCATCGCCGATCAAGACGCGGGACCTAAGGGCATTTTCGCGAACTTCTTCAACCGTCCGGCAAGTTGGTACAAATCGATCGGGTTGCTCGCGATTCAGAAAAACGTACCGGTTGTAGTCGGCGTCGCGAGCCGGAAGCAGAAGGACCGTTTCGCGTACGAAATTCGCGTGCCGCGGGTCATCCGGCCGGAGGAGTGGATCGAGCAGGCTGACCCGCTGCAGTATGTGACCGACGCGTTCGCCGCCGCGCTCGAGTCGGCGATTCGGCTCAATCCCGAACAGTATCTATGGATGCACCGGCGCTGGAAGACGCGTCCGCGGTGGGAGCTGTCCGAGGAGGAGCTCGCCGCTGCGAAGGCCAAACGGGCGCACAAGCGGGCGAAACGGCTGGGGGACGCCGCCGGTTAACGCCAGGCTTGGGCCGCGTCCATGGCCAGGCGCCACGTGCGCATGGTCCGCCGCTTAGCCACCCCGCGACAGTCCTTTTGACGTTAATCCGCCGCCGAGCCGATGAACCAGCGGAATTCTCTCGCTGGAGTGCGGACTCGTGTCGATTCGAACCAAACTGACGCTGATCGGCGGCGGCATGCTGCTGCTGATGGCAGCCGTGTTGTTCACCGCCTACTACTTCAACGAACGCCAGTCGTTTATCGAACGCGCGACGGCCAAGGCTCGCAGCATCGGCCTGATGACCGAGTCAACGCGCGAACGTGCGGCCACGCTGTGGCACGCGCAAGTCTTGCGCACCGAAGATCTCGTTGCGTGGGCCAACGCCGGTGAGTTCGACAAGGTCATGGCGGGCATTCCGGTCGTCACGGCGATGCAGGCGGCGGCGCTTAAGGCCGAGGCGGGCGGGTACGAGTTTCGCGTGCCAAAGAACAATCCGCGTAATCCGGCCAACGCGCCCGACCCTGTCGAAGCGAAGGCGCTCGACCTGCTCGAAACCGGCGAGGTCGACGAGTATGTCGTACACGATCGCGAACTGAACGCGGTGCGCTACTTCCGCCCGATTCGCCTGACCGACGAGTGTCTCATTTGTCACGGAGACCCGGCGCAATCCGAAACGCTCTGGGGCAACAGCGCGGGCCTCGACCCCACGGGCGTGCGCATGGAGAACTGGAAAGCGGGCGAAGTGCACGGCGCATTCGAAGTGATTCAGTCGCTCGACGACGCCGATGCGGCGCTGATGGCCTCGATGTGGCGCGGGATGGCGCTGGTTGGCGTTGTCGCGGTGATCGCGATCCTCGTCTTTCACCAGGCCACGACCCGTTTGGTGCTGCGACCGTTCGGCGTCTTGTTCGATCAGTTGCGAGAGCTTGCGGCGGGCGTCGATGGTTCGGCGGATCACGTCGCCGGCGGATCAAACACGGTCGCGCTGACCACCAGCAAGAGCGCCGCCGCGCTGCAGCAGATCGCAGCAACGCTCGAAGAGTTGGCCGCAACGACGGCGGGCACCGCCGGTCAGACGCAGGAAGCGCAGGGCAGCGCCGATGCGATGCAAACGTCAGGCGATGAGGGCCTCGTGCACATGCGCGCACTCAGCAACGACATGGGGGCCTTGAATAGCGAGGCCGACAAGATCATTGGCGTGGTGAAAACCATAGAAGCCATCGCCTTCCAGACCAATCTTTTGGCGCTGAACGCCGCTGTCGAGGCAGCGCGGGCGGGCGAGCACGGGAAAGGCTTCAACGTGGTGGCCGAGGAGGTACGCGCGCTCGCGAAGCGGTCCGGCGACGCCGCGAAGCAGACCAACACGCTGCTCGCCGGGGCCGTCGAACTGGTGCGTAAGAGTGCTGGCGCGACCGGCGTGACGCTGAGCGCACTGGAGGGCATTGTCGGCCGTGCGGGAGAGGTCAAAACCCGTCTCGATCGCATCGCGGTCGCCTCGACCGAACAGTCGGAAGCGCTCGGGCAGATTCGCGACGCCGTCTCCAACCTCGACGGCGATGTGCAAAGCAACGCTGCGACCGCTGAAGAGAGCGGCGCCGCCGCGACTGAGCTGCGCGGCCACGCCAATGCGACCGCCGCCGCGGTTGCGCAAGCGGCGGCCGTGCTCAGCGGCGCGGGGAAGTAACGCGGGCCGCGCCGCGACGTACGCAGCCGATGGCGGCGTTGCGCTTGCTCCTCTAGCATCTCCGCTCCGCAGCGCTCGCAGGTGCGCGAGCGCCCGGCGGCATGTCAAAGGAGCGCCATGGCCACCGCCCCCAAACACCTCAAGGATCTCTTGAACCTACCCACCGCGCCGTTCTGCGAGCAGCACGTACTGGGCTATATCGCCAATCGGTGCGAGAAGCTGCCCAACGTAAGGACGCGGCGTGACGAGCATGACAATCTGATCGTGCACTACCGCCACGATCCACCCGACGTCGCGCCGCTCGTGTTCGCGGCCCACACCGATCACCCCGGGTTTTGCGCGCAGCAGATGGTCGGCAAGCGGCGACTGCGAGCGGAGTTTCGCGGCGGTGTGCTGGCTGACTTTTTCCCCGGCGCCAAGGTGCGCTTCTGGGATCCCGAAGACAACAATCGCAAAGTGAACAGCGGCGTGCGCGGCAAGGTGGTCGAGGTCACCAAAACGCAGACCCGCAAACGCCGCGGCTCGATGCGCGTGCCGACCGAGGTGTTGGTGGATGTGCCGCGCGAAGTGGCGCCGCAATCAATCGGCATGTGGGATCTGCCCGATGCGACGGTCGACGGCGATCTGATCCGCGCCCGTGCGTGTGACGACATTGTCGGCTGCGCCGGCATGCTCGACTTGCTAATGCGCCTGAGCAAGAAGAAGGCTCGGGCCGACGTGATGTGTCTGTTCACCCGCGCCGAAGAGGTGGGGTTTGTGGGCGCGATCGCCGCGGTGCGGTCGAAGGTGCTGCCCAAGAAGCGGCCGATTGTGGCCATCGAAATCAGCAGCGTGCTGCCGGGTGTGGAGCAGGGCGCGGGGCCGATCCTCCGCGTCGGCGATCGCACGGCGGTATTCACGCCGGAACTGACGAACTTCTGCGACCGTGTGGCGCTCGACATGCAACAGAAGCGCAAGAACTTCCGCTTCCAGCGCAAGCTGATGGACGGCGGCACCTGCGAGAGCAGCGCGTACATCGCGTATGGATACGCGGCGACGGGCATCTGTCTCGCGCTCGGCAATTACCACAACATGGACCGCAAGCGCGGCCGCATCGCCGCCGAGTACATCCACCTGAATGACTACAAACTGCTGGTCGATTGGTTCGAGGCGCTGGTGCTCGACGAGCCGGGCTACGGCGGCGAGCAGGAGCGCATGCGGCAGGATATGGAGCAGCGGTTCCAGAAGCTGGCCCCGATTCTGGCGGAGCCGTTGCGGGCGTAGATTCGCGCCGCCGGCGAGAAGCTCGCTGCACCGACAACCTTAGAGTTCGAAGTCGCCGACTTCCGGATCGCGATAGCGGATGCTGTAGAGTTCCGTCCGTCGGTCGCCCCAGTTGCGCACCGTGCCGGTCGCGCGGTGACGCCGCAGCAGCTCGATGTCGACGTCGTGCACGATAAGCGTCTCAACGTTCGGCGTGGCTTCCGACGCGATCGCGTCGCGGGCGAACGAGACGTCGGCTGGGGTGTAGATTCCAGACTGGGCGTAGTGGATGTCGGCATTGTCGACGAAGGGGAGATTGCCAGTCGCTCCGGCGATCGCGACGTACACCTCGTTCTCGATCGCGCGGGCTTGCGCGCAGCGGCGTACGCGGAGATATCCGTAGCGCTCATCCGTGTTGAACGGCACGAAGATAATGTTCGCTCTGCGGGCCGCGGCGATCCGCGCAAGCTCGGGGAACTCAATGTCGTAGCAGATGAGAATCGCAATCTTGCCCCGGTCAGTGTCGAACACTTCGACCCGTGACCCCTGCGACACACCCCACCAGCGGCGCTCGCTCGGCGTGGCGTGGATCTTGTATTGCTTGCCGATCGTACCGTCGCGCCGAAAGAGGTACGCGATGTTGTAGAGCCGGTCGTCCTCCATCGTGAACTGCGAGCCGCCGACGATGTTGACGTTGTACTTCACGGCCAAACTGGTGAAGAGGTCGAGATAGTCGGGCGTAAACGCGGCCAGTTTCCGGGCGGCCTCCGCGGGGTCGCGGGCTTCCACAATCGAGAGCAACTGGGTCGAGATGAGCTCCGGGAAGACGACGAAGTCGGAGTGGTAGTCGCTGCCGACATCGGTGAAGTACTCGACCTCGGTCGCGAAGTCGTCAAAGGATCGCACGGCGCGCATGCCGTACTGCACCACGCAAATGCGCACCGTGGAGACCGCGCGGAAACGCCGCGTCTTTTCCTCGCGATACTCCAGGTTGTTCCACTTGAGAAAGGTCGCCCATCCGCGCGAGTCGGAGTCTTCGGGCAGATAGCCGGGCACCAGACGCTCGAGTACGAACCCGTTGGCAAGCTGCACCGTGAGCACCGGGTCATAGAGATTGCGTTGCATGACCTGGTGGGCGTACTCGTGAGCGGTCATTTCGTCCGCATGCTTGTGATAGGCCGAGATTCGCCCACAAATGATGATTCGCGGCAGATTGAGTTCGACGGCGAGTCGCTTGCGCGCGTTGTACAGGCGCCGAGCGAGCTTCAGTCCGCGGTGCTCAGGGTGCACCATGATCTCGATGCCGTACAGCGTGTCGCCGTCGGCGTCGTGATTGCGGATGTAGCCGTCGTCAGAGATTTCCCGCCAGTTGTGCCACTCGTCGTAGTTGTCGAAGTCGACCACGAGGCAGTGACTGGCGCCGATGATCTCGCCGTCGAGCTCCACGCACATCTGCCCGTCGGGGAACATGTGCAACTGGCTCGCGAGCTGCTCGCGCGGGATCGGATCGGTGTCGGGATAGCAGGCCAGGTCGAGTTCGCGGAGCGCGTCGTAATCGTCGAGCGTGAGCTGACGTACGTTGATTCGCTGCTCAAATTCTTCGAGATCGAGTTTTTCGTGACGATTGATCATCGACGCATCTTAGCGGAGTGATCAGCCGGATCGGCGAATCCAGTCGGCGACCGCATCGAGCCCGAGATCGCGGACGGCGCTCACCTCAAAGACGGGTCGGCCGTCGTCGAGCGCGTCACGCAGTTGCCGTGACGCGGTGTCGGCCCCTTGCAGGTCCATTTTGTTGAGCACCACCGCCGACGCAATCTCGAGCACGCCGGCTTTGCCGAACTGCACGGCGTCGCCGGCGCCGGGCATCATGACCAGCAGCACGCGATCGGTGAGATTGCGAATCTCGACATCGTTTTGACCGGCGCCAACGGTCTCCATCAGCACGATGTCATACCCCGCGGCGGCGAGCTCGGCGGCGACGTCGCTCAGGTGGGGGGCGAGTCCGCCGGACGCGCCGTCGCTCGCGAGACTGCGCACAAACAGATCGGGGTCGGGCTGGCGCGCCATCATGCGCAGCCGATCACCGAGCAGCGCGCCGCCGGTGATGGGGCTGGACGGATCGACGGCGATGACAGCGACGCGGGGGCCGAGTTCGCGCAGTTTTCGCGCGAGCTTGCCGATGAAGGTGCTCTTGCCGACGCCGGGCGCTCCGGTCACGCCGACGAGCTGCGCCCCCGCAGGTTTGTCGCGGGGTGCGGCGTTGTGGTGGACGATCTGCGTTAGACGCCGGGCGAGCCGCACATCGGGCGGTGCGTCGTCGGCCGGTGTGGAGAGCTTGGCGCGTCGCTGCGTCGCGAGGCGACGGAAGTCTTCGACGATCGCGGCCATCGCGGCGCCGGGGTTGTAGACTCCTGCGACGCCCATTTCGCGCAGCCGCGCGCCGTCGTCGGCCGGAATGATGCCGCCAACCGTGAGGGGGGTGTCCGGCACGCCGGCTTCGGCCGCGAGTCGTTGCAGCTCCGGCAAAATCGTCATGTGCGCCGCCGACAGCAGGCTCACGCCGACGACGTCGACATCTTCCTGTACAGCGGCTTGGATGGTGGCGGCGGGTGACTGCCAGAGCCCGGTGTAGATAACGTGCATGCCGGCGTCGCGCAGGGCGCGGACGATGAGCTTCACGCCCCGGTCGTGCCCGTCGAGGCCAATCTTGGCGATCAGGATGCGCGGCGCAGGCTTCATAGGCGGATGTCGATTCACGGGCGGCACTCACGGATTTTTCAGACGGCCCTCACCGACTTTACGCGAAGAACACGTTGACAACTATAGGCGTCAGCCGCAGACTCCGAACTGGCGTAGTGATGAACTCGCCGGGGTCGATCAGCGCTTTACACGAGTTTGGTTCGGTCTCGGCGTTTCCAACGCCCTCCCGATGGGCGACTGGCGTTTTTCGTGATGCCCAATGAGAAACCGATCGTCGGCCTCGCCGGGGGTGTCGGCGCAGGCAAGAGCACCGTGGCGGGACTGCTGCGGGAGATGGGTTGCCTCGTGATCAGTTCCGACGCGCTGAACCAAGATGTGCTGGCGCGTGACGACGTGGTCGGGCGGTTGCGCGCGTGGTGGGGCGCCGAAGCGGCGCCGGGCGGCGTCGCGGATCGACGCTGGATCGCGGAACGCGTGTTCGATGATGAGTCTGAGCGACAGCGTCTTGAAGCACTGACGCACCCCTTGATTGCGGCGGAACGGGCGCGTATGATTGCTCGCGCGAAGAAAGATTCTTCGGTCAAGGCCATCATCCTCGATTCCCCGCTCCTCTTTGAAAGCAACCTTGACAAATCGTGCGATCACGTGCTGTTTGTCGACGCGGTCAAAGCCGAGCGTGAAAGAAGAGTAGCAACTCATCGCGCGTGGGTCGCAGACGAGTTGCAGCGGCGGGAGGCCGCCCAGTGGCCGCTCGACGAGAAGCGTCGCCGGTCGGACTTTCTCGTGCGAAACGACAGTGATATGGCGGAGTTGCGACGCCGGGTGGCGGGCGTGCTCCGCGAGATTCTTGGCGCCTGACGGCGCAGATTTAACGTCAGTTGACAGTGAGGTTCGTGACAGCGCCCATCGCAAACGGCGAGGCGGTGCACGCGCCCGAGTTTTTCCCGGAGCATGACTGGTCATGGCCAAAACGGCTCGCTCGACGAAGAAGAAATCAAGCAGCGGCAGTGCATCTCAGGCCTCAGCGGACACGCCGACTGAAGCAGCAGAGAACGAGGAGGTGTCGACCGCGACGGAGCCGGAAGCCTCCGAAGGGACTGCGCGTGCACCGAAGCGTCGCCGCTCTCAGGATGATGGCGACGACGGGCCGGTTGACCGCGAGACGCACGAGAAATATGAGCGCGTCAAGCGGAGCGAACTGCACATCACCGATCTGCAAAAGATGAGCGTCAGCGAGCTGCACGAGGTCGCGAAGGCCGAGGGCATCGAAGACTACGTCGGTCTGCAGAAGCAGGACCTTATCTTCAACATCCTGAAGCGCCGCATCAATCAGAGCGGTCTGCTGTATGGAGAGGGGGTTCTCGAGATTCTGCCCGACGGCTTCGGCTTCCTGCGCAGCCCGGAATACAACTACCTGCCGTGCCCGGATGACATTTATGTCAGCCCGTCGCAGATCCGACGCTTCGGTCTGCGCAACGGTCACGTCGTGGCGGGGCAGATTCGACCGCCGAAGGAATCGGAGCGCTACTTCGCGTTGCTGCGCGTCGAGGCGATCAACTATCAGGCGCCGGAGCTGGTCACCGAAAAGACCAATTTCGAAGACCTGACGCCGCTGCATCCCAACCGCCGCATCGTGCTGGAGACGGAGCCGAAAGAGCTCAACATGCGCATCGTCGACATGGTGACGCCGATCGGCTTCGGGCAGCGCATGCTGATCGTCGCGCCGCCGCGAACGGGCAAGACGGTCTTGCTGCAGAAGATGGCGAACGCCGTGACGACCAATCACCCGGACGCGTACGTGATCATCCTGTTGATCGACGAACGTCCGGAAGAAGTCACCGAGATGCAGCGCGCCACAAAGGCCGAAGTCATCAGCTCGACGTTCGACGAGCCCGCCAGCCGCCACGTGCAGGGCGCGGAGATGGTGCTCGAAAAGTCGAAGCGTCTGGTCGAGTATGGGCGCGACGTCGTGATCTTCCTCGACTCGATCACCCGTCTGGCTCGGGCCCACAACACCGAGGTGCCGCACTCGGGCAAGATCCTC
>CAZLYU010000051.1:0-26274 GCA_964563855.1 uncultured Planctomycetales bacterium | reverse complement strand
ACAATACGCGCAGTGGCAAGGACGGGGGGCCCCGCTGCAGGTGAAGCGCGAAACGCTTCGCGCAGATTAGGCGCTGGGTGATTCTCGGCCGCTGTCGCAGGCAGCGACTGCGCGAGCGGAATTTCGTATCTCCCTTTTTGCGTTGGGGCGGGGTGTTTCCGACAGTTAGGTTGTCGTGAGAAACGAAGTGGGCCACGGGCGGCCAGACGGTGCTCGAAGCTCTCTTCGCCTCTTACGAGGGGTCGATGAGGCGGTGTCACGTGATGTCGCCCGTCGCCAAGCAAGTGTGTCCGCCGGCGTGAGGCCCCCCAGCCCACCGGCCATGCGACCTCCGGGCCGCATTTAAATGGAGACTTCGCAATGTATAACCGCATGCGTGAATTTCTCGTCAGTGAAGATGGCCCGACCGCAACTGAATACGCCGTCATGCTCGCGCTAATCGTCGTGGTCTGCTTGTCGGCGATCTCGGCTCTGGGCACTTGGCTCAAGGGCACGTTCGAGACGGTCAAGACTTCGCTCGAGAACCCGAGCGGCGGCGGCAGCTAAGCCGACGCCTGAGCACGATCGAGGCTGAGTATTGAAGACGGCGGCGAGTCGCAATGCGGGTCGCCGCCGTCGTCTTTCTCGCCCTCGACCTCGAACGGACCGATGAGTGCACAAGCCACGCTGCGCTGCAGGCGCAGGGTGGCGTTTGGTGAAGGGACACGACAAGCCAGCGTTGCGCGCGATATCCGCGGGTGGAGACGCCGCAACTCGATGGAGCTGACGACGCATGTTTTGGGAACTGACACTCGCCTTGCTGATTCCGAGCACGCTTTACGCGTCGTGGATTGACTACACGCAGAAGCGCGTTCCGAACTGGCTGAACGCCGCCATCTTGCTTACCGGACTCATCGCGCAATTCGTTTTCTTTGGTTGGTCTGGCGTCGGATTCGGAGTGTTAGGTGTTCTGATCGGATTTGGGGTGCTCATTGTTCCGTGGACGATGTACGGGATGGGCGCGGGGGATGTGAAGCTGATGGCGGCGATTGGCGCCTGGTTGGGGCCGTGGCTGACGCTGGCCAGTTTCTGCGCCGGAGCGATCATCGGCGGCATAGCAGCGTGCATCATGATTTACACGTCGGGGCGCACGGTTCACGCGCTCGCGAACATGCAGACCATTCGGGCGAAGCTGCGCCGCTGGGACACCGCTTTCAGCAATTTCGGGGGGGCCAAGACTTTTGGCGAAACCAGTCAGTTGTTGCCGTACGGCGTGCCGCTGACCGCGGGCACGTGGGTGGTGCTGCTGACGCATTACATGACCGGAGGGAGCTGGTGGTCCTGAAGCAGCGCAATCAAAGACATTTGCGTCGAGGTGCGGCGACGGTCGAGTTTGCCGTCATCTCGGTAGTTTTGTTCACACTGCTCTTGGGTGTGGTGGAGTTCGGGTGGCTTCTGGCGGCGCGGCAGACGGTCGTGTCGGCGGCACGTGAAGGCGCTCGATCAGCGTCTTTGCCGGGCACCGACACGGCGCTTGTCGAAGAGCGCACGCGTGATCGCATCGACGAGTTCATGCAGCCGATGGGCTTCACGAACTACACGGTCGAATTCGATCACTCGACGCCGGGAGACCCGAACGACGCCAGCGAGCGGGTGACGATCAATCTGACGCAGAACTCGCTGGTCGGCGGGTTCTTCGGGTGGAGCAGCTATGAGCTCGAAGCAACTTTTTCGATGTTGAAAGAGGGCTTCGATTAAGTCCGATTTGAAGGACACACGCGGTCAGCGGGACCGCCGGCGGCCGCTCGCCAGGAAGCGGCGTGATGGAGCTCGACGTCGGGAAGTACAGACTCCATGAATACGAAGGCGATTATCCCGTTAGCGGCCGGTCTGGTTATCGGCGGCATCGCGCTCAAGATGGGCAGCGATGCATTGAAGCGCGCTCAGGGCGCGAACCAGCCGGCGACGCTGGTCGAAGTGTTCTGCGCAAAACATGACATTCCGCGGGGCGAGCTCATTACCGAGCCCATGGTCTCGAGTTTCTCGATGCCGCCCGAGAACGTTCCGGAATGGGCGTTCACGGACAAAGCGATGGTCGTTGGTCGGGTGACCGCGGTAACGACCTACGCCGGAGAGCCGTTTCACAGCGCTGCGGTGCTGGAGGATGGGGCTCTGCCAGGCATGCACGTGCCGGTCGGTTATCGCGCCGTGTCAATTCGGATCGACGAGAACTCGGGCGTGAACTATCACCTCGAGCCGGGGGCGCGGGTCGACATCATCTCGATTTCGCAGACGCGCACCAACGGGGGCCGTGAGCTCATTGCGCGGACCATCCTCGAGAACATCGAGGTGGGCGCCGTGGGGCAACGCATCTCGGCGGAACGCGTCTCGAATGAGAGCGGCGAAGACGCCCAACCCAAACGCAGCGGTCCGGTGCGGGCCGTCTGGCTGTTCGTCACGCCGGCGGGCGCGCAAGAGTTGTCGCGTGCTGAGCAGGCGGGGCAGGTGAAGGTGGTTTTGCGGAGCGGCACAGACCGCGCGATTGTGCGGCCGCCCGCAGCCGGCGTTGAGGAGAAGACCGCCGACGCAAGCGAGCTTGGCGGATTCTTCGCGCGGATGTTTCAACGACCGACGCCGGAGCCGCAGCCGACCCCGCCGCCGGCGGTCACGCCTGAGCCTGAGCCTGAGCCGGAGCCGGAGTTCGCCGTGATGATGCGGGTGTTCAACGGGGACCAGGGGAAGGTGCTGGCGTGGAAGCGGAGCGACTCGACGGAGCCCCCGGTGGAGCTCACGGTCGAAGAGTGGCGCGCGATGATGGCGCCGGCGCCGAAGGCGGTTTCGCCGACCGCGAACCCAACGCCGACCGCAATTCCATTCAACCCACAACTGCCGACCGGTGACGGGGTCGCCGGCGCTGGCAAACCGAATACTGCGGACTCCGAGATCCACGACGATGAGCCAGAGGAGCTCGAGTAAATGCGCTGCGACCCACAGCTTCACAAAACGTTGTTCTTGACCCTCGCCGTCGCCGCGCTGCACGGACCCGTCTGGGCCGCGCCGGCGGAACAGCCGCAAGACGTGTCGGTGACGATCAAAGAGATGAACGGCAGCGGAGAGCTGCTGCGTTTGCCGGTCAACAAGACCGTGTTGCTGAGCTTCAGCGAAACGGTCGCAGAGGTCCGCACGCTCGATGAGGCGCTGGCGGAAGTCACGGCGCTCAAGCCCAACCAGGTGCTGGTGCGCGGCCTCAGCTTCGGAACCACCCAACTCGTGGTGGCGTTCGACTCGGGCGTGAACAAAGTCTACGACCTGGCGGTCGACCTCGAGCTCGACCGGTTGGTGGCCAGCTTGCGAACGACTGCGCCGCAGGCGCGTGTCGAGGCGCATGCGCTGCTCAACGCGGTCGTGCTCACGGGAACGGCGCCGAACACAGAAGCCGCCGCGCGGATTGTCGAGATCGCGCAGGTGTTCTCGCCGCAGGTGATCAACCACATCCGCATTGCCGGTGGGCAGCAGGTCATGCTGCGGGTGGTGGTCGCGGAAGTGAACCGCACGGCAACGCGCCAGCTTGGCTTCAACGGCTGGATTGCGGGCTCGGGTGTGCCGAGCGCGTTCGGTTTGAGCAACATTGGCGGCATCAATCCATCGAACATCGGGGCGACGGGCGGTTCGATCGTCTCGCCGCCGCAGGCGCTCGGCCCGGCGGCCAACGCCGCCGCCGGCGGGATCGTGCCGTTTCGCATCGCAGACGAAGGCATCCCGGTGACTGCGGCCACGACGCTGAGCGTGGGCTTTCCGGAAGTACCGATGCAGATCTTCGTGCAGGCGCTGCGTGAGAACGGCTTGTTGCGTGTGCTGGCGGAGCCGAACCTGATCTCGATGAGCGGTCAGGCGGCGGAGTTTCTCGCCGGCGGTTCGTTCCCGATTCCCGTTCCGCAAGGCGATGATCAAATTTCGATCACGTTCCAAGACTTCGGCGTGCTGCTGAACTTCACGCCGACGGTGCTGGCGGAAGAGCGGATTCGATTGCAGGTGGCGCCGTCAGTCAGCGAGCCCGACAACAGCAACGCGGTCTCGGTCGCCGGTTTCTTCGTACCGGGTCTGGTGGAGCGTCGTGTGCAGACCACCGTCGAGGTGGGCAACGGTGAGACGCTGGCGATCGGCGGTCTGCTGAGCGAGCGTGTGCGCGCCATCAGCTCGAAGGTTCCGGCACTGGGCGACATTCCGGTGCTGGGGGCGCTGTTCCGCTCAGTTGAGTACCAGTCAGAAGAAACCGAACTGGTCGTGTTGGTGACGCCGGAGCTGGTAGGCGGCATTTCGCCGCAGCAAGTCGCACATATTCCGGGAGCAGATAGCTTTGCGCCGAATGATTTTGAACTCTATCTGGAAGGACGTCTTGAAGGTCGCGGCCCTGGCGCTCAGCCCAAGCTGACGCCGCACGTGAACCGCAACTGGCAGACGCCCCCGAATGCGGATTATGAGTCACCGATGGTGATGAAACTGCGTGGACCGGTCGGACCCGCCGGCGGCGCGGACGGAAAGTAACGGATTGCGTTTGGCGGGCCGAGCGAGTTTCGCTCGGCGTCGCGGAAGCGTGGAAGGCGCGTTTGTCGCGCCGCGCGTCGCGAGCGGACCCAGGCAGCAGACTGGACCGCGTGCTCTTTCGGTCGAGGTTCGACCATGGGTCTTGTTTCTGGAGGGAGACAGATGCATCTGCTCGTAAAACGGCGTGTCCGCCACGAACGTCGCGGCAGCGCATTGGTGCAAGTCGCGGTCATGTCGACGGTGCTCATGGGAATGAGCGCGTTCGTGATCGACGTGGGATCGATGTATGTGGCTCAGGCCGAACTGCAGGCGATGGCCGACGCGGCCGCACTGGCTGCCGCCGGGCAGATGAGCGGTGAAGCGGGCTCGACACTCGACGACGCCCGTGACGCCGCCGGCGCCTCGGTTGCGGAAAACGCCGCCAATGGTTTTCGCGGCGAGCTGAATCCGACGGGCGACGTCGAATTCGGTCGGGCGACCTACAACGCTTCGAAAAAGACCTACGAGTTCGGCCCTGGCGGTCCGACGTATGACGCGGTGCGCGTCACGACGCGGCGCGCTGGGCAAGGCTCGTTGGCGATGAATTTTGCGACGATCTTCGGGATCAGCGAAGTGCAGCTCAATGCGCAGGCGACGGCCACGCTGACGCCGCGCGACATGGTGCTCGTCGTCGACCTGTCCGGTTCGATGGTATACGACAGCGTGCTGAAGCGTAACCGCGTCATTGCGGAAGACGGCTTCTGCTCGAACCTGTTCGAGCTGTGGGCGGCCAGTGACGGACCCGAGCCATCGCGCCCGTTCGTCCCGGGTTGTCCGTCGGCTGACTACGACGGCGACACCGGTTTGACGCTTGGCGATATGAGCATCTTCGGCTCGGAACTGACGGCCAGTTATGACCCGACGGCGGACGAGGGGCTGGTCTACATTCCCCGCAATTCGGCCGTGAGCGGCACGACGCGCTCGACGCTCGACACGGCGCTGGCGGCGCGGGGCTATGCCTCAGGTGAGCGCCTTGCCTTGCTCGACGGCCCCGAAGACGGCAACAAGGAGTCGTATCGCAACCGCGTGAAAGTGCTCATGAATTGGGCCGAGTGGGCCAGTGGTCACAGCGGCGGCAAGTTCGACGGTGACGAGACTTACGGCTCGACCGGCAACGGCAACAACTATGTCGGCAACAACGAGATCATCGAGACCGTTGATCTGCCGAACGACTCCTTCGGCGATCTGACGTGGAACGAGTGGATCAACAAGCACATTAACGACAGTTCGCCGACCAGCAGCGACACCGACAAGAACGACTACCGGTATCGCTACGGACTGAAGACGTTTGTCGACTTTCTGCACAGCGAGCGGCCCGGGATCGACGAAACGCCGATTCTCTGGCAGACGCCGCAGCAGCCGTTGCGTGCGATCAAAGATTCGGTGCTGACGCTCGCGGACGAGCTGATCCGCCTTGAAACGCCGGATCAGATGGGTCTGGTCGTGTTTGCGGACTTTGCGCACAAGGAAATGCCGCTCACGCCCGACCTGGCGACGGTGCCCAACCGCCTCTACCAGATGCAGGTGGCGCACTATGAGAACTCGGACATGCACGGTTCGAGCACGAATCGGTATCGCATGACGAACATCGGTGACGGGCTGCGTTTGGCGCGCGACACGCTGAAGCACTCGCCGTACAAACGCGACATCGCCAAGAAGGTGATCGTGCTGATGTCCGACGGGGCGCCGACCGCGGCGAGCGAAGGCTACGGCAACGCCGAGTACGCGGAGTATCAGGCGGAGCAGATCGCGAAAGACGGTCAGATGCTCTACGTGATCAGCGTCGGTTACGGCATCAACAGCGGCACCAAGGCGTGGATGGCCGATCTGGCGGCCAAGGGCAACGGCAAGGACGCGTACGCCGGCGGCGATCCGGAGCAGTACACGGAGGAGTTGAAACAGATCTTCCGCAGCCTGGGCGGCAAGCGGCCGGTCATGTTGATCGAATAGAAGTACACAACTCACGGCGCCGCGTGGCAGGGACACCACGCGGCGTCGGAAGGACACGACAGACGTGGGCGCGACTGTACGCGTAATTGTGGTGAACGCTGATGAGCAGAGCAGTGCGGAGCTTCGCACGCATCTGCTGAGCATCGACGAATTGCGCATCGTCGCGGAAGTCGACGAGCCCGCCTTTGTCGGACAGGCGCTCGACCAGTTTCCGGCCGAGCTGCTGCTCGTCCATCTCGACCCCAATCCCACCGGCATGATGGATGTGATCGCCCCGATGCTTGAAGGGCGGGCCCACAAGCCCGCCGTCGTGGCGATGACGGAAGAGCGCAATGCCGAACTCGTGGTGCGCGCCATGCGCGCCGGCATGCGCGAGGTGCTGTGGAAGCCGTTCCCGCCCGAGCAGCTTAGTGAGCTGGTGCGGCGGATCGGGTTGGAGTCGCACAGCGTCGGGCGTCACTTGGGCCGCCTGGTGCCGGTCGTGGCGACCTGCGGCGGCGTCGGAGCGACCACGCTGGCCACCAATCTGGCGGTCGAGCTCGCGCAGCTCGAAAACTGGCGCCGCGACGGACAGCTGAGCCAACCCAAAGTGGCGGTGGTGGATCTTGACTTTCGCTTTGGGCAGGTGGCGCTGTTCCTCGACTCTCAGCCGACGTACACGATCGCCGAGCTCTGCGAAACGCCGGAGCAGCTTGACGCGCAAATGATCGACCGCGCGATGGCGAAACATCCGAGCGGCGTGCACGTGTTGGCGCATCCGCATGATTTCGCTCAGGCGGAGCGGATCAGCGCCGGCCAGGTGGCGGGCGCGCTCGCCGTGCTGCAGGAGTACTACGACTTTGTGGTGATCGACGGTCCGGTGCGCTTCGACCCGACGGCCCGCGCCGTGTTTGACATGACGGATCTCTACCTGCTGGTGCTGCAGTTGCTGGTGCCGGCGGTGCGCAACACGGACCGCGTCCTGCAAGCGATGGCGTCCACGGGTTATGCGATGGAGCGGATCAAGCTGGTGTGCAACCGAGGGGGCCGCGACGCTGGGATGCTCGAGCCGCATGACGTCGAGAACACGCTCAACCGCAAGCTCGATTGGGTGTTGCCAGATGATTGGAAGGCGAGCAGTTCAGCCGTCAACGTGGGTGCGCCGCTCGCGACCTATGCGCCGAAGTCGAAGCTGCGGCTGGGCTATCGGCAGATGGCGCACGACATCGCCGGGCTGGACGGCGCCGGCGACGGGGCGGGCGACGACGGATCGAAGAAGGGCATCTTCGGCGGACTGTTCAGCAGCGCGAAGTCTTAGGAGTGACGCTCGATGAGCTTGTTCGCGAAGAAACCACAGACCCCGCCCGCCACGCCGCCCACGACTGGGGCGCCGCCGCCGGGCTTGCGTGGGGCGCCGCCGCCGCCGACCAAGACGATCGCGAAAGCGCCGCCGAAGCCGACGCCGCCCGCCGCGCCGACGAAGACGCCGCCGACGAAGACGCCGCCGACCGGTTCGACGCCTCCCGCGCCGCCGCCGGTTGAAGAGCACCGTTCGCGGGCGGATGAAGAGAAGCAGCAGAAGTACGATCAGCTCAAGAACACGATGCACCGCAAGCTGGTTGAGCAGCTTGACATGAACAAGCTGGAGCGCGACGCATCGGGGGAGACGCGTGAGAAGGTGCGTCAGGTGGTGCTCGCGCTTTTCGACGAAGAGGCGCCGATGCTGACCTCGGTCGAGCGTCAGCGGCTCGCCGTCGAGATCCTGCACGAGACGTTCGGCCTGGGCCCGCTCGAGCGGCTGCTGGCCGATCCGGACATCTCCGACATTCTGATCAACGGCCCGCAGCAGGTGTACATCGAGCGGAAGGGCAAGCTGACGCTCTCGGAGGTGAAGTTCAAAGACAACGCCCACTTGCTGCACATCATCGACAAGATCGTCTCTCCGCTCGGTCGGCGCTGCGACGAGACCACGCCGATGGTCGACGCGCGTCTGAAAGACGGCAGCCGTGTGAATGCGATCATTCCGCCACTGGCGATTGACGGCGCGTCGATGTCGATTCGCCGCTTTGGCAAAGATCCGATCAAGTGGGAGGACTACGTTCGGTTCAAGTCTTGCGCGCCGGAGATGGTCGACTTTCTGCGGGCGTGCGTGATCAGTGGTCTGAACATCTTGATCGTCGGCGGCACGGGCTCGGGTAAGACGACGCTGCTGAACAACATGTCGTCGTTCATTCCCGAGGCGGAGCGCGTCGTCACGATCGAAGACGCGGCCGAATTGCAGTTGCGCCAGCCGCACGTCGTGCGTCTCGAGACGCGACCGGCCAACATCGAGGGCAAGGGCCGCATCACGATCCGCGACCTGATCATCAACGCCCTGCGAATGCGTCCCGACCGCATCGTGGTCGGTGAGTGTCGCGGGGGCGAAACGCTCGACATGCTGCAGGCGATGAACACGGGTCACGACGGCTCGATGACCACGATTCACGCCAACACGACCCGCGACGCGGTGCAGCGCGTCGAGACCATGGTGATGATGTCGGGCTTCGACCTGCCCACCAAGGCTATCCGGCAGCAGTTCGCCGGCGCCATCAACCTGATCGTCATGGCCGCGCGTCTGACCGGCGGTCCGCGCAAGATCATCAACATCACCGAAGTGCAGGGCATGGAGGGTGAGGTGATCACCATGCAGGACATCTTCAAGTTTGAGCAAGACGGCGTGACCGCGGAGGGCCGGGCCCACGGCCGGCTGGTCTCCACCGGCGTTCGCCCTGGGTTTCTCGACCGCTTGAAGTCGTCTGGATGCACCATCGACACCGAAGTGTTCAAGCCCCGCGACCTGATGTCGGACATGGAATGACCGTATGAGCTTCAACCAACTATTCCTGCTCCTGGCCCCCCTCGTCGGCGGCATGATGCTGGCCTACGGCGTCTCCCAAGTCGCCATGGACCTACGCAAGACCGACAAGAAACGCCTCATGAACCGCTTGCGCGGCGGGGCGGGCTCGAAGAAACGCTCGGTCGAAGACGAGTTCGACGACCTGCGGCGACAAACGACCGACGCCAAGGGCCTAATGGCGACCTTGTTCGGCCGGCTGAAATTCACGCAGTCGCTGCAAACGGCGCTCGAGCAGGCGGATGTTCCGTGGTCGGCGCCGAACGTGATGGGCAATCTCACCGCGATCGCCAGCATCACCTTCGCCGTGCTGTTCCTGATGGGCGTCTCGCTGATCGCCTCGACGGTTGCGGCGTTGGCGGCGTTCGTGTTGCCGTTGATGTGGCTGTTTGGCAAGCGGAAGAGCCGGCTGAAGAAGCTGGTGCTTCAGTTGCCGGATATCTTCGAGCTGTTGAGTCAGGCGTTGCGCGCCGGTCACTCGTTGGCGAGCGGCATGCAGTTGGTGTCGCGCGAAGTGCCGGCTCCGGCCGGGAAAGAGTTCGGCCGCGTCTTCCACGAGCAGAACCTCGGCCTGAAGATTGAAGACGCGTTGCGCAACCTCGCCAATCGCACCGACGTGCTCGACATCCGCTTTTTCGTGACGGCGGTGCTCATTCAACGGCAGACGGGCGGCGACCTGGCCGAGGTGCTCGACAAGATCGGCTCGGTCATTCGCGACCGCATCAAACTCTTCGGGACGGTGCAGGCGCTGACCGCCGAGGGGCGACTTTCGGGTTGGGTGCTCATGGCCCTTCCGCCGCTTGTCTTCATCGCCATGGTCTTTATCAACCCGGATTACTGCATGCTGCTGATCACGGATCCGCTTGGCAAGATGATGCTGACGGGTGCGATCACGATGCAGGTCTTGGGCTATCTGATGATCCAGAAGATCGTCAACATCAAGGTCTAAACCGGAGCGCCCGCCATGCAGATGATTCTTCTGGTCGTGTTGGCCGTGGCTGCGGTCGCCCTGATTGTCTACAGCCTGATGCCGAAGGGCGATCAGGAGCGCGACGCCGTCAAACGCCGGCTCAATACGCGCTCGTCGAGCGAACCCGACATCAAAGACATCACGTCGCAGGCGCGCGAGTCGGCGACGGCCGGACTGGTCAACAAGGCCCGGCCGATGCTCGATCGCCTCATCATGCCGACGTCTGACGAAGAGCAGACGCAACTGAAGGCCAAGCTCGCCAACGCCGGCATTCGCGGCCCGAACGCGCAGGCGACGTTCCTGGCGAGCAAGTCAATCCTGGCTGTGATCGGCTTGATCTGCGCGCTCGGCGCCGGCCTGTCGATGGCGCTCGACCTACCCCTGGCCATCGGCGCCGCCTGTTTCGGTGCTGGCGCGGGCTTCATGGCGCCCAACCTCTGGCTCAGCATGGCGATCGGCTCGCGGCAAGACAAGATCCGTCGCGGCCTCCCCGACACGCTCGACCTGATGGTCGTCTCCGTCGAGTCGGGCCTCGCGCTCGACGCCGCGATCAAACGCGTCGGCGACGAGATGTCGAGCGTGCACCACGATCTCGCCGAAGAGATGCGCATCGCCACCATGGAGTCGCAGATGGGCATCCCGCGCGGCGAGGCGCTCGAGCACATGGCGCAGCGGGCGGGCATCGAAGAGCTGCGCGGCCTCGTCTCGACCATCGTGCAGGCCGAGAAGTTCGGGACCAGCGTCGCGAAGGCGCTGCGCAATCAGGCGGCGACGCTGCGCACCAAACGCCAACAGCAGGCCGAAGAGCGGGCGCAGAAGACCGCGGTGAAGCTGCTGCTGCCGCTCATTCTGTTCATCTTCCCCGCGCTCGGCATCGTCCTCGCCGGCCCGGCGGTCATCGGTTTCATGAAGGCCATGGGCGAAACGCCCGGATTGTCTGGCAGCTAGCGGCCGCGGCGCACTTGGCGAAGTCGTGGCGCGCCGCCGCGCTGCGGAAGACGCTCAGAACCGGTCGGTGATCACGACTTCGTTCAGCGCGAGTTGTCCTGGTTTGGGCCAGACATCCTTCACCTTCTTCCCGATCGCGACCATCGGGCCCATGCAATGATCCGCCGGCAGGTTGATCAGTTTCGCGACTTTCTCATGGTCGAAGCCGATCATCGGGCATGAGTCGTAGCCCATCGCCTTGGCGGTAAGCATGATGGTCTGCATCGCCATGCCGATGGAGCGTTGGGCCTCATCGCGCTGCAGTTGTTCGCGACCTTCGTGGAACGGCCCCATCCAGCCGACGAGCAAGTCTGAGACCTCCTTCGGGGCGTTCACCCAATAGCGCTCGGGCCGCTTCCTCCACGCCAGCACGTCAGCGGTCATCACGATGAGCACCGATGCATCGGTCATCTGCGCCTGATCGTTGCCGTGAGCGCGAATCTGCTTGCGTAGCTCCTTGTCTTTGACCACCACGAATCGCCAGTGCTGAATGTTGAAGCTGGTCGGCGCTTGAATGGCCGCATCGAGCAGCTTGTGTAGGTCTTCCTCGGGCATGAGGTGATCCGGGTCAAAGTGCTTCACCGATCGTCGGGCGTACACCGCTTCGAGTGTATCCATGGGCGCACCAGGCTCCTGTTGTGATGGGTTGCGTTCAGTCGATGAGGTGGCGACACCGCCGCCAGAGTTACGCCGGCGTCGCGGCGGGGGCATAGAAGTCCGCCAGCGCCGCGATCACCGTGTCTTGCATCTCGGGCGTCAGATCGGGATAGACCGGCAGCGCGAGCGTGTGCTGCGCCGCGTACTCCGCACGCGGGAACGCGCCGGCCGCATAGCCCAGCGGCTGGAAGCACTCCTGCATGTGGAACGGCACGGGGTAATAGATCGCGTTGCCGATGCCGGCGCTGTCGAGCGCTTGCTTCAGTCCGTCGCGGTCGCGCGGCGTCGAGATGATGTACTGGTTGTAAATGTGGTGTTCGCGTCCGTACACCGCCGCCGGCGTCTGCACGCCGAACTCGGGCAGCCGCTGGTCGTAGACGGCGGCGTGCGCGCGGCGCGCGGCGTGCCATTGCTCGAGGTGCGGCAGCTTGACGCTGAGCACTGCAGCCTGGATCGGGTCGAGCCGAAAATTGCCGCCGACGTACGCGTGGTGATAGCGCGTCGTCTCGCCGTGCATGCGCAGCTTGCGCACCTTCTCGGCGAAGTCGGCGTCGTTGGTGACGAGCATGCCGCCGTCGCCGACGCCCCCGAGGTTCTTGGCGGGGAAGAACGAAAAGCAGCCGCACATCCCCATCGCGCCCGCGCGGCGGGTCTCGCCATGTGACGTGCTGGGATAGCTGGCGCCGATCGCCTGGGCGGCGTCTTCGATGACCGGAATGTCGTTCTCGCACGCGACGCGCGACAATGCATCCATGTCGGCGCACTGGCCGTACAGATGCACGGCGATGATCGCTTTCACACCTTCTCCGCCGTGCTGCGCCAAATAGTCGGCCAACGCCTGCGGGTCGAGGTTGTAGGTCGTGGGGTCGATGTCGAGGAAGATCGGCTTCGCGCCCAGCCGCGACACCACGCCCGCCGATGCGAAGAACGAATATACGGGCGTGATCACCTTGTCGCCGGGGCCCACGTCGAGCGCCATCAGTGCGGCGAGCAGTGCATCGGTTCCCGACGAGAGCCCCACGGCGTGCGGCGTGCCGCAGTAGGCCGCGACTTCGGCTTCGAGCTGCTCGACCCGCGGCCCGAGAATGTAGCGCGTCGAGCTCAGAACCTCATCGACCGCGGCGCGTATCTCCGCCTGCAACTGTTCGAATTGCGGCTTTAGATCAAGCAAGGGAACACGCATGGCGCCACTCCTTCCGCGCAGCAAGAAACCCGCCGGAAAGGGTAGCTCCAGCGGGTTTCGCAGGCAATTTGGGCGAACGCGGTTAGCGGCAGGCGCCGTTCACAACGCAGTCGACGAAGCCCTCGATGTCGCGCGCGTCGACCAGGCCGTCGCCGTTGATATCGGCCGCCGGCAGCGATACGCCGGGGGCGCACTCGGCGCCGCTGACAACCACGTCGACGAAGCACTCGATGTCGGCGGCGTTCACGAGCCCGTCGCCGTTGATGTCGCCGAGCAGGATTGCCGGCGGGTTGGCGAGGAAGAGCTGCAGCGAAGGATTGCCCGAGAAGCCGAGCACGAGATCGTCCCAGCCGTCGCCGTTGATGTCGCCGAACGCGATGGCGGTGCCGACGCCGGGGCCGTCGTAGAACCAGGTGCTGGTGGGGGGCAGTGCGCCATTCTGATTGATGTAGACCCGCGCCTGGGCGCCGCCGAACGAGATCTCGACGACGTCAGGAAAGCCGTCTTTGTTGAAGTCGTGGCTCTTGAGGTCTTGGGCGCCGAGGGTGCTCTCGCCGGTCCAGCCGGGCGTGAGAACCGTGTTGTTGTTCATGTACGCCTGCAGCGTGTCTTCGCCGATGATGGCGTCGTCGAAGCCGTTCTGGTCGATGTCGGCCCAGACCGAGCCGCGATCCGTGCCCGTCTGACCGTTCGTCCAGCTCGGCGAGGTCTGCAGCGTCCCGGCGTTGTTGACGTAGACGCCGCTCTCAAAGCCTGACCACTTCGACAGAAGCAGGTCGGGGAACGGATCGCCGTTGAAGTTGCCCAGCGCGGCGGTCTTGAGGTTTTCCGGCGGGGCCGACTGCCAGTTCGGAACGGTCTCGAGCGCGCCGTTGTTGTTGTAAAACGCATACGCGGGGCGCACGGGGTCGAACTGCCCGTTGCCCTGGTTGGCGGTCACCACGTCGAGAAAGCCGTCATTGTTGAGGTCGTCGATCGCCCCGCCAACGCCCCAGGCGCCGTCGGGAACCGCGCTGAACCAGTCACCGGTCGTGTCGGGGCCGCTCTGGCCACCGTAGTAGATCACCGAGGCGTCGTAGGAGAAGTAGCCGTTGACGGCGAGGATGTCGGGGAAGCCGTCGTTGTTGATGTCGGCGACCTGAATGTCAGCCGTCGAGCGCTCGTCATCCGAAATCCACGAGGGCTGAGCTTCGAGCTGACCGCCGGTGTTGTAGTAGATGTAGTTCACCCACGTTTCGTAGGCCGGCTGGCTGAGCGACTCGTAGCAGCCGACCACCACGTCGTTCCAGCCGTCGTTGTTCATGTCGGCGATTTCGAGCCCGCCTACCTGACGACGCAGTGAGTTCTGCCAATCGGGGGTCAGGCTGAACGGCGGGTCGCTCGTCTCGAAGACCGGCGCGGATGGCGGGAAGTCGTCCGGCGCCACGCGAAGCCGTCCGTCTTCGGAAAACTCGACCGCCCCGACCGCCGCTGCCGCGACGAGCGACATCCACAGAAAGTTCACCATTGCCTCTCTCCTGCTTGATCGTGATCGACATGCCGCACGCGGCGTGGGCGCCGTGGCGTTGGACCAATCGGTCGAGTGTGCCGATTCGGCTTGACAATGTCAATGAAAGCGGCCGCGCGACGTGAACGTCGGGCGGCCGCGGCGGGCTTCCACGTTCACGCGCCGTGGCGTCAGGGCGCGGCCTTCTCGGGCAACACCATGCTGACGCGAACGACCTCATCTTCCTTGGTGGTCTCGATGTCGAGGCCCGAGCGATGGAAGATTTTCAGCATGCCGCTGTTCTCAACCAGTACGTAAGCGCCGAACTTGCGAATGCCGTGCTCGACGGCGATGTCGACCAGGCGGCTAAACAGATGCGAGCCGATGCCGCGTCGCTGGTACGCATCTTCGACCACGAACGCGACTTCGGCCGACTCCTTCGCCGCGTCGGTCATATAGCGTCCGACGGCGATCACTTCTTCTTCGCCGGGGGCGCCGGTGGTGCAAATGAGCGCCATCTCTGTGTCATAGTCGATATTGCAGAAGACCTGTAGCTGGTTGTGCGGCAGGCTCTTGAGCGCCGCATGATAGCGCAGGTACACGGTCTGCTCGCTAAAGCGATAGAACATGTCCTTCACGCTCGGTTCGTCGTCGGGCCGGATCGGGCGCACCAGCACCTTCTGACCGTCGTTTAGTTCCAGATGCGCTTCGTATTGCGCCGGGTAGGGGGCGCGGGGCGGCGGCATGATCTGGTTCGCGTAGACCAGGTGTCGACGCTTGGCGGCGTGCAGCAATTCGGCGCGGAAGTCGGGATGTGCAACGCCGATCAACGACATCGCCCGCTCGCGAAGCGTCTTGCCGTAGAGATAGGCGGCGCCATACTCAGTCACCACATAATGCACGTCGCCACGGGTGGTGATGACGCCGGCCCCGGGCTGCAGATTGGCGACGATGCGGCTCTTGACGCCGTCCGGCGTCTCGGCGGTGCTCGGCATCGCGATGATCGGCTTGCCGCCTTTGCTAAACGCGGCGGCCCGCATGAAGTCGGCATGGCCGCCCATGCCCGAGAACAAGCGCTCGCCGAGCGAATCCGCCACGACTTGTCCCGTCAGGTCGACTTCGAGCGCGGCGTTGATCGCGATCATGTTGTCATGCTGCGAGATGACCCGCGGATCGTTGGTGTAGTCCGACGGGTGCATCTCGATCGACGGATTGTCGTTGATGTAGTCGAACAGCTCCTTGGTGCCGATCGCAAAGCTGCCGACGATCTTGTAGGGGTGCAGCGTCTTGTGAATGCCAGTGATGTTGCCGTTCTTGGCGAGCTTCACCACACCGTCGGAGAACATCTCGGTATGCACGCCGAGGTCGTTCTTGTCCGTCAGCGTATTGACCACGGCGTCGGGAATGCGGCCGATCCCCATCTGCAGGGTGGCGCCGTCGGGCACGAGCCGCGCCAGGTTGTAGGCGATCTTGCGGGTGGTCTCGTCAGGATCACTGACCACCGGCCACTCGAGCAGCGCTTCATCACCGTCGACCAGGAAATTCAGTTGATCGACGTGCAGAAACGAGTCGCCGTGCGTCCGCGGCATCTGCGGGTTGACCTGCGCAACAACGACCCTCGCGACTTCGAGCGCCGGCTTGGTGATGTCGACCGACACGCCGAGGCTGCAGTACCCGTGCTCGTCGGGAGGGCTCACCATGACAAGCGCCACGTCGACCGGTAAACGCCGCGAGCGGAACAGCCGCGGCGCCTGGCTCAGAAAGATCGGCGTGTAGTCGGCGCGGGCGTCGGCGACGGCCTCGCGCAGGCTGCTGCCGATGAAAAACGCGTTCGCCCGCACATTGCCGCCGAACTTCTGATCGGCGTACGGCGCGGCGCCCAGCGTCAGCACGTGGAGCACCTCAGTGTCTGAGAGCGTCGCGCTCGCCTCCCCCAGCGCCCGCGTCAGCACCTGCGGTTCGCCGCACGCCGAGCCGACGAACACCCGGTTGCCCGGCCTGATCTTGCGGACTGCGTCGGCGGCCGAGATGACCTTGTCGCGGTACGCGTCCTTCCACGAACCAGACATCAGTTAGTTCTCCGGCTGGGTGAGGATAATGCGGGCGTCGGCGGCGATCGCACCTTGCCCGCTCGGATAGACGATCAGCGGGTTGACGTCGAGTTCCTTGATCTGCGGGTGCTTCGTGACCAACTGCGAGAGGCGCTGCAAGCACTCGGCGATCGCATCCACATCGCTCGCCGGTTCGCCGCGCACACCCTCGAGCAGCTTGTGCGAGCGGATCCCGGTGATCATCCCCGCGGCGTCATTGGGGCGCAGCGGGGCGAGACGAAACTGCACGTCGCGCAACGCCTCGGTATAAATGCCGCCGAGTCCGAACATGAGCATCGGGCCGAACGCCGGGTCGCGCGTCATGCCCAGAATGATCTCCTTGCCCTTCTTGAGCATCTTCTGCACGAGGGTTCCCCAAATCTCGACCTCGGCGCCCAGGTGGCCGCGCACTCGCGCGACCATCTCGTCAAACGCCGTCCGCACCGCGTCGGCGTCTTGCAGTTTCAGCACCACCCCGCCGACGTCGGTCTTGTGCAGAATCTCGGGGCCGACGATCTTGAGCACGACCGGATAGCCCATCGCGTCCGCCGCTGCGACCGCTTCGTCCGCGTTGGCTGCGAGCCGGTAGTCGGCGACCGGGAACTGGCAGTGCCGGAACACCTCGAGCGCCTTTACCTCGATCAGGTGCGAGCGTCCCGCCGCCAACTCGCCCGCGATGATTTCGTCGATCGCGGCGTCGTCCATCGCGAACTCGGCGCTGGGCTCGATCGGCGTGCGCACCCAGCGCGCGAACTCGCTCTTGGCGGAGATGGCCCGCATGGCGTTTTCCGGAAAGGTGTACGTTGGGATCCCGTGCCGGTGCAGCAGCTCGACCGCCGGCGATACATCCACCAGCCCCATCGGGCAGGCGATCACCGGCTTGTTCACGAAGCTGCGCGTCTCGGCGATGACCTCCGCGATCTCTTTCAGGTCGGTCATCATCTGCGGCGTGATGATGATGACGATCTGGTCGACATTTTCGTCGGCGCTCACCGCGTCGAGCGCCGAGCGATAGCGATCGTGCTTGGCGTCGCCGATCACATCGACCGGGTTCTTGATGCTCGCAGTGGGGGGCAACTGAAATTTCAGCGACTTTTGGGTGTATTCCTGAAACTTCGCGAGTTCGAGGCCGCTGCGAATGCAGGCGTCGGTCGCCATGATGCCGGGACCGCCGGCGTTCGTCACGATCGCCACGCGCTTCCCGGTCGGCAAGACCGGATCAGCGAAGCACTCGGCGTAGTCGAACAGATCCTGCACGCTCTCCACGCGAATCACACCCGCCTGGCGCATCATTGCGTCATACACTTCGTCGGACCCCGCCAACGAGCCGGTGTGCGAAGCGGCGGCGGCGGCGCCCTGCGCCGTGCGGCCGGTCTTGATCACGACGATTGGCTTGGGGTTCGGTCCGTGGGAGATTTCGTGGGCGGCGCGAATGAAACGCTGACCATCCGAGATGTCTTCGACGTACATGAGAATGACGCGCGTCTTCGGGTCGCTCGCCAGCGCGTACATCAGGTCGATCTCAGTGACGTCGACTTTGTTGCCGAAGCTGACGAAGCGCGAGAAACCGATGCCGCGACCCTTTGCGTAGTCGAGCAGCGCGGTGCATAGCGCGCCGCTCTGCGAGATCAGGCCAAGCGCGCCGGCGCGGGGGGTGTCGCGGCTGAACGACGCGTTCAAGCCGACTTCGGGGGCGGTGTTGATGACGCCGAGGCAGTTGGGACCGATGATGTTCAGTCCCCGCTCTCTCGCCAGCCGCTTGATGCGCAGCTCACGCTCCAGACCCTCGCCGCCGATCTCCTTGAAGCCGGCCGAGATGACGACGAAGTGTCGCGTGCCGTGATCGGCCGCTTCGATCACCGCCTTTTCGATCAGCGGAGACGGAATGACCAGCACCGCGAGGTCGACCGGCTCGGGAATCGCGCCGATCGACGGCGTGCACGGATTCGCGAAGATGCTCCGCGCCTTCGGATTGACCGGATAGAGCACCCCCGTGAAGCCCGCGTCGATCATGTTTTGCATGATCGCATTGCCGACCGCGCCGGGCGTGCGCGAGGCGCCTACCACAGCGACGCTGCGCGGTGCGAACAGCGGCTCGAGATCGCGTTCGGCCGACAAACGCGCTTCCGCGCCGGCGGCGTTTGGCGTGGCGACTTGCGTCATATACCCCAACTCCTTGCGCGATAGTCCCGCGATCGACACTCATCGATCGAGCGCTCGCCCGAGGCGAGCGAACGATTGGCAACCTGGTTGACTGCAACCACCAGTTCGGGCCTCGCTCCGATGCGGCGAGCACCCAAGAAATTTCGTGCAAATCACGCGCCAGCGACGCCTTCCGGCGCCACGTGATGCACACGCGCCGGTCGGCGCGCGATCGCGCCACGACCGGCCGTCGCCCCGACGATCACGAGCCACACGAGCGATGCGGTCGCAGACGCAGCCACTGCGGCCCACTGCGGTCGCAGATCCTCCCCGAGGCGTTCGTGTCGCGGGGTGGGCGTCACGATGGCGGCGCGATCCGGCAAGGTCGCCGCCCGGGCCAGTTCCGCCAGTTGCGCGTCAATCGCTTCCAACTGATCCTTAAGCCGCGTCGCCGCGCCCTGGGCGACCAGTCGTTCCGCCTCGAGAGCGCGACGCTCACTCAGTTCAACATCGAGCGCTCGAAGCTCGTCAAGCTTGTCCGCGAGATCCACCACCAACTGCTCGCGCTCGTCTTCCGCGGCCATCAGCTCGTCACGCTGCGCGGCCAGTTGCTCGTCGTGGATCTGCTGCGCCTCGGCGTCCGCCGCCGCCTGCAACTGCCCGCGAACGAACGCCGATCGCCGATTCAGTCGACCCCGGAGCCCGCGAATCTGACGATTCGCCGCGTCGAGCTCGACGTTGTCGGCGAAGTTGATGACGCGCGTCGCCGCCGCGGCCAACTCGACCTTGCTCTGCAGCACCTGGGCTTCATTCCGCAGCAACGCCGCGACGACCACTTGTCGTGTCCCTTGCTCATCCTGCTCGAGCATTCCCGCAGCGCGAGCTGCGGCCGCGTCGGCGAACGCGGTCCCCTCATCCGTGAGGCGCCGCACCGCATCGATCAGTTCATTGTGCAATTCGACCAGTGCGACGATTTCCTCATCTGCGCGGATCGTCTCCAGCCGCTCCCGCCACTCCGGCAATGTGGAGACCGCGGCCGTGACCACGTCCTGGTACTCGGCCGCAAACGCATCGACATCCTCCAAAACCACTGCGACGCCGACCGGTGGCTGCAGTTCGTGCTGCTCGCGCACGACAGCGCGCAGTTCGGTCAGTGCGGCCGCGAGCGCGGTGAGCGGCTCGTCCCACATCAGCATCGCAACGCCGACGTGCTGTTGATACTGACGGGCGGCTTCTGCGAACTCGGCTTGATCCTGCTGATACACCGGATCTTCGGCGAGCGCCGCTGCCAGGTCGTCGTCATCAACCACACCGAACACGCGTTGGGCGCGGGTGGCGGCCAGCACGTCGCGCAGCTCGGTGATTCGTTCGGCGAGAATCTCGCGATCGGATCGCAGTGCGGTAACCAACGAACTGAGCTCAGCCCGCCGCTCGACCGTCGGGAGCGCCGCCAAGGCCGAGTCGAGGCCCGCGGCTTCCGCAGCAAGGCGTTCGATTTCTTCCTGCACCGCGAGCCGGCGCAACGTCAGGTCGTCGTGTGCAGGCGGCAATTGCGGCGTTGGGGCGGTCGCGTTTACTTCCGCGACGTATGACTTCGCCACGCGTTGCAGAAAGGCGGAGGTCGCGTTGGGGTCCAGACCGGTCGCCGCCAACATCAGCCGACGTTGATCCACATCAACGAGAACGCCCACATCGGAGAGATGGGGATTGGGCTGAGCGCGGGCCGCACCCTCGAGCATGACGGCATGCTCGGTGAGAGCGCGGCTGGGTCTGCGGCTCTCGGTGTCGATGGAGATCGCCAGGCTCGAACGCGTTGCCGGGGGCGCGAGCAAGGAGACGGCTGCCGCCGCGCTGCTGGCGGCGAGCATCACGATCACTGCGGTCCGCCAACTCCAGTAGACCGGAGTGGCCCTCCGGACGGGCGCCGCCGTTTGCGGAGCGTCGTGGCTCGAATCCGGCGTCGCGATGGGCGCGGCGGCCTGCTCGGCCATCTGGCTGCGCCATTCGGCCTCGCGCAACTCGAGCGTCAACAGTTGCTGCGCCAACTCCGCTTCGCGCGCCTCAACCGCGGCCGCGCGGGCGCTGAGCGCTTGCTCGTCCCGGGCGACGCGCGTCGCTCGATCAGCAGCGCTCCGCTTGGCTTCGGCGACCGCGAGAGATTGCCGCTCGGTCTCCGCCGCGCGTTGTTCCAATTCGTCTCGGCGTCGGTTGAGTTCGGTTTCGCGTTCGGCGACGGCCCGTTCGCGATCAGCGACTTCCTGCACGCGTTGGTCGAGCGCGGCGCCCTGTTGCTTCACCTGCGCCGCAACGCGAATCAGTCGGCGCTCATTCTCCGCAACCTGACCGGCCCGCTGCTCGAGCGCAGCAGAGCGTTCGGCAACCGCTGATGCTTCCCGCTGCTGTGCCTTGATGTGCTCGCGTTGCTCGGCGATCTCCTGATCGCGCTGGGCCAACAGGTTTTCGCGCTGGATTAGCTCGTCAGCACGGGCGGCGACCGCTTGCTCGCGTTCGTGCAGGGTCTGTTCACGCGCCGCGAGCTCCGCCGTCTGCGCGTGCAGCGCGGTCTCGCGCGAGGTCGCGGTCGCCTCGCGGGCTTCGAGCGTGCGCTCGTACGACACCAGGTGCGTTCGCTGCTGGTGGGCGCGCTCCAGTGCGCGTTCGAGCCGCGCGTTCAGGCCCGCCAGCCCGGCTTCCACAACGCCGTCGGCAGCGCGCGCAGTGTCCTCGACTGGCGCGACCCCATGCTTGACGGGAGTCAGCGGGTCGGTCGATTGTCGGTCGTTTCCTGACGGCATCACGGATTCCACGGCCCAAGCGCGCACACGGACGACGCGACACCCACGCTCAAGCGGTCTGTCGGCATCATAACCGCGCTACGCCGACACCAGCATTCCTTCGACCGCGCAGCCCTCGCGCCTCAGAGAAGCCGTGCGAGTTGCGTGATAGTCGCGCGGAAATCCTTGGGGATCTCCGATTGAGCGGCAATCGTGGCGCCGCTCGCCGGATGCGCGAAGCGCACGCGCAAGGCATGCACGCTGACCCGCGCCAAAAGCGGTCGTTCCGGGCGGCGCTCGGAGGGCCGGTAACTTGACTTGTACTGCGACAAGAGAACTTCCGATCCGCCGCCGTAGCGCGGATCGACCGTCAACGGGTGACCGATGTGGGCCAGATGCGCCCGGGCCTGATCCCAGAGCTCCTCCACCGCGAAGACCGACAGCAGCGTGTTCCCGGCGAGCCGCTGCTGGATGCTGAACTCGGTGCGGGCGGTTTGGCCGCGCGCCCGGCGGACGTGCTGTCGACGACCGTCAAAGCGCAGGGGCGCCTGGATCACGCCACCCTCGTGCACATAACCGCTCACGAGCGCGAGTTGCTCGCGGTGCGCGGCGCCGCGCACGAATTGGTCGAGCAGCCCCGCGCGGTGCTGCGGATCGCGGAAGAACACCCCGACCCCGGTCGCCAACGGATCAACGCCGCACACCACCGACTTCGGCCAATCGACCGGATCGGGGATGATGTCGAGCAAGTAAGGAAACTCATCGCCAGCGGGACGAGCCGCGACGCCAACCGGCTTGTCGATCACCAGCACATCATCGTCTCGGTAGAGCAGCAGCGGCGAGGCCGCTCGCGTCATCACCCACCCCCCACGCCGCGGCCGTTCACGCGCACGCGGACCTGCGGTGTCGGCATGTCGAGCGTCACGCCTTGCGGAAGGCGGAACTGAACGTTGAGTGGAACGTCGCCGGCGGTATTCAGCAGACTGCGATTAATCTCGACAAACGCGTGAATGGCGTCGGTCGGCAGGTCGGCCAGGTCGCGCGTGTCGCTGCGGACCTCAACGTTCGGCAGCCGCCACTCGAGCTCCTCCACCTGATAGAGCTCGCGCCCGGATCGGAGGTAGGTCGGCCAGAACAGTGGGGAGAACTCCATGTGCACCAGCACGTTCGAAAAGGTGCGCGTGCGCGTCGCAATGCGATCCGCCGTCCGCACCACCACGCGCACCTCGCGCGGCTGAACGTCGATCAGTGGTTCGTCGGCCATACGCAACGGCAGTAGTACCGCGCCCAGGTCGTAAGGGCCTCCAGGCGGCAGGTCGGCAAGCTGGGGTTCAATGTTGGCTTGCAGCGCCGCGCCCGCCGGCATTTGCTGGTCGATCGTCCGCGGCAGCGTCACCACCGCCTCCGGCGGATCAATCTGCACGTCCACCAGGCTGAACGAGCCGGCGACCAATTCGACCTGCGCTGGGCGCGTGACAAGCTCATCGATGATGAGCGTGACAGTCTCCGGTTGAATATCGCTGAGTGCGACGCCGGATTCGGCGAAAGGCGTCAGCGTTGCGAGCAGGTCGCGCGTGCGCAGTTCGACGACCTGGCGTCCGCTGGCGTCTGGCAGCAGTGGCGGCAACTGGTCTTCGCTGAGCGTGAGCGAGAGCAGACTTCCGGTACTGGTGGCAGCGAGGTCGCGGACGACGCGCTGCGCCCCCCGAACACGGACATTGAAGCGCGCGGGACGCGGCGCAGAAATCGCCACGCTGAGCGCGGTGGGCGGCGGCGGGCGCAGCTCGACGCGCAGATCCACATCCTCCAGCGTTGCTTGATCCGCCAGATACCACGCAATCAGCGCGAGCGGCGCCGCGACCAGCAGACGACGCGGGCGCAAGCGTGTCCACGGCGCCCAGCGTGCGGCGGCCTTGCGCTTGCGCGCGTCGGGCGCCTCGACGCCCAGCCGGGTTTCGAGCTCTTGCTCGAGGTCGTCGAGCGTGAGGTAGCGAATCAGCTTGCCATTATCGGCCAGCGAGATTGTGCCCGTTTCTTCCGACACCACCAGCACCAGTGCGTCGGACTCGTAGCTCATTCCGATCGCCGCGAGATGTCGACTGCCAAGTCCGGCGTCGCCGTCCTCGCTCTCCGCGGACGGAAACTGGCAATTGGCGGCGAGCACGCGATTGTCGCGCAGAATGATGCCGAGGTCGTGCAGCGGCGAGTTGGGGAAGAAGAGCGCGTTGAGCAGGTTCGGCGACACTTCGGCGTTGATTTGCGTCCCGTTCTCGGCCCAGCCGCGGAGGTCAACCGTGCGCTGAATTGCGATCAGCGCGCCGAATTTGTTGCGCGAGAGGTATCCGGCTGACTTGAGCAGGGCCGCGATCAGGCGCGCCTGCGATCCTCGACGCCGCGGCATCGCGAGGTCGCCGGCGCGAATGAAAGCGCGTCGCAGTTCGGGCTGAAACGCGGCCAGCGCGGTGATCGCGACACCAATGACGAAGAATTGATATAGGATCTCAAGACGGTTCGAACCGAGAATCTGCACGCCGAGCGTCACCACGAGCAGCGCGACGCCGAGTTGGCGCAGCGGTCGTGTGCCGCGGGCGCCCTCCAGCTTGCCGACGATCCAATACACGGCGAGCAGGATGACGGAGAGTTCGAAGCCGACCCAGACCGGCTCGACGGCGGACTGCGTCAGGCGCTGGAACAGGCGTGTAATCGGATCTAGCATTGCGTGGGCAGTATACAGATGCAGGCAGACACGGACAGTCAGGTCGCGCAGCCGCTGGGGCGTGAGGCGCTGCACACGCTCCGTGTGAATCTAACGCGCGTCCGTGAGCGAATCGCAAACGCGTGCACGCGCGCTCGACGCGATCCGCGCGACGTCACGCTCATCGCCGTCACCAAGTACGCCGGGCTTGACGTCATTCGCGCGTTGATCGGATTCGGCGTTTGCGAACTTGGAGAGAGTCGGGTTCAGCAACTGACGCCGCGCGCGGCAGCGCTGCGGCCGCTCGGCGTCAGGTGGCACTTGGTGGGGCATTTGCAGCGCAACAAAGCCAAATATCTGCTGCCCGACGTGCGAATCGTTCACTCAGTAGACAGTTTGCCGCTCGCACAGAAGTTGTCGGAGCAAGCCGAGCGCGCGGCCGGAACGTTCGATGTGTTTCTCGAAGTGAGCATCGCCGGCGAGACGCAGAAGCATGGCGTTGAGCCCGACGGACTGCGCGAATTGGCGACCGATGTGCGGTCGCTGCCGCGTGTGCGGGTGTGTGGGCTGATGGCGCTAGCGCCGCGCGTGCGCGAGCCGGAGCAGACGCGCCCGTACTTTGCGCGTTTGCGGACGCTGCGCGATGAACTTCGTGACGCCGGCGCCCTCGCTGCGGAGGCGGTCGGTTTGTCGATGGGCATGACGGCGGACTTCGACATCGCCATCGAGGAGGGTGCGACGCATGTTCGCATCGGGTCGGCCCTGTTTGAGGACATTGACCCCGACGTGCTGCGCGCCAACACGGTCGACGGATGAGAGGCTGACGCGTGCCGTCTGACCAAATTGACCCGTTTCTGTTCTTCTGCACCGCATTGACCGTCTTCGTCAGCATCTACTACCTGCTGGCGGGCGCCGCCATGCTGCGCGCCGCGTCGCAAGCGCTGCGCGGTGAAGACGCGGAGCGGCGGTTCTTACGCACGTATCTGCTGTATCAGATCGTGTCGGTGCGGATCCGGCCCTTCGCTGCGGAACTGTTGCAGATCGTTGCGTGGCTGACGATACTCGCACTGCTCTGGTGGGTGCAGTTGGCGCCGTGATTTCGTTGGTTCCCCGTTGCCGAGTTGTGCGCGTGGTCGCGCCGCGTGGTCTGTTAGGAAGGTCATGAGTTCGCCGTCCGCCGATCCCCCCAAGCCCGCTGACTCGCGCGTCGAGGCGCGACCATCGTCTGAACGGGCCGCCGACACCCAAGACGGCAAGCCGTCCGCAGCCGGCGTGGGGCGCCTGCTCGGTTTTGTGCGTGCGATGGCCCGCGATGCGATCAGCGTCGCACGCGGACGCAGCAACGCGTCGGCGGGGCAGGACGATGGGGGTGGTGAGCGCGATCCGGCCGCCGGACCGACCAACACGGAACCGCAACGTCCGTCGGAGGAGACATCGAGTTCGCTGCGCGTGCGGCTGCTGCACAACGTGACCGAGACGCTGCGCGGCGCCGCGGACGGATACATCACGGCGAAGCTGGATGAGATCGAAGCACGGGTCGACGCGAAGCTCGACGACATCGAGCAGCGTATTGACCAGAAAGTGGCCGCCATGCACGAGCAGATCCGCGAGCTGCGCGATCAGGAAGTGCTGCATCGTTTGCGACTGCTGAAGCTGACGCTGGTCTTCACGGTGATCGTCGCCGCATTGTCGCTCGGCTATCGCTTGCTCGTGGACTGGTTCGGGTGAGTTTCGTGAGGGCGCGCGAAGCGTTGCGGCTTGCATCGGGCTCTGTCGCCGAAGGACGCTCGTGTGCGGAGTCGGTGGTCGCCGCTAGCGGTGAGCGTGTGTTGTGCCGGGACAGTAGACAGTAGCCACTACGCCGGCATGCTGAAACTCGAACATGTATTAACACCGCTCGAGTAC
>CAZLYU010000050.1:0-27500 GCA_964563855.1 uncultured Planctomycetales bacterium | reverse complement strand
GTTGACTGCTGGTCTGCGTCAATCGATCGCAAGCGAACCGCGTGGAAGCTCGGCCTTCGCGGCCGCAAACCTCAGCGAGGCCGAGTAGGCGGGGCGCCCGCTGGCAGATTGACGGAAACCTCGAGCCCACCTTCCTGACGATTGGCGGCCGTGAGCGTGCCTGCGTGGGCGCGAACGATGCGATCGGCGAGCGCGAGCCCTAAGCCGACGCCGCCGCTTTCGGCGTTACGGTCGGACGCGACGCGGAAGAACGGTTGGAAGAGCTTGGTGAGGAGTTCGTCGGGCACGCCGGGGCCTTGGTCGCGGACGACGACACGGACATGGCTGGGCTGGTTATCAGTTTCGAGAACGGCGTCGTGGACGGCGACATCGACAGACGTTCCGGTGGGGGTATAGCGGATGGCGTTGCGAATGATGTTCTCGAGGGCCGTCGCGAGCATTTCGTGGTTGCCGAGGACGTGAACGTCAGGGTCGCCCTGAAACGTGACTCGTCGGTCCGCGCCCTGGGCCTCGAAATTGCAATCTTCGACGACCGCGCGGGTCAGTTGCGTCAGGTTGACCTTGGTGCGGTCATCGCCGTCAACTTGATGCTCGAGAGCGGAGAGCTGAAGCAGACGGTCGGTCATGATCGAGAGCAGCTCACTTTCGCGCCGGACGCGGGCGAGGAATTGGCGCCAATCGTCGCGGACGGGCGGGCTCTGCTGGTCGTGGGTCTGCTCGACGAGTTCGAGCGCGACGTTCATTCGCGCCAGCGGACTGCGCAGCTCGTGGGCGACGTCGTCAAGCAGTTGCCGCTGAGCGCCAACGAGATTTGCGATGCGATCCTTCATGGCGGTGAGGTCGCGGGTCAGGTCGCCGAGTTCGTCGCGTCGCGACTGCAATCGCGGGTCGGGCCGAGCGTCGAGCCGCCCGGCGGCAAATTGCATGACGCTCTGGCGTAAACGCAGGATGGGTCTGGTGAACCAGGTCGCGACCAGCCCGCCGACGATCGCCGCAAAAAGCAGGATGCCGCTGATCCACAGGCCGGCGCCGATGGGCTGTGTCGAGAACACCCGGGTGACGGGGGTGTGGGTCCAACTCAAGACGATGCTCGGTGACGCGGCTGCCGACCTCCCGTCGCCCGGGACTGGGCCGGTGATCCAGCGCATTTCTCCCCGGCGAGCGGTCGGCTCCGCGTGGCGCTGGGCGATTTGCAGCCAGCGGGCGCCGGGCATTCCGATGTAGTCGGCGGACGGGGCCCAGTCGGCGGGATCGATGACCCGGTGCTTCAAATCGGTTGTGCTGAGCTGCATCGCGGCGACCGCCGCGGCGCGAGCGCCGTGCTCGTTCGCGATGTTGTGCAGCAGTTGGTGGTGGGCGTGCAACGTTTCGGCGGTCTGATCGGCCCACACGCGATAGAGCGGCGCGAAGCCGGTCGCGAGCACAAGCGCGCTGGCGGCGACGAAGACGGCGACTTGTGCGACAGCGATGGCAATCGCGCAGCGCCAGACGATGGAGAGCTTCATGACGGCTGCCTGACGCGCTCGAGCGCGAACTGGTGCGGTGCGGCCCGGTGGGGCCGGGGAGATCTGTACTGGCTAAGGCAGGACATAGATGTAGCCCACTGACCGCACCGATTGGATTCGCGGTCCACCGTCTGGGTAGGGCCCGAGTTTGCGTCGTACGCGACTGATCATCATGTCGACGCCGCGGTCTTCCGGGCTGGGGTCGCGACCGAGAACGCGTTGAAACAGGAATCGGCGATCGACCGCTTCTCCAGAGCGTTCGAGGAGCCAGCTGAGCAAGTCGAATTCGGTTGTGCTTAGTTCGACATCTTCGCCCGCGAGTGTGACCCGTCGTCGGACGCGGTCGAGGGTGATGTCGCCGATGGTGGTGACGGCGCTGGACGTGGGATCTTGGTCAGTCGAGCAGCCCGAGGTGCGGCGGAGGATTGCGCGAATTCGGGCCACGAGTTCGCGGGCGCTGAACGGCTTGGGGAGGTAGTCGTCGGCGCCGAGTTCGAGTCCGGCGATGCGCTCGGTCTCGCCGCGCTTGGCGGTCAGCATGAGGACGGGGAGGGTGCTCTCGCGGCGCAGTTGACGCAGCAGTTCGAGCCCGTCGATCCCGGGCATCATGATGTCGCAGACAACGAGATCGGGGGGCGCCTTGGTCGCAGTGTGCAGGCCGTCGAGTCCGTTGTGTGCGGTGCGCACGACGAATCCTTCGCGCTGGAGGAAGTCGGTCAGCAGCTCGCACAATTCACGGTCGTCGTCAACGAGCAGAATATCGGTCATAGCTCGGCCACCGGCTGCATGGTGATGATTGCGGTGATTGTAAGCACGCGAGCTTCGGCGCTTACAAAATGTTACCTCGGCAGGGGTTACGTAATGTTACTGAGACCTGCGGGTTTGCACCGCTAATGTTGGGCGAGATCAGAGATATCGCGGTGCGGTCTGGCGCCGCCGGCATTGTTTTGAAGGAATCGCGCATGAGCCAACCATTCATGACGGACAACCGACTGACTGCTCGCGGCGTCAAGCGCTGGCTTGTTGTCGCCACTGCGTTGCTGTGTGTTGGCGGCTGCTTGCCACTGGTCCCCTCGGAGGACGCGGAGGTGCTTCTGGGTGATTTCCCGATCAGTGCGGCGCTTGTGACCGGGACAAGCGATACCGGGCTCTATCGCACGGTGACGCCCTTTGAGCATGCGGATTCCGGCCGTACGCATGTTTATCCGGCCGACTTCGGCGGATCGATGGAGGCGCGAGCGAACAACGTCGTGGTTGCGCGTGAGTTCAGTGGCCGTTTTCCCGTTCCCTACAACTTTGTGACCCGGGAAGCGGACGAGTTGTTCGTCTACGGCGGAACCGTTGCGGACTTTCCCGGTTCGGGAACGTCGTACCTCGTGAAGTACAACACGGATACAGGTGCGGTTGTTTGGGAGCGCACGTTGCGCGAGTCCCGTGCACTCGGCGAGATGGTCTGGCCGGGTCTGGTCACCGCCCACGGGAACGGTGATTTGTACGTAATTTTTGGCGCGCAGTTGGCGCGGATCGACGCCGAGACCGGCGAGTTGGTGCGGCAAGTCCAGCTTCCGCTGGCTGAAGGCGCGGCGCTTGAGGACACGGTTTACAACGGCTTCACGGTGCTCTCTGACGGGACGATCGTCACCAAGTCATTTGGTCGCCAGGCTGGATGTGTCGAGAACATTCCCTGCGACGAGGCGACGTTCGGTCCGTTGCCTGCTTCGCTGGTCGTTGTGCTTGACCCCGACACGCTGGACATTCTTGATCAGTTTCAACTCAGCGAAGGCTCGGGCGGAAGAATCACCAGCACGACGGGTCTGGATCGTGAACTCGTTTTCGTTGCTGGGACGAACAACATCATTCGCTTTGATTGGGACGGAGCGGCTCTGACGCTGAACGAAGACTGGGGACCGGTGTTTTATCTGAATGACGGGCAGACCGAGGCCAGTGCAACGACCATTTTGAACGATTGGCTGGTGTTCCAGACGAACGCCCGACCGAGCGACGCTCCCCTTAGCGTGGTCGCGGTGAACATCGATGACGACCAGCGGATTCTGCGGATCGATCCGTTCACTGACAGTCATATGCCCGTCAGCGTCATCCCTTCGGCGCTGACGGTGGATCCCGCCAATAACCGCATCTACGCGATGGACACCGGTCCGGGGCGGATTGCGGCGATCGATCTGGTGGACGATGCGGAGCTGCGGGTCGCCTGGCGGGTGCGTCAGCGGACGATGAGCCACACGAGCATCGTCGGATCGCCTGATGCGCGGGTGTTTGTGTCGACCGAGTATGTCGGCGTACGGCTCCCGCAGCTCTTGCCATCCCTGCGCGACGGTACAGCGCGGGAACAGGTTGTGTGGCGGCGGGCGAGCGACGGCGTCGAACTCGCGCGAAGTGCGTCAATGCCGCTGATGACGCCTGGTGCGCCGCTGGCGCCGGGGTTCTTTGGCACGTGGTACTTTCTTCGTTTGGACGGAGCGTTGACGGAGTTGACTGTGTACGAGTCGGCAACTCGTTAGTTGCTGATGAGGGCGGGAAAGTCAACATCAGTTCAAGCAGCGATATCACCATTAGAGTCACAGAAAGGACATACGACAATGAAACGTAGAGTTCTGTTCAGTTTAGCGTCCGGCGTCGTGCTGCTTGGTGGGTGTCTGGTCCCACATATTGACAAGTTGGCGATGCCCATCCCACGTGATGACGGCGGTGCGGAAGTGATGACGACGACAGCGGGAGTGGAGTTTGTCCGTACGCCGGACGAGGCCTTTGCGAATCTGCCTGACTGGCCATATGAGCCGAAGTACGTCGAGATTGACGGGCTGCGGCAGGCTTACTTTGAAGACGGCCCGGCGGATGGGCCGGTCGTGCTGCTGCTGCATGGACAGCCGTCCTGGTCGTACCTGTACCGGAAGATGATGCCGGTGTTGGCCGATGGGGGCTATCGCGTTATCGCGATGGATCACCTTGGCATGGGGCGTTCGGACAAGCCGATTCGTATTGAGGACTACAGCTATCTTGGTCACTGCGATCGCTTGGAGCAGTTCATCGAGATGCTCGGGCTTGTCGATATCAATCTGTTCGTGCAGGACTGGGGCAGTCTGATCGGTCTGCGGGTCGCGGGACTGAATTCGGAGTGGTTCGCGCGGATCGCAGTCGGTAACGGCGCCTTGCCCGTCTTCGATGCAGCGGGTCCGGTGTTTCCGCCGGTCGAGAATCCCGACCGGATCGCGCGGATTCCGTCGCTGTTCGCGCGGATTCCCGAGCAGCAGCCGCCTTTCTATGACGGTTGCGAATCGTTGCTGCCTGCTAGCGGCGCCTGCAGTCCGGAGACTGGCGACTTTGAAGATTGCTCGCCGGAGGACAACTACTTCGGTGAGTGGATCGAATACGCCATGACCGCTCGTTCGTTCCATCCAGCGGAGGTGGTTGAGGCGATGACGTGGTTCGATCTGCCGGCGGCGGTGGAAGCCGCCTACGACGCACCGTTTCCCAGTCGCATCTACCTGACGGGACCGCGTACGTTCCCGTCGCTCGTCAACCAAGTTCCCGGCACGACGAACGAAGCGTGGGAGAACCTTCGGTTGTTTAGTCGCCCGTTCCTGACGATTTGGGGATCGAATGACCCCGGAAATCTCGGTTCCTGCGAGGCGCAGCAGGTCTTCATCGACAACGTCGCTGGCGCCGCGGGTCAGCCTCACGATCGTCTGCCGGAGGCGAGCCACTTCTTGCAGGATGATCAAGGCGGAGAGATCGCACGGCGTCTGGTGGAATTCTTCGCGACGCCGATCGAAACGCCTTAAAAATGTGAGTCGTTCTCCGGGGGGGGTGGGGGGATTCTGGTCGGCTTACGCCGCAGCCGTGAGCCGGGATTTAGCTCGAATTTACATCTTGTTCAGTGCAGCTCGGCAGCATTCGTGCGGTCCGAGAAGCAAGGAGGACACGATGGCGAAGGATCACGGCCCGTCGATCAAAGACGACCGGCAATACGAGACGCTGCGCGAAAGCGGCATGAGCAAAGAGAAGGCGGCGCGCATCGCCAACACCCCCCGATCCCAGGCTGGGAAACGTGGTGGAAAGGCGTCGGCGTACGAGGAGCGGACGCGGAGGGAACTGTACGAGCGGGCTCAGGAGATCGGGATCAGTGGGCGGTCCAAGATGACCAAGGACGAACTCATTTCGGCTTTGCGGAATCATTAAGCCCGGCGACGCCGAAGGAGCACGAGCGATGACGAGCCAAGGGCACACCAGTGAGCAGATGCAACAACCGCAACCGCCGTTCCCGGAGCAGAAGCAGTCGCCGCCTGGTCTAGAGCGCGGTCAGGACCCGGCGCCGCGCTGGCGGGGTTCGCGGTATCGACCCGCAGACAAGCTCAATGGGCAAGCGGCGCTGATTACCGGCGGCGACTCCGGGATTGGGCGGAGTGTTGCGTATCACTTTGCGCGGGAGGGGGCCGACGTGGCGATCACGCATCTCCCGGTGGAACGGCCGGACGCCGAGCAGGTGCGCGACGCCATTGGTGAACTGGGGCGAAGATGCGTGCTGCTCGAGGGTGATTTGGCGGATCGTCACTTTTGCGATGAGGTGGTCGATCGGACGTTCGACGAGTTCGGACGGCTCGACCTTCTGGTGCACAATGCTGCATGGCAGAACCGCAAGACGATCGACGCGCTGAGTGAAGATGAACTTGACACGACGTTGAAGGTGAATGCGTACGCTTACCTCCGACTGGCGCGGGCCGCGGCTCCGCTGATGAAGGAGGGTTCGAGCATTCTCGCGACGGGCTCGGTCGTCGGGCTGCAGGGCTCCGATCGGTTGTCTGACTACGGAGCGACGAAGGGGGCGATCCACGCGATCACGAAGAGTCTCGCCGCAGAGTTGGTTGAGAAGGGTATTCGGGTGAACTGCGTCGCCCCGGGGCCGGTCTGGACGCCGCTCAACCCTTCGGACACGGGGCTCGACGCCAATCAGGTCGCGCAGTTCGGCCAAGAGGTCGGCGGCACGCCCATGAAGCGCCCGGCGCAACCCGAGGAACTCGCGCCGGCGTACGTCTTTCTGGCATCGAACGCAGACTCGAGCTACATCACCGGTGTTGTGCTGCCGGTGACGGGCGGGCCGGTCTGACGGCAACGCAAGCGTGTGTGCGTGGCTGGCGCTTCGCCGCTTCTGATCACTCTGGCATCGATGCGAAACGACCCTCTAATACTTCGTGCGGCGAAAGTACACAGAGCAGCGCTGAGACTTCCGCGCGGGGCACGTCTACTGTGATGGCGACGCGTGCGTTCTCAACTAGCTCCAGCAAATGATCGAAGCGCTCGGCGCGGCCGCTGGCGGCGACCCATACTGAGCGTTCGCCCACCAATATCGAGAGATCATCGCCGTGCAATTTCAACAACTCGTTCAGCGTATCGCTTGGCCAGTTTGGAAGACCCTCAGTCGCGATGCGTCGCGCGGCGTCGCGCGATTCCGGCGGGCCGTCGAGCGTGAGCAGGAGCCACGCATCTGCGCCGGGCTGCGCGATGGCCGCGAACCTAAGTTGCGCCGTTGTGACGCCTCGGCGGATGGCTGCGGGATTGACGCCCGGCGGCGCGGCGTTTGGTGAGGCCGCCAAGGCGTAGAGCAGCGCTTCGGGGTGGGCGAGTGCGAGCTGTGGGTCGCGCGGTTGCTGCTTGGCGTCGGTGTTTGCGCGATCTTCGGAACGGGGATTGTCCGGCGCGGATGGCTGCAAGACGAGCACGGCGCGGTGGGCCGCGCTCAGGCGGGCGGCGGCGGCTTGCAGGTCAAAGACGCTGGCGCTGCTGACGCGCCGTCGGCCGCGTTCCAAGCCGTCGGCGCCGCGCAGCACGACCTCATGAAACCCGAGTGAGAGCGCGTGACTGGTGAAGTCGGCGTGCAGTCTGCGGCGACGGCGCAGCTCCTGGTTGCGCGCGGTGATGAGTTGCTGGGCGGTGAGCGGCGTCGCGCTCAGCTCGCGCAGCACGGCGTCGAGGCGCGTGAGTTGGCGTTCGACGTGCAGGGGTCGATTGTCAGACAGCGTATAGCGCAGCGTGATCACGCCGGCCAGCCGACCGCCGCTGATGGTCCAGTCGGCGTCGGTCAGTGTGTGCGCCAGGTGCTGCATGAGGACGCAGGCGGCGTCGTTCTCGAAGTAATCGAGCGGCGGGATTCGCCACGCGATCAGCAGTGATCGGGTGTTGGTTGGGGCTGGAACTCGCTTTGGCGAGAGGTGGGCGGCGGGTGGAAGATCGACCTGCACGGGGCGCGGCGCCTGCCGCCAACTCAGACCGCCAAAAGCGCGTCGGGCTGCAGTCAGCGTTGGCTTCGGGTCGACGGCGCCGGCGATGACCAAGGTGGCGGCCTCGGGTGCGAACCAGCGCTGGAGGTGCTCGTTGGCGGACGTCAGCGTGATGTCGGCGTTGTGCGATATGTCGGTCGGCGTGCGGCCGTACGGGTGCTCCTGGAAGAGGCTTCGCCATAGCGTGCTGCGCCAGTGTGCGTCCGGAACGCCGGGAACGAAGGCTGCGGTCATTGGCGTTTGCTCGGCCAGGCTGGCGCGGGCCGCGGCCAGCTCGTCGCTCGACACCGGCTGATCGACGGACTTGGGAATGGCGCCGAGCATGGAGATGAGTGACGGGGCCGCTTCGGCTGGGGCGGTTGCGGCGAAGAGCGTGGCGTCGCGCAACGTCTGACTGAGCCAGACGCCCCCTTTCGCGGCGACTTGCTGTCTCGCCTGGCTACGGGCGTTGAGCAGTGCTCGGGAGACCGCGGCGGCGCCCGCTTGATTCGTCGGATCGTGGGCGGCGCCGACGTCGTACCAGAGTTGAACGCTGACCAGCGGCGGCTGTAGGGCGCGGGGCAAGATGACGATTTCGAGGCCGCTGTCGAGCGTGGCGCGGAGGGGTTCGTCGCGGGTCTGCTCAGCGACGACGGTGGGGGACAACCACGCGACCGCCGCCATGAACAGGAAGCAGCGCGGCAGGCGTGAACTCATGCTTCGAGGAGCATGCGGCTCGGCGCTTCGACGCACTCTTTGACGCGTTTGAGGAATGTGACCGCTTCGCGGCCGTCGATGATGCGATGGTCGTAGGTCAGGGCGACATACATCATGGGGCGAATCACGACCTGGCCGTCGCGGGCGACGGGGCGGTCCTGAATGGTGTGCATTCCTAAGATGCCGCTCTGCGGCGGGTTAAGGATCGGGGTGCTCATGAGCGAGCCGAAGACGCCGCCGTTGGTGATGCTGAATGTGCCGCCTTGCAGTTCTTCGATGGTGAGCTTGCGGTCGCGAGCGCGGGCGGCGAGTTCGCCAATCGTCTGCTCGATTTCGGCGAAGCTGAGCCGTTCGGCGTTGCGCACGACGGGCACGACCAGGCCCTTTTCGGTGCTGACGGCGACGCCGATGTCGTAATAGTTCTTATAGACGATGTCGTTGCCGCGGATCTCGGCGTTGACGGCGGGCACGAGCTTGAGGGCGTCGATGGCGGCCTTGACGAAGAAGGACATAAACCCGAGCTTGACGCCGTAGCGCTTTTCGAAGTGCTCTTTGAAATCGCTGCGGGTGGCCATGACGGCGGACATGTCGACTTCGTTGAAGGTCGTGAGCATCGCGGCGTTCTGCTGGGCTTCGACGAGTCGCTCGGCGATACGGCGGCGCAGCATGGTCATTGGAGTGACTTCTTCGTGCCGCGCGCCGGTCGGCGGGGAGATGGCGGCGGTATCGCGGGTGGCGGCGGCTTTGCCGTTGCCGTCTGACTGCCGGCCGTTTTGCTCGCGCAGGTGGCGCTCGACGTCTTCCTTGAGCAGTCGGCCGCCGGGGCCGGTGGCGGCGATGGTGGCGGGGTCGAGGTTGTGCTGCGCAAGGAGGCGTTGGGCGGCGGGCATGACGATGGCTTCGCCAGCGTCGCTCGGCGCCTTCTCGCTCGACGCCTTGTCGCTCGACGCGTCGTCGTCGTCGGGTTTGGTTGGCGACTCCTGGCCTTTGGCGTCGGCCTGGTTGCTCTGCTGGCTCTTTTGCGACTTGGCCGCGGCGGCTGGTTGGGCTGATTCGTCGAACTCGGCGATGACGTCGCCGACGGCGACCGTCTCGCCGGCGGGTTTGTGCACCTTGGTGAGCTTGCCGGCGACGGGCGCGGGGACTTCCATCGAGGCTTTGTCGGTCTCAATCTCGACGATGGGCTCATCCTGCTCGACGAAGTCGCCTTCGTTCTTGCGCCATTCGACGATCATCACCTCGGTGATGGATTCCCCAGCGGAAGGAACCTTGAGCTCGGTAGCCATGACGATACTGCTCCAGGGGTGTCGGCGCCCGCAGGCGGCTCTTGCGTGACTCTGCCTGGTGAGAGTTTAAGGCGGCGCCGGGTTGGGGTCCAAGCCGCCTGCGCATTCGGCGCGCGTCACTACGGCGCGTGCTTCGGGTCGTCTTTCAGACAGCGACGATCGGTTTTCCGCCGGGTGGAGGGGGTGGTGGAAGACGCGCGGCGGCTGTGGAATCTTCCGCAGGTGAGATCCCAATGCATGCCGGCAGCCGGGCTGCGCCGCTGTTGAACGTGGCACGGATCGTGCGGCGGCAATCGATGGACCGATCGCAACGGGCCCGGAAAGGTGGTGCTATGGCGACGAGGCGAACCATCGACTGGATTAGTCGCAGTGGGGCGGCGGCGGGGCCGGCGGAGATGCCGCTGTTTAGCGAGCTCAACTCCGCGATGGAACACTACGACCACGCGCCGGACGCGCTGATTCAAATACTGCACCGCGCGCAGGAGGTGTTTGGCTATCTACGGGACGACGTGATCGAGCACATCGGTCGCGAGCTGCGCATTCCGCTGAGCAAGATCTACGGCGTGATCGGGTTTTACTCGTTCTTCAGCCGGGTTCCGCAGGGCAAGCACAGCGTCACGGTGTGCACGGGGACGGCATGCTATGTTCGCGGTGCGGAGCGCGTGCTGAACGAGCTGGAGAAGGTGCTGGGCATCGCGTCGGGCGGAACGACGAATGATGGTCGCTACAGCGTGCGCTGCGCGCGGTGTGTCGGGGCGTGCGGACTGGCGCCGGTGCTGATGATTGACGACGACGTGCATGGATCGCTTGATCCGAAGCGGCTGAAAGGGCTGGTTCGACAGTACAAATGAACCTTCAGCAACTCAACGAGCTGCGGGATCGTGCGTCGAAGACGCTCGCACTGCGCCTGGCGAATTCGCCTTCGCCGCCGCCACGCGACCCGGATGTTCTGACGCACGCGCACGAAGTGGTGATCTGTGCGGGCGGGGCCTGCCTGAGTTGTGGGGCGGCGAAGGTGGCGACGGCGCTGCGCAACCGCATTGACGCGCTTGAACTCGACGCCGCGGTCAAGGTGGTTGAAACGGGCTGCGTGGGTTGCTGCGATCTGGGCGTGGTCGTACAGACTCAGCCGGACGACGTGCTCTACCGGAAGGTGACGGAAGCGGACGTGGAACTGATCGTCACGCAGCACCTGCGTGACAACAAGCTGATTGAGAAACTGCTGCAGCGCGTCGATGGCGTCACGTACCGCAGTGCAGGGGAAATGCCCTTCTTCAAGCGACAGCAGAAGATTGTTCTCGAGAACTGCGGCCTCATCGATCCGCTGTGCATTGAAGAATACATTGCCCGTGATGGGTATCAGGCGCTTGGCAAGTCACTCGTCGAGATGACCCCGAGCGCCGTTGTTGCGGAGGTGGAGCGCAGCGGGCTGCGTGGTCGCGGCGGGGGCGGTTACGGCGTGGGCCTCAAGTGGGGCATGTTGGCCAGTGCGCCCGGCGACCGGAAGTTCGTGATCTGCAACGCCGACGAAGGCGACCCCGGGGCCTTCATGGATCGCAGCGTTTTGGAGAGCGATCCGCACCGGGTGCTCGAAGGGATGCTGCTGGCGGGATACGGGACGGGGGCGCAGCGCGGCATTATCTACGTGCGGGCCGAATATCCGCTGGCGCTCAAGCGACTGCAGCGCGCGATTGATCAGGCGCGCGAGTACGGCGTGCTGGGCGACCGCGTCTTGGAGTCGCGCTTCCGGTTCGATATCGAGATTCGCGTTGGCGCGGGGGCGTTTGTGTGTGGTGAAGAGACGGCGTTGATGGCGTCGGTGGAGGGGGAGCGTGGGCAGCCGCGACCGCGGCCGCCGTACCCGACGCAGTATGGGTTGTATGGCTGCCCGACGATGATCAACAACGTCGAGACGTTCGCGAACGTGGCTCCGATCATTCGGAACGGTGGGGCGTGGTTCGCCGCGATCGGGTCGCCGAAGTCGCCGGGGACGAAGGTGTTCGCGCTGGCGGGTGCGATTACTAACACGGGGCTGGTTGAAGTACCGATGGGGACGACGCTGCGGGAAGTGGTGTTTGAGGTGGGCGGCGGTGTGCTGGGCGGTCGGCCCTTCAAAGCGGCTCAGACCGGAGGACCGTCGGGCGGTTGCATTCCGGCGGAGCATTTGGACATGCCGCTCGACTTCGATTCGCTGCAGTCGATTGGGTCGATCATGGGCAGCGGCGGGCTGATCGTGATGGACGACACGTCGTGCATGGTCGACGTGGCGCGATTCTTCATGGACTTCTGTGTGGATGAGTCTTGCGGGAAGTGTCCGCCGTGTCGGGTCGGAACGCTGCAGATGCGTCATATGCTGAGCAAGATTTGTGAAGGGGAGGCGGGGGAGGACGAGCTGGCGCGTCTGGGCGCACTGGCGGAGGTGGTTTCGACTGCGAGCCTGTGTGGGTTGGGCATGACGGCGCCCAATCCGGTGCTCAGCACGATGCGTCATTTCCGGAAGGAATACGTGGCGCACATTCAGGATCGCACGTGTCCGTCGGGTGTGTGCCGCAAACTGTTGACTTTCACCATCGACGAAGCCAAGTGCACGGGATGCGGTCTCTGTTTTCGTGCGTGTCCGGTCGATGTGATCTACAAGGTTGACGATCAAAAGGTGTATTGGATCGACTCTGAGGCGTGCGTCCATTGTGGTCAGTGTTTCGAGAATTGCCGCTTTGGCGCGGTCTTGAAGAAGTGAGGCGGCGATGACGTCGGGTGCAGCCGGCCGGTCGATTCGTCTGTCCATCAACGGACGGGACGTCACGGGTCGAGCGAATGACACGATCTTGCAGGTCTGCAAGGCGAACGAGATTCATGTGCCGACGCTCTGTCATCTGGAGCGGCTTCCGGACGTGGGCGCCTGCCGCCTGTGCATCGTTGAAATCGAGGGAGCGCGTCGACCGGCCCCGGCCTGCGCGACGCCCGCTTCGGAAGGCATGCGGATCACGACCGACACGCCGACGCTTGAATCGCTGCGACGGCAAACGCTCGAGTTGCTGTTCGGAGAGCGGAACCACATTTGTCCGTTCTGTCCGCGCTCGGGGAATTGTGAGCTGCAGTCGCGGGCGTATCAGCACGGTATGGATCACGTGCGTTACGACTACCTGTTTCCGAAGTTGCCGGTCGACAACTCACATCGGTACATCACGCTCGACCACAACCGTTGTATTCTCTGCAGCCGCTGCGTGCGCGCGTGCGACCAGTGGGTCGGGGCGCACACGCTCGACATCGACGAGCGCGGCAATCGCTGCATGATTACGGCGGACATGGGGGCGCCGCTCGGAGCGTCTTCCTGCGTTTCGTGCGGAACGTGCGTGACGGTGTGCCCGACGGGAGCGCTCTTCGAGAAACGCAGCGCGCACTGGCAGGGCCGTCCGCCGCAAGCGTACCAGGAGACGATTTGCACCGGCTGCGGCGTGGGCTGTCGGATGGAAGCGTCGGTTCGTTTTGGCCAGATTGGCGAGTTGCGTAGTGCGGGCGGGCCCGCCGCCAACCAGGTGCTGTGCGAGAAGGGTCGCTTTTGGATGGTGAACCCGCGCTATCCACGCGTGACGGAGGTGAGGGTGCGCAAGGCGCGTCAGTTCGTTCCGGCGCCGCTGGATGGGGTGTTGGATGAATGCGCGCGACGTCTGCGATCGCCGCAGATTCAGAATGATGCGAATCGGGTGGTGGCGTTGATCAGCGGGCATCTGCCGTTGGAGACGATTCACGTGGTGCAGTCGTTCATGCGGGATGTGGTGGGAAGCAACCGCTGGGCGATTGCGGACCGCTCGAACAGTCAGTCGACGCGGGCGGCGCTGCAGCTCGACGCCGGCTTGCCGCCGCTGGCGACGCTGGATGAACTGGAGCAGGCCGATCTGTTCCTTCTTCTGGGCGCGAATCTCGAGCGCAACGCGGGGGTGGCGGCGTCGTACGTTCGCCGGGGCGTGCTGCACCGGCGGGCGCGGCTGCTGGCGATCGATCCGAAGCACACCTGGCTGACCGACTGGACCGACGTGTCGATCGACAGCGAGCGCCGGCGTGACAGCATGATTCTGGCGGCGATGCTGAAGTATCTGTTGGATCTCGGGGTTGCTGATCGCGCGCGGGTCCCGGCGGCGCTGGCCGAGAGAATCGGCAAGTTGGACGACGACGCGATCGCCGTGGCGTGCGGCGTGGATGCGGCGCGTATCAAGCGTATGGCCGAGCTGTATGCGGAGGCCAAGTCGCCGGTGGTGATTTGCGGGCGCGGCATCAGTAAGCACGGTCCGGATGGGTTGATCGCGGCGTTGAACCTGGTGCGAGCGACTGGCGCCCGCTCAGCGAATGGTCGCTGGCGGCTGATGGAATTGGCGCTGCAGGCGAATAGCGCCGGTGGTCGGCTCTTTGGTCGGTCGGAACTGAACATGTACGCGTTTGATCCGCACACGGCGGATCTGGCGTTTGTCGTCATCGGCGACTCGCAGCGGCCGTGGCCGAAGGAGTGGATCGAGAAGCTGCGTACGGTGACGTACGTCGTCGCGCTGCTCGCGCGAGAGCGCGAAGAAGCCCTGGCGGCGGCGCACGTGCTGATTCCGACCGCGTCGTGGGCGGAGCGCGGCGGAACGTATGTCAACCTCGAGGGGCGGCTGCAGACGGGGGTGAGGCTGATCGACCCTGGCGCGTCGGTCGTTGATGAAGCGGCTTTCTTTGACAAGCTGGCTGCGCGGGCGCGTGTGGATGGGCCGTCGTGGTCGCCGCAGCCGCTGCCCGACGCGTGCGCTGGTGTGGCGGACGGTGGGTTGTTGCCATGTCGCTCCGATGACGACGCGGTGGTGGATTGGACGACGCTCGAAATGCTGGCGGAGGCCTGAGGTGGGGAAGAAACGAATTGCGACCGTCTGGTTGTGCGGCTGCTCCGGCTGCCACATGTCGTTTCTCGATCTTGATGAGCGACTCATCGAATTGACGTCGTTGGCGGATGTCGTTGCGTGCCCGATCGTGGATGTCAAAGCATTTCCGACGTGCGACATTGGCTTGGTCGAGGGCGGGGTCGCAAACGAAGAGAACCTGGAAGTACTGCACAAGATCCGCGCCGCGTGCGACACGTTGATTTCGCTCGGCGACTGTGCCGGGTTTGGGTGTGTTCCGATGTTGCGCAACCAGTTCTCGATTGAAGAAGTGCTCGATCGCGCGTATGTCGAAGTGGAGAGCACGGCGCTCGGCGCGGCGCCGTCGGTGGAAGTGCCGCGCTTGACGGCGAAGGTCAGGCCGATTCATGAGTTCGTGAAGATTGACGCCTGGATTCCGGGATGTCCGCCGAGCGCCAACACCATTTGGGCGGCGTTGCAGGCTCTGCTGACCGGACAGTCGATGGAAGGCGTGCAGTTGCAGTACGACTAAGCGAGGTATTGCATGTCGCGCGTTGTCAAGATTGATCCGATTACCCGCGTTGAAGGTCATGGACGCGTATCGCTGCACCTCGGCGACGACGGCGCTGTGGAGAATGCGATATTCCATGTGGTCGAGTTTCGCGGTTTTGAGAAGTTTAGCGAGGGACGACACTTCTCAGAGATGCCGACGCTGACGCAGCGCATCTGCGGCATTTGTCCGGTGAGCCACCACCTCGCGGCTGCGAAGGCGATCGACGCCGTCTGCAACGTCACGCCGCCGCCGACGGCGCGAAAGCTGCGTGAATTGATGCACATGGGGCAGTTGATTCAATCGCACGCCCTGAGTTTTTTTCACTTGTCGGCGCCCGACTTACTGCTCGGCTTTGACGCGTCGCCGGAGAAGCGCAATGTGTTCGGTCTGATCGCCGAGCAGCCCGAGATCGCGAAGCAGGGCATCGGCATGCGGAAGTATGGTCAGGACATCATCGCTGCGACCGGTGGTCGGAAGATCCATCCGGACTTTTGTGTTCCGGGCGGCGTCAATCAGGCGCTCCTGCCGGCGAATCGCGATGGTCTGTTGCAGCGGCTGCCCGAAGTCAAGGGTTGGCTGCACGCCGCTTTGCAGTTGATGCGCGGGATTCAAGAAGGGCAGTCTGAGTTCGTCGACAAGTTCGCGACGTTCCCTAGCTACTACCTTGGTTTGACGACGCCAACCGGCGCGCTCGAGCACTATGACGGCCTGCTGCGGATGAAAGACCCGCGCGGGCTGATCGTGGAGGACGCGTTTCATCCGAGCGACTACCTATCACTGATCGCCGAGGCGACTGAAGATTATTCTTACTTGAAGTTTCCGTTCTATCGTGCGGTGGGCTATCCACTCGGCGCTTACCGGGTAGGACCCTTGGCGCGTTTGAACGTTTGCGACGAAGCCGGTACGCCCGAGGCCGATGCGGAATTGAAGTACTTTCGCGGGTTGGCCGGCGGCAACGCGATGGTGGAAGGGTCGATGTATTACCACTACGCGCGGCTGATCGAGATTCTTTTCGCCATGGAGCGGGTCGAGATCTTGTTGACCGATGCTGAGATTCTGTCGCATGACCTGATCGCCGAGTCGACCGAGATTCTGCCAGAGGGCGTCGGTGTAATCGAGGCGCCGCGCGGCGTGCTGTTTCACCACTACATGGTCGATGAGCAAGGCGGGATCGAGCGGTGCAACCTGATTGTGGCGTCGGGGCAGAACAACGCGGCGATGAACGCCGCCGTCAAGCAGGTGGCTCAGCAGCACGTCAAAGGCGATCGAATCGAAGAGTCGATGTTGAACAAGGTTGAGGCGGCGGTTCGGTGCTACGACCCGTGTCTGTCGTGCAGCACACACGCGCTGGGTCGCATGCCGTTGCAGATTCAACTTCTGGATCGCGACCGGAACGTGATCGACGAGGTGCGGCGGTGAAGCGGGACACCAAACGCGCGTGCGTTATCGCGTGGGGGAATGACGGCCGGCGTGATGACGGCGCCGGGCTGGCGCTGCTCGAGCGGCTAGGCGAATCGGCGGCGATTCGCGATCTTGATGTGCAGCTCGAGGCGCATCATCAACTCGGCCCCGAAGTCGCCAGCGATCTGGGCGCGTATCACACGGTCATTTTTGCCGACGCGCATGTTGACCCGGACCTCCCGCCGGTTTTTCTCGAAACCGTGAAGCCGGTTGTGGTGGCAGCGCTGGACAGTCACCACTGTTCGCCAGCGACTCTCCTGGCGTTGTGTCGCGCGCTGTCGTGGCCGACGCCAGCTTGCTATCAGGTGGGGATTCGGGCGTACGATTGCGAGTTCGGCGACACGCTGACGAGCGAAACGTCGGACCTGGTCGATCAGGCCGTGCAGTTGGTGGGCGACTGCCTGAGGATTGGCGACCGCGCGTCGTGTTGACCGGCGGTCGGCGGCGGCAACCACGCTCATTCCACGGCGGTTGGCGTAAAGCGCGCGTTGAACTGAACACACGCGTCGGGGCCGGAGCGCGGCGCGATCAGGACGCCGAACTCGGAGTCCGCGTCGAAGTCGACATTCAACGTGAGGGGCTGCTGCGGCGTGACGCCGAAGACCTCCAACAGCGGCTGACCCGCGAAGCCGACGAAGAACTGGCCCGGACCCGGAAAGGTTACCTCGGCCTCCATTTGGCCAGCGGTCGTCGGCTGCCAGCGGATGATGTGCTCGATGCCCGGCTCGGTTTCGCAGAGCGCGGTGGCTGGGGCCGCGACTCCTGCGCCGGTCAGCACGATGACCTCGGGAGGTGGCGGGGTTTGCGGGTGGCAGTCGGCTGGGTAGGCGGCGCCGAACGCATTCCAGGGCAGCGCGGTGGGCGTTCCGGCCTGCTGCAGGATCCATGCGACGAAGGTGTTGCTGTTGGGTCCGGGCAGCGCGCGATAGGTGTACCAACACGGATAGCTCGCGGGTGTCGCCTCGAGCAGATCAAGCACGGCGTCGGCGGGTTCGCCGGTCAGTTCGGTGATCAGGTATTCGGCTTGCCGGTCGACCCGCAGCATCTCTCGGGCGCCGCCGCGGTTCTTGAAGACGTGTCCTTCGAGGCTGCGGCCGATCTCGAACTCGAATCGCCCCCATTCCGAATCGCCGGCGCGACGGGTGATGAAGAAGGTGTGCGTCGCGAAGCCGAGTGTTTCGGTGATTGGCTCGCGGTAGACCCTGACGATCGATTCGTTGCGGCTTTCGAGCGCCTGCAACTCGGCGACGTTGGCTTCCAAAACCCGCTCGATCTCCGGTGGTGTGGGGAGTAGACAGCCGCCGGAAGCGAGCAGGCTGGCGAGTAAACCGATCGCGGGTCCGCGCTGCATGAGCTTCCCCTAAACCAGCGGAACAGGTCAGTGCTGCACTCGGACTCCATGGAGCGTCGCAGTTCTGCACCTGTTGATTGTATAGCGGCGTCTTGCTCAGTGCTGAAACAGAACTTGGTCTGCGCGCCGGCGCGGCGCGTTGGGGGGCGGGCGAAGAAGAAGCGGTTGGGCCACGCTCAGCGATGCGTTCCGAGCCGCAATGCCGCGCTCATCTGCTCGCTTGAGCGCGGAGCCCGGCCGGCGACGTGTCGAATGTGATAGTCGAACACGCGCAGCCGCCGCCGGGCGCGTGACTCCTGCGACTCGTCGGCGCGTGGCGGGTCGGCCAGGATTCGCTCGGGGGCGGTGTGGGCGCACGGCTCGCAAAGCAATCCCCCTGCGCGGCTGCTGAACCAACGCCGAGCGCCGGAGACGCGTCCGTCGCAACTGGCGCAGCGGTCGAGAACGGGGGCGAACCCCACGCGTTTCAACAGTTCGTGTTCGAACGCGGCGAGCAGAACGACTGGGGCTGCATCGCTGGCGGAGAGATCGTGGATGAGCTGTTCGCAGTCATGAAAGAGCGATTCGTCGGGGTCGTTCTCCGCGGTCAGCAGTGCGACGGTTTCGGCGGCGTAGAGCGCCGCGATGGTGTGGGACAGTCGGGTGCGTAAGGAAAGGCGCGCGTCGAGTTGGCGCCACTCCAGCAGCGTCCCCAGGCCGTCGCCGCCTTTGGAGGGTCGGAAGAGAAAGGCGCCGCGTTCGAGCAGATCGATTCCGACGGAAACCCGGACGCGTGTTGATCGCTGCAGGCCGCGGCCGAGCAGGCGCATGCGGCCCGAGCCGCGTGTGAGCAGCGTGACGACTTGCGAGGTTTCCGAGTAGGGGTGCGTTCGCAGCACGATGCCTTCGTCAGGCTGCACAACCGAGCTCCGTCCGCGTCATGGGCGTGGAAACCGAAGAATGCGCGTTCGTGCGCCCCTACAATGCCGTGAAGGCGAGATGGAGACGATTGGACCACGCGATGCCTGCGTCACTCGACGACTTTCTCCAAGAGCGCGTCGTGCTCGACACCCAAGGACCGCTCATGTACATCGGCTTGCTCACGCAAATCGATCCGGGCGGCTATTGGCTGGCCGATGTCGACTTGCATGACCGCTCCGAGGGCCACAGCACCAAGGAAGTGTATCTCGTGACCGCCCGCGAGTTGGAGATGGCGGGCTCGGTTCGCGTGAATCGGCGTCTAGCGTACGTCGATCGCAGCGCGGTCGTCAGCGTTTCATTGCTTCGCGACGTCGTGACGGAAGACGACGTGACCGAAGACGAAGCCCCGTGGCCGTCGTGATGGTCGTGGGTGAGGAGTTTGGCATGCAGTCGGAAGGCGTTCGAATCGCAACCGCCGTTGAGACAGACGCTTTGCGTGATGATCTGGCTGAGCGGCTGGTCAGCGGTTTGCTCGAGCAGATCGGCGGACCGCCGGATTTGTGTTTCATGTTCGCGTCGGCACACTTTGAAGACCGACTCGAGCGCCTGACGCCGCAAATCGCGGGGTTGGTCAAGCCGCGGGCGTTTCTCGGGGCGACGGTCGAAGGGGTCATTGCGCACGACATCGAACATGAGCACGGACCCGCGGTCGCTTTGTGGGGCGCGCGATTGCCGGGGGCGTCGGTCTCCACGTTTCACCTGACGAATGACGACCTGAAGCGGTTGAATACGCCGGACGAGCTGCGCGACTATCTCAACGTTCCCGCGGACGCCGAGCCCACGTTTTTTGTTTTGGCTGATCCGTACAGCGGCGGGGCGGCGGCGATGCGTTTTTTGGAGCAGGTTTCCATCGTGTTTGGGCCGCGGCCGGTAATCGGCGGCATGGCGTCGTCGGCGGATGAGCCCGGTCAAAATCGCCTCATCTTTGACGGGCATGTGATGCACAGCGGCATCGTTGGGGCGGCGGTGTGGGGCGACGTGGTGGTGGCGCCGATCGTCTCGCAAGGATGTCGACCCGTCGGCCGACGCATGCAAGTGACCAAGTCGGAGCACAACATCATCCACGAACTGGGCGGCAAGCCGCCGGCCGATGTGCTGAACGAAGTGTTGAACGAACTGGCGCCGGATGATCTGGAGTTGGTCCGTTCGGTCGGACCGCTCATTGGACGTTTGGTGCCCGCGGCGGAGCAAAGCGTGAGCGTTGACGACGCATCGTCGTTCGTGGTGCGCAATCCATTGGGGCTCGATGAGCACGGGCTCTCGGTCAATGATCTCATGCCGGCGGGCGCGGTCATTCAGTTCTGTGTTCGCGACGCCGCGTCGGCGGATCAGAATTTGGCGCAAGCGCTGGCGGAAGGCGTCCCGCGAGGGTCGGCGGGTGCGTTGTTGTTCAGTTGCAGCGGTCGTGGGTCGCGGCTGTTCGCGTACCGACATCACGACGCCCGCGCCGTGGCGGACCACACGCGAACCGCAGGCGTGGCTGGCGCGTTTCTGGCGGGAGAGTTTGGACCGATCGGCGAACGCAACTTCTTGCACGGATTCACGGCGAGTATCGCCGTGTTCCGCTAGGCCGCGACGGGGAGCGCCATGGCGGAGTGTGCCCCCGACCGGTTTCGCTTTCCCCGACGGCTGCGCGTCTGTCGGCGAACGGAGTTTGTCCGCGTTTTACAAGCGGGGCTCCGCGGGAACGATGGTCCGCTCACGGGGTGGGTGTTGCAAACCGAGCGGCCGTATGCACGGATCGGCCTCATTGTCGGGCGCAAGCATGGCGACGCTGTGCGGCGCAATCGGCTCAAGCGATTGATGCGCGAGGCATTCCGGCTGAGTCAGCACGAATTGCCCGGAAACATCGACCTGATTCTTACGCCGCGGGTGGGGGCGCTCTTGACCTTGCGCGGCTGCGCTGGTTCGCTGGTGCGGTTGGCGAAACGACTCGAACGCCAGATCCGGGAGTGACGCGGTTGAGAGAGCCGGCGACCAACTATGCGCCGATGGTGGACGCCCCGCGAACCGCCGGCGCGGCGTCGGCGTCGCAACTGCGTGTTCTGATTTTGAGCGCGTCGGCGGGGGCGGGGCACATGACGGCGGCGGAAGCCGTGCGGGCTGCGCTGCGTGCGGCGACGCCGACGGCGCGCGTCGAAGTGGTCGACGTGTTGGGTCTGGCGAATCCGTTTTTTCGACGTCTGTATGCGGAGGGATATCTTGCACTGGTCAACCACGCGCCCTCGGCGATGGGCTGGCTGTATGAGGTGACCGATCGACCGAATCAGAAGCGGCGCGATCGATTGCGAGCCGCGTTTCAGAACATGAACCTGAAGCGCGTCGCCGAACGGCTGGTGCGTGAACAGCCGCACCTGATCATCAACACGCACTTTCTTCCGGCCGAACTGGTGGCGGGGCTTCGGCGTCAGGGGCGGATCAACTGTCGACAGGTCACCGTGACGACCGACTTTGAGACTCACCGGATGTGGGTGCAGGAGCCGACCGAGCGCTACTACACCGCGACGACGGAGGGACGGGCTTGTCTCGGAACGTGGGGTGTTGCGCCAGAGCGTGTTTTGGTGAGCGGAATTCCGGTGCGCGACGGCTTCGGTCGGGCGCCGGATCGGCTCGCAGCGCGGGCGTTGCTGAACTGCGCCTCCGATCGACCGCTCGTGCTGTTGCTGTGTGGCGGTTTTGGCGTCGGGCCGACCGAGACGCTCTTGCTCGAATTGCTGCGGACGCCGCCGGACACGCAGGTCATCGCGATCACCGGCCGGAACGAGAAACTGCGGGCGCGTTTGACCGCGATCGTGCAACGCCGGCGTCGCGACGTGCGCATCACCGGGTTTGTGGACGCAATGGAAGTCTACATGGCGGCTGCGGATCTGGTGGTGTCGAAGCCGGGAGGACTGACGGCGTCTGAGACGCTGGCGGTGGGTCGACCGTCGGTGATCGTGAACCCGATTCCCGGGCAGGAGACGCGTAACAGCGACTTTCTGCTCGAGCGTGGCGCCGGGGTCAAGGTCAACAACCTGCGCATGCTCGGCTATCGGGTCGCGCAGTTGCTGCGTGACGCCTCCGAACTCCGCCGGCTGGGTAAGGCGGCGGCGTCTTTGGGCCGTCCGATGGCGGCGGAAAACATCGCTCAGGATGCGTTGTCGCTCGCCGTTGCTCCCGCTGTTTGACTTCTCAACTCCGCACAAAACAATCGAAATCACGCGGTGCGGTTGGGCATCCAACCGGAGCCGCCGGTGTTCGCGCTGCCGGTGCTGGAGGTTCTCTATGCGGTTTCTGGTCGCGATTCCCGTGTTCAACGAGGAGCGACACCTCGACGAGGTGCTGGACGCGCTGCGTCCATATGCGTCTGACGTGCTGGTGATCAATGATGGGTCGACTGACGGAACCGCCGCGATTCTGCGGCGTCGCGGTGTGCCGACGCTCGACCACTTGGAGAATCGCGGCTACGGACAGAGCCTGATTGACGCGTTCGACTACGCCGATCGGCACGGATATGACTGGGTGATCACGATGGACTGCGACAAGCAACACACGCCGCAGCAGATCCCCGAGTTTGTGGAGGCGATACAGCGCGCGAATGTCGACGTGGTGAGCGGGTCGCGTTATCTGACGTCTTGGGCGGATGACGATGAGCCGCCGGTGGAGCGGCGTCGGATCAACTTGATTGTGAACGAGTTGCTTGACCAGACGCTCGACTTGAAGCTGACCGATTCGTTCTGCGGGTTCAAGGCGCATCGGGTGTCGGCGATGCGGGCGTTGCGGCTGGATGAGCCGGGCTACGCGTTTCCGATGCAGTTTTGGGTGGAGGTGGTTCGCGCCGGGCTGCGTGTGGCCGAGATTCCGGTGCGGCGCATCTATCGCGACAAGACCCGGACCTTCGGCGGCACGCTCGACGATCCGTCGCAGCGTCTGCAGCACTATCTGGAAGTATTCGTAGCGGCGCTGCGCCGCGAGCCGACGCTGGCCAGTGCAACGACCTTGGTGCATTGCGAGCGTCAGTCGCGGTCATGACGTTCGATCACGCGGCGCTGGTCGCGCCGCGCGAGCAGTTGGGCGTGCTGGTGTCTCCGCCGGCGCCGCAGGCCGTTGATGCGGCGAACGCTTTCCGAGAAGGTTTGCGAGCCGGGGTCGACGCACGGCTGCTTAACGAATCCATTCCACATTGGCGGGCGGATCTGATAGCCGAGCTCGGGCTGCCGAGTGATCAGCCGGTGTACATGACCGGTCACCAGGCGGAGTTCGTCCACGCGGGCGTGCTCGCCAAGAGCATCGCGCTTGACGCTCTGGGGCGTAACGCGACGGTCGTGTACCTGGTCGCCGATTCTGATACACCGAAGGACATGGCGCTCACGATCATCGAGCAGTCGGAAGGTGAGCAGCCGAGGCGTCACAGCGTTTCGATGCCGGGGGTCGACCTCGAACAGCCCGCCGAGACGCAGCCCGCTGGATCAGCAGATGCGTGGTCGGCGTTCTTTGATGACATCTGCGCGGTCTTGCCCGATTGCTCGTCGCGTTTGGTTGCCGAGACGCGGGCCGCCTGGTTGGATGGCGCGGTCGAGATCAACTGGACTGAAGCATGCATCCGCCTGCAGTGCATGGCCGAGACAGCGCTGCGTCTTGCGTCGCAACCGGTGGTGCGCGTCTCAGCACTCAGCCGCACACGCGCATTCGCGGCGTTCGCCGGTCAGCTCCTGCGCGACGCCGACGCGTTTGCCGAACATTACAACCGTGCGCAACGTCGCTATCGCGAGCGTTTCGGCGTGCGGTCCGAGCAGCGACCGGTTCCGCTCCTCGCGGTGGATGGCGAGCGGGTCGAAGCGCCTTTCTGGTTGTATGAAGCCAGCGGGCCGCGGCGTCGGGCGTTTGTCAGCCCAGCGACGGAGTCGGGTGGTGTGACGCTGTTTGCCGATGAAACGCCCATCGCGACGCTGCCGATAGACGACGCTGCGCTATTGTCCGGTGTTCATTCGCTCGAGGCGCTCGGCTGGCGACTCAGGCCGCGGGCGCTTTCGCTGACGGCGTTTTGTCGCCTCCTGCTGTGCGACCTGTTTGTGCATGGCATCGGGGGGGCGAAGTATGACGCGATGACCGATGACTTCGTCGCGCGCTACTTTGGAATCGAGCCGTCGCCCGTACTCTGTGTGACGGCCACGCTCTATCCGCCGGTCGAGCGCTATCCGGACGCGACGCCCGCGGCGCTGACGCAGGCGCAGCGTGCGCTTCGCGACTTGCGGTTCAATCCGCAGCGCGCCGCGCGGGGCTTGCCGCCGGCGCTGCTCGACCGTCGGGCGGCGCTGATCGCCGAGTCGGAACGACTGCGTGACGAGGCACAACGCGTGACGTCGGCCAACCGTCGAGCCGTAAAACGCGAGCGTCGCGCGACGTTCCTGGCGATCCATGCGGCGAACGCTGAACTGTGCGGGGTGCTTGAGACGGAGTTGGAGACGCGGCAAGCGCGGGTCGGTCGGCTCAAACAACAATTACACCACAATCGATTGGCGGAGTACCGCGAATTGTTCTTCGGGTTTCATCGGCGTGACGCGTTGGCGCAGCTCGCGGGTCGCATCAGAGACGTCGTGAAGGGGCCGAGCCGGTAGCGCTCGTCCGATTCTGCGCCGTCGTGGCGCTCCGGATGCCCGCTGTTTGGCGGCTCCGACGGGGCGGGCTACACTTCTCGCTCTCCGTGTGCATGACAGGGAGCGCTATGGTCACACCGGTGCAAATCGCCGGCTTTGAAGCAACGCCGATCATCGGTCTCGAGATCCACGTTCATCTCGCGACGCAGACGAAGATGTTTTGCGGCTGCGCGTTGCTGTATGGGGCGCCGCCGAATTCTGCGACGTGTCCGGTCTGCCTCGGTCTGCCCGGCGCGTTGCCCGTGCCCAATCGCAGCGCGGTGGAGTTGGCGGTGAGAGCGTCGTTGGCGCTGAATTGCCGGATCAACGAAGTGACCAAGTGGGATCGCAAGAGCTACTTCTATCCCGACTTGCCGAAGAACTATCAGATCTCGCAGTACGACCAACCGATCGCCGAGCACGGCTTTCTCGAGTTTCCGTTTGGCGACGGCATTTCGAAAGTACGCATTCGCCGGGCGCATCTCGAAGAAGATGCGGGCAAGAACGTGCACGACATTCCGGGCGTGACGGCGATCGACCTGAACCGCGCGGGCGCTCCGCTGCTCGAGATCGTGACCGAGCCCGATTTGCACAGTGCGGATGAGGCGCGCGAATTTGCTGTGCAACTGCAGCGGATCATGCGCTATCTCGCGGTGAGCGACGCCGACATGCAGAAAGGGCAGATGCGTTTCGAGCCCAACATCAACTTGAAGCTGACGCGCGACGATCGTGACTATCGAACGCCGATCGTTGAAGTGAAGAACCTCAACTCGTTCAAGAGTCTGCACGGGGCGATCGCGTTCGAGATACCGCGGCAGGCGGAGCAGTTTGGCGAGGATGGGGTCGAGGCGGCCAGCGGCAACAAGCGGAACCGCGGATGGGATGATGTGCGCGAGGTCACGGCGCCGCAGCGCGAGAAGGAGGAGGCGCACGACTATCGCTACTTCCCCGATCCCGATCTGCCGCATGTGCGACTCGAGCCGGCGTGGGTGGCGAGCGTCGCGGCTGAGATGCCCGAACTGCCCATCACCCGTACCGAACGCTTCATCAGCGAGTACAAGCTGCCGAGCAAAGACGCACCCGCGTTGGTCGATGACCGCGCGACCGCGGATTTGCTCGACAGCGCCGCAGATGCCGGCGGGGACAAGCTCATTCTCGCGAAGCACTTCGTGAGCCACTGGGCGCGACTGGCGAACGAGCACGCGACTACGATCGGCGCGCTCGGCATCGGGGCGGTGCGGATGGCGGAGTTGGCGAACTTGCAGCGCGACGGTGCGATCAACGCCACGGCGGCTGGTCAGATCGCCGACGCGATGGTCGCGCAACATGAGTCGCCGGCGAAGCTCGCCGAGGTGCTGGGTCTGATGCAGTTGCGCGACACCGGCCAGATCGAGGGCTGGGTGGCCGACGCCTTCGCGGCGAACACGAAGGCGGTGGGCGACGCGGCGACGAATCCGAAGAAGCTTAAGGCGGCGCGCGGCTTCCTCATCGGAGCGGTCATGAAGGCCTCGGGTGGGGCTGCTGACCCGAAGTTGGTCGGCGAGCTGATCGACGCGCGTCTGGAGTCGCTGCGCCAAGCCGGCGATTGAACCGCACGGGTCTGGGGTGGCTGCGGAAGACGAACGATTGATTCGCGTGCGTCCGGAGTGGCTGTGCGGGGCAGGGGGCTGATTCAACGGATTGAGCCGGCCGGTGGATTGGCCGGTGGGTGGTCGGCTGGTCGGTCCTGACGGTCGGCGGCTCCAGATTGGACCATGCGGTGGGCCCGGTGTTGACCTCGACGAAGCGGGCCGCCGAGACGCACACGCGCGTTGGACGTGCGGCTCGTCGTCGGGGCTGGGATTGGTTGACAGGCCGCACCGCTCGGTTAAGCTTTGGGACTCGCGTGAGAGCGCGGGCGCCCCGCTGCCGGGCCGAAAATCGGTCTTGGGCGTAACCAGCGGTGGGGTAGCTCAGTTGGTAGAGCAACGGATTGAAAATCCGTGTGTCGCCGGTTCAAATCCGGCCCTCACCACGTTTTAGACAACCGAAGAGCGTCGCAGATCGGGGCCGTAGCTCAGTTGGGAGAGCGCTTGCATGGCATGCAAGAGGTCGTGAGTTCGAATCTCATCGGCTCCATTTCGCGACCCGTTGGCAACGCTTGCCAGCGGATCGTTTCTGTTTGTCAACGCAGCACTTACAGCAGCGCCCCTTTGCACACGCGCCGTCGCGCGCGAATCACTCCGTTTGTCAGTGTTAGCCTTGCAAAGCCCTAAATTGCCGCCGTTTAGTGCAACGCTCAGTGCAACCGAACCCGGCTCACAGCCCGCCACCGCGGTTTTGCGTTGATGTTCGGTATCCGGCGCATCGTCCAGCGGCAGCGCGGGCAGCGATTCGACCGCGCCGGACACGTCCAGTAGCCGCGGATCGGTGTAGACGTTCGCGGTCAAGCTCGGGTCGGAATGACGCATCGCGGCCTGTGCGGTCCGCAGCGGAACGCCCGCCTTGCTCAGCAGCGAACCGAATGTGTGCCGCAGCGCGTGAACGTCAAGCACGCGGTCGCGGTCATCGCGCTTCGGGATGTTCGCCGCTTCAAGGTCGCGGTCCAGAATCCGCACCAGTCCCGCCGGCACGTACAGCAGCTTTTCCGCGGGCGGAAGCCGCAGCGGGATAGCCCCGCCGTCGCGTTTCGCGGCCGCCTGTGCGATTTCCAGCCGGCCGGCAAGGTGTCGGGACAGGTCCGCCGCCAGATCGGCCCGCAGCGGAATCGTGTTGCCTTCGCGGTTCTTTTCGTCGGCCGCGTTCAGCGCGATACACGGCGCCGCGCCGGCAAGCTCGCACTGGCCGACGGTGAGCGATGCAAGCTCGCCCTTCCGCAGCCCCGTCAGCACGAGCACCTTGTAGAGCAGCGCCCGTTCCCGGCCGCGGCGTTC
>CAZLYU010000049.1:0-28267 GCA_964563855.1 uncultured Planctomycetales bacterium | reverse complement strand
ACGCGTGCTCCCATACGTCGAGCCCGAGCACCGGCGTGTGGCCGTCCATCAGCGGCGAATCCTGATTCGCCGTGTCGGCAATGGCGATCTCGCCACCCCCATCAATCACCAGCCACGCCCAGCCGCTGCCGAAACGACCCGCGGCGGCGGCGGCGAACTTCTCTTTGAAGCTGTCGAACGAGCCAAACTTACTCTTGATCGCGTCGCCGACCGGACCGGTCGCATCGCCGCCCTTGCTCGGTCCCATGACCTGCCAGAACAGCGTGTGATTCGCATGACCGCCGCCGTTATTAATCACGGCTTGGCGCTTGTCAGCGGGAACGCTGGCAATGTTGCGCAGCACGTCTTCGATCGGCTTGCTGGCCAGGTCGGTCCCTTCAAGGGCCGCGTTCACCTTCGATACGTAGCCCGCGTGATGCTTGCCGTGGTGAATCTCCATCGTGCGTGCGTCGATGTGCGGGGCGAGGGCGTCGTGGGGATACGGCAAATCGGGAAGTTGGTAGGCCATGTCGGCGTCTCCTTGAGGTCTGTCGTGCTGCTTGATCCGTCATCGGCGATGCGCGAACGCAACGCACCCCGCCTGCGATCATCTACCGCCTGCGTGAGTATAGTCAACGTAACCCGGCCGGCTGACCCGTGCGTTAAGGTCGGATGAGCAGCGCCTTGAAAGCTGTAATGCCCGACGCCGCTGTCCGACAATAACGCCCGACTGGAACCCATGCGAGACGAGACGCGCGGCCCACGCAGCCGCGCGGCGCCGCACAATCTTCAAGATTGCATCAGTCAAACCAGGGGAAGCCGCTCGGCTGCGACGAAGACCGCTGCGGACGTTCATACTCACGCCCGAGCCGCTCGTACGTTTCCCGCAATGCGTCCTCAAAATCCCAAACCTGCATCCATTCGACGTGGCCGTCAACGAACAAAACGTTTGTTCCCTCGTCGCCGTAGAGCTTCTCGTAAGCAAGCACGTTCCTCAAGTCCGCGTCTTCACCCTGCCCGGCGATGTAGACGTAGTGCGGCGGCGGCCCGTCCTGGCGCGGCGACGTCAACTGTTGATCGCCGATGTAGCCTTCGCGCACGAGGAGCGCCAGGTCAGGCGGGAAGCGGCCGTCATTGTCATTCGCCCAGATGTAGCACGCCACGCCCACGGCGCGCAGGTTCGCCTGCGACACAGCGCGTTTGGCGAGCTCGCGCGCTCTCGTTAGCGAAGGTAACGCGATACTGACCAACAGGGCGCCGACGGCGATGCCAACGCCACCGCCGATTGGCATGAGACTACCGGTCGCCCCAAAGTGCACGCCGTCATCATCGACCCACCAGCCGCCGACGGCGCTCTTGGCGTTCGCCAGTTTCTCCGGCAACGTCGGCAGCACGCCGGGGTTGAACTCCGGCGTCGGAGCGAGTGAGGCGAGCGCCGTCTTGACCATCAGCGCGAGGCCATACCAACTCCGCAAGGCATTGCGATTGTCGCTGTAGTAAAAGCTCTGCAGCTTGTCGGCCGGCAGTTGCTGCAGCGCGGCCTCGACGTCCGGGTGCGACAGAATGCTCTCACCAGAACCCAGTTGCGGCAACACCGCGTAGATGAACTGCGGGAACATGGCGCTGATCTGCCAGCGGTCGATGGTGGTCATGCTCGGCGCCACCGGCGATGGGTAGCCCTCATACACCATGCAGCGAATCTCGTGGCCCTGGTGCTCGGTCGTCATGATCCGCCCGGCGACTTGCGGCAGAATCGGCATCAACGGCTGCATGAGCCCCTGCTCCCAATACTCCACCGCGCGGCTGCGGTCTTTCATTTCCGCCATGCTCACCGAATCGAAGAAGAGGAAGCCGCCCGTGTCCGGCGTCGCAAAGCTGATCTGCGTATCCGCATAGGCCGCGGCAACGTCCTCCAGCGAGAACCGCGTCTGCGACTCCACCATGCCGAGCATTGCTTCGAGCTGACCGGCGGCGTCCGGGGCGACTTCATCGAGCACGCGCAGCACTTCTTCGTAGAGCATCTCAAAGTCGAGCTGGAGCGCAATGGCCCATGAAGCGTTCTGCGGAATCATCTGCAAGTCGGAGCGCTGCAATGGTTCGTGCGCCCACAGCTTCAGCGCTCCGCGCAGCTTTCCGTTGACCGGCATGAAGATGCGGGCAAACAGCTTTTCGCTGCTCGCGTGACGCAGCTCCATGTAAAAGCTCTGAATCGCGCTGACGCCGCTCTCGACCAGCGCGGCGCGGGGCGGGTTGTCGCCCGGCGGCACGAGCGCGTCGATGATCTCGGGCACGGCGACGTAAAACGTAAACGCAGCGTCGCCCGCGTCGCTGTCGACGCCGGCCCGCGCCTTCGCGAAGTTGATGCTCCGGCTCAGTCCATTACCCGGCGCGGCGAGCTGCATCACGGCCGCCTCTTCGTCTTCGGCGACCACCAGAACGAACTTGCCATCGCGCGTGCCCCAGAGGAAGCCGGGCCCAAAACCGGGCCGGACCGCCTGATAGCTCTCGCCATCAACCGTCACTCGCTCGACTTCCGCTTCGTCGGCCTCGGCGAATTCACGCAGCATCGTGGCGATGCGATTGCTGGCCGCGCCGGCGTCGACAACCAGGAACGCACGCGGGTTTGGACCAGCGGGCCCGGGCTGATCAAACGCCACGCCGATCCCACCCTGCCCCGAGGCCGCCGTCGCGAACATGGTCAGCAGGCGTCGCGCCATCTCGGCGTCGGGCGACGCGTCTTCACCCACCATCTTCAAGACCGCCTCGAACTGCTTCTGCGCCAACCGAACCTGCTCGCTGTCGATCAGCTCCGACCAGCCCACATATACCTTGGTGTCCTGCGGCATCACGGCCGCCGCGTCGAACGACTGGGCCGCCAACGGCGCCGCCCCCATCACCCAGGCGGTGGCGAGAGCCGTCAGCCGGTACGTTCTCGTGCTCAAGCGCATCGCGATTCTCCTGCGTTGTTTGTACACCCACTACCCATGTCGCAAACGCCACGGCTCCGAAAGGGTGAAACCGATGTGCGCCCCGACGTCTTACCCGCGACGCAGTATAGTCGCCGGGCAACAAACGCGATGGAGGTCGGCATGCACCGACTTGGCGTGGTGTCGTTCCTGAACAGTCAGCCGCTCGTCGCCGGCCTCACCGAGCGCGAGGACGTCCACCTCACGTACGCCCCTCCCGCGGAACTGCCGGGGCTGTTGGCGGCTGGCGCGGTCGATATCGCGCTGCTGCCGGTCGTCGACATTCTCGCGAGCGACGGGCGATACCGCATCGTCTCTAACGCGTGCATCGGCTGCGATGGCGAGACCATGACGGTGCGCGTGTTCTCGCAAGTCGCGCCAAGCCGCATTTCGACGCTGCACGCCGACGTGCACTCGCACACGTCCGTCGCGCTGGCCCGCATATTGTGGCGCGATCTCTTCGGCTACGTGCCGCAGATCACGCCGTTCGACACGCGCTCCGCAGCCGCGGACCACTGTGAGAGCGTGCTGCTGATCGGCGACAAAGTGGTGGATCCCCAGCGCGGTGGGTTCGCGTTCGAGGTCGATCTTGGCGGCGTATGGAAGCAGCAGACCGGGTTGCCCTTCGTGTTCGCCGCCTGGGCCGCGCCGCTCGCCCGGGATGATGCGCGCTGCCGTGCGATCGCGACGCTTCTCGAAACAGCACGCGACCGCGGAGTGGCGTTGGCGGCGGACATCGCCGCGCGCGAGGGGCCGCGGCGCGGCTGGTCGGCGGCCCTCGCTGAGCGTTATCTCGCCCGCCGCCTGCGGTATCGCCTCGATCCGCAACTGCAAGCCGGGCTCGAGCGGTTCGCCGAACGCTGTCGGCAGGAAGGACTGCTGCCCGCCACCCCCTCCGCGTGAGTACCGCCACGTCCGAGCGGGCTTCAGGGCCGCCCTGCCGATGGCTGTTTACGCATGGACGCCCGACGCATGGCCGTCGGAGCCGGCTGCCCTTCGCACCGCGACCCGATTTCGAACATCAAACCTCGGCCAGCACCTCATGCACGAACTTCACCGCCATCGAGCCTTCTCCCACGCCCGACGCGACCCGTTTGACCGAACCCGAGCGCACATCGCCGACCGCAAAAATGCCGGGTCGCGTGGTCTCCAGAAGAAACGGCTGCCGTTCACGCGTCCAATGCGCCGCCGCCGCCGGGTGCTCGGCAGCGGCCAGCCCGGTGACGGCAAACCCGCGCTCATCAAGCCCAACGCAATCGCCGAGCCAATCGGTGCAGGGCGCCGCCCCGATCATGACGAACACCGCGGTCGCGGGAATCGACCGGTCGCCTGCTTCGCACGTCAGATCGAGACCCTCCAGCTTCGACGCGCCGCGCGTGCCAGCGATTTCCGTCCGCGGACGCAGCGTGATGTTCTCGGCCCGCTCGATGCGGTCGATAAGATAGCGCGACATCGTCTCGGCCAGCGAATCCCGGCGAATCAGCATGTATACGTGCCGCGCATGTTGGGCCAGAAACACCGCCGCCTGACCCGCAGAGTTGCCGCCGCCCACCACCGCGATGTCGCACCCCTCGCACAAACGCGCCTCCGACGCCGTCGCCGCGTAGAACACCGCGGATCCGGCGTAGTCGTCGAGCCCGGTCGCAGCAGCCAGGCGGCGATAATTGGCGCCGGTCGCGATCACAACGGTCTTCGCGAGCGCCTCGTCCCCGTTCGACAGCGACAGCCGTTTGTAATCGCCTTCACACTCGATCGCGGCGACCGTGCATGGGCTGACGATCGCGGCGCCAAACTTTTGCGCCTGCGTGACCGCGCGTTGTGCGAGCTCACTGCCCGAGACGCCGGTCGGGAAGCCGAGATAGTTTTCGATGCGCGAGCTGGTCGCCGCCTGCCCGCCGGGCGCGGCCCCCTCGATCACCAGCGTCGCCAACCCCTCCGACGCCGCATATACCGCCGCCGCCAACCCGCTCGGACCGGCCCCCACGACCGCCACGTCATACAGCTTGCGATCGACTTTGGTGTTCAGACCAAGCGCGTCGGCAACGTCGTAAATCGACGGCTGCCGCAACACGCCGAACGGGCAACCGACAATGACGGGAAGATCAGCAGGACGCACGCCCAGGTGCTGCAGGATGTGATCGACCTCATCATCCGTCTCGGGATCGATCCAGCGAAAGAGCACCCGGTTTCGCGCCAGGAAGTCTTTAAGCTCCCCGTTCAACTTGCACCAACGCGAACCGATGAGTTTGACGGCCTCGTACCCGGCTTGCTCCAGAATCGACCGCCGCAGCAGCATCGCGCGCAAGATGATTTCGCTGACCTCAGGTTCCTCCGCGATGACTTGCTGCAGCATGTCGGCATCGAGATGCAACGTTTGAACCGGTCCGTCCGCGACCGCGGCGCCAATGGCCGCCGCACGCGTCAGCATGGAGAGATCGCCGGTGAATTCACCCGGGGTATGCTCGGCGAAGTCGTGGTCCCCCTCGGCGGTCCGTTGCAGCACGCGCACCCGGCCCGACTTCACGACAAAGAAACCAATCGCACGATCCCCCTGCTCAAACAACAACTCGCCGTCAGCGAACTCGCGACACGTCGCGCGACGCTCGACCGAAGCGAGTTGCCGATCCGTGAACCGAGGAAACGCATCGGGATGCGACGCATGATTGTGAAACATCTGGGTGGCGGTCGTGCTCATGTAGGTGCGTGCTCAACGAAGACCGGTGCATGCCACGGACGCGTGCGTCACGCGAATCCGTCCGCATGATCATAGCCCCGCGAGCATGGCACGCCCGCCGGTCGCACCCGTCACGACCGCGGCGCGGGTTGGCCGAGCAGCCGGCCGACGAGCATCAAGCCCAGCATCGCGGCGCCCGGAACGACGACGCAAGTGAGGGAATCCGGCGCCTCATCGCTCGGCAGGCAAGCCCGCAGCGTCGTCACGTCGAGGTAGCCGTCACCCTCCTGGCACGTCGTGATGGCGTTCTCCTCGAGTTCGCCGGCCACATAAACACGCGCCCCCACGCCGAAATCGCCCTGAACCGACGGAACCACGCGCTCGCCGCTGTCGAGTTCGATAAGCAAACACTCGACGCCGTCGATCATCGTGCCGCATCCCGCGATGGGCCGCGTCGTACAGACGCTGATGCTGTCCACGTCGAGACAACCGTCACCCTGCTGACAGATCGAGACACAGTCGGACTCGACAGTTCCGGTCACCCGCACACGGTCGCCGACATCGAAACCATCCGTCGACGACGGGATAAACACACGGCCATCGTCGAGCCGCAGCAACGTGCACTCCACGCCCGCGATCAATTCACCGCAGTCATCGACCGACTGCGCGGACGCTGGCGGAATGCAAACAAACAAACCAACGACAGCAACGAGCCAATAGTGAGTGTGGTGTTTCATGCTGGAACTCCCTGCACCGCGGCCGGCGAAAGCGAGTCCCACGCCGGCTCGCAATTCCTCGACCGCTGCGTCAATGTAGATGCGGCGTCGAGTGGTCCCAGCCGTCTACCAAGTCGTGCCGTCAGGGCCGTCGCGTAGCTCGACGCCCAGCGTTAGCAGACGGTCGCGGATCTCGTCGGACTGCCCGAAGTCCTTTCGCTGCCGTGCCGCCGCGCGCAGATCGACCAGGATGCGAATCAGGTCATCGCGCTGCCCGCCGCCCGCTTCCGACAGGTCCCGCCAGCGGAAGCCAAGCACCTCGCACGCCAACGCCTCGAACACGGTGCGCGCCGCCGCAAGATCAGCCTTCTTCGCCCCACCGGTTAGCCATGATTGCGACTGCTTCGCTAGGTCGAACAGCAGCGCAACGCCCTGCGCCGTGTTGAAGTCTTCATCGAGCGCACCGGCGAAGCGCTGCTCGATCTGTTGCAACGCGTCGCGCACATCGTCGCTCGCCGCGCGCTGCGAACCGGCGTGAAACGATTGGTCGATTTTGTTCTCCGCCAACACGGCGGCGGCGTTCACGTCGACCCCCTCGGTCTTCTCACGCAGCGCCTGCAGCGTATCACGCAGTTTGTACGAGCCGCTTTCGGCCGCCTGCAACGCCGCGTCGGAGAAGTCGAGCGGCTGGCGATAGTGGCTGATGAGGATCAGGTGGCGCACGACCGCCGGCTCGTAGGTCTTTTCGAGCAGCTCGTGCCCGTCGTGAAACACCTGCTTCAGCGAAATCGCATTGCCGAGGCTCTTGCCCATCTTCTGCCCGTTAAGCGTGCACATGTTGTTGTGCAGCCAATAGCGGGCGAAGGGCTTGCCCGTCGCGCATTCGCCTTGCGCGATCTCGCACTCATGATGCGGAAACTGATTCTCGAGACCGCCGCCATGAATGTCGAAGGTCTCGCCGAGATACTTCTGGCTCATCGCCGAGCATTCGATGTGCCAGCCGGGATAGCCTTCGCCCCACGGGCTGGGCCAACGCATGATGTGTCCGTCCGCGGCGCACTTCCACAACGCGAAGTCAGCCGGATTACGCTTCTCACTGTTGACCGCGATGCGCGCCCCCGCTTCCAGCTCCTCCAACCGCCGACCACTGAGCTTCCCATAGTCGGCGAAAGAAGTGACGTCGAAGTAAACCGAGCCGTCGACCGCATAGGCGCATCCGCGCTCGATCAGTGCGTGGATCTGTGCGATCTGCTCAGTGATGTGTCCCGACGCACGCGGCATGATGTCGGGCCGCACCCAGTTCAGCGCGTCCATGTCGTCGAGGTAGCTCTTCACGAAGATCTCGACCACCGCCATCGGGTGCAGGCCGCGCCGGCGCGCCTCGACGATCACCTTGTCTTCGCCTGCGTCGGCGTCGTCGGTGAGATGGCCGACGTCGGTGATGTTCTGCACGTAGTTCACCATGTACCCGCGCGCCCGCAGCCAACGCACGATCACGTCGAACGAGACATAGCTCTTCGCGTGCCCCAGGTGGCTGTGGCCATAAACGGTCGGACCGCACACATACACGCCCACGCGCGGCGGATCCAACGGCTCGAACCGTTCCTTCTCGCGCGACAGGGTGTTGTAGACGTTCAGAGACAAGGCGATCGCTCGCTTCGATTGAGACTGCCGCACCCGCCGCGGGCTCACACGCTCCCGCCGGGGCGGGCCCACAGCATACCGATCCCGCCCGACGCTCGCAGCCTGATCACGCCGCCGGAGCGCCGCCCGTCGCAGATTCGCCCAGCAACTCCGCCATCAGCTCGCTTACGCGTTGGCTGGCGCGGCTGTGCTCCAGCGGCGCCGTCACGGCGTCGATCTGTCGCACCATGAGTTGCCGCCAACGCGCGTCGTACAGCAGTTGGGCGGCGACCGAGGCGATTTCCGTCGTGTCGCGCACGAACGGCATGAACTCCGGCGTGATGCGGGCCGCTCCCAAAATGTTGACCATCGACAGATGCGGCAGGGTGATCGCTAATCCACCCCCCAGCCGCCACGGCCAATACAGCCAGCGTCCTGCATCGTAGAGCACCACCATCGGTTTCCGATACGCCGCGATGTGCAGCGTCGCAGTGCCCGACGCCGTCAGCACCAGGTCGGCGGCCCGCACGCCGGCGTCGAGGTCCGTGGTCACTTCCGGCCGCGTCGGAATCGTCTTCGCCGCAGCGAGCATCGATGTGATCAATCGCGCGGCGGCTTCACTTGCCGCCGATACCAGCACCCGCACCTCAACCCCACCCGCAGCCATGCGGCGCACCACCTCGAGCTGCTTGGGCAACAGCGCTCGGATGACCCCCTGCCGCGACCCCGGCGCTAGCAGCAACGTCGGCGTGGTCGGCGCGCTCGGCCGTTCCGGAGCGGACCCCCGGTCGGCGGGCAGCGACTCGAACAGCGGGTGACCCACGAACGTCGCGTTCACGCCCCGCGCACGAAAGTACGCTTGCTCAAACGGAACAATGCACGCAACGTGGTCGACGTGCCGCGCAAGGTCGCGGTTGCGCCACGCCCGCGACGCCCAGGTCTGCGGCGCGATGTAGTACAGCACACGCAACCCGCAACGCTTCGCCCGCCGCGCCATCGGCAGGTGCAGCGCCGATGAATCCATCACGACCACCAGATCCGGACGCGACTGCCGCCAGGCTTGTTCGGCGGCGCCGAGCGCACGCCGCGCCGCGCCCACCAGCTTCACCACCCCGCCGATCATCGCGGCGTGTTGCGCGAAGTCGAACACCGTCGCCACACCCGCGGAACGCAGCGCCGGACCAGTCAGACCGCTGAATCGCCAGTGGGGGTGATGCTCGGCGGCGTGCGCGACCAGCCGTGCGGCATGCGCGTCGGCCGACGGTTCAGCGACCGAGATAAAGATGCGGCGCTGCGTCACGCCGATTGGTCACGACGAGGAATCACGCGGCGCTCAAACACGCGGTACAGCACCGCCAGCACGAACACCAATCCCGCAAGTTGCGCCAGCCGCAACGCGATGTGATCCGTCATTGCGCGACCACGACCGTCCACGTCGGCGAGGATGCCGTCGACCCGCGCTTCAACCGCGACCAACGCCTCCGATTCCAGAAAGTGATCAACATCGCCAAGCAACTCACGGAGTTCCGCGGCGGTCAACGTCGCCGAATCCGCCAGCGCGCGATAGTCGTTGATGTCGAACGGCGGAGCGGGCTCGGCCGAAGCGGAGGCGGTCGCCGGCCCGTTGGACTGATCCGCGTCGCCGCGGACGCGCTCGATCGTGTCGCCCGCCGTCCGGATGAGCTGCTCCGTCGCGCCCACGGTCTCGCGCAGCGACGCACTGACTTGCTCGACCGACGCAAGCACGTCTTTGGACCGCGCGAGCGCACCGTCAACCTGCGCGACGACCTGGTCACTTTGTGCGACGACCTCGCTCGTTTGCGTCAGGGTCTTCTGCAACTGGGGCTGCTGTTCGTCGAGGCGGGCGAACACCGTTTCAAGCTGCGTGCTGATTTCTTCCGGCAGCGATTCGGCCAGCGCGACGGCCCGCTCCAGCGTCTGGGCGACCGAATTCCAGCTCTCGAGCGATGCGCGCACCTGCTCGCGGGCCAACAGCTCAGACGTATACTCGCTCAGCACCGTGCGGAAGTCGTTGGGCAGTCGCTCCGCGCTGATCCGCAACCGTTCGACCGGATCGATGTTCCGGCCCGCATCCCCCGCCAGCTTGAACGGGCTCCATACAATTTCGCCGAGGCTTTGAAAGAAGTTCTGCGACTCCGTATCGGCCGAGAACGGTTTGATGCGCTCCGCGGTGACAATCGAGTCCAGCGCCTCGCGATCCGCAAACTGGTTCACGCTCGCATCAATCTGCGCGAACTTTTCGCGATCGAGCGACTGCGCGGCGATCGACTCGATCTGCGTCTCGAGCACCGCCATCGCGTCGTGTAGCGGACCGGCGTACTCACCAAAACGCTCGTCGTCGCTGCCGTCTTCGAGCGCTTCACGCCCCTGGCTCACAAACGCCCACACGTCGAGCAGCGCGACACCCGGGTCCGGATTCGCCGCCAGCTCCGTCACCTGATCGACCACCCGCTGACGCCAGCGCCGAGCCGTCGCGATAAGCGTCTCGTCAGCGCTTCGGTCAACAATGGGCAGAATCGCTGCTTCGGTTGCGACGGCGGCGTTGCGCACATATTCGTCCAGGATGACCCGCAATTGCTGACGCCACTCGGTCGTCTCCTGCCGCGGCGGCGGCGCAGATCGGCGCCCAAACTGGCATCCAACACCGAGCAACACCACGCCGAGCAACAGCGAGCAAGCGATACCGCGCCTCAACATCGACAACCTCCGAGGCGACCAAGACCTACGCACGTAACGCGAACAGCACATCCAACTCGACGCACGCGTTCAGCGGCAACGCGGCCACCCCCACCGCCGCTCGCGCATGACGCCCCGCGTCGCCGAAGATCTCCGTCAGCAGCTCGCTCGCCGCATTCGCGATCTTGTGCTGATCCGTGAACGACGCTTCGGACGCAACGTAGACCACGACCTTGACGACCCGTGCGATCTGGTCCACGCCGCCCGCCGCCTGCGCCGCCGCCCCAACGGCGTTCAGCGTGCACGTTCGCAGCGCCGATTGCGCGTCCTCCACCGTACACGCCGCCCCGACCCGTCCCGTATGCGTCAGCACGCCATCCCGCAGCGGAATCTGTCCGCTCAGATGAACGTAGCCGTCATGGATCAGTGCCGGCAGATACGCGCCGACCGCCGCCGCCGGCTCCGGCAACGTCAGATCAAGCTGTTGCAGACGTTCACTTGGCGTCATCGTTCGGGTCCCTTTCCGGTTCGACTCGCGGCGACCAGTCTGGTCGTGATCCGTCAGGCGCCGCCGAACCCTCATCCGCGGCCGCCTCCCCCTCACGCTCCTCGTCCTCGACCGGTTCCAGCAACACCAGATAGATCTGCGCGAAGTTCGCCGGCTGCTCGGCTCGCACGCGACGACGCTTGATCAAGTCGAGCAGCGCGAGAAACAATCCCACCACCTCGGTGCGCTGCGTCGACCGCGCGAACAGCTCGTCAAACCGCTGCGGTCCACTCCGCTCCAACGCCGCGACCAGCTCCGAGGCATGCAACTCGATCGGCGTGTCATCGTATTCAACCGCGTGCGAAAGCGGGCGGGCGCCGATCGACGTCATCACTCGGCCAAAAGCCGACACGAGATCCCACAGGTGCACTTCTTCCAGCTCGACGCCCCGCAACTCCGCCGGCAACTCAGCCGGCGCTCGCCGAAACCGTTTCGCGCGCTCGTCAGCCGCGGCGCCAAGCTGCGCAGCGACATCTCGGAATCGCTTGTATTCAAGCAGTTCGCGAACAAGCGTCGACGACGTCGCGCTCTCTGCATCGTCCATCACGTCGACCGGAGGCGTCGGCAGCAGCGAACGCGATTTCATCTCCAGCAACGTCGCCGCGACAACCAGAAAGTCCCCCGCGGCGTCAGCATCGATCTGCTCGAGCACGCCGACGTACTCCAGGTATTGATCTGTAACCTGCGCCACCGACACGTCAGCCACATCGAGTTCGTGCCGACGAATCAGATACAGCAGCAGATCGAGCGGTCCGCTGAAAATCTCCAGATCAACGTGGTACTCAGGTGTCATACCGTGATCACGCTCACCGCTCTTGGTTAGCCCGCACCCGCCACGCCCTGCGCCGCCAGACTAAGGCCGGTCAGCGCGCAGAAGCAGCCGACGAACAACAGATTCACGCTCAGAACCACAACCCCAAGCACGGTGCGCGTCTGAACCAGGCTCACGATCGCCGCCACCAGCCCGATCACCCCGCACGCCATCCCCCCAATCGCCGCCAGCGCCGCCGTCGTGTTCGACGACGTCGCCTGCTCCACCAACTCAGCGACCTCTTGCGTCTCCTCCGGCGTCATCGTCTGGGGGTCATAGCCCAACTCATCGATCTTCTCGAGGTAAATGCCCATCCCCCATATGCTGACCGCCGCGATCGAACCAACGCCCAGCAAACCGAATACGAGCGCCGCAATCGCCCAACGCAGCGCCTTCCCACGCCGAGGGTCTGCGTCCGGCCGCGCCAACCGCTGCCACTCAGGGACCGAACCCGGCTCCACCGCCTCCCCAGCCTCGGCTTCAGCCAGCACCGGACGACCAGCCTGCTGCGCGAGCACGGGCGGCGGCCCCGAAAGCTGCGACTCGTCCGGAACGCGCACCACCGTGCTGCAGTACGGGCACGTCGCCATCTGATCGGCGTACTGATCGTCCACTTCGATCGGATTGCGGCAGCGTTCACAGTTGAACTGAATGGCCATGCATGCTCCCTGTGGCGCGGGGACCTCCGCGACCTGCTGCCGGCGATGGTAATGGAACACGCGGCGCGGCGCCGCACGCCGCACACTCGCGACGACCCACCCCGCCAATCGAGCCGTCTAAGGCGCGATCAGCCGCTCGCGGATCGCGTAGCGGGCCAGGTCCACGCGGTCGCGCAGGCCCAGCTTGCGGAAGAGGCTGGTTCGATAGCAGTCCGCCGTCTTGTATGCAATGGACATCTCATTGGCGGCTTCACGCAGCGTGAGCCCCGTCGCCAGCAACGGCAGCAATTGTGCCTCCCGCGGCGACAGCGCGGCGCGCTTCGCCTCCCCGTTGTCCGCCCACACGCGCAGCACGTCCGAACTGAAGTATCGCTTGCCCGCGGCGATCGCGGCCACCGCCATCCCCAGTTCTTCGACCCCGCCGTGCTTGCTCGCCACACCGTCGATGCGCGTGCGTCGCCACGGCGCCAGCGCTTCGCTGCGGATCTCCCCGCTCAGCACCAGGATCCGAACGCGGGGATGCAGCCGCGGCGCCATGTCCACCAGATCGAGCACATGCCCGTGCGCAATGTCGCTATCGACGATGAGCATGTCCGGACGCTCGCGGAGCGCTTCCCAGACGGCGATCGCCCCAAACCCGGACGCCGAGTGGACCACGAGGTTGAGCTTCGAAGTCAGGACATGCGCAAGCATCTCGCGCTCGAGCTTCGTGCTGCTCAGCACATACAGTCGCCCCGCGACTTGCGTCATTCCGTCGGTGTCCTACGAGCCGCGCGTCCCCGGGCCATGCTTCAGGCGAATACCTCTCAACCAATCGACTACCGGAGGTTACCGGAACCTGACTCAGGTATTCGCCCGGGGTTTCGGCCCACCCGCGCCCTCACGACCGGCCCGTCGGCACCTTCAGCCCCAGAAAAGCCATCACCTGCTGCAGGTCCGCCCATGCCTTACCCTTCTCACCCGGACTCCGCAGCAAGTACGCCGGGTGAAATGTCGGCATCAACCGGCAGCGCGGCAGGTTGGGATAGTGGCTCAAACTCGGGCTCGGGAAGTCGTGGAACTGCCCCCGCAAACGGCCGATCGGGGTCTTCACGCCAAGCAGCGCTTGCGCAGCCGGCCGCCCCAGCGTCACGATCACCCGCGGACGCAGAATCGCCAGTTGTCGCAGCAGAAACGGCCCGCAGGTCGACATCTCCGCGTCAGTCGGCGTGCGGTTCCCCGGAGGCCGACACTTCACCGTATTGCAGATGTAGACATCAGATCGCTGCAGCCCCATCGCGGCGATCATCTTCGTCAGCAGTTGACCGGCCCGCCCGACGAACGGCTCGCCCGCTGCGTCCTCATCCGCACCCGGCCCCTCGCCCACGAACACGAGCGACGGCCGCGCATGTCCCACGCCAAACACCGTCTGCCGCCGCGTCTTCGAAAGGCTACAGCGTTCGCAACCGCGCACGCAGCCGCGGTCGAGTTCGTCCAACGCCGCCCGCGCCGCGTCCACCGACAGCTCATCAGCGCACACCGCCGGTAGTTCCGGCGCCAAATCGAAGTACACCGTCGGACGCCGAGCGGACGCCGGCCGCGTTGTCGTCGCCGACGACGGTGCGGGCGATGGATCCGGTTTTTCGCGCGGCTGACGGCGCGACGCAGGCCGATCCCGCGCAAGGTTCGCACCCGAAGCCGGCAACGGCGCCGAGACGTGTGGTATGCCCAACCGGCGCTCGCTACGCAACCAGTTCCGCAACGCGCCACGCCGATCGCCAGATTTGCTCGTCGACATGTCCGGAGATTATGGGCGATCAATCGGGCCGCCAAGCAGCGGACTTGACGTCCGCAGCGGCCTCCACGTTCCGGGAATGCACGCCGCGCCCGCTTAAATCAAGGCGTCTGAGAACTCGGCCGATGCTGGAGCAGCCCGGGCTCGCGCTGGAGACCGGTCCGGGTAACGCATAGTTGGAGTCTGCGCGTGACCGCAAGCCCTTCTCGCCGAGCGTTCCATTCAGATCTCGGAGGCTATCCGTCAACGCCGCGCGGCGTGTGGCGACGACGCCGACGGACCGCAATCCGGATTGTCACATTCCTGGCTACGGTCAGCGCGATCTACTACTACCTGCTCACCGACACCGAGTCGGATCCGGCGGCCAAACGGCCGGTGCTGGCCCCCACCGTTCGCGTGCAAATTCTTCCGCCGCGACCCGCCGTCGACTATGCCGCCCACGTGACGTTCTCCGACGAAGCATCCGCCGAACGCGCAGCCAACGAGCGCGCGCACCGCGCCGGGCGCTAGGTCTCGTACGACACCTGACCGTGACGCGTCGTGCGTGAGATGTGCTCGTGCGCGTACAGGCCCGCGAGCACGAACTCGACGCAACTCGCACGCATCGCCGGATCCTCAGCCGGATTAATCTCAAACGCCTTCTGCCACGCCGGCGGGACCCGCTCCAGCCGCTCCGCATACTCACTGCTAGGCAGCAGCGGGCCGACGTCCACCTTCACGCCCTTCGCGAAGACCTCGGCGATCTCCTCGAAGCCGTGCTGATCGACGTACTCGTCGAACACCTTCTTCACCGCCGCGTTTTGCACCGCTTCCAGCACTTGCTGCTCACTGAGCTGATGGCTGCTCATCAAATCGATTTCGAGCTTCCCGAGGCTGCTCGCCAAAAGGTGCGTCAGATCGCTGATGCGCGGGATCGCCGGCTTTTCGTTCAGCAGCGCTGCGCGCCGCCGGGCGCTGGCCACCAGCATGCGGTAATTGGCAATCGAAAATCGCGCCGACACGCCGCTCGCGTGATCGACAAACGGCGACTTGCGGGCCTCGATCGTGATCTGCTCGCAGATCTCCTTCATGAACAACGGCACGAAGACCGGATAGTCGCCTTCGAGTTCGACCCGCGCTTCGCGCTCCATGATGTCGACGCCATACGCGCGGTCGCGCGGATAGTGCGTTCGGATGATGGCTCCGATGCGATCCTTGAGCTGCGGAATGACCTTGCCGCTGCGGTTGTACGTCGCGGGGTTCGCTGAGAACAGGATCATGATGTCGAGATCGAAACGCACCGGGTAGCCGCGAATCTGCACGTCGCGCTCTTCGAGAATGTTGAACAATCCGACCTGCACCAGCTCATCAAGCTCGGGCGCCTCATTCATCGCAAAGATCCCGCGGTTCATCCGCGGTATCAGGCCGAAGTGCAGCGCGTCTTCCGCCGACAAACTCGCACCCTGCGCCAGTTTCGCCGGATCAATCTCCCCGATCACATCTGCAAACTTGGTCCCCGGCGCGAGCCGCTCCACGTAACGCTCGTCACGTGGCCACCACGCGATCGGCGTTTCGTCGCCATACTCCTTGAGCTGCTTGCGGCCGAAGGCGGTGATCGGCTGGAGCGGATCGTCGTGCAGTTCGCTGCCGGCGATGTAGGGAATGTGCTCGTCGAGCAGATCGATCAGGCCGCGCATCAGCCTACTCTTCGCCTGTCCCTTCTCACCGAGAAACAGCAGGTCGTGCTGCGCCAAGAGTGCGGTCACGAGATCGGGAATGACGGTGTTCTCGTAGCCGACGATGCCGGGAAACAGGCCGCCGTCAGCGCTAAGACGCTGCAACAGATTGTCGGAGATCTCACGCTTGACGGGCTTGGAGCGCCAGCCGCTGGCGCGCAGCTCTCCGAGCGTGGTTGGCTGGTGGGTGTCGGTGCTCATGCTGCGATTGTACGGGCGCGCAGCGTTCGCGACGCCGCCAACCACACGCGCCATGCGCACTTCGCGACCCAACCCAGGCAACCGTGACGATCGGCGCGTATCATGACGCACGGCGCGCATAGCGGTCTTGAACGCGCCATCGGTTCGCGAAGCGGAAGGAGCGTCCCATATGCAGCACGCGGTGATCATGGCGGGAGGATCGGGAACGCGGCTCTGGCCGCTCAGTCGACGGCTGCGCCCCAAACAGCTCATGCGACTGTTCGGCGGGAAATCATTGCTGCAGATCGCTCACGAGCGCCTGGTGGATCTTTTCGCGCCAGAGAACATCTGGATCGTCACTTCAGCGCACTACCTCGGCCTGGTCCGCGAAGAGCTGCCCGACGTCCCCAAGCAAAACCTCATCGGCGAGCCGATCGGTCGCGATACGGCCAACGCCATCGGCCTCGCGGCGGCCCTCGTGCAGCAGCGCGACCCCGAAGCCGCGATGGCCGTCTTCACCGCCGACCACATCATCACTCCCCAAAACACTTTCGCCGAGGCCATCAACCGCGGCTTGGCGGCGGCGGCTGAGCATTCACGGGCGCTCGTCACCTTTGGCATCACCCCCACGTCACCGCACACCGGCTACGGCTATCTCCATCGCGGCCAGCAAGTCAGCGACGGCGTGTATGACGTGCGCGAGTTCAAGGAAAAGCCGGATCAGAAGACCGCCGAGGCGTACCTCGCCGACGGCGCCTACTACTGGAACAGCGGCATGTTCGCGTGGCGGACCGCCGCCATCCTGCGTGAGATTGAGACCCATCTACCCGACAATCACCGCGACCTGCTCGACATCGCGGCGAATTGGGGCTCTCCCCAGGCGCTCAAAAAGTTCGAAAGTCTCAAGAAGATCTCGATCGACTTCGGCGTGATGGAGCAGGCGGAAAAGGTGCTCGTCACAGAGATGGCCTGCAACTGGCTCGACCTCGGCTCGTGGTCCGCGATCGCGCAGACCCGCAAGCCGGACGAAGACGGCAACGTTGCGGTCGCCGAGAACGCAATGTTCGAGCAGAGTCGCAACAACATCTTTGTCGCCGAAGACGACCACCTGATCGTCGGGCTCGGCGTCGAAGACCTCGTGGTCGTACGCAGCGGCGATGCAACGCTCATCTGCCACCGCAGCCAGGAGCAAGCGATCAAGCAGCTCGTGGAGCTGCGCACAGCGCAGTTCGGCGCCAAATACGAGTAAGCCCGAAATCTGAACCCCTTCCAGCGCCGGCAGCCGCCCAGCCGCGGCCGCCGCATTCCGTAGCCGCCGCGAGGACCAGCCTTGCCGCTACGACGCCCCCAAGCGAAAAACCCCGTCCAACACGCAGTAGCAGCGCCCGCTTATGGCCACGTCGTAGCCGCCCTCGCTTTGCTGCACGAGCACGCGCACCTCCCCGCCGCGACCCCCGGGCTGTCCCTGTGAACAATTGAGCACCGCACGCCCAGAAGCCGCCGGGATAAGTTCACTTACCACCAGCAGCGTGGCGAGCGGACCATGCACGCTGCCAGTCACCGGATCCTCGTCGACGCCCGCAGCAGGCGCGAAAAACCGCGAGTGAACATGCGTGGTCTCGGTCAATCCGTCGGTCGTCGCCGCGCAGACGCCGCGAATGTGGTTGCGTTGGCACCACTCGCCAAGCTTCTTGAAATCCGGCTGCATGCTGAACAGTTTCGCCCGCTCCTGAACCAGCACGATCACATCATCGTCGCGCGTACGCATTGGCGTCGTGAGCGGCGAGAGATCCGGCAACTGCAGCCCGAGTCCGTCGGCGATCTGCTTCGCGTTCAAACCGCTCGGCTGCAAACCCGCCGGCGGCATGTGCAGCCACCACACGCCCGGCGCCCCCGGCCCGGTCGGCGCCGATTCGCATTGCACACGCAACACGCCCGCACGCGTTTCAAACGTCACACGCTTATCGCTCGACGCGAAGTCGGCGGGCAACCCGCCAATCTCCGCAATCGCATGCACCGCGGCAAGCGTCGCGTGCCCACAGAAGTCGACCTCACGCGACGGCGTGAACCAGCGCAGCCGCGTCGGCTGATGCAGATCGTTCGCCCGCGTCAGAAACGCGGTCTCGCTCGCATTCACCTCCCGCGCGATCGCTTGCATCTGCGCTGGGGTGAGCTCATCAGCGTCGAGCACCACTCCCGCGGGATTCCCCGTGAACGGGGCGTGCGCGAACACGTCAATCAGCCGGAACTGAACGCTCTGCATGCGACTCTCCAAAAACAGCAGCGGACACCACGTCGTCGAGAGCATACGCGACCACCCGCCGCGAGCCGACCGCCCACAATCGGTTCGCCGTCCACACCCACCGCGCCGCGCGCGGCGCCCGGTCCAACACGACCCAACCGCGCACCGAATCGCCCGACAACGAAAGAAGATGCAATTGCACCGCCGTGCCGCTTTCGACGACTGTGTGCAGCGCCTTGCCGCGAATCGACGCAGCGATCGGCGCCCCGTCGTCAAAACGCACCCGCATCACCTCTTGAAACGATTCGCTCAGCACGCTCAGTTCACGCTCGTCATCCACCCACACCGCGCCCGCGATCGACTGCGCCAGCACCCGGGCGTTCACGGATAGCGGCTGTGATTGCAGATCGCCCTCCGGGGTCAGCGCGGGAAGCCGCAACCATTCCAGCACACCGCCGCGCTCGTCCGCACGCGTCAGCAGCAAACCCATGCCGTCGCTCGACCCGCGCGACGACACGCCCCGCGGGCCAAACGTGGGCGCCGTGGGCAGCCGTCGCCGCGCGAAGCGCTCACCCTCGCGCCAGACCTCCACGCGATCAATGTAGAGCAGCACGAAGTCGTCGCCGCTCGCAGTCAGCCACAACGGCGCCGACGCCCCCAGCACGACGTCGAGCGCTGCCTCGCGTTCGTCATCCGGTTCAACCAACCGCAGCACGACGAGTTCGTCGCTCCGGCGCCACGCCAGCAGCACATGTGGCTCGGTGGCCAGCAGTTCGACACGTGCGGCGGGCGGGCGCCGCGCACGCCACAGCAGCGTCACTTCACCCGACCCCTCCGTTTGGAGCAGCGCCACGGCGCCGTCATCGCGAACAACGCAGAGGCGCCCGCGCGACGTCGCGACCGCAAGCATCAGCTTGGCCGTAAACTCAGGATCGTCGTCGGCCCCGATCGGTCGCATGGCAAGCCCGTCGACTGAGCGCAGCTCAATCTCCCTGCCTGCGGGCGGCATTCGCAGCAAGAGCGCGTCACGCCAGTTGAATAGTGCGAGCGCCCGCTTTCCGCCGATGGGTTCGTCGGAATGCCGCGGCTCAAAGCGATAGCCCGTTCCGTCCAGCTCGTCCCGCCGCAGCACAGCACCGGATTCGGCATCGACCACGAGAAGTACGCCGTCCAGCAACAGACACAGATGCGCCGCCCCCGCGACGTCGCCGGCCAACCAACGCATCTCGCGCACGTCGCGGTCGACGGGAACCGCAACGATCGGATCGAGCCTCGTGCCCGCCGCACCCTGACTCATCGCGACGAGCGCAACGCCGAGCAGCGTAGCTTTACGCACGGCGTCGATGGGGCGCACACTCACGGCCGCTTCACAAATTCGCTCAGCGTCTGACCGGCGGCGCGGCGCAGATTTTGAGCCGTGTTCCGAAGGGCGTCTTGTAGGGGCGCGCCCTCAGGCGTCACAACCACGACGCGCCGCAGCCCAAGGCGGCGAGCGACGTCCTCAACGGACTCGCCTTCATTGGTCACAACATCGCCAACGAACGCCAGCGTGGCGGTGCGCGTGGTGCGCGCGAGTGCGGCCAACCCGGCGACGAGCTTGCCGTGCCCCGTCTGACGGTCGAGTCGCCCCTCCCCGGTCAGGCAGAGCTCGTGGCTGTGCAGCAAGTGCACCAGATCAAGTTGACGCGCCATGTAATCGAAGCCGGGCTCGATGACGCCGCGCAACGCCGCGACCAACGCGACCGGCAGGCCGCCCGCCGCCCCACCGCCGGGCAGCGTGGCGACGCGGCCGCGTACGAGCGGATCGAGCAGCTTGGCCCAGTGTTCAAGCGCGTCGTCGAGCTGCGCAATCTGCTTCTCCGACGCGCCCTTCTGCGGGCCATAGACCGCCGCGGCGCCGTCGCTGCCGATCAGCGGATTGTCGACATCGCTCACAACCGTGCACACGGCTTCGAAGCGTTTCGTCGACGGCTCGATCCGCGCGACGCGGGTGAGCGACCCGCCAGGAACCGGTTCGGTGAGTTCCGAGCCATTCGCGTCGAACAGGCGAAAGCCGAGCGCCTGTAGGCAGCCGGCCCCGCCATCCACCGTCGCCGAACCGCCGACACACACGACCAGTCGCTCAGCGCCCGCATCAAGCGCCGCGCGCATGAGTTGGCCGACGCCGTAGGATGTGGTGCGGGTCGGGTCGCGCTCCTGCGGTTGCAGCAGTCGCAAGCCGCTGGCCTCCGCCATCTCGATGACCGCGAGGCGCTGGTCGCGCTGCAGCCACCACGCGGCGAAACGCTCGCGGCCGAGCGGATCGCGAACCGCCGTGGAGTGCTCCGCAGCGCCCAGCGCCTGGCCGAGAATGCGACCCGATCCCTCACCGCCATCACCCAACGGTTGCAGCGTCACGCGTGCGTCGGGCAGGGCGTCGCGCACGCCCTCAGCCAGCGCGGCGGCGGCGGCTTCGGCGTCGATCGCGTCGCGAAACTTGTCCGGGGCGATCAGGATCTTCACTCCGCGTCCCTCCCCTCACCGGGACGCACTCCGCGCAGAAAGCCACGCTTCGACGGCGCCCGCAGAAACGCGCCCAAACGCCGACCCGCGTCAGTCTGCACCAACTGCACGACTTCCTCGACGGCGACCCCGAACGGCTTGCCAGCCCGATAGAGCAATCGAAAGCACTCCTTCAACTCAGCGCGCGCCTCGCGATCAATCTCGTTGCGCCGCAGCCCAACCACGTTCAGCCCCGCAACGCCGCGCTCGAGCACAAGCGCGAACGGCGGGACGTCGGCGTTCACTGCAGCGCGTCCGCCGAGCATGACCATCTCGCCGATGCGGGCGAACTGGTGAGCACCGCTGTGACCCGCCACGAACGTGCGCGCCCCCACCGTCACGTGCCCGGCCATGAGCGCCGCATTCGCCATAACCACGTGATCACCGATGTCGCAGTTATGCGCGACATGCGACGTCGCCATCAGCATGACCTTGGCCCCGACCTTCGTCGTCGAACCCGGCGCCGCGCCGCGGTGCACCGATACATGCTCGCGGATGATCGTTCCGGCGCCGACCTCTGTGAAGCTCGGCGCGCCCGACCACTTCCAGTCTTGCGGCGGCCCGCCGACCACCGCGAACGGATGCACTTGCACGTTCGCGTCCAGCGTCGTCCCGGCCCCGATGAAGGCGTGCGCGTGAATCTGACAGTCAGGCCCGATGCGGGCGTCACACTCGATCACGGCATAAGCCCCGATCGACGCCGACGGGTCGACCTCGGCTCGCGCATCGATCACCGCGGTCGGGTGGACAGCCACGCCCGTTACTCGCTTTCGTCGTTCGGCGTCGAATAGACCGTATGCAGAACGGGGGTGGCCTGATCGATCAGCCGCCGCATCTCGCGCACCGCTTCGCGCAGACCGACAAACACCGACCGGGCCACGATCGAGTGACCAATGTTGAACTCCCCGAAGCCGGGAATCGCGGCGATCGCCCCGATGTTGCGATAGGTGAGCCCGTGACCGCCGTGCACCACCAGACCGGCGTTGCGTCCGGCGATGACCGCGTCTTCGAGCCGCAGCAGCGCATCTTCGCGCTCGTCGCGCGAGCGCGCGTGTGCGTAGCCGCCGGTCCAGAGCTCGATCGCGTCGAAGCCAAGCGCGGCGCAGGCTTCGATTTGAGCTTCGTCGGGCTCGACGAACGCGCTCACCTCGACGCCGACATCACTCAGTTGGCTAACGACCGGACGCAGCCGATCCGCAAGGTGCACCACGTTCAGGCCGCCTTCCGTCGTCAGCTCTTCGCGCCGTTCGGGCACGAGCGTGGCCTGATCAGGCTTCAGTCGCAGCGCGATGCCGACGATCTCGTCCGCGATCGACATCTCCATGTTCAGCTTGGTCGCGACGGTCTGCTTGAGCAGTTCGACGTCGCGATCGGTGATATGCCGGCGATCTTCGCGCAGATGGACCGTGATGCCGTCGGCCCCGCCGAGTTCGGCTTCCGCCGCGGCCCAGACCGGGTCGGGCTCATCCGCCTGCCGTACTTGGCGAATAGTGGCGACGTGATCGATGTTGACGCCTAGTCCAGCCATTGCGTCCTCCTTCCGAGCCAGGCGGCCGCATAGTAATCGAACGGCGAGTCTGCGCGCTGCAGCGCTGCAACAGCGCGGCGCCGCTAGGGCGTGGTCGGCAACGTGCTTAGCAGCGCCAGCAGGCCATACGCCGTGCCGTACGGTTTGTGATAGGCGTGCATCGGGTAATCCCACATGGCCCCGTCAGACCCCTGCGTCAGCAGCACGGCCTCGCGAATGCCCGGCAGATACGCCGCCCGCGCCTCGTCGTCGAGCCGCTCAGCGGCAAGTGCGGCGTAGTAGTAGCCGAACAGATAGAAGTAGCCCGAATTGGCGTAGTACGCCTCGTGCGGGATGGGGCGGTGCAGCGCGATGCGCAGGAAGCGCCCCTCAGTCAGCAAGTCGCGCAGCGCGTGGTCGAGTTTGCCGACCCGCAATGGCTGACCCGCCAGGTGCAACGCCAGCCAACACAGCGGATTACGCGCCAACGACCCCTTGATCGTGTTGATCGAGTCGCTGCGACTGCGACTCGGGATCGTCATGACGCTGTAGGTGAAACTGTCGTCAGGCATGCGGCAGCGCGCGACGGCGCGACCCGCGCGGTCGATCATCTGCTGCGGCACGTCGACCCCCACATCGCGGGCCGCGTCGAGCGCGACGATGACCGCCGCGGTCATAAAGCTCGCTCCGTTGCGCGGCTGCATCGTCTGAGGATGGTCTTCGAGATAACCCCAGCCGCCGTTGTGCGCCTGCCAGTGGTCGAGCCAGTCGACGTGCACCTTGGCGGCGGCGCGCAACGCGCTCACCCGCTCGGGGGCTTGGAAGCGGTCATCCTCCAATGCCGACGCGATTGCTTGCAGCCCGTACAGGTGCCCCCAGTTGCTCCAGATCGCCCGGCCGCTGGTGCGCTTCAGGTCGGCGTTGTCAGTGAGGTAATCGAACGCGCGATGCAGCGCCCGGTCGACATCCTCGCTGACGGGAGCATCGAGCAGCGCGAGCGCCGCTAGACCGGTCACCGCCACCGTCCACGAACGGTGCGCTTCGGGATGCGAATGCACGCCCCAGCCGAACGTGAACGTCGACCCGCGCGGGCCGCCCCACGAGCCGTTCCGGTTCTGATCGGCGATCAAGAACGCGACGCCGCGGCGAATCGCGTCGCGCGCCGCGGCGACGCTCGGGTGCTCGTTGGGACGCGGCTTGAAGCGCGGATCGATGTCATCGGTGGCGCTTTCGACTGGTTGCGTGGTCGATTGCGACGCAGTCGCCGACGGCTGCGTGCTCGCGCGCGATGCATCCGCTAAAGCCGCGGGCTGCGTTTGCGGCGCAGTCGTCGTCGACTCCGCCGCGGGCGCGACGACGGCGAAGACCTGCGCAGGGCCCAGCGCTGCCAACGACCACCAGACGGCGCCCCGCAACAGCGATGCGCTATTCACCGCGGGCGCCCGTGTCGCCCCGCACGATGGCTTCCAGCTTGGCGCCGGCGGCGGCGTGCGCTTCCAGCTTCGCGCGAATCTCTTGCACTTCGGCTTCCGCCCCCATGATCGCCGCCCGTGCTTCGAGTTCGGCGGTCTCGGCGTCAAGTCGCGCGAGCTCAAGGTCACGCTCGGCTTCCTCGCGATCGTGCTGCTTGGCGACGAGTTCGGTTTCGAGCTCGAACAGTTCGATTCTGAGCTCGACATCTTCGAGCGTGGCGCGCTCTTCTTCCAAAAGCTCGAGGTCGCGTTCAGCCCGGGCGAGCCGTCGCTGGGCGCGGTCCAGCACGATTTCGCGGGCTTTGTCAGCGATCTGCTCTTCCGCGTACATCGCCTCGAGTTGCTCGAGCTCTTGCCGCTCGGCCCACACGCGGTCTTGCGCGCGGGCGATGTCGAGCTCGCTGCGTGCGAGCCGATGCGGATGATCATGCTCGCGACGGTGCTCCAGCCTGCCCTCCGCAAGCCGCACCGCGCGCCGCGCCGCAACCAGCTTCCGCTCGGCGGCAGCCATCCGTTGTGCGTTGCTTCCGTTCGGCCGCTCGGCCTTCAACTCGGCGACACGCAGCGCGACCTCGGCTTTCTCCAACTTCAGCCGCAACGCTTCAAGCTCGGCCTCGCTCAGTTCGTCTTCGTCGCCGGCGCTCGCGACACCTTCATCCGCCTCGGCGTGACCTTCGTCGTCGTGGCGCTTGGCATGCGCATCATGCCGTTCGTCATCCGCTTCGTGCGCATCTGAGGTGTGCGGCGTGGCCGATGCGTCGTTGCGCTGCGTGCTTTCGCACGCCGGCAAGAGTAAGGCCAGCGGAGCGATCAGGGCGATCAACAGCAAACGCGTACGTTTCATCGGCATTTGTCCTCACGGTGCGTACGGAAGTCATCATGACGCGAGGGCCGGTGAACGTCTAGCAAAGCGCGTCGACGGCGCCGCCCGCCTAATCCACGCCCTGCTCGGCGAGCCAACGCTCCGCGTCGATCGCCGCCATGCAGCCCGTGCCGGCGGCGGTCACTGCTTGGCGATACACATGATCGGACACGTCGCCCGCGGCGAACACGCCTTCCACGCTCGTATAGCTGCGGCCCGGCTGGGTCCACTTGATGTACCCGGTCTCGTCGAGGTCGAGCTTGCCTTTGAACAGCTCCGTCATCGGCGTATGGCCGATCGCGAGGAAAAGCCCGCGCACCGGTTTCTCGTAGGTCTTCTCTTCGACGCGGTTGTAGAGCTGCAGCCCGGTTACCGCGTCGTCGCCGAGCACGTCGGTCACCTGTGTGTTCCAAATGATTTCGACCTTGCCCTGATCGCGCAGTTTGAACAGACGGTCTTGCATCACCTTGCTCGCGCGCAGCTCGTCGCGTCGGTGAATGACGTAGACCTTGCTGGCGAACTTGGTGAGAAAGCTGGCTTCTTCGACCGCCGTGTCGCCGCCGCCGACCACCGCGAGTTCCTCGTTGCGGAACGCGGGCAACGCGCCGTCGCACACGGCGCAGGCCGACACCCCGCCGCCGCTTTCGGCGAGGCGCTTCTCGTTCGGCAGCTCGAGCCAGTTCGCGCGGGCTCCCGTGCTGATGATCACCGCATGCGCCCGCACGTCGTGGTCGTCGCTCTTGATGCCGAACGGCCGCTGCGAGAAGTCGACTTCGGTGACGTCTTGCCGAATAAAGCGCGTACCGAAGCGCTCCGCCTGGTCGCGAAACGCTTTCATCATCTTCGGGCCGGTGACGCCCTCGGGGAAGCCGGGGTAGTTCTCGACGTCGGTCGTGAACATGAGCTGCCCGCCGGGGATCAACCCGCCGGCGTTAAAGCCCTCGAACATGAGCGGCTCGAGATTGGCGCGCGCGGCGTAGATCGCGGCGGTAAGTCCCGCCGGGCCCGACCCAATAATCACGACCTGTTCAGTTTTGTCGGCCATGTCAGACTCCTCTCAACGCGGGCGCGGCCCGGCGTCCCGCCTTGGGTGAAATCCACACGCATCGCGTTACGCTGCTCAGGCGGGCTTGCCCTTGCCCTCGCCCTCGTCGTCGTCGTCGTCGCCCTGCATTTCGTCTTCGAAGCTCTTGTACCCGAGGCCCTGCTGCCCGCGGAGCTTCTCCTGAATCTTCTTTTGCAGCTCCATCGGATCCTGAGCGCGCTCCAAAATCTCATCGGCGGCGACCTGACCCGAGTCGTAGAGCTGCCACAGATGGTCGTCGAGCAACTGCATACCCCACTTCTTGCCCGTCTGAATCGCCGAGTTGATGCGGTACGTCTTGTTCTCGCGAATCAGGTTGCCGATCGCCGCCGTGATCACGAGAAATTCGTACGCGGCCCGGCGGCCGTGCCCGTCGGCGGTCGGGCATAGCGTCTGCGAGAGAACAGCGAGCAGGTTCGTGCTGAGCTGTACGCGAATCTGCTCCTGCTGAGCCACCGGAAACGCGTCGACCATACGGTTGATCGTGCCCTGCGCACCGGTGGTGTGCAGCGTGCCAAACACCAGGTGGCCCGTTTCGGCCGCACGAATCGCCGATTCGATCGTTTCGAGGTCGCGCATCTCGCCGACGAGAATCACGTCCGGATCCATACGCAGCGAGCGGCGCAACGCTTCGGCGAAGCTGGGCACGTCGATGCCCACCTCACGCTGCGATATGCATGATTTCTTGTGATTGTGATAGAACTCGACTGGGTCTTCGACGGTGATGATGTGCCGGTCAAAGTTCTCGTTGATGTAGTCGATCATGGTCGCCAGCGTCGTCGACTTGCCCGACCCCGTCGGCCCCGTCACGAGAAACATGCCGCGCGGACGACGACAAAGTGTGCGCACCTGAGTCGGAAGACCAATCTCGTTGAACGACAGCAATTTGTTCGGAATCAGTCGCAGCACCATCGAAATATTGCCACGCTGCCGAAACACCGACACGCGGAAACGGCCCTTGTCGCCAAACGCGAAACCAAAGTCGGTCCCGCCCTCCTCCTGCAGTTCCTGCTGATTACGCTCCGGCGTCACCGACTTCATGAGCGCCACCGTGTCGTCCGGCTCCAGCGTCTTGGTCTCCAGGCTCCGCAAGCCGCCGTGCAGCCGCAGCACCGGCGGTCGCCCAACGTGCAGGTGGATGTCGGACGCGCCCACCCGAATGCAAGTTTCCAGCAGACGGTCGATATGAACGGTCGCCATCGGGTGGCACTCCTAAATCAACTTCCACAATCCACGCGGCGGGCGACGCCCACGGCGATCTCTTCGGGCGCTACGCGATCTGCTCTTCTTCTTCCATCGTCACGATGCCTTCCGACTGCGCAATGCGGGCCACTTCCTCCGGCGTCGTGATGCCGCGTAGAATCTTGAGCTTCCCGTCTTCCAGCAGCGGACGCATGCCGGCCACCCGAGCGGCGCGGCGGACGTCCTGAGTCGGCGCCTGCCGAAACGCGAGTTCGCGGATCTCGTTGTTCATCTCCAGCATCTCGAAGATGCCCTGCCGACCGCGGTAGCCGGTTCCCGAGCAGCGCTTGCACCCGGCGCCCTTGTAAATGTGCTTCCCCTCGAGATCTTCGTCCGTGATGTTCAGCAGTTTCAACATGAAGCGATCGGGGTTGGGATCGATCTCTTTGCACTCTTTGCAGATGCGGCGCACCAGTCGCTGGGCCATGATCGCCTGAATCGAGCTCGCCACCAGGAACGGCTTGATCTTCATGTCGATCAGACGCGTGATCGCACTTGGCGCATCATTGGTGTGCAACGTGCTAAACACCAGGTGACCCGTGAGCGCCGCCTGAATCGCCACCTCCCCGACCTCACGGTCGCGAATCTCACCCACCAGAATGATGTTGGGCGCCTGTCGCAGCATCGAGCGCAGAATCCGCGAAAAGTTCAGCCCGATCTCTTCACGCACCTGACACTGATTCATCCCCGGAAAGTTGTACTCGACCGGATCCTCCGCCGTGATGATCTTGCGGTCCGGCCGGTTCAACTCCTGCAACGCGGCGTAGAGCGTGGTCGTTTTGCCCGAGCCCGTCGGCCCCGTCACCAGAAAGATGCCGTTCGGCTGGCGAATGATATTTTGGAAGCGCTCGTTGTCGTCTTCCTCGAAACCCAGACCCGTGATGCCGATCTTTACCGCATCCGGCCGCAGAATTCGCAAGACCACGCTCTCGCCGTGCTACGCCGGGCAACTGCTCACGCGGAAGTCGATGAAGCC
>CAZLYU010000048.1:7744-28782 GCA_964563855.1 uncultured Planctomycetales bacterium | reverse complement strand
CTAGCGCTCGCCTGCGCCGCAACCGGCGCTAGTGCCCGGCTGCGTGCTTGCCAAGCATCGGCGTCAGCTCATCCATCTTCTGCTGCAGCAGCTCCTTCGTCTTCGCCTCCATGTTGAGACGTAGCAGCGGCTCGGTGTTGCTCGCGCGCACATTCACCCACCAGTCGTCGTACTGCACCGTAACGCCGTCAAGCGTGTCTACCTGCGCGTCAGCGTACTTCGACTCAATCTGCTTGAGCGTGCCCTCTTTGTCCTCGTTCTCGAAGTTGATCTCACCGCTCGCGGCGTAAATGTCGAGCGGCTTGATCAGCGACGACATCGGCTGACCGCTCCGGGTGAGGGCGTCGAGCACGGCGATGAACGCCATCATGCCCGAGTCGGCGAAGAAGTAGTCTCGGAAATAGAAGTGCCCGCTCAACTCGCCGCCAAACACCGCGTTCGTATCCGCCATCGCGCGCTTCATGAACACGTGTCCCACCCGCTCACGCTTCGGCTTGCCGCCCGCCTGGCGGATCACGTCGGCGACAATCCGGCTCGAACGCAGGTCATACACCACCGTCGCCCCGGCGTTCTCCTTCAAATAGTCACGCGCCAACAGCGCCGTAATCAGGTCGCAACGAACAATCTCCGCGTCTTCATCGACAAACATGCAGCGGTCGGCGTCGCCATCGAAGCACGCCCCCAGGTCGGCCTTGTGCTCACGCACCGCCTCACGGAGCTGAGCCAGATTCTCCGGCACGAGCGGGTTCGGCGGATGCACAAACGTGCCGTCATGCTCGAAGTTGAGCCGCACCACCTCGAGGTTCGCGACGCCGTCAAACAGCTTCGGAAACCAGCGCCCCGCCATCCCGTTCGACGCATCCACCACCACTTTCAGCGGACGCAACGGCAGCAGGAAGCGATGCAGATACTCGCGGTACGCCTCGGTGAGGTCCAGCGCTTGCACGCGCGGCGGATCGGGCGTGCGGTGCGGGCTCACCGCCTCGGCGATCCGCTGAATCTCTTTCAATCCAGACTCGGCGCCGATCGGTTTGCCTTTCGGACCGCAAATCTTGAACCCGTTATAGTTCGCCGGATTATGGCTCGCGGTCGTCGTCGCGCCGCCGCAGCAGCGCATGTGGTTGGTCGCGAAGTAAAGCTGCGACGTATCGATCATGCCGATGTCGATGACCTGCGTTCCCGTAGCCGCCGCCCCTGCGATAAACGCATTGCACAGCATGGGGCTGTGGGTGCGCATATCGCGCCCCACGATCAGCTTGTTCATCGCTTCGTCGCTGCGGTCGTAGCCCGACAGACTGCTGCGCAAGAACTGGGCGGTCGCGTTGCCGACGCGCCAAGCAACGTCCTCGTTCAGCGGATCGGGCACGGTCGCCCGAACGTCGTAAGCCTTGAACACCTTTCCAATCATCGGGTTCGTCTCCACGCGTTTCTTCGGCGACGGGGTCTTGCTGTGTCTCAATCCGACGACGCTCGACGCCAACGTGCGTCGCCCTTGTTCGTCGTCATTGAACTGACACCCGGGACACTTGTGGAAGTTCGCCCGGCGCCGGCCGAGACAGATCGCTTCCGAAATCTTGATGTGCTCTTCACCGGGGCAGTAGCGCTGGGTTTCGTCATTGGGTTTCATCGTTCACCACCGCTGTACGCTGCGATGCTAGCCGCCGACCAACGCATCGGCTACCCTCGCGCGGTATGGCGTGTCTGTTGGCCACTCAGATCCCGCTCTGGCTTACGCTCGTCGACGACCGGCTCGAACGACTGCTCGGGGAAGTCGGACCCGACGCCGTCGTCTTACCTCTCATTACCGAACCGCGCACGACCTTTCGCCGCGAGCCGCCCAACGGACAGCCGCATACCTTCGTCGACACCGGCGGCTGGACCTATCCCAGCGCCCCGCGCAGCGTCGGCGGCGTGTTCTCCCCACGCACCGCCGCCTGGGTCGGGCGGCGCAACCTGCTGACGCCGACCCTCTCTCTCCTGCGCGAACGACAAACTCACATCATCTTTGAGTTCGCGCCGCGCCGAGCACCGACGGTCGCCGCCAACGCAGCCACCTGCTTTCAAGATGTCTTCGGCGACGTCCGTCCCGCCGCGAGCGCGTTCGACGCCGCCTATCGCGCCCTGCTGATCGAACTCGCCAGCGAGTGGCGCGGGTTCGAGCCGTCCGGCGTCATCTTCCGTGACTGGCGCCCCACCCTGGCGCCCCCGAAAAGTCTGCAACGCACGCTGCCGCCAGATGCGTGCGACGTCTTGTCGATCGACTTCTCACCTGCCGCGCGACAGATCGCCGCACTGCACAACGTCGATGTCGAAGCCGCCGCACGCACAGCGCTCGCGTGTGTAACGGCGGCGCTGCAACCGGACGGCGACGCGGCAGCGCACGTCGACACCCAGTTGCTGAAATCGTACACCGACGTGCTCGTCCGCGACTGGGGCGTCTGGCTCGATGAGCACGCCGGCCGACTTCCCGGATCGCTGCACATCCTTGCCGACGGCGAAGACGAATCCCCAAATGCAACCGCGACGACGCCGAGCCGTTGGCTCGCGCTGACGCCCTTCGCCGATGTCAACGCAAGCGCGGCCGGTGCGACCGTGCTCTCCCTGACCACCATCCTCACCGACGGCCCCGATGAGCTGGTTCGCCGCACACGCTTGTTGGTCGAGCGCGGCGCGACGGCGGTCATCTTCACCGACTTCGCGCTGGCGCCCAGCGCGTTCCTCGACCCCCTGCGACAGGCGGTGCGCTATGCGCGGCGTGGTTGATTCGTACCTTCCCCACCGCCGTGCCGCGCACGCGGCGGTCCTGATGGCGGTCATCATCATCGGCTGCGAGCGCGCGTCCGAGACGACTCCGGAGACAACTCGGGAGACACCGCTCACGCAGCGCGACGCCGACGATCGCGCCGCGGCCGACGCCGTCCGTTACGAGTTTCCCGCAGCGATCGAGCGGCAGCTTCCGCCCGCCGTCGCCGCGCTCGTGCACCGCGCCCTGGAGGCGCTGGTGCTCGGAGACTACGACGCCTATCGCGAACTCATCTCGCGCAACCGTGCGCCGGCCAGCAGCGAACGCTTCGACATCGTGCGCGCCGGGATACGGTTCATCGCCGTCGAGTCGGCCGAGGCGGTCGACCTGCCGCAGCTTGGCGAGGGCTACAACATCATCGGGCGCTTCGATTTTGATCCGGAAACCGAGGCCGCCAAACGCATCCGCGATCGGCGCATCGCGGTGCTCGTATTCGAAGAAGGTGACGAGTGGCGGATCATGGTCGCCCCACCCGGCCTCCAGCCGCGCGAACCGGCCACAGACCCGAACGACGCCTCGCCCGCGACCCAGGCGGCGGAGATTGAGTATCCCTGGGATCGCCGCGGAGACTACTGAGTCCGCATCAAGCCCACGCGCTACGCCTCAGCCTAGCCCCAGTTCACAAACATGATCAGCGTCAAGACGAGGAACAGCGGCACGAGCACGATCAGCGGGTAGATCATGTACCCGAAGAACGACGGCATCCGCACGCCCGCCTGCTCGGCGATGCTCTTGACCATGAAGTTCGGACCGTTGCCGATGTAGCTGTTCGCACCCATGAACACCGCGCCGCAACTCACCGCAACCAGCAGCGAATACGGCAACGCGCCCGATGACGTGGCCAATCCCTCAACGAGCCTCTCTTGCGGACCGGTCGGCAGCGTTCCCGCTGTCTCGAAAAACACCACATACGTGGGAGCGTTGTCGAGGAAACTGCTCAGGATGCCAGTGGCCCAGAAAAAGTGCCACGGCTGCTGCAACCCGAGTGCAGCGCCATTCGCTTGCAGAATCTCGATCGCCGGCTGCATGGTGATGAAGATGCCGATGAACAGGCACGCCACCTCGCCGATCGCGACGAAATTAAAACGGTTCTCACGACGCAGCGCCGCGGCCGTCGTAAACCACGCCAGCGCCACCATCGTCAACTGCACACCCTCACGCAGGTACGGCGGCGGGCGCCAGGCTTGTCCGAACAACTCGGCCGAAAACGGGAACTCCTTGCCCGGGTCGAGCGTCGCAACCGCCAGCACCACGCCGAGCAGCCATAGCACGTTCAGCATGCCGGCGAAACGAAGCGGTTCGAGATGCTCGCGGTCCCGCTTCAGGGCTGCGGCCGTCTCGCGCCGCGCCGCGACCGTATCCCAGACGTAGTAGATCGCGAGCACGCCGCCGAGCATGAACAGCCACGGGAACCACAGGTTCATCGTCCACAGGAACGGCACGCCGCGGAGATAGCCCAGAAAGAGCGGCGGGTCGCCAATGGGCAAGAGCGAGCCGCCGATGTTGGCCACGACGAAGATAAAGAACACGACCGTGTGAACGGTGTAGCGTCGCTCGGAGTTCGTCTTCAGCAGAAAACGGATGAGCACCATCGCGGCGCCGGTGGTGCCAATGAAACTCGCCAGCAAGCCGCCGGTTCCGATGATCATGGTATTGGTGAGCGGGGTGGCGCGCATGTCGCCGCGCACCACGATGCCTCCCGCGATGACGTAGAGGGCGAAGAGCAGCACGATGAAGGGCACATACTCCTTCAGAATCGCGTGATCGAACGCCGCCCACACCGTCGACCACCCCGGCGCTGAGCGATGAACGGGGTGCGCGTCATGAGCCTCGTGAGCGTCATGCTCGGCCGTCGCATGAGCCGACGCTGCCGGTTGGTCTCCCACGGGTTCCGCGTCGTGGCCCGCAGCCGTGTGTCCAGCAGCATGATCCGCCGTGACTCCCGCGTGCGCGTCGCTCGCGCCATTCGACGCCCCCTCTGCATCCCCGTCGGCGTGATCGTCGGGTTCGCCGTGGGTCGCGGCCTCGGCGGCCGCTTCGTCGTGATGCACCACGACGCCGAAGCTGCGGTTGTAGTAATACGTCAGCGTCACGACCGCCAACAGGACCGCAACCATCAGCTTGCTGCTGTTGTGCTCCCACCAATGCTGCGTTCGCCGGAGCAGCGGGAGAATCGCGATCGCCAGCAGGATGGCTACAAACGGACTCGTAGCCCACAGACTCGGCACATGTTGCGCGAGGATCACTCCGCGCCTCCTCGGCGAGAGACGGTTCTCATCCACCACGGCCCGTCTCGAGTCAGGGCCGCTGGCCAAAGTGCAGCGTTCACTTTATCGGCCGATCCGCGCCTCTCGGCTCAGCCCTTGCAACGTCCAGTCCGCCCCGCGATGCTGCCCGACCCGGCGAACGCCGCCGCCGATAAGTGTAAACGCCCATCCAAACGGACGCGACGCGGCCTCACCGCCACGCCAGGAGTGCCACGTGCTGATCGATCTTGCGCTGCTCGCCGCCGGACTCGTTGTGCTCACCATCGGCGGCGAGGTGCTCGTCTCGGGAGCGGCCAAACTCGCCCGCAGCCTCGGACTGTCCGCACTGGTCGTCGGGCTCACCATCGTCGCCTTCGGCACCTCGGCCCCGGAACTCGCTGTCTCCATCGTTGCGTGCCTGAGCGACACCGAAGCGGGCGACAGCCTGGCGATCGGCAACGTCGTGGGAAGCAACATCGCCAACGTACTGCTCGTACTCGGGCTCGCCGCAGCGACGCGCCCCATCCAAATCTCGAAGAACATCAATCGCTTAGACGCACCAATCATGCTCGCCGCCAGCGCACTCTTCGCGCTATTCGCCTATCGCAGTGGCGCGATCGAGCGGTGGGAGGGCGCCATTCTTGCGATCGGATTGGTCACCTACGTCGTGCTGACGTTCCGTCTCACCCCGCGGACGCGCGACGCCGATCACTCCGCTTCTAACGCCGCATCCAGCCAGCTAGCGAGCCGCGCGTGGTACTGCGTTCTCATCGTCCTGGGCCTCATCGGTCTCAAGTTCGGCGCTGATCTGATTGTCAGCGGCGCAACCGGACTCGCCGTGCGGATCGGCGTGAGCGAGCGAATCGTCGGCCTGACGATTGTCGCGATCGGCACCAGCCTCCCCGAAATCGCGACCACGATCGCGGCGGCGCGACGCGGCGAGCCCGATATCGCGATCGGGAACGTCGTCGGAAGCAACATCTTCAACGTGCTGTCGGTGCTAGGCATCGCTGGCGTCGTCGCCGGACCGATCACCGTAGCGCCGGAGATGTTGCGTTTCGACCTTCCGGTCATGCTCGCGACGGTGGGCGCGGCGCTGATTGTGTTGTGGTCGGGCTGGGTGACGCGCCTGGAGGGCGCGGTATTGGTGGTGCTTTACGGGGGTTATCTGGCCTGGTTGGTAACCTCTGCGTAGGCAGTGCTATCAGACCGACCGCAGAATTGTGTTTGCTTGCCCCCGCCGTCCCGGATATCCTGCCCGTGTGGTCAGGAGGAGTGACCACACCCACAGTCCGATCAGTTGCGCACTCACACGTTGTGTTTCGCGCAAAAGGTCCCGTGTCTGACGGCGCACGCCGGCAGCGGAGGAGGAATCATCGTGAAAGCGGTATGTGTAGCTCTCGTGGCGGCGGCGGCAGCGCTCGCCTATGCCAATCCGACGGTCATTTACTCGGAAGTCCCCACCAGCCCCACCTCGGATGTCCCGGGCCTCGGCGGCGCGAAGTTCGATTCGTTTGATCGCCCGTTCGTCTCGCAAGACGGCTCGTGGTGGATCATCTCGGCTTCGTCAGACCTCGCCACGTCGATGGACGAAGTCGTGATCGTTGGCCAGGGCTCGACGGGCGCCACTGTTGTGCAAGAGGGTGTGACCGAGATCAGCACTGGCGAATTCGCCGGTTTCATTGATCAGACGCTGGGCATCAACAACAGCGGCAACTACGTCTACGCCACCAACACCGACGCCGCTGCGCAGGACGAAGTCATCGTGCGCGTCATCGGCGGTGCGCAGAGCGTCGCTGCTCGTGAGGGTGAAGCCACGCCGATCGCCGGCGAGGTCTATGGCTCGTCGCTGCACTCGCCGCAGATCGCCAACGACAACAGCGTTGGTTTCGTTGCGCCCAGCACGGTTGGCGGCCTGCCAAGCGTCGACGACAACCTCGTCATCCTCAAGAACAACGTCCTCGCACAGTCGAACGTGACCGTCCCCGGCGGCCAGGCCGGCGGAGCCGTGGACACTTGGCAGAACTTCGACTTCGGCGACCTGCACGTCGCCGCCGACGGCAGCTATCTGCTCCAGGGCGACACCAACAACAGTGACTTCAATGCAGACGATGTCGTCGTCGTCAACGGCATGGTGATGATCCAGGAAGGTTCGACGCTCAACGGTTCCGCAAGCCCGGTCGACATCGTCTCTGAGTCGACCATGGAGGCCAACGGAAACTGGTACGCCCGCGGCGACTACGAAAACAACGTCGACTTCCTCGTGCACAACGGCGCGACCGTCGCCGAAACCGGCGACGCCGTCCCCGGCGGTGTGGCCGGCGAGACCTTCTCCGACGCCATCTTCAGCTCGACGTTCTTCACTTGGGCGGCGAACGGCGACGGCGACTACGTCTACGGCGCCACCACCTCAAACCCAGACGTCAATGCCGACGCGGTCATCGTGCTCAACAACGCCAGCGTCCTGCTCCGTCAGGGCGACCAGGTCGACCTCGACGGCGACGGCGTGCTCGATCCGTTCTTCATCGACATCTTCAATAACGACGACATGTTCTTGGCCGGTCAGGTGCTCTACTTCACCGCCAACCTCGTCGATGCGTCCGGCAACGCCGCTGGCCAGGCCTTCATGCGCTTCGTGATTCCCGAGCCGGCCGGCGCCTTCGCGCTGCTGAGCCTCGCGGTCGTCGCCCTGCGTCGCCGCTAGATAACAACCCACCTGCCGGCGTCTAGCCACGTCTCTCTTGGGGAGCTTGGGAGACTGTGACTCGCCGGCAGGGCCTTACGCCCAGGCGTGTTCGACGGAGAGGCTCCTCACGCGACACCCCGCGGCGGGTCTGGTTTTGCTACCCATAGCGAAACCGACCCGCCTTCGTCATATATTGAGCACATGCACGCGTCTCAGACCATCTCGGATATCGCGCGCCGACATCTCGCCTGGTCGATGGTCGACGGCGTCGGACCGATCGTCTTCGGGCACCTGCAACGCGTCTTCGGTGATCTCGAACGCGCGTGGGGCGCCAGCGCCGCCGAGCTCGAACGCGTGCCCCGCATCGGACCCAAAAGCGCCGCAACCGTCGCCCGCAGCCGCGACGCAGCCCTACCCAAGGCCGAACAGGAGATCGCCGGCGCCGCCCAACACGGCGTTCGAATCCTGTGCCAACAAGACGACGCGTATCCCGCCGCCCTGCGCCGCATCAGCGACCCCCCCATCGTGATCTATGTAAAGGGAGCGCTGCAGCCTACCGACGCCGTAGCACTCGCCATCGTCGGCACGCGCCGCTGCTCGATCTACGGCGGCGAGCAGGCCCGTCGCTTCGGTGAACTCTTCGCCGGCGCGGGCTTCACCGTTGTCAGCGGGCTGGCGCGCGGCGTTGACGCGTTCGCGCATCACGGCGCAGTCGATGTCGGCGGGCGCTCCATCGCCGTGTTGGGCAACGGACTGCACGAGATCTACCCACCGGAAAACGAGCCGCTGGCCCGCAAGCTGCTCGATCACGGCTGTCTCATCAGCGAGCTGCCGATGACCGCGAGCGTGCAGCGCGAAAACTTTCCCAGCCGCAATCGCATCATTGCGGGCCTGAGCCTCGGGGTGTTGGTCGTCGAGGCGCCGACCCGCAGCGGCGCGCTCATCACCGCCCGACTCGCGAGCGACTACAACCGCGAGGTGTTCGCGTTGCCCGGACGACTGCAGGAGCCAGCAGCGCAGGGGGTGAACGCACTGATTCGCGATGGCGTCGCCAAGCTCGTCATGGGTCTGGAAGACGTTCTGACCGAGCTCGGCGAACTCGGCTACACCATGGGCCTCAAGCAACCAACCAACGCCGTGTCGTCGCCGCAGCGGAGCGAACCTGAAGACCAAGCAGCAACCCTGTTCGGTGCTGGCGCGTCCACCCCCGACGCCGGCTTGAGCCGCATCGAGCAGCGTGTGCTGGAGGCGGCGCCGCCGGAAGCCGTCTTGCAGGACGTGTTGATTCGCGCGAGCGAATTGCCGGCCCACGAGGTGCTCTCCGCCCTCACCACGTTGGAGCTGCGGGGCCTGGTGAAGCGCCTGCCGGGGCAACAGGTCATGCGCGTCAACCGCGCTTGATCAAGCGCGAGGTCACGACGCGATGCACGATGTCTTGCAGGAGATTCTGACGCACAAGCGGGCCGAGGTTGCCGAGGCGTCCGCGCGCACGCCATTGCACGCCGTGCGTGAGGCGGCCGAGCATGTCCCAGCCCCGCGCGACTTTTACGCCGCCGTCGCGGCCCCGCGATCGGATTGGCCGCACCTTATCGCCGAGATCAAGCGCTCCAGCCCCTCGGCCGGACTCATTCGGGCCGATTTTGATCCCACGCAGATCGCCCGCGCCTACGCCGAGGGTGGCGCGACGGCGCTGAGTGTGCTGACCGACGCGCGCTACTTCGACGGTCGACTCGCGTTCATCGCGCAGGTCAAGCAGGCCGTGCAGTTGCCCGTGCTGCGCAAAGACTTCGTGATCGACGCCTATCAGGTCTACGAAGCCCGCGCCGCCGGTGCTGACGCGGTGCTCTTGATTGGCGAAGCGCTCGCGCCGGCGCAACTCGCCGATCTGGCCCATTGCGCGCTCGACCTGCAGCTCAGCGTACTGATCGAAGTGCACAGCGCCGGGGTGCTGGAAGGTGTTCTGCAGCGCATCGATTTTTCAGGTCCGCAACGGCTGCTGTTGGGCGTGAACAATCGCGATCTCAAAGCGCAGCGCACCGACCTCGCAATCACCGAGAGGTTGCTCCCGCTCGCCCCGCCGGGCGCGGTCCTGGTTTCAGAGAGCGGCATTTCGACGACCGATGACGTGCGGCGAGTCATGCGGGCCGGCGCACACGCGATGCTGGTGGGAGAGTCGCTGATGCGCGCCGCCGACATCGCGGATGCTGCGCGACGAATCCTGAGTGCTTCGTAGCCAATGATCTATCGCTTTTGATAGACCGTCGGCCGCTCATAGGCGAGGTCGTGTTTGATCGCGTTCAAGCTTTCCGAATGACCGATGATCAGGTAGCCGCCCTTCAGCAAGTGCGCCGCCTGCTTGTTGACCAGTCGCGACTGAGTGTCGCGATCGAAGTAAATCATCACATTGCGGCAAAAGATGAAGTGGAAACCGCGCTTGAACGGGAACCGATCGTCCATCAAGTTCAGTCGCGCGAATGAAATGCGCGACAGCAGTTCAGGTTTGAGCTGCAGCGTCGCGGCGCCGCGCCGCCCCACGAAGTAGCGGCGGCGGAACTCGGGCGGAATCGCCGTCAGCTTGTCTTCGGTGTATTCCGCGGCTTGCGCTTTCGCCAGCACGCGGGTCGAGATGTCGGTCGCGAGAATCCGAAACGGAACTCGGCTCGACGCGAGGGCGGCGTCGCACACCATCGCGAGCGTATGCGGCTCTTCACCGCTCGAACAAGCTGCGCTCCAGATGCGCAGCTCACTGTTCGCGCGACGCCAGGCCGCGTCTTGCAGCCATCGTTGCAGCGTTTCGGTGAGAAAGTCAAAATGCTGTCGTTCGCGAAACAGATGCGTGGTGTTCGTCGAGATCGAGTCTATCAGGTTGATCAGTTCCTGACCGCTGCGATCGTCGCGGACGGCGCTGAAATACTCGCCAAACGACCGATACCCACCCTGTCGGATCCGTTTGCCAAGCCGAGCGCGTACGAGCTGCATCTTTTGCGGGCCAAGATTGATGCCCACCTTGTCGTAGATCAGGCGCCGGATCGTCTCATATTCTTCCTGCGTCAGGTCGCGGCATTCGTTCGCCACAAGCCCCATCGAAGGCTCCATCTCAGTTCACCGCCGTGGTGTGTTGAACCAGCAACCGCTGCCCTTCAATGGCGAACCGGCAGGCATCGGGTCCCTCGCTCTCCGTCGGAAGACCTATTTGCGACTCGACCTTCGGAATCGACAGACTGAACACCGGCCCACGACCGTAGCGCGTCGTCACAAAATTGCCGCACAGAATGTTCAGGAACTCCGCGAATGCGTCGCGGGCGTCCTCGCCGGTCTCGTCTTCTTCCGGAGACGTCGCAAGCAAATTCGAGGCCAGCATGCCGGCGAAGGTCGGCGTGCAGTAGCACACAATCGAGCCCGAGATCGGGCCCCGATAAGCCACCTCGCCCCGCAGCCATCGCTCGGGAGCCGGCGCCAGAGGCGCATCATCCGCGACCATGAACGCCAAGTCGCCGAGAACAGTTGTCGTAATCTGCTCGAGATCCGGCGCGCTGGTTGACGCCATGCCATTGCCTCCACCGAGTTCCGGTCGCACGCAGCCGCCACACAGCAGCTCGCGCTGGGAATCATCGGCGCAATGGGACGCTGGCTTGCAACGCGCGAGCGTTATCAGCCGAGCCCGGCCTCAACCAGGTCGAGCAGTCGCAACACCCCAATCGGCTGCCGCTCGTCATCGACCACAATGAGCGCCGTAATGCGACTATCACGCATCAGCCGCAAACACTCGATCGCGAGCGTGTCGCTCGCCACGCAGGAAGCGTGCACCGGGGGCTCGTTGGGTGAGCGGCGGCTGAGTCGGTGCGCTTCTCGAGCGGTCAATCCGTGCGGCTGCGACGTGCGTTCAAACACCCGCCGCAGATCGCCGTCCGTAAAAACCCCCAACAGCCGCTGATCCTCCTCCACGATCACGGCCAACCCGAGACGCCGCTCCGTGATCGCCAGCAGCAGATGCGGAAAGTCGAGATTCGCCGCCACGAGCGGCAGCGCGTCGCCGCCATGCATCAGGTCGCTCGCCCGCAACAGCAACCGACGTCCGAGTGCGCCCTCCGGGTGGTACTGCGCGAAGTCCTCCGGCTGCAATCCCCGAGCGTCAAGCAGCGCCATCGCCAGCGCATCGCCGAGCGCCAGCATCTGAACACAACTGGTCGTCGGCGCCAGTTGCAGCGGCCCCGCCTCCGCCGTCGCCGGCAACGTGAGCACGTGGTCGCTGATTTCCGCCAACCGCGACGCCGGCTGTTGGGTGACGCCCAGGATCGGGCCGCCGAGCCGTCTGAAGTGACTCGCAAACCGGAGCAGTTCCGCCGTCTCCCCGCTGCGCGAGAACGCCAGCAGGCAGTGTCGACGCGTCACAATCCCCAAATCGCCGTGCAGCGCTTCCACCGGATGCATGGCGATCGCCGGCGTGCCGGTGCTCGTAAACGTCGCCGCAACCTTCTGCGCGATGTTGCCGCTCTTCCCCAACCCACTGACGACAATTTGCTGCGCCTGCTGCAAACACTCAACCGACGCGTCGAACGTTTCGTCGAGCCGTTCGCTGAGTTGGTGCAGCGCCGCGGCTTCCTCGGCAATGATCTCGCGACCCACCGACCGCGCGCTCAACGGGCGTCTCCATTCATCGCCGACACGTTGGCCTCGGCGGCGGTCTTCGCCACGCGTGGCGCAGCGCCCCGTCGCAACGCCGCAAGCTTCGCCTCAACGGCCGCCAGAACTTCGCTGACCGATTCCATTCCCATCGTTGCTTCGTCTTGCGTCGCGGCCAGCGTTCGCGCTTCCTCCCACGCCGTCTCCGCCGCAGCGATGTCGCCTGTACGCCACGCGGCGTCGCCGAGGTGATCAAACACGACCGGATCCCGGCCATCCGCCAGTTGCGCCGCCCGTCGCAGCCAACGCAGGCTCTCAGCAAAGTCGCCGCGCTTGTAATGCGCCCAGCCCAGGCTGTCGAGATAAGCGGCGTTGAGCGGTTCCGCCGCGACCGCCCGACGCAGCATCTCCAGCGCCTCATCGACCCGCTGATTCTGATCGACCCACGTATACGCAAGATCGTTGTTGAACCCGGGCTCGGTCGGTGCGATCGCGACGAGTCGCTGCAACGTCGCCTCAACCGCCTCCATGTCGCCGTCCTGCTGCTGAATGAACAGCTTCATTTGTAGCAACGCGATGCGGTCTTCCACCGAAGCTTCCGGTTGAAGTTCGCTCACCCACCCCGCGACCCGCGCTGTCGCCGCTTCGATCCGATCCGCGTCCAGCAGCGTGATGAGCAGGCGGCGCCGCACATCCTGCAGTTCGGCCCCCGCACCGGCCCGCCGCAGATCGCCGAGCAGGCGATCCAATCGATCGACAGCCCGGTCGACGTCGCCGAGGGCTGCTTCCGCTTCCGCCTGCTGCGACCTCAGAATCACCTCGCTGCGCACGCTTTGTTGTTCGTAGCCGGCGATCACGTCGAGCGCGTCCTTCGCACGGTCAGCGAGCAGCAAGAGCTCGATGAGCGCTTGCGTCCAACGAAACTCGCGCGGCTCGGACGCGCGCCACGCCTCCAGGTAGGCCTCGAGCCGCTCGTATCGCTCGGCCGACAGCAGCGCCTCATAGAGCAGCAACCGACGTCGAGCGTCGTCCGGCTCGTCGGTGTACAATGTCGTCGCCCACGCTGCCGCCTCCGCGGACCGCTCCTGCTGCACCAGCAAACGCAGCCGCTGCGGCGCGAACGCGAGCGGCGCCTCATCTTCAGACGCCCACTGTTCAATCAACGCGAGCGCTTCCTCGTAGTCGCCCGTATACACCAACGACTCGAAGAGCACCGCCCGCGCCGCCGCGCGGTCCGACACGGCCAGATCAGCACGCGTCAGCAAAGCGCGCAACAGATCGCGTTGGGCTTCAAAGCGAAAGTCATGCCCCAGCGCGGCTGCCAGCGACAGCGATACGTCGACCCGCCGCGGGTAGCGCTTCTGCAAAGACTGCAGCGCCGCAATGGCCTCGTCCTGAGCGAGTGCGGCCGACGCCGCCTGGGCGTAGAGCGTCGCCACGTCATTGTCGCGCGGCGCCGTAGCGAAGGCGCGCCGTGCCGTTTCCAGCGCTTCATCAACATAGCTCCGCGCCGACAGGAGCGCGATCAGCTTCGTCTGCGTCTGCAAATCGTGCGGATGCTCCGCGTGCTGCGAGCGCAGCGCCGCAAGATGCGCGTCGCCGTTCAACGCATCGACATGCTCGAGCGTGGTGCGAATCCGCCGCCGAGCGTCATACGGCGTCAGCCCCGCGACCAACGCGCGTTCAAACTGCCGCCGCGCCACGCCGACTTTGCCGGCCGCGAGATAAGACTCGATCGTAAACTCCAAAAGCCTGCCGCGCGCCGGCGCCTTCGCCGATGCCTGCTGCAGGTAGCGTTGCGCAGCGCTCAAGTCGCCCGACCGCGTGTAGTACAAACCAAGTCGTTGGCCGTACGTCGGTTCGTTGGGGTCGAGATCGACCGCCTCTCGCAACGAAGATTCCGCACACGTGCGATCCGCGGTTCCGATGCACGCAACCCCCAGCGCATAGTGCAGCGCGGGCAGCGCCGCATGCGACTCGACCGCCTCCTCGGCCAGCATCCGCGCCTCGTCCCAAGCTTCATCGGCGATCGCAAGCAGTACCGGGGCGACAACCGCTGCAGGAACAAAGCCCGCATCCGCCGCTGCGACGAAACGCGGCGTCGCCAAGCCGCGATCTCCATGCATCGCCGAAGCCAGTGCGCGGACCCACGCCGTCTGGTAGCGCCCCGTGCTTCCCGTCGCGACGCCGTCACCCGGCGCCTCCACGAACGCCAGAAACGCTTCCACCGGAATATCGGCGGTCGGCTGGTGGGCGTAGAACGCATCGAGCACATCGACTGCAGCGGCGCTATCGCCCGAACGCCGCAACGCAACCGCATAGTGCCACGCCGCCTCCGCACGATCAGGAGCTGCGGCGTACGCCTTCGACCGCCCGACCACCGCCGCACTCCAATGACCGCGCTGCTCGAGCGCCTCCGTCACCAAGAGCAAAACGGGAGTGACGCTCTGGGCGTCCAACCAACGTGCAAGCTGTCCGCTAGCGACACCCGATCTGACAAAGGTCGAGATGAATCGATCACCCTCCACCGACTCGAGCCACGACGCCGCAGCGTTGAACGCCTCGGCGTAACGCTCGGCCGCCAGCAGCGCGGCGACGAAAATATGAGCGACCTCAGGGTCATCCGGCGCTGCGACGTAGATCGCATGCGCCGCTTCCGCCGCCGCGGCGGTCTCCCCAATCGCCAGCAGCAGTTCAACTCGGGCGCGTTGTAGCTTCGCCGCAGAAACATCCGTCTCGTCAATCAGCGTCTCGAGATCCGCCGCATCAACACGCGCGACCAGCCCGCTGGCGGACGCAAACGCCTCCGCCGCGCGGCGGGCGTCGACGTCTCTCAAAAGCCTGGCCTGGCGGATCTTTGACGCGGCGGCAGTCAGGAGCTGCCCATGGTCGACGCCAATCGTCGCGGCTTCTTCATACAGCGCGACGGCGCGCTCCCAGCGCTCCGCACGGCGGGCGATCTCAGCCAAAAGGTAGGCCGGCCACGCATCCCGCGCTCCCGCGTCGCGCAACCGCGCCGCTTCGGCGAAAACCCGCGCCTCTCCGAACTGCTCGAGTCGAAAGTGGGCCCGCGCCGCGATGCTGAAAAGCGCCGCACTCGGCGCGGCCGCCTCGGCGATCAAAGCACCCGCGCCCCGCGCGGCGTCGAACGCACGGCCTTCGTCGAGCAACGCTTCCAGTCGCGCGACATCCTCGCGCTCCGCCGCAACCACGCCCGGCGCAAACAAGCCGACCACGATGATGCTGGCGATCGCGGCAGTGAGACCGGGCAACCGAGCCATGTCGACCCTCGTCAAGTCGTCTTCACCGACTTCGACGACCGCGCCCCCTTCTTCTTCGGAGCAGCGCTTCGCTTGGCTTGTCGACTGGGCGCGGCGCGCTTGCTGCTCCGCACCGTCTTCGTCTTCTTCGTGACGCTCTTCGCCGATTTCTCTTTCGGCGCCGCGGCCTTACGCGTGCGCGTTGTGCGACGCGCCTTGACCGGCGCTTCGGTGACCTTCGCGTCGGGTTCCGGCTCCAGCACCGCTGCAGGCACGCGAATGGTCAGATCAATGCCGCGATCGGGCGCGATCTCTTGCAGCATGTGCGTCGACTTGCGCTCCATCGGCGCGCTCTCGATGCGCTCCACCTTACGTTTCCGCACTTGCTGGCCAAGTTCCGACCAGGCGTGTGTCTGCAACAGCGCGAAAAATTCCGGCGCCTCCCCGTCGCTGATCTGTCGCTCCAGAAACGCCTGCGCCTCACCCAGCGGGCACTTGCTATCAACAATCTCCGCTTGCCGCGCCAGCGCCCACATCGCTTCGTCGAGCGGAACGGCGTGATGCCCAAATCCGAAGAGACGAATGCGGGCGCACGTATACGCTTCCAAACCGTCAACCTGCTCCAGGTACGCCGCCGCCTCCTTCTTGTTCAACGAGCGCAGTTGCTCGAGCGTCACATCATGCTCGGCGGCAAAAATGTGGTTGAGGGCCCGACCCAAATCGTCCGCCTTGGCGCGCGCGTCCGGATAGGAGTCGCCCAAAATGTCCGCCAGCTCACCCGACGGAATGACGCGCACTTCGTTGTAGTCGACGACCTCGGCCCGCACGCGGTCCAGCGCAGCCCGCGCCTTCGACTCCGGCACGTCCCGCGACAAAACGCCCAGAATCAACTGCGTGATCGGGTCGCTATGGTCCGGCGGATCGACCTTGCCCAGCTTGTTCCGTAGCGTGCCGAAAAACTTCTTCAGCCGTTCGGCACAACGCGTCGCACCTTTCATGCGGCTATTGCTCCTGTTCTCGCTGCGCGCTCCGCGCCGGCGGCGACGCCGCTGCGTCATCGCTCGACGGCGATTGCGTCAACGCGTCGAGTCGATTGACCGTCTCGATGGATCGCTTGATGGAGTCGTCGAGATAAAACTCGAGTTGCGGAATCTGGCGAACGTGCAGTTGCGGTCGCATTAAACCGCGCAGTCGAGCTCGTGCGGCTTCCAGCGCTTGCAGCGTCAGCCGTTGACGCGGCTCCGGGGCCATCACGCTGACGTGCACCCGCGCCACCGACAGGTCCGGCGCCACCTCGACCCGCGTCACGGACGTCAGCGGCTCAATGCGCGGATCACTCAGATCCGACATGATCGCCCGCGCCAACACGCCGCGGACCACATTGCCAATTCGCGCCATGCGATGCGACACGCCCCGCGGCTCCTCTCACGCTACCTATAGCAGCTCAATCTCGTAGTCGACCAGCGCCGCGTGCGGAAAGCGGCGAACCTCATCGACAATCTTGCTCAGCGCGCTTTGCACAAAACGCGACTCGTTCGCGACCAGCGCGACGCCAAACGTCGCCGCCTGACGATGATCCAGGTCGTCCACTTCGGCGACTGACACATTGTGCCGGGAGCCCAGCTGGTCGCGCAAACTCCTGGTGACGCGACGCTTGTCCTTCAGGCTCATCGCTTCGAAGATCGTAATACGAAACTGGAGCACGCCGACGATCATGGTCTGCGCTGGCTACAGCTGCTGACTGACCTCAACCACTTCAAACGCTTCGATCACGTCGCCAGGCTTCACATCATCGTAGTTCTCAATCTTCACGCCGCACTCGAATCCGCTCTTCACCTCGCGAACATCATCCTTGAAACGCCGCAACGACTGAATGCCCGATCCCTCGACCACGATCCGACCGTCGCGAATCAGCCGAACCTTGTGATTGCGATGAATCGCGCCATCCGTGATGTAGCAACCGGCGACCGTTCCCAGCCGACCCACGTTGAACACCTGCCGCACGTCGAGCTTCGCCCGCGTCTCCTGCGTCTGAATCGGCGCCAGCAGTCCTTCCAGCGCCTTGTGCACATCCGCGAGAATCTCGTAGATCACCCGATACTGCCGAATCTCCACGCCCGCCGCATCCGCCGCCGACTTCGCCCCGCTCTCGGCGACCACGTGGAACCCAACCACAATCGCCGACGACGCTTGCGCCAGCGCCACGTCCGCCTCCGTAATCGCGCCGACGCCGGCATGCAGAATCTTGAGTTGCGCCTTCTCGGTCGGAAAGTCGCCTAACTGCGCCTGTAGCGTCTCGAGCGACCCCTGTACGTCGGCCTTCACGATCAGATTCAAGACCGGCGTGTCGCCGTCGCCGCCAGTCAGCAACTCCTCGAGACCCTTCGCCTTCTGAACCGACTTCAGGCTTTCCTGACGCCGTTGCCGCTTCACTTCCGCCGCGATCGAAACCGCCGTCCTCAGGTCGTCCACCTGATAGAGCCGATCGCCGGCGTTCGGCATCTCGTCCAGACCCACGACCGTCACCGGCGTACCAGGCGTGGCTTGGTCAACACGGCGGCCGCGATGGTCAAGCAACGACCGCACCCGGCCGGCGCCAGGACCGCACACCACTACCTGACCGTTCTCGAGCGTGCCTTCCTGCACCAGAATCCGCGCGACCACCCCCTGACCTTCCGCCATCTCCGCTTCGATCACCGTCGCCATGACCGGCACCGTCGGGTCCGCCGAAAGCTCCATCAGCTCCGCGAGCGTCGACAGGTGCGCCAACAGCTCATCAACGCCGAGGCCGCTCGTCGCACTCGTCTTCACAACATCCGTCTCGCCGCCCCATTCGGTCGGCGTCAGCTCACGCTCCGCGAGTTGCGCATAGACGCGATTGAGGTCGATCCCCTCGAGGTCGATCTTGTTCAACGCGACCACAATCTGCACACCCGCCGCCTTCGCGTGTGAGATCGCCTCGACGGTCTGCGGCATCACGCCGTCGTCCGCCGCAACCACGAGCACCACCACGTCGGTCAGATCGGCGCCACGCGCCCGCATCTGCGTGAACGCCTCGTGGCCCGGCGTATCCAGGAACGTCACGTTGAACCCGTCACGCGTGATCCGCGAGGCGCCAATGTGCTGCGTAATCCCGCCCGCCTCGCCGGCCGCAACATCCGACTCGCGAATCCGGTCCAGCAGCGACGTCTTGCCGTGGTCGACGTGACCAAGCATCGCCACGATCGGCGGCCGCGGCTGAAGGTTCTTTCGCTCACGCTGCGCAAACTCATCTCGCAGCCGCTCGTACGCCGTCTTCTGCTCGGCGATCTTGATCTGCAGCCCAAGCTCCATCGCGACCAACTCGGCTTCTTCACCGGTGATCGTCTGATTGATCATCTTGAGCTGCCCGGTGTGCTCACGCAGCTTCATCATCACCTGCTGAAACGGCACTCCAATCGCCGCGCAAAACTCCTTCAAGATGATCGGTGTCTGAATCTCAATCTCGGTCTTGCGCGGCGCGGTCGCCGGCTGGCTCTGCGAAGCTTGCCGACGCCGTTCCTCGACACGCCGCTTGCGCATCCCCACGCCGGTCGCCGTGCGCAGGCGCTCCTTGCGTTCAATCAGATCCTGATCACGCCACTCGCGCTCCCGCGCGTCGACCTCGGCCAATTCGCCACGCCGTGAGCGAGCCCGCTTCTCAGCCTGTTCTTCCGCGGGTGTGACCGCCCGCCCAGGTCGTCGACGATCCGCACCGCCGCCGCCGCCCACACCGGGCTGACGGGCGGCAATGTCGCCCCCACCACCCACTGCCGGCGGTCGCGGTCGCGGCGCGCGAACTTGCTCCGGCGCCTCGATGCGCACCACCCGCGGACCCTGCAGCTCCGCCGGCCGCGGCACCACTTGCGGTCCCGCCGGCGCAACTGGATCGTCCCGCTCCGACGCCGCAGCCCCTGCGTCGCCCTCCGCCTCAGGCTCGGCCGTATCCGATGCGCCTTCCGCGACCAGCGCCCCCGCTTCGGCTGGCTGCGATTCAGCCTCATCGCTGGTCTGCGATTCGGCTGGCGTCGCCCCGGAATCTTCCTCCGGTGCAACGCTCACCAACTCCGCGCTGGCGTCAACTTCCGACGCTACTTCGACAGATGTTGTGCTAGCGGCAATCGCCTGCTCCTCGTCATCGGCAGCCGGCTCCGACACCGACGCCTGACCCGCCCCATCATCAACCGTCGGCGGCGCGGTCGCGGCGGCCGAGGCGACCGGTTCAGCCCCTTCATCCGACGGCGATGTCTCGTCAACAGCTTCGTCGTCAGTGGCGACAACCGCCCCACCACCCGATTCGTCCGCAGAGGCCGAGCGACGCGGTCGACGCACACGCACCTTCTCGAGGTCCACCTGCGGTGCGGTTTCAACCGACGTCACATCCTCACCAACCGAGAACCACTCGCGAATCGACTCCGCCAGGCCCAGCGGAATCGCCGCCATGTGGTTCTTCAGGTGAATGCCCTCAGCGCCGCACTTGGCGATAATTTCCTTCGACTGCACGCCGAGTTCTTTGGCCAAAATGTGTAACCGTACTGTCTTGGCCACACGCACCTCCGTGCGCTCGGAGCCCATCGGACACGCTCTGCCAGAGCGCTGTCCGCTCAATTGAGACCCGTGGGATGCTCCGCAGCGCCTGCCAATTGACGAGTCGTTGCAAACGAGCGCAGTGCAATTGCCGCGCGAATCTACGAGTGTAGCACAATGGTCGCCCGCTGCAACCCGTTACGCAGCCATCCGACCAACCCGCGCGTCGTCAACCACTTGCCATCGAAGACTTTAGCGCGCAAGCCGCGCGACACGCCCGCCCCGTTTGACACGGACCGCCCCCACTTGTACCTTCCATCGCGCTGTTGCTGACTGGCGCGGTTTGCCCGGCATCCGCTCCGAGAGGGTAGCTCCCGCGTTTCACAAGCTGACCCCGCACGCGCTGCACCGGCCGCGTGCTTCGCCTGGCTCTTGACGCAAGGACAGCGTCGCGATGAAGGTCCTGATGCTTGGGTGGGAGTTTCCACCACTCATCAGCGGCGGCCTTGGCGCCGCCTGCTACGGCCTCACGCAAGGCCTCGATCAACTGGACGTCGAGGTTGTCTTTGTCCTGCCCCGGCCCGTGAGCGCGACCGCGCATCGTCGCACGCGCATCGTCGGGGAAGCCGGCCCCCCGCCGCCTGCCCCAACACCCGACACAGCCCTCGCCACGGATGGAGGGCCGCCGCCGCGGCCGATGACCCCCCCGACCGTCCACGCGCCACCCAACACCGACGACGAAGTCCCCTCGCCGCCCAACCCGCTTGGCCCCGACGCCCGACACCTCCAAATCATCACCGTCGACGCCGACCTGCGCCCGTACGGCGTGTTGCCAGAATCGGCGGCGGCCCCATCGCCGGCTGAGCCACGCAATC
>CAZLYU010000048.1:0-7734 GCA_964563855.1 uncultured Planctomycetales bacterium | reverse complement strand
CATGCCGCCCCGCCGGCCCCGCGCGCTGGTCCCGATGGCCCGCAGCCATCCCCCGCGCCCCCGCCCGTCAATCGCCGCGAGCCCAGCATCGCCGCTTCCAACGCTGGACACTATGGCTCGAATCTCTTCGATGAGGTGGATCGCTACGCCCGCGCCGCTCGCGCCATCGCGCTCCGCACCGAACACGACGTCATTCACGCCCACGACTGGATGACATTCTCCGCCGCCATCGCCGCCGCCGAGGCCTCCGGACGACGATTCATCGCGCATGTCCACTCCACCGAATTCGATCGCTCCGGCGACCATGTCAATCAGCGCATCTACGACGTCGAACGCGCCGGCGTGCATGCCGCCCACCGGGTCATCGCCGTCAGTCACCTCACGCGCAACATCCTGATCGAGCACTACGGCGTCGACCCCGCGAAAATCGAAGTGATCTACAACGCGGTCGAGCACGTTGAAAACGGCGCGCCCTCGCAGCTCGCCCCCATCACCCGCGACGAAAAACTCGTCCTGTTCCTCGGCCGCATCACCATGCAAAAGGGCCCGGAATACTTCCTGCAAGCGGCCAAGCGCGTTCTCGAACGCATGGAAAACGTACGCTTCGTCATGGCCGGCAGCGGCGACTCCGCGCGACGCATGATCGAAATGGCCGCCGAAATGGGCATCGGACACAAAGTGCTCTTTCCCGGCTTCCTCAAGCGCGACGACGTCCGCCGCGTCTTTCGCATGGCCGACCTCTATGTCATGCCGTCCGTCTCCGAGCCGTTCGGCATCGCGCCCCTCGAAGCCTTAGCCAACCACGTTCCGGTCCTCATCTCCAAACAGAGCGGCGTCGCCGAAGTGCTCATGCACGCGCTCAAGGTCGACTTTTGGGACGTCGACGAGATGGCCAACAAGATTCTGGCTGTCCTGCGCCATCCACCATTGCAGCAGGTGCTGCGTTCACACGGCGCCATCGAAGTACGCCGCTTCCATTGGACCGACACCGCCGCCGCTTGCCTGCAACTCTACGACCAAGTCACCGCTCACGGCCACGCCTGAACAGGTTCACGCTATGGCCTCGGTTTGCTTCTACTTTCAAGTCCACCAGCCGTGGCGTCTGCGGCGTTACAGCATCTTCGATACCACGCCCGACTACTTCGACGATGACGCCAACAGCGAAATCTTCCAACGCGTCGCGCGCAAGTGCTACCTGCCCGCCAATCAACTCCTGCTCGAACTCATCCAACGCTACGGCGGAAAGTTCCGCTTGGCGTTCAGTCTGACCGGAACGTTCCTGGATCAATGCGAGCGCTTTCAGCCCGCCGTCCTCGAGTCGTTTCAGCGACTGGCCGAAACCGGCGCGGTCGAGTTTCTCTCCGAAACCTACTACCACTCGCTGGTCGTCCTCTATTCGCGCGACGAGTTCCTCGAGCATGTCGAGCTCCACCGGGCGCGGATCGAAGCACTGTTCCAGCAAACCCCCACCGTGTTCCGCAATACCGAACTGATCTATAGCAACGACGTCGCCCACGCCGCTGCAGACATCGGCTATCAGGCCGTCATCTGCGAGGGCGCCGATCAACTGCTCGGCTACCGACCCGCCACCTACATCTACACCCCTCCCGATCTCCGTTCGCCGAAGCTGCTGCTCAAAAACTATCGCCTCTCAGACGACATCGCCTTTCGCTTCAGCGATCGCAACTGGGCCGAGCACCCGCTCACCCCGGCGAAGTTCGCCCGTCGTGTACATGAGGTCAACAGCGAAGGCCATCTGGTCAACCTGTTCCTCGACTACGAAACCTTCGGCGAACACCAATGGGCCGAGACCGGCATCTTCGAGTTTCTCCGCGAGCTGCCGCACGAAGTGCTGCGCTACGGCGACGACTTCCGCACACCGTCGGAGTGCGCCGCGCTCTACGCCCCCGCCGGCGAATACGACGTGCCCCACATGATTTCATGGGCCGATACCGAACGCGACCTGTCCGCCTGGCTCGGCAACGCCATGCAGTCCAACGCCCTGCACGAACTCTACAAACTCGAAGCCCGCGTTCGCGCGGCTGACGATCAACAGGTATTGGAGGACTGGCGTCGACTGCAGACTTCCGATCACTTCTATTACATGTGCACCAAATTCTTCGCCGACGGCGCCGTGCACCAATACTTCAATCCCTACGATTCACCCTACGACTCATACATCAACTTCATGAACGTGATGGACAATCTCGTCACGCGCATTCCCAAAGAAGCCTGATCAAAAACCCATCCGCGAAACACGGCGAACGCCGACGCCATGACCGTCAGGTCACAGCGTCGGCGTCCACGCAGCGCCGCCCGAGCATGGGCGGCAGACGCGTCGGGCCGTCACACATCACGCCCCGACGCTTGAGACCGTAATCGCCTTAGCGCGCGGCGAATTCCGCGTCCAGCGTCCGTTCGATCCGCGAGTGCGTCTCAAACAGGTGCGCCCGCGTCGCGAAGTCGAGCCCGCCGGCGTCGAGCGTCTTCTCGATACGCTCGCCCAGGTCCTTCAGGCTATACCGCACCATCGACTGAACGTCGGCCGAAGTAAGCTGCGCCGGGCGTGTCGAAGCCTGCTGCAACATCATGTTGACGTACAGCCGTTGCATCGTGCGATCGATCGAACTGATGCAGGGCTCCACATCCGAGCACGACCCGCCCAGCTTGCCGTCGTACAGCTCCGCGAAGATCGCGCGGTTGAGCTTCTGAAGATACTCAGCCACCGTGAACTTGTTGTCGCTATCGCTCTTCAACTCCGCGTCGTACATACGCTGCAACACCGGCGGCGCCGTCAGGTTCAGCAACCCAAACATTTGCAGCCACTCGATGCGATCGTGAATCGGGAAGTCGATCCGCGGCGACGCCATGCCCGTCCAGTCCCACCACCGCTCCGCCGGCAGGTAGTTCAACAGCTCACTATCCGTGTTGTAAAACTTGTCGTTGAACAGCGTGCTGGCCAACGTCGCGACAGCCGCCCGCTGCTCGTCGGGATCAACCAGCGTCAGCGGCGCGGCGCCGTTCGGGTCGCCCTTCACGTTGCGGTTGAAGTACTGCCCGCTCACCAGACGCGCCACGTAGCGGAAGTACGAAGCCCGCTCCCAATTCAGCATTACATACGCCCGCGTGAGCTTGTCGTACGACTCGCCCTCCTTGATCGCCCAGTCCTTGATGTCGCTCAACAGCTTGTCGCCGAGCGCCACCCGCGACTTCGCCCACGCGATCGGCGTCGCCGAGTGATCCCACCGATTCGTCAGCGGATCCGGCGACATAAAACTCATCGTGTCTTCGTCCGTGCCGTACGCCAGACCCGGCTCGTTGCACCGCGCCAACAGCTCGGCCAGCATCTTCTCGGCCGATTCGCCGCGACCCGCCTCACTGTAGCCGTACGCGACCGCCCACTTGTCATACGGGCCGAGCACCGGCGACGTGAAGTGCTTGACCTCGTCGAGGTCGTCATCCGCAAAGAACACCAGCGGGTTGTAATCCATCACCGACGCCGTCGTCGGCTGATCCGACTGATTGCGCCGCTCGCGAATCTCATCCATCGTCAGCCAGCTCGAGGCCTTGAAGTTGTGCCGCAAGCCGATCGTATGGCCCACTTCGTGCGCCGTGATGTGTTTGATCACCTCGCCAATCAGACGCTCCGGGATCTCCTTCCCGCTGCGCCCGGTCGCCATCATCGCGAACTGACCCATCGCCACCTGCTGCCGCATCCCCGCGGCGAAGCTGCAGTCAGCTCCGCAACGATGACCACGCTGCTGGCGCCAATGCTCGACCCACTGATCCGTCTTGTCCTCACCCATCTGCGCCAACGCCGCCCGCAGCGGCTCCGGAACCACCTCCGGCTGCGCCTGCATCCACGCCGTCAGCCCCGGGTCAAAGCTGAGCGCCGTCGACGGCGCGTAAATGTCGAAGTCCTCCAGCCAGCCGCGAACCATCAGATCGTCAAAGATAATGTCGGCGTCAAGAATCTGACCCGTGCGCGGATCGGTGCGCGACGGACCCATCGCAAACGCGCGGCCCGAAACGATCCAGCGGAAAAAGTTGTACCGCGCGTCTTCCGGATCCTTGTCCGCCCACTCGTTGTCGTCCGTCTGCTGGTGCACGACGATCGCTCGGTCAAAACCGATTTCTTCAAACGCCTTGTTCCACTCCTCAATCCCTTCACGCACCCAGCGACGCCACTTGATCGGAACCGTCTTCTCGATAATGAAGACGATCGGCTCCTTCGGCGGCGACAACTCCAGCGACGGATCCTGCTTCTCGAGCTTCCATCGGTTGATGAAGCGGTCGACCGTCTCCACCTCGTTCGCCGGCTTCGTCCAGTCGCGACGCACCGTCAAAAAGTATCCCACCCGCGGATCCGCCTTGCGCGGCGTATAAGCCCGCTCGTTCGGCAGCTTCTGGAACGCGTACGCCACGCCGACCGTCGAGCCGCCGCTGCGACCGCCGACCGCGAGATCCACCTCGACCAGCACGTTTTGCGGAAAGGTCTTGATCTTCGCCCACGAGCTAAGCTGACTCTGAACACCGCCAAAGAAAGCCACGTTGACGAGGTCACTCTTCAGCAGGTCGCCGAGATCGATGACGATGTCCCCCGAGGGCGTCATTGTCTCGATCCGCACCGCCGCCAGATAGCCCGGGTTATACGTGCGCTCGATCACATCCGAGATCGGCTCGTCATCCTTCGTCACATAGCGCACGTCCGGCGTGATGATCTTCACATACTTGCCGACCACCTTCCAACGAATGAGGTAGTCGCTCCACATGAACCCGGTCAGGGGGCCGCCCGACGTAATGCTCGTCGCGAACAACATGTCCTGATCGAGCAAGCTGCGCGGAATACGGGCCAGCAGCTTCTCGGGATCCTGCTTCTTGTCGCCATCCTTCGGCTTGTAAAGCGTGAAGAAGCCCTCGTGGGCCTCCAGGTCTTTCACCACATCCTCAAACTTGGGGAAGCGACTGCCCTCATCGTCGTCGCTCCCACCCGATTTGCTCGCCGCCGCGATTGCCGCCTTGATGTCGCTCGGCGACATCTGTTCAGCCGCGTCATCCGCCCACGCCGCCGACGTGGTCAGCGCCGCGACCACCGCAGCCATAGTTGTCCACTGCGGACGCCTGATGAGTGTGCTCATGCATATCTCCGGTTTCAGTGATCGAGGGGCCGCCGAAACGGGGTTGTCGACCCCAGTTCGCATTCCACGCCAGCCGTGAACAGCGGCGATACACGAATGTTAGTACACCCTAACAACATCGCGGCATGCGTTTCGAGAGCGTTGTCACGCGTTACAATTCTCGACAGCCGCACGGAAGCGGCTTGGTTTCGCCACTGCAGCGGAGGAGATCATGCGCAAGATGTGCTTCCCCTTCACGATGCTTGCCTGCCTGCTCGCCGGCTGCGCGGCCCCGCAAGATCGCGCCGCAACCGTCAACAACGCCGCCAAACCCGACCCCGTCGCCGACGCACGCTACGTCCCGCTGCGACGCGCCAACACGCTGCCCGCCACGCCAACCCGCGCCACCGTGCAGCCCACGCCACAGAACCGCAGCCCCGCCCCCAACAACACAACCGCCAGCAAAAAAACCGCCCAGAGCCACTCGCAGCGCACCTACGTCGTTCGACGCGGCGACTCGCTCTACAGCATCGCGCGACAAGTCTACGGCGACGAACGCGCCTGGAGACGAATCTTTGACGCCAATCGCGCCCGGCTCACCTCGCCAGACGATCTCGAAGTCGGCGACAAGCTCATCCTCCCCTAACAACCGTTGCACCCATCAGAAAGCCGCGGAATCTACGCCGCGCACCCCTGCGCGGCCCACTGCGCATGCCTGAACTGCGACGCGACAGTCCGCTACAATTCGTCAAAGGCGTCGGCCCGGTACGCGCCGCGCAACTCGCCGAACGCGGATTGCACACCGTCGTCGACCTACTCGAGTATCTCCCCTCGCGCTACGAGCCTCACCAAGGCGACCAACTCATCGGCTCGGTTGAGCTGAGCGGCGTCGTCACCGTTCGCGGCGAAGTGCGCCGCGTGCGCGGCCGCTGGCCGCTCCTGACCTGCGACATCGCCGACGGCTCTGGTCAGTGCCGCCTTCGCTGGTTTGACCAGCGCTCCGCGCCCCGCGGCCTGCATGTCGGCGTCGCCGTCATCGCCACCGGCGAGCCGCGGCTGTATCACGACCGTCTCGAACTCGTTCACCCCCGCGTGCAGATCTTCTCGCCCGACGCGATTCCCCCCAAGCCCGACGGCCCGCGCCTCCGCCCCGTCTACCGGGCTCAAGGGCCGCTCAGCAACGACTTCTTCCGCACACTCGTTGAACGCATTCTGCCGAACGGCCCGTTCGCGCTGCGCGAAGGCCTGCCCGCGGCGCTCCGCGTCAAGCACGGTCTGATGACTCGCGAACAAGCGCTGCACACACTACACGCCCCGCCCGGACAATCCGAGATCGACGCCGCCCGCGCCAGACTGGCGTATGAAGAGTTCCTGGTGCTCGAAGTCGGCCTCGCACTGCGCCGCCGACACACACGCAGCGTCGACGGACAGAAACTCCGCGTCACCGCCGAGATCGATCGCCGCATTCGACGTCGCTTTCCGTTCCAACTCACCGCCGCCCAGAACGACGTCTTGCGCGAGATCGTGCGCGACATCAGTCGCCAACGCCCTATGACGCGCCTGCTGCAAGGCGATGTCGGCAGCGGCAAGACCGTCGTCGCCCTCTACGCCTGCCTCGCCGTCATCGCCAATCAGCGCCAAGCGGCCATCATGGCCCCCACCGAAATTCTCGCCGGCCAACACTTCGCCAAAATCCAGCAGTATCTCGCCGGCAGTCGCGTTCGCCGAGCACTGCTACGCGGCGCCATGCCCAAACGCGAACGCACCGCGCTGCTCGACCAAATCGCTCGCGGCAACGTCGAACTCGTCGTCGGAACCCACGCCCTCGTCCAGAAAGACGTCGCGTTCCAGCAACTCGGCCTCGTCGTCGTCGACGAACAGCACAAGTTCGGCGTCGAGCAACGAGCGCTGGTGCGCACCAAAGGCGCCGCCCCCCACTACCTCGTCATGACCGCCACCCCCATCCCACGCACACTCGCCATGACCGTCTTCGGCGATCTCGACGTATCCGTCATGCGCGCCAGACCACCGGGGCGCGGCGTCGTCCGCACGCACATCACGCCAAGTCGCAACGCCCCAGCCCTGTGGCGCACGCTACGCACGCGGCTGAAGGCCGGCGAGCAGGCATACGTCGTCTGCCCAGTCATCGGCGAGGACAACTCAGCCGCCCCAGACGCCGCGCGACCATCCTCGCCGACCCAGATGCGCTCCGCACGGCAGACGTTTGCCGCACTGCAGGATGGACCCTGGGCCGGACTGCAAATCGGCCTCTTGCACGGCGGCTTGCCGCAGCCGGAGAAAGACGCGGTGCTCACCGCCTTCAACGCCGGAACACTGCAGGCCATCGTCGCCACCACCGTCGTCGAAGTCGGCGTCGATGTCCCCAACGCCACCATCATGTGCATCGAGCACGCCGAGCGATTCGGCCTCTCACAACTCCACCAACTCCGCGGCCGCGTCGGTCGCGGCGGCCGTGACGGAGACTGCTACCTGCTCGTACGCGGCGGCGGGTCGAAGGCCGGCGAGCGCCTCCGCGCCGTGGTCGAGACTGACGACGGCTTCGCGATCGCCGAAGCCGACCTGCGCCAGCGCGGCCCCGGCGAGTTGCTCGGAACGC
>CAZLYU010000047.1:0-29951 GCA_964563855.1 uncultured Planctomycetales bacterium | reverse complement strand
GGGTCCTCGGTGTTTGGTTCTCGGGCGGTGGGGCTGGTGGGCAGGGGCCATGGGTCACGGTTCAGGGGTCACGCGCGGTGGTTCATGGGTCCAGTGTTCAAGGTTCAAGGGTCAGGGTTCAGGTGTCGGGTGTCCGTCCACGGTTTAGGGTTCAGGCGTGGTGGCTTGCGGTTCGGGGGTGGCGTGTGGTTCTTCGCCTTCGAGGCACATACGCACTGCCAGCACGAGGTCGTGCGTGAACTGGCGGCGGATGGGGTTGGGCGCGACGGCGCGGAGCAGCATGACCTCCTGGCCGGCAGAGTCGACGACGTTTCCGCTTTCGTCGATCTCAAGCTCGCTGAGGTCGACGCCCCACTGCACGTTGTACTCGTCGAGGCTTTCGATGCGGGCTCCGATGACGCGTTTGTCGAGGCAGGTGCTATCGCGATTGGTCAGACGGTAGCCGCCTTCGGGGTCGGGCTCAAAGAACGGCATGGCGAAGAGCTCGCCTTCGTTGGCGGGGTAGCCGCCGTCGGTGGCCTCGGCGTAGTAGACGAGGCTGGTGAACAGGTCGTCGATGACGGCCTGGTGGCGCGTGGCGGAGTTGACCGAGAAGAAGCCCATCACGATGCCCACGAGGGCCGCCCCGGCTACGACGTAGAGTCCACTTCGCATGAGTCTGTTGCTCCTGCAAACCAAGTGTGGCCGCCGCATGATTGCAGGCGACGCGCGATCAGTGCGCGGCGGGATTAAGCCGCGCTTTTGGGAACGTCGATGAAGACGCGTGGCGATGAGCATGTCGGACGAATTTCAAGGGACGCCAGCGACCGTGGGTCGCCCCTACCTGGGGGTGCTCTTCGAGTGCTGCCAGGTGTACACGCGTGTTTATCGCCGTCCTCACACGCAATTCTACGTGCTCCGCTGCCCGCGATGTTTGCGCTCGACTCGAATCCGTGTGGGCCCGGACGGATCGAGCAACAAGTTTTTCACGGCTCGCTAGTCGTGGGGCGGGGCTCGTTGGTCGCGTGGGAACGTGATTTACCGCGATAACAGGCCCGCACGAAGAGCGCGGTCCAGCCGACGAGCAGTGCGACGCCGCCGATGGGCGTGATCGCGCCGAGCCAGCGGATGTCGGTGATGGCCAACAGATACAAACTTCCTGAAAAGACGATGACGCCGAAGACGAACGCGGCGGCGGCGAGGCGGATGGTGCGGCAGATGGGGAGTGCTGCGCAGGCGAGCAGTGCGAGTGCGTGGTACATGTGGAGTCGGGCGCCGATGTGCCAGGTGTCGAGCCGTTCGGGTGAGATGCGGCCGGACAAGCCGTGCGAGGCAAAGGCTCCGGCGGCGACGCCGAGGAAGCCGAGGAGGGCAGCGGCGGCGAGCATGCCACGGTTGAGTTTCATGGGGGCAGCTTGACGGGGATTTGGGCGGGCGTCCAATGATTGGGTTTGGGAGTGGAGAGCACGGGTCACGTTCGGTGACCCATGCCCCGCGTGCCCGTGCTGAGGGTCGAGAGCACGGGTCACGTTTCCGTGACCCATGGCGCCCCGCGGTTGGGGGTGGCATGGGTCAGCATGGCTGACCCGTGCTTGAAACGAAGGGGTTAGGTGGCGCTTTCGTGGGTTGGCAGGTAGTACTGTTCGACGTACTGCCCGACCATGCGGTGGGTGTTGAACTGGCCGCAGACGGTCGCCATTGAGTGCTTCATGCGTTGCACCCACTGCTTGGGGAGTCCGTCGCGCGTGCGTTGGTAGAACAGCGGGACGACTTCGTTCTCGAGCGTGCGGTACAGGTGTTCGGCGTCGTAGGCGTCTTGCTTGGCTTGCGTCTTCTGGGGCGCGGCGTCGCCGATGGCCCAGCCGTTCTTGCCGTCGTAGGCTTCTGGCCACCAGCCGTCGAGGATCGAGCAGTTGAGGCCGCCGTGGAGGGGAGGTTTCATGCCGCTGGTTCCGGAGGCCTCCATGGGGCGGAGGGGGTTGTTGAGCCAGACGTCGCATCCGGAGGTGAGCATGCGGCCGATCTCCATGTCGTAGTTTTCGAGCAGCGCGACGCGTCCGACGAAGCCGTTCTTCTTGGCGAACTCGAAGATCTGCTGGGCGAAGGCCTGTCCGCCTTTGTCTGCGGGGTGCGCCTTGCCGGCGAAGACGAGCTGCACGGGTCGTTTGGCGTCGGTAAGAATCGCGGCGAGGCGTTTGGGGTTGTGAAAGGCGAGCGGGGCGCGCTTGTAGGTTGCGAAGCGTCGGGCGAAACCGATGGTGAGGGCGTTTTCGTCGAACGCGGCGACCGCTGCGGTCATCTCATCGGTCGCTGCAAAGCGCCGGCGGGCCTGCTCGAGCAGCTTGCGGCGAATGAAGTGCACGAGTCGCTGGCGAAGCAAGTTGCGGCGCTCCCAGAGCATGTCGTCGGGAATTCGGTTGGCACTAGCCCACGGATCGTCGCTCGGTTTGGGCGTGGCACGACCGATGCGGAAATACTTCTCGTGCAGTGGCCGCATTTCGGGGGCGAGCCAGGTTGCGGTGTGGACGCCGTTGGTGATGTGACCTATGGGGACGTCGGATGGGCTGGCGACGCCGAACAGGTTTTGCCACATTTCGCGGGAGGTTGCGCCGTGGAGTTCGGCGACGCCGTTGGCGCGACCGCTGAGCTTGAGCGCGAGGACGGTCATGCAGAAGGTTTCTTTGCTGTCGGCGGGGTTTTCGCGGCCGAGGGCGAGCAAGCCGCGGCGATCGAGCCCGATCTCGTCGGCGAGGGGTTTGAGATATCTGGCAGTGAGGGCGGGTGCAAAGCGATCGTGACCCGCGGGGACGGGTGTGTGGGTGGTGAAGACGGTGCTGGAGCGCACCGATTCGACCGCCGTGTCGTATGCGACGCGTTGCTTGCGGAGCAGTCGCAGTTTTTCGAGGCCGGCGAAGGCGGCGTGGCCCTCGTTGAGGTGGACGACCGTGGGCGTGGCGCGGAGCGTTTGCAAGGCGCGATAGCCGCCGACACCGAGCAGCAACTCTTGCTGGATGCGGAGCTCGTTGTCGCCGCCGTAGAGGTACTGCGTGATTTTTCGATCGGCGGGTCGATTTTGGGGGACGTCGGCGTCGAGGAGGTAGAGTGGGACGCGGCCGATCTGCGCGACCCATACCTTGGCGTGGAGCGTGCGGGCGCCGAAGGGGATGTTGATCTGCTTTCCGGTGTCGCTGACGGGGAGTTCATCGAAGTTGTACTCGGGGTATAGCGGCTGGGTCTCGCCGCGGGCGCTGAGCTGCTGTTGGTAGTAGCCGCTGCGATAGAGGAGTCCGACGGCGACGAGGGGGATGCCGAGGTCGGACGCGCTCTTGAGGTGGTCGCCGGCGAGGACGCCGAGGCCGCCGGAGTATTGCGCGAAGCACTCGTGGAGGGCGTATTCGGCGCAGAAGTACGCGACGCGCATTTGCTTTTGCTTGCCCTTGGCGTGGCCGTCGAACCAGGTGCGTTGTTTGAGATAGGCGGCGAGGGCGGCTTCGCAGGCGGTGACCTGCTGGGCGAACGCCTGGTCGGCGAGGAGGTGGGCGCGGCGTTCTGGAGCGAGGCGATTGACGACGGCGATCGGGTTGTGCTGGTTTGTCTCCCAGAGCAAGGGATCGATGCCGGCGAAGAGTCGCTGGGCGTCGTCGCTCCAGGTCCACCATAGATTGCGGGCGAGATGGACGACGCGAGTGAGTACGTCGCCGCCGCGTTGCGAACGCGCCGCGGTGCGCTTGGCCATAGTTGAGCTCCGTCTCAAGGCAAGAAGTGGGGGTTCTCGTTTTGTGGCGTCGCGGGAAGTATAGCGAAGGCGGAGGACATTGGCAGCGGGTGGGAGGGTTGCGATTGACGACCCGCCGATGCGGACGACTGTTCGGCAGTGCGCCTTGCCGATCCACCGTGTAGGGGCACGGGTCACGTGCCGTGACCCATGGCACCCTGCGGGCAGCTCTTGCTAGCGAGCCGTTGCTGATCTCTCGCGCAAAGACACGGGTCACGTTCCGTGACCCATGGCGCCCCGGTGCTGCCGTTGGGAGAGGCATCGGCAGAGCGGATCGGCGAACGCGGCGTCTGTTGAAAGCGGGCGGTTAGCGTGAGGCGACGGCGTTTGAGGCGAGTTGGAGCGCAGTCACTGTGCCGTCCATCGCGGCGACATAACAGATCCCCTTGTCGTCAACCGCGACCGGCGCCATCACGAAGAAGCCCGGCGTGACCTGGTATTGCGCGAGGACGGCGCCGTCGGCGGCGTTGACGACGCTGAGGAGGCCGGTGTTGGAGCATACGTAGACGCGATCGCCGACTGCGGTGGGCGGGACTGGAAAGCGACCGGCGGGCAGGTCAATGCGCCAGATTTGGTCGCCGTTGGCGGCGAACTTCACGAGGAAGTCGGTCGGACCTTCGAGGTCGAGCCCGCGGGCGTAGAAGGCGGCGGCGTCTGGTGCGGGGGCGATGGCGGAGATTGCCGTGGCGAGCGGCGTGCTCATGGCGCCCTGTGCGTCGTAGCTGGCGAGCACGTAGCCGCGATCGGTGATGAACGCGCGGTCATCGAGCGTGACCGGTCCGCAATCGGCGGGACCGTAGTAGCGAATGCCCTTTCCTTCGCTGCTCTTGGGTCCGAGCTGCTTCCATGCGAGCTGGCCGTTGCTGCGATTAACGGCGTAGACATAGCCGTCCCAGGCGCCGAAGAGCACCAAGTCGCCGAGGAGCGCGGGGGCGGCCTCGATCGCGTAGGTGGCGCGGGCGAAACGCCAGCGCGGCTGTCCGGTTTGCAGATCGAGGGCGTGGAAGTAGCCGGCGTTGTCGCCGATGTAGATGGCTCCGTCGGCGATGAGCGGCGATCCGTAGACAGGCGTGCCGGCCTGGGCCATTGCGTGGACGCCGAAGTAGGCGGCGGCTTGGTTGTTGTTTTGCGTCTGGTCGGCGGTGAGGTTCTGTTTCGGGGCCGCGGTGCTGGCCGCGTCGAGGCGGGTGCGCCATTGCAGCACGCCGCTGTGATTGACGGCGTAGACGTGGCCGTCGCCGGAGCCGAAGACGATGAGGCCGTCGGCGATTGCGGGGGTGCAGAGGATCTCGCCGCCGGTTTCGAAGCGCCAGGCGACGCGTCCGGTGGTTCGTTCGAGGGCGGCGATGGCGCCGTCGGTGCCGGTGATGATGACGCGGTCGTCGAGCAGGAGCGGCTGGCCTTTGTGGGCGGCGGCGCGGTGGGTGCGCCAGAGCACGCGCTGGGGGTGGCGGTCGGCTCGGAAGCTGACGGTGCGCAGGTCGGTGCGGTCGCCGAGCTTGGCGCGGACGGTAAGCAGCCGCCAGCCGTCGACGGCGTCGGGCAGTTGGAGTGTGTAGGCGTGGTCGCCGGCCGGCTCGGCGGTGATGGGTTCGCCGTTGAGCGTGAAGTTGACGTCTTCGAGCGGTGCGTCGGCGCTGACGTCGCTGAGCGTGAGGCGGAGCTTGCTCTCGGTGATGACGGTGTCTGGGCGCGGTTCGGCGATGGCGAAGAGGCGGCGTGTGGCGGAGCGGTCGAAGGGTTTGTCGAGCAGCGGGATCCAATCGGTATCGACGCCGGCTTCGCCGTTTGCGCGGCGCAGGTGATAGCGATAGGCGATGCGGAGGCGCTGGTCTTGCACGCTGATGACGCCGTAGCCGGCGTTGCGTCCGAAGGTTGCGCCGCCCATCACGCCGTCGACGCCGTCCATGTTGCGGTGTACGGCGCTATGTCCGTGGCCGTAGAGCAGGAGCACGACGTTGCGCTCTTTGACGAGATCGATCAAGGTGTCGCGTTCGGCGGGGTTGGCGAAGCCGCCGCCGTAGGGTGGGTGATGAAAGGCGATGAAGATGGGGGTTTCCGGTGCGATTTGGGCGAGTGTTTCGGCGAGCCACGCGCGGGTCTTACCGTCGATGGTTGGGACGGGTTCTTGCGGGGTGGCGCTGCAGAGGCTGATGAAGACGCAGCCGTGCTGGGTGAACGCGTAGTTCTCGCCGCCATGGCGCTGTCGCATGATGTGATACATCGCGACCCAGGTGTTGTCGTGATTGCCGGGGGTGACGTAAAGCGGATAGGGAATCGGGCTAAAGACTTCTTCGAATTGCCGCCAGGTGTGGTCGATTACGCCGTACTCGGTGATGTCGCCGGTGACGAAGCCGAAGGAGGGTGCTGGGGTGGTGAGGTTGAAGGGGGTGAGTTGCTGGGGACCGCCACTGCGATCGGCGAGCCAGGCGATGGTGTCTGCGCCGCGGACGGCGGGGGGTGCGGTGAGGGCGTCGGGATAAGGGCTGAGATGGGAGTCGCTGAAATGGATGAAGGCGAATGCGTCGTCGGATGCAGCCGAGGCGATGCCGGCGGTTGCGCTGAGTGCGATACAGGCGAAGAGGACGGTGCGACGGCGTGAACCCATCTGCGGGGCAGGGACAGGTTTTGAAGGCATGCGGCTGGCTCCCGGGATCTTGGCTGTGCGGTTGTTCGTGATCCGCGACGCTCTGCGATGACGCGCTTCACGGGGTGCACTGTAAGGGGCGGATGGCGACGGCGCAACTGGATGGCGAAACGCGATCGGGGAAGCCAACCGGGTTGGCGCGCCTTTCACTCGCGTGGGCCGCCGACGTATGGTGACCGGGAAGGAGCCGAGCATGCACGTGTTGATTCTGGGTGGAACGCGCTTCATCGGACCGCACATCGTGCATGCGCTGCACGCGCGCGGTCACCACACGACACTGGTCAACCGCGGCAAGACGACCGCTCCGGCGCTTCCACAGGTTGAGACGATTGTCGCCGATCGCGATGGTGGTCTGGAAGTCTTGCGCGGCCGACGTTGGGACGCCGTGATCGACACGTGCGGCTACACGCCCCGGGTCGTGACGCACTCTGCCGAGCTGCTGCGGGAGTCGGTCGACCGGTACCTGTTTGTCTCGACGATCTCGGTTTATGCCGATCCATCGCAGCCGCTGGCGGAGTCGAGCGGGCTGCATGCGCCGCCGGCGGAGGCGGTGGAGCAGGTGACCGGGGAGACGTACGGGCCGCTAAAGGTCGCGTGTGAGCAGGTCTTGGAGCAGTACTTCGGAGAGCGGGCGACGCTGGTGCGGCCGGGGCTGATCGTGGGCCCGTATGACTACACGGATCGGTTCACGTATTGGCCGGTGCGCTGCGCCGCGGGGGGCGACGTGTTGGCGCCGCTACCGGCGGCGGCGCCGGTGCAGGTGATCGACGCGCGCGATCTGGCGGCGTGGATGGTGACGCTGTTGGAGGAGGATCGCGGCGGGGTGATGAACGCCGTCGGGCCGTCGGAGGCGACGTCGCTGGGCGACTTTCTGTCGACGTGCATCGACGCGACGCGCGAGATGCGGGCGGAGCGGGCGGCGCCGGATGCGGTCGTGCGGTGGGCGTCGGGCGCATTTCTCGCTGAGCACGCGGTGGAATTGTGGCGCGATCTGCCGCTTTGTGTTCCGGAGGATGCGCGGGGTATGCAACAGGTCGCGAACGGGCGGGCGTTGGAAGCGGGGCTGGCGTTGCGGCCGCTGCGCGACACGGTCTTGGATACGCTGGCCTGGCGTTGGCCGCTCTTGGATGGGCATCCGCTGCAGGCTGGGTTGACGCGCGAACGGGAGCTTGCGGTGTTGGATGCGTGGACCGCCTCGTGAGCGCTGCGGGGGCGGGCGGTTTGGCGAGGTTTGGACCTGGGTCTAACGGGGTCGGCGTGCGCGGCCCACGCACGAGTCAGCTGTGCTGACCCATAGCACCCTCGCGTTTCCGGGGGGGGCGACCCGCCGAGCGCGCTGTCAACGGAAAGGGCGCCCTCTGACCGAGAGAGCGCCCTTGTGTTTGCGTGGCGGTGGTGACGAAGCGCTAATCGCGGCGTCTCAGCAGCAAGAGCAGGAACGGGGCGGCGGCAAGCGGCAGGAGACCGGCGCCGCACGGCATGGCGGTCGGCACGCTGGTGGGATCCTCCTCGTCGACATCCTGGGCGGCGCCAGGGTCGACATCGCTAGAGCTGTCGTTGAGGGTGGCGGTGGAGCCGTCGATGACGTTCAGCGTGAAGACTTCGTCGCTCTGCAAATCGCCGTCGCTGACCAGGACGCGGAAGAAGAACGTGCCGGTGGCGGTGGTGCGCCAACTGATCGTCGCGGTGTTCGTGCCGGAGATGGGCTGGAAAAGGCGGTTGACATCCGCTTCGGTGAGGCTGTTTCCGAGTTCGTCGGTCTGTACCCAGCGGTAGGTGAGCGGGTCGCCTTGGGGTGAAAAGCTGCCTACGGCGCTAATGGTCACGGGCTCGCCGACGACGACGGGCGCGAGCGGGCCGTCGATGATGACGACGGGTGGCTCGGGGTCGACGATCTGCGAGAGCACGGTGACGCGGACGATGTCGGTGGTGGGGAGCGGGTTGGCCTCGTCGGAGACGCTGAGGCGGAAGACGTAGGGGACGAGGTTGTTGGGATCGGCGTCGCTGGGCGTGGTGAGGGTGACCGAGGCGAACGGCGAGGTGATGCTGGTCTGGACGGGGTCGACGCGCTCGGGTCCGGAGATCCATTCCCAGGCGTAGCGCAGGCGGTCTTTGGCGAAGATGTTGGGATTGTCGATGTCGAAGCCGAGGTTGAACGAGTCGAAGGTGTCGGAGCCGTCGAGCGTGATGGTTGTATCGGCGCCGACGGTGAGATCGGGTCCGGCGTCGGCGAAGGGGAGCGGGTTCGCGGGAACGATGAGCGGGTTGGAGCGGCCGTAGATGATCGTATTGCGTCGGACGAAGTCGGCGGGTTCCGGATCGGCGTCATTGGAGGCGTCGACAACCAGATTCCAGCGCTGGTCCCACATGACGATGTCGCGTAAGCGCGCCTGGTTATCGCCGACCCATTCGGGAATGGGGTAAGCCAGGACGATGGTGAAGGTGGGGTTGAGCGGCTCGGCGTTGAGGTCGCTGTTCCAGTTGAAGCCTTCCTCGTCGAAGAAATCGAGCGTGGTGTTGGGGATAGGCGGGGGCTGCGGCGAATCGTAGCCGGGGAGCGGGATCCAATTGGCGAAGACGCGGATGAAGATGGGATCTTCGTTGTAGGTGTAGGTGACGGTTACATCCCCGGTTTCGCCGTCGGTTTCGATTTCGATTTCGGGGCCCCAATCGGGGTCGCGCAGCGTGAGGCGCATGAGGAGCACGTCGTTCTCGAAGAGCAAGCCGTCGAGGCTGTTGGGATTGGGCGTGAAGGGCGGCAGCGTGTCGAAGTCGATAAAGCCGCCGATGGGCTCGCCGTCGGGCGTGCGCAGGACCGCGAATTCGATGCTGACGAATTGGGGCTGGGCGTTTTGCGCCAGCGCGGCTGGTGAGCCGAGTGCGGCGGCGAGCGTCGTGAGGGCGATGAAAGCCGTCGAAAGGCCGTGACGGGCGCGTTGACTGGATGAAGGGTGGACTGAACTCATGGCGTCTGTGCTCCTTCTTCAAACAACGTCACGCTCTCACCGCGGGAAGGGTAGCTGACCGCGACCAGTCGCCCGGCGCGAATTCCGGCGGGCGCGAACGAGAAGCGAACCTCGTCGCCTTCAAAGAACTGGTTGGCTCCGGTCTGGCCGCCGCTGGTTTGGAGGAACAGGCCGGGCTGGAACGGGGCGCACTCGTAGGCGTCGACGCGGGCGAGCGTGCCAAAGAGGGTGACATCTTCCTGCTCTGAGAACGAGAAGGCGATTGATTCGCAACTCACGGGTGGGTTGAGGAAGACGAGCATGACGTCGGGTGTGATGAAGTTTACGGACTGTTCGATGGGATCGGCGATGCCGCTTTCGCCGCCCTCGCCGGCGCGAAAGATCGGGTCACCGTCGGCGGGGAACAAGGCTTCGGCGCGGGGCGGAATGACGAATCGCTCGGCGAGGCCGCTGTCGTCGCGGCTCCAGACGAAGGTGCCGACCGGGAGAATGAAGGCGGCTCCGACTTCGACTTCTTCGGTGAGTTGGACATAACCGCTGTCGAAGAGTTCGTCTTGCTGGGCGGCGGTGGAGATGCTGCTGGGGTTGACCCAGGCGAGGAAGTTGAAGTGCAGCTCTTCCTCGATGGCGCCGTTGACGAAGGTGACGGTGACGTCTTGGCGAAAGCGGGTGACGGCTTGTCCGCTGCCGACGCCGCCGGTCGTGCCGCCGCCGGTGGTGGGCGCGTTGGACTCGAGCAGGTTTTGCTGAACGAGGGTGAGGAACGGGTTGATCTGGGTGTTGTCGTCGAGGCCGGCGTCGAGACAGCCGAAGCTCGTGGTGATGGCCGCTAGGATGCTAAGTTGCAGAATTCGCATGCGTTTCCAACCGCTGAGAGTATGCGGATCGGGTCAAGTCGTTTCAGTTGGCCTCGCCATAGATGAGGTAGACCTCTCCGGCTCGGACGCGGTTGCGGGGCGAGGCGGCGAGGGCGGACATGATGATGTCGTCCTGTCCGTCGCCGTCGACGTCGCCGGCGCCGCCGATGCCTTCGGCGCGATCGCCTTGTTCGCCGAGTCCGGCGCCGAGGAAGTCGCCGGAGTTGGCTCCGATGAACATGGCTCCAGGGAGGGCGGCGGTGCCGATGTCAGCGAGGTTGATTTCGCCGCGCATGGTGGGCGAGCCGTAGACGAGGTAGACGGCGCCGCAATTGGTGCGGTCGATTTCGATGACGCCGTCGTCGTCGAGGTCGAGCTGCACGGATCGATTGGGGGCGGCGATCATGATGTCGTTGAAGCCGTCGCCGTCGATATCGCCGACACCGGCGACGCGTGCGCCGGCGAGGTCGCCGTCGCGTTCGCCGATGAAGATGACGCCGAGGCCGCGATCATCGAGTTCTTCGTAGGGGATTTCGCGTTGGGTGAGATTGATGACTTCGCGTGAGCCGAAGAAGACGGCGGCGCCGCCGCGCCGGTCGTTGGTGAGGGGTGAGCCGATGACGACGTCGGCGATGCCGTCGCCGTTGAAGTCTTCGGCGTCGTCCTGAGACTGACCGAGGCGTTCGCCGGGGGCTCCGAGGAGTCGAACGCCGTCGAAGATGCGGGTGACGCCGGTGGAGTCGCGTGAAGGGAGGCCGAGTTCTTCGACTTGCAGTTCGCCGCTGGCCATCAACTCGCGGATGCGGCCGAGGACGATGAAGCAGGCTCCGCGCCCTTGCTCGATGAAGGGGGCGCCGATGACGAGATCGAGCAAGCCGTCGGCGTTGAAGTCGTTGAGGCCCTGCACGTCGCTCAGCCGAGCGCCGGGCTCGCCGGACCAGAAGCGGACGGTTTGCGAGGGGACACAGATGTCATCCGAGACAAACAGGCCGCAGTCGGGCGGGGTCGTGTCGATGTTGCTCACGTAGCCGGGTGATCCGGAGAAGAGAATTCCGTCGGCTTCGTAAACGTCGAAGTCGTCGATGATGTAGAAGTAGGGACCGCCGTTGGGGAGTGAAAGATTGATTTGTGAGGGGGTGCCGGCGTAGCCGAAGGCGTCGAAGGCGCCGGGGGCGAACTCGGTATTCCAGGGTGAGAAGCCGGTGGGCACGAGGTACATGGAGACGACGCCGGCGCCGGGGAGGCTGCGATCGAGGGTTCGGTTCAGGGATGTGCCGATGCGCGGGTCGCGGTTGGGGGCGCTCATGATGATTCCGCGGAGGTCGTAGCGGGCGACGGACTCGGCGAACTGATCGTTGAAGACATTGGTGGAGATGCGGGCGCCCAGTCGGTTCGGACCGCGGCCGACCGTTGGGGTCGGGAAGTAGTTTTCGTAGAAGTAGGTCCACGCGCAGTCGCTGGCGAAGGCCTTGGGGCCGTAATGCCCCTGGGGGCAGCAGTCGTCGAAGTCGCAAGCCTCGCAATCGTTGGCGGAGTTTTTGAGCGCGCCGATGTCGCCGAGGCCGATGGTTCCCTGTCGAATGTCGCCGGCGCCGGGGAAACCGAGTTCGGGCCGCAAGACGGAACCGGCGGCGACGATGGCGACGCCGGTTCGGAAGTAGCCGTCGGAATCGAGAAATCCATCGGTGAAGGGGACGCCGACGGCGCTTGAGTCGGTGAAGGGCAAGCCGAAGACCATATCGCGAACGCCGTCGGAATCGAGATCATCGAGCAGGTCGAAACTGGTGATGCCGCGGCTGGGGCGGATGGGGTCGTCGACCTGGGGGGGTCCTTCGAAGATGTCTCCGCGCAAGAGCGTTCCGACGGAGTTGGCGTTGATGCGGCCGGTGAAGCGTTGCTGTCGGCCGTAAATCAGATAGGCCTCGCCGACGCCTTGGCGTGAGGTGTTTGACTGGAAGCGGGGTTTGCCGAACTGGGCCATGGCCATAATGTCGTCGAAGCCGTCGCGATCGATGTCGCGCGTGCCGTTGGCGAAGCTGCCGAGATTGTCGCCGGGGTTGAAGCCCTCGAGCACGGCACCGGTGAGGCGGCCGCTGGCGGGATCGTCGAGCAGTCTGAGGTCGAGGAAGCCGGCGAGGCGCGGCCGCAGGCGGATGCCGCCGGGGGCGCTGAAGACGCGTGGCGCGATGCCGACGGTGTCGCGGACGACGGCGACGATGTCGTAGTTTCCGGGTGGAAGGATGGCGGTGCGGAGCTCGAAGGAGAAGTTGTCGCCGGTCTGGTTGTCGCTCTCGAAGAGGAGGATTTCGTCGCCGCCGAGGTCGGGGTTGGGATCGAGCAGGATGTCGACGGCGACGGTGCTGTCGGGGTCGCTGACGGTCCAACTGACGTCGATGGTTGGGTTGATGCGTTCGGAGCGATCGAAGACGACATTGTTGCGTGGTGAGTTCCAGAGCAGGCGCGGGGCCTGATTGATGGTGACGGCGCCGGCGGCGTAGCCCTGGGCGATGACGCCGGTGAGATCCTGGATGACGACGCCGACGAAATAGGTGGCGGCGTCGAGTTCGGTGGTGTCGAGCAGTTGGGTGGTCTGCGAGAGCGGCAGGCCTTCGAACTGGACGATTTCGGTTCCGTTGAGAGGGTTTTGATCGGTATCGAAGAAGACGGTGACGGTCGGGGCGGTCGAGGGTGCGACGGCGCGGTAGGTGACCTGAATCTGGGTTCCGCCGGGGACGGTGAGGTCTGATTGGGGCGAGAGGACGGAGACCGCGGGTTCAGCGGCGACGGTGGTCTGAAAGTCGGTTGCGCCGCCGACGAACTCGGGCGGGGTCTCGAATGGGCAACCGCCCATCAAGGCGGCGGCGAGTGCGAGGGAGACAGTTGAAGCAAGGTAGCGCGCGTTGAACATAGAACTCTCGCCGTGCATAAAGCACATCGCGGGCGTGGGCGGCTTAGTCGGCCCTGGTAATGAACGCAAACACTCGAAAACCGGTGATCGTTTCGGCGGACGACGCGAGTTGGAATCGCACCTCGTCGCCGCAGTCGTAGTTGACGCCTTCGGTCAGGATGACGCCGAGGGGTTCGACGAGCAGGAAGGGGTCGGTGGTGAGGCCGACGCCAAGGCGGACGGTGACGCCGCTCTGGGTTGCATCGGTGACATCGCCGATGGTGAGTTCGGTGACGGGGCAGGCGATGGCCTGGGCGGTTCTTCCGCCGGGCTCGACGGTGACGACGTATGAGACGACTTCATCGGCGCCGGTGCGATAGCTGATCTGCATGTCGGCGGTTCGACCGGTGACGTTCTCGGCGGCGACGACGATAGCGGGCGCTCCGCCGGGGAGGCTGGCGACGTTATCACCGCCGAGGAGCGTGTCGACGAACGTTGGGTTGAGCACATCGGACAAGACGGGGGTTGCGCAGCCGCCGAGGGCGACGGCGAGGCCGAGGGCGAGGGCGAGCGTGAAGGGCGTCGTTGTCTGATGGAAGGTGCGTCGGTTGATCATGCGTTAGAGCCCCGGCAGCACTTGAACGGCGATGGTGAAGGCGTCGGCATCGGCGCCGACGCCGCTCAGTTGGATGAGGATGGTGTCGCCGCAGCGGAAGTCGACGCCGTTGCGCAGGGGCGTCCCGGTGTAGTTGACGTCGGTGGCCATGCCGTCGACGAAGACCTGGACGGCGGGGTCGACGACGGCGAAGGCGCCGTCGAGTGAGCCGGGGCCGATGACATCGATGGGGCAACGAAGGACTTCGTTTCTGGGCGAGGCGGCTCCGGGGGGCACCTGCGCGCTGAAGTTGCGTGCGCCGCCGGCGGGGTTATCCGCATCGGGGATTTCGTACGCGAGGAACAAGGCGGTGTTGGCGGTGTTGTTTTGGAAGACGACGATCGCTGTGCCTTGCGGGGGGATGAGCACCTGGGGCGACAGTCCGAGGGTGGTCAGGAAGCTTTCGTTGAAGAGGTCGCCGATGACTGCGCATCCGCTTTGGGAAAGCAGCAGGATCGCGAGGATCGCTGCGTGCCAACGTCGCTGTCGTCCCATGGCCAAGCTCCTTTGGCATGACCGACGACCCCCATCCCGGCCAGGTTCAGCATGGGTCGGATGTGTCGGCTTGGCCGTCACATGGACCCATGCATCAGTATCGCTGATTGAGCAACTCACAGGGTGTCTTCGCCTCGTGGCCGGCAAGCTAGTATCGCAGGACGCTGTGGATGTTGGCGTCGGGGAGTTTTTGACGTCCGGCGAGTTCTTCGAGTTCGATGAGGACCGCCACGCCGGCGAGGTTGGCCCCCAGTTCGCGAACGAGTTTGCAAGACGCGGCGAGTGTGCCGCCGGTGGCCAAGACGTCGTCGATGACGAGGACGTTTTGTCCTGGTCGTACGGCGTCGGCGTGAATCTCGAGTTGATCGGTTCCGTACTCGAGTTGGTATTCGTAGGTGCGCGTGGGCGCCGGCAGCTTGCCGGGCTTGCGGATGGGGACGAATCCTGAGGAGAGGGCCGTGGCTGCGGCCGTTCCGAAGATAAATCCGCGCGATTCGGCGGAAGCGACGGCGTCGATCTGCATGCCCCGATAAGGCTGGACCAGCAGCTCCATCGCGAGGGCCAAGCCGGCGGGATCGCCGAGCAGCGGCGTGATGTCTTTAAACAAGATCCCGGCTTTGGGGAAGTCGGGGATGTCGCGAATGAGTGCCCGCAGCCCGTCAATGGCGCTGCCGCTCAGGGTTAGTGAGGTCACGCAAAGCCCTTTCCAGCAACCGTTGCGCGTTGGCCGCCACAGAGCGCTCCGCGGCCGTTGCGGGGCGATGCTAGTGGAGCGGGCGCGGCGTCGCAAGTTGATGGCGGACTCGGTTTTGCAGGCCGCGGTGGTTCGACCCGATAGACCGAAGGCGGCGTCGGCGAGGTGACCGGCCGACGGGCGCCGCCGCGCGTAAAGGGTTTGGCGGGAGTCGGCTCGTGGACATTCCCCTTCATCCACTGCTGGTGCTTGGCGCCGCCGCGACCGCCGCCCTGCTGCTGCTGACGCGGGCGGCCACGACGCTGCGTGATAGCGGCGAGATGCTGGCGCTGTACCAAGACACGCTGGCGGACTCGCGTGTCCGACGTTTGGAGCTGCGTGAAGCTGACGCGGCGGAGGCATCGGACGACGACGACGACGACGACGCAGGCGACGAGGCGTAACTCGGCCGTGCGGCTGGCGCGCGGAGTCTTCGCGCCGCACATGCGTTAGCATTCCCATGCAAGCTCAAGGTAGCAGCGTGGGAGCAAATGATGGGCAAAGGCGCCTACACCGGACCGCTGGAACGGATCGACGATTTCCGTTGGCGGATTCCGAAGACGTACCGACCTGAGATGCGTGTTGACGGCGTGATCTACGCCAATGACGCGCTGATGGAGAAGATTCGGGCTGACCAATCGCCGGAGCAGGTTGCGAATGTCGCGTGCCTGCCGGGCATTGTGGGGGCGTCGATCGCGATGCCGGACATTCACTGGGGCTACGGTTTCTCGATTGGCGGGGTGGCGGCGACCGACCCGGACGACGGCGGGGTGATCAGCCCGGGCGGGGTGGGGTATGACATCAACTGCGGCGTGCGGCTGATCCGCTCGAACATTCCGCTGAAGCGCGCGGAGAAGCGGCTGCCGAAGATCGTTGACCGCCTGTTTGAGAAGGTGCCGTGCGGCGTTGGCGAACGCAGCCCGGTCAAGTTCTCAGCGAAGGAGCTCAGCGAGCTGATGGTGCGCGGGGTGGAGTACGTCATCGAGCGCGGCATGGGCTGGCGCGGCGACGCGGAGGTGACCGAGGCGAATGGTCGACTGGCTGGCGCGCTGCCCGAGTGCGTCTCTGATCACGCGATCCAGCGCGGCATGAATCAGTGCGGCTCGCTGGGGGCGGGGAACCATTTTCTCGAAGTGCAGGTGGTTGAGGAGATTTACGACGACGCGGCCGCGACGGCGATGGGGCTGGAGCTGGGCAAGCTGGCGTTCATGATTCACTCGGGCTCGCGCGGGCTGGGCTATCAGGTTTGTGACGATGCGCTGCGCGACCTGCGCGACGCGCCGGCGAAGTACGGCATTGAACTGCCCGACCGTCAGCTCGCGTGCGCGCCGATCAACAGCCCGGAGGGTCAGAAGTATCTTGGCGCGATGCGCTGCGCGGCGAACTTTGCGTGGGCGAACCGGCAGATCATGACGCATCTGGCGCGCGAGGCGATCAGCGACGTGATGAACGCGCCGGCGGAAGAATTGGGTCTGCACCTGGTTTACGACGTGGCCCACAATATCGCGAAGATGGAAAGGTACACCATTGATGGGCGTGAGCGCACCCTGTGTGTGCATCGCAAGGGCGCGACGCGGGCGTTCCCGCCGGGGCATCCGGAAACGCCGGAGCGGTACCGCGCGATTGGGCAGCCGGTGCTCGTGCCGGGGGACATGGGTCGCTATAGCTATGTGCTGGTGGGTCAGCCGCAGGCGATGGAGGAGACGTTCGGCAGCGCTTGCCACGGGGCTGGCCGGCTGATGTCGCGGACGGCGGCGAACAAGATGGCGCACGGGCGGTCGATCGCGAAAGAGCTGCAGAGCCGCGGGGTTTATGCGCGAGCGCGGAGCAAGGCGGGACTGAATGAAGAACAGCCGGCGGCTTACAAGGATGTGGCGGATGTGGTATCGGTGCTGCAAGCGGCGCGGATCAGCAAGTCGGTGGCGCGGCTGAAGCCGGTGGGTGTAGTGAAGGGGTAGACTGCCTTGGCGCGTGGCGGCGACGCGTTGTGCGATGCGTCGTGGCGGCGGCGCGGTCTTCGACCGATCCGTGGGTTTGACGCTGCATCTGTCGAGGTAACTGGGCTTCGTTCGTCTGGTCTCGCGGACCTGCTCGACCACCGCTTGGGCCCTAGCGAATCTTTTCTACGGCGATCTGATAGATCTGGCGGCCTTCGCGGCGGTACTTGATCTCGAAGTTGGTGGCGACCTGGGCGTCGGTCACGCCGAAGGCGGGGTCGTCGAAGGGGGCGACGCGTGCGCGGGGGTGATCGCGGAGGGTGGGTTCGAAGAAGCGGAAGTATTCGGCGTGATCGGTTTGTACGGCCATGCGTCCGCCGGTGACGAGGCAGTCGAAGGCGGCGTCGATGAACGCGGGTTGGAGCAGGCGGCGTTTGTGGTGTCGTGCTTTGGGCCAGGGATCGGGGTGGTAGATGTGCAGGACACGCAGGCTGTCGCGCGGACAGATGACGCGGATGAAGTAGGCGGCGTCGGTGCGGAGCATGCGCACGTTGGGGATGTTCCAGCGCTGCATGCGGTCGGCTGCGTATTTGTAGAACTCGTTGGCCCACTCGATGCCGAGGAAGTTGGTGTGGGGGTATTGCTGTGCGCGGCGGAGGAGGAACGCTGCTTTGCCGGCGCCGATTTCCAGTTCGACGGGGCGGTCGTTGCCGAAGCAGCGGTTCCAGGTGAAGCCTTCGAGGTCGGTGGTTGGGACGGTTACGGCGGGTTGGGCGCGCGGATGGTCGGTCGCGTCGGGCCCCGGCGGATGCTGCGCGTTTGGCGGGTGGCGATCGTCGTCGAAAGTGTGCTGCTGAGACATCGATGGTTCGGTGGTTATCGGCGACGCGGCCGAGGTTTACCTATCTTAACAGGTTGCCAGCGACGCCATCCTGAATTCGATCAAGATGAACGGGACGCAAGCCGAAGCTACGGGCGTTGCAGCGGCGATGCGGATCGCTGCTGAGTTCACACGGCCAATCGGTTGTACGCCAATGGGAGCGACCTCTCAACCATCTCCCGAGCGACGCGGCGCCGCGCGACATCCCACGGCTTTCGCGTTTTTCTTTACCCCGACCATCGACGAGTCACCGGCGGCGCACGGACCGGCGGCGGGACAGCCGTGCGGCGGTTGGATGCTGAATGTGAGCGAGACTGGGGCGGCGTTCCTGGCGCCCGAGCGTCGTCGAATGTTTGTCGGATCGCCGTTGCACCTGGAAGCGATGCACAGTTCGTCGCGGCTGGTGCGCGAGACGGCGCCGTCGCTGCCTCCGGAGGCGCGTGTGGTGCGTATCGAGCCGAGCGACTTGCAGGGGTATGCGACGGTGGCGGTTCGGTTTGAGTCGGTCTTTGCGCCGGCGCCGCCGGAGCGTGGGGGCGACCTGTTGCAAACGGCGATCTGTTAGGGCGCGACGCGCGCATCCGCTGCTCGACGATGCCCGGGGCCCGTCCGGTTCAACACCTGCCGAGGCGAACAGCCATCCGCAGGGCGCCGGTAGCCCCCTGCCGTCGGCTCCCCCGGCCGTCGGCTTGGCCCGTTTGATTGGCTCGGCCCGCCCGCCATGGACGGGACGCGTTGTGGCGGTCGTCAGGGGCGCTGTCGCCTGCTAGACTCTGGACGTCATGCGGGGCGCGACGAGCACTCACCGCGACGACCCACTGCCCCCCCTACCCACGAGAGCGTGACATGAGAGAAGGGAAGCTCGCACTCGCCGACGGATCGCTGTTTGTCGGGACCGCGTTTGGCGGCGAGACGATTCGCGGGGGGGAAGTCGTGTTCAACACGGCGCACAGCGGCTATCAGGAGGTTATCTCGGACCCATCGTACACGGGGCAGATCATCTGCATGACCACCCCCCTGCAAGGAAACTACGGCGTCAATCCCGAGGATGATGAGTCGCCGCGGCCGTGCGTGGAGGGGTTTGTGGTGCGGGAGCTGTCGGGGCTGCGTTCGAACTTTCGCTCGGACCGCGCGCTCGATGCGTGGCTTGCGCGTCATGGTGTGCCGGGTCTGACGGGGATCGATACGCGTGAGCTGACGCTGAAGCTGCGTGTTGACGGGGCCATCAATGGGGCGCTGGCGACGACGGACATCGACGACGATGAGCTGATCGATCGGGCCCGCGCGTTGCCGTCGATGGCGGGACAAGACTTGGTGCGTCAGGTGGCGGCGCGTGAGCCGCAGACGTGGAGCACGGGGCTGGAGGGTGAGCTGTTTGACCGCGCGCGGCGGATGCCGATCGACAAACACGTGGCGGCGCTGGATTGCGGGATGAAGCGGAACATCCTGCGGCATCTGGTGGATATCGGCTGTCGCGTGACGATCATGCCGCCGACGGCTTCTGCGGAGCAGATTCTGGCGCTGGGGGCGGATGGGTTGTTTGTGAGTAATGGTCCGGGCGATCCGGCGGCGGTCGACTATGTCGTGAAGCTGCTCGGTGAGGTGGGGCCGGCGCTGCCGACCTTCGGGATCTGTCTGGGGCATCAGTTGCTGGCGTTGGCGCTGGGCGCGAGCACCTTCAAGCTGAAGTTCGGGCATCACGGCTACAACCATCCGGTGAAGAACCTGCTGACGGAGCGTGTGGAGATCACGTCGCAGAACCACGGGTTCGCGGTGCGTCAGGAATCGCTGGCGGGCGCGGGTCTCGAGCAAACGCATGTGAATCTGTATGACGGGACGGTCGAGGGTTTTCGTCATCGCGAGCTGCCGCTGTTTGCGGTGCAATATCACCCCGAAGCGGCGCCGGGTCCGCACGACGCCGGGTATCTGTTTGATGTGTTCCGAACGCTGATCGAGCAGCGGCGGCCGCTGACGACGGCGGAGCTGGAGGCGTGTCAGAGCGCGCACGCGGGGCGGCGTCCGCGGGCGTTGCCGGCGTGAGGCGCTTGCTATTGCGCTCGCGTGTTTTTGTCAGCCCGGGTCCGCGCTCGTACTATGCAGTGAATACTCTTCACCTGAGCGGTATCGACCTGGAGGCGCTGCGATGGCCCGACTCTACCCCGACGTTACAGCAACCATCGGCCACACGCCGCTGGTGCGCATCAATCGTTTGATTGCGTCGCAAGCGGACGTGTATGTGAAGCTGGAGTGGTTCAATCCGCTGAACAGCGTGAAGGATCGCATCGGCACGGCGATGATCGAAGCGGGGCTGAGCGAAGGGAAGATCAAGTCGGACACGACGATCATCGAGCCGACTTCGGGCAATACCGGCATCGCGCTGGCGTTTGTGTGCGCGGCGAAGGGGTTGAAGCTGATTCTGACGATGCCCGAGAGCATGAGCATGGAGCGTCGGCAGGTGCTGAAGCAGCTCGGGGCCGACCTGGTGCTCACGCCCGCGGCGGAGGGGATGAAGGGCGCGGTGGCGAAGGCGGAGGCGCTGGTGGCGGAAACGCCGAACAGCTTCATGCCGCAGCAGTTTCGCAACCCGGCGAACCCGGCGATTCATCGGCGGACGACTGCTGAGGAAGTGTGGAATGACACGGACGGAAAGGTGGACATTTTCATTGCCGGCGTCGGCACGGGCGGCACGTTGACGGGCGTGGGCTCGGTGCTGAAAGAGCGCAAGCCGGGTGTGCAGTGCATCGCCGTGGAGCCGGTGGATTCGCCGGTGATCTCGCAGACGAAAGACGGGGAGGAGCTGAAGCCGGGTCCGCACAAGATTCAGGGCATCGGGGCGGGTTTCATTCCGGAAGTGTTGGCGCTGGATGTGGTGGACGAAGTGATCCGGGTGAGCAACGACGACACGTTTGCGTGGGCGCGGCGGGCCGCGCGCGAGGAAGGCTTGTTGTGCGGCATCAGTTCCGGAGCGGCTTTATTCGCGGCGGATCAGGTGGCGCGGCGGCCCGAGAACGCCGGCAAGCTGATCGTGGCGGTGCTGCCGTCTCCGGGCGAGCGATACCTTTCGACCCCGCTCTTTGCCGAGGCTTAATCACGACGTTGTCTGACGAAACACTGCTGACCAGTCGCAAGTATGCAGTCGTGCGCCGGCACGTGACGCTGCCGGACGGTACGGCGCATACGTATGACGAGGTGCAGCATCCGGGGGCGGCGGTGATCCTGCCGATATTGCCGGACGGGCGGGTGCTCTTGCAGAACGTCTATCGCTTCACGGTGGGGCGCGACTTGCTGGAGTTGCCGGCCGGGACGCTCGATCCGGGCGAAGATCCGCAGACCGCGGCGGGTCGGGAGTTGACCGAGGAGACCGGCTATCGGGCGGGGAAGCTGACGCTGCTGCTGGAGATGCTGTCGACGCCGGGCTTCTGCAACGAGCGGATGTTCATGTACGTTGCGGAAGAGCTGACGGCGGGGCCGACGGCGCTGGAAGCGGGCGAGGTGATCACGCCGGCGCCGATGGCGCTGGATGACGCGTTGTCGGCGGTGGGCGACGGTCGGATTGTGGATGGCAAAAGCGTGGCGGCGCTGCTCTACTATGATCGCTTCGCGCGTTGAAATGCTTGACGCGGCATCGCGGTCTCCTCCCTGAAGGGGCGCCCTGGCATGGATTTTCTGAGCGGATCGTTCAAGGTCGGCCGGCTGTTCGACATCGACATCCGCCTGCACGTGTTGTTCCTCGTGTTTACCGCGTTCTGGTTTCTGCAGAATCCGACGAGTGACACGCTGATTTGGCTCGGGATGCTGTACGGGATCGTGCTGGCGCACGAGTATGGGCACTGCTTTGGGGCGCGTGCGGTTGGCGGCGACGCGCACACGATCATGCTCTGGCCGCTGGGCGGCATCGCGTATCCGTGGGCGCCGATGCGTCCGTGGAACCAGTTCGTCACGGTGATGGCCGGACCGCTGGTGAACGTGATCTTTTGCGTGGGGGCGGCGCTGTCGCTGTTTCTGGCGGGGCCGTCATCATTCTATGGCTACCTCGCGTTCGGCTTTCTGCCGATCGTGGGGACGGAAATGCCGGGCTATGGCTTTGCGCTGCTGGAGCAGTTTTACTTTCTGAATCTGATCTTGTTCGTGTTCAACATGCTGCCGGTGTTTCCGCTTGACGGCGGGCAGATCTTTCGTGCGGTGCTCTGGCGATTCATGGGGCTGCAGCGAGCTACGGTTTTGGCGTGTCAGGTGGGCATCGGCGGGGCGATGCTGTTTGCGGGATTCGGGTTGATGAACGGTCGATTCATGCTGCTGGCGATCGCGTTCTTCGCGGGCTTTGCTTGTTTTCAGCAGTTGCAGGCCGCCCGCGCCGGCATGCTCATCAGTGATGAGCGCTTTGACGTTCGCGGGCGGGCGTACCGCCCGTCGCGTTCGCGTGGCGGTGGAGGCGGAGGCTTCTTCGGACGGCTGTTTGGCGGTCGTCGCACGTCGGTTGATCGCACGCCAACGCCGCCACCTAACCCGAACCCGGGTGCGTGGGAGCAGAAGCAGGCGGAGCAGCAGCGGATCGAGGCTGAGGTGGACCGCATCTTGAAGAAGGTGAAGGAACACGGCATCAACAGTCTGAGCTATGTCGAGCAGCAAACGCTGAAGCACGCCACCGCCGCCCGACAGCGCGACGACCGCGAGTTCAGTCGGCGGACGAATTTGTAGGGGCGTGGAGCCGGGTGTGTCGATGATCGCGTGGGCGATCGTCGAAGACGTCAGGCAGCGACGCCTGACGCATTTCCGGTTGGGGTGGGCTTATCGCTTTGATTTTGGCGGTGTTGCCTGCCGGGCGGTTGTGGGCGCGCCTAAACCTTGGCGGCACGGCGTGGTCCGAGAAGGTCTTGGCTGCGCCCATGTCCATCATTTTCCATCGCGGGGAAACGACATGTTTCGAGCACTTCTGATCACTGGGGCTGCACTGGCGGCGGCGACGGCGAACGCGGGCGACTTGCGGATCAGCTTTGGCGAGCCGCGAGCCGACCGTTGACGGGACGCCGAATCACGACATCGCCGGCGCGTATCCGATCGTCATCGGGCCGAGTTCGTCGCCGATCTCGGTGACGTGGGGCGTTTGGGCGGAGATCGGCATCGACGCGACGACGGGGATCGTCGACCAGTGGAATGCCGTCGGCGTGGATGTAGTGGAGGTTCCCGGCCTGGATGTCACCACCGCGATGCTCAACAACGACTACGCCCCGACCTTCTGGATTGGATGGACCCGTTGGGAACCGGGTTCGGACTTCGGAGGGACGGCGGGTGACCCCGAGCCGGCCGGTCCGGACTTCACATTGATCAACGTGACTCGGTTTGGTCTAGGGGCGGCTTCGCTACCCCTGTCGCTCGGCGGCCATGACACGGACTCGTACTATGACGCCGTCGAAGATCGCCTCTTCTACCTGCTTGGCACAATCACCGTTGAAGCGCCCGCCGGCTTCGTTGGCGATCTGTATCTCGGCACCAACACGGCGGGCTTTGATCAGTCCGGCGTGAGCGGCGAGACGGTGACGTTCGGTTCTGCGACGCCGCTGACAGGGTCGGACCTGTTTGGGAAGGTCGCGGACACGCCGATGGTTTCGTTTATTCCCGAGCCGGCAAGTCTGGTGTTGGTTGCGCTCGCTGGTCTGGTGATTCGGCGTCGCTAGCCGAGGACAGCAGACCAGGAGCAGGGCTCGGTCAAGTTGCGACTTGCATCGGGATCGAGGACGACGACGTAGGCAGCACGCCTGACGATTCCGCTTCGCGGGGAACTTCGTCGAGGATCGGGCGCGACGGGGCTGTCGGGGGGGATCAGTCGTCTTTGTTCAGCCGTTCGCGGAGGCGGGCGTCGATGAAGGGCTGGACTTCGCCGTTGAGCACACGGTTGACGTCGCCGATCGCGAAGTTGGTGCGGTGGTCTTTCACGTGAATCGTTGACCCGTGGATGACGTAGCTGCGGATCTGGTTGCCCCAGGCGATCTCACCCTTTTCGCCGTAGATTTTGGCGAGTTCGGCGTCGCGTTTGGCCTGTTCGGCCTGTTCGAGCTTTGACTGGAGGATGCTCATGGCCATGCGTTTGTTCTGGGCTTGACTGCGCTCGTTGACGCACTCGACGACCATGCCGGTGGGCTTGTGCTTGGCGCGGACGGCGGTGGCGACTTTGTTTACGTTCTGCCCGCCGGCGCCCGACGCGCGCCGGAAGAACTCGAAGTCGATGTCGGCTTCGGCGATCTCGAGCTTCGCCTCTTCGAATACCGGCAGCACATCGACCGCGGCGAAACTGGTTTGGCGCTTGCCCTGGGCGTTGAACGGGCTGATCCGCACCAGGCGATGGACGCCGGCTTCGCAGGAGAGATAGCCGTAGGCGTACGGGCCGGAGACTTCGAGCGTGACGGATTGGATTCCCGCTTCGTCGCCGTTGTTGCGTTCGACTTCGGCGGCCTTGAAACCGGCTCGTTCGAAGTACATGACGTACATGCGTAGGAGCATTTCGGCGAAGTCGGACGCGTCGACGCCGCCGGCGCCGGCCTGAATACTGAAGAAGCAGTCGCGGGGGTCGTTCTTGCCGGAGAGGAGGGTGAGCAGTTCGACCTGGTCGGTTTTTTGGGTGAGCTCATCGAGTGCGGTCTGCACCTCGTCGGCGGCGTCTTCACCGGTTTCTTCGTCGGCGAGTTCGAGCAGTACGCCGACGTCTTCGGTGCGTTGCAGCAGGTCTTGCACGGGCTCGACCTGGCCGCGTAGCCGTTTCATCTCGCTGACGACTTGTTGGGCCTGCTCCTGGTTGTCCCAGAAGTCGGGGCGCTCCATCTGGCGGCTGAGGGTCGTGAGCCGGTCACGCTTGGTTGGCAAGTCAAAGCGAGTCCCGAATCGAGTGAATACGGGCGGAGAGCTGGGTGAGCGCGGCGGCGGGATCTTCGAAGGTCATGCGGGTTCACTCCTTTGCAACGGAGTTTAGCTATCTGCGGCCGGGGCTCAAGGCGCGCTCGAATACTCGTACGAGACTCGTCTAGAACGCCACCTGGCAGCGCTGGCAGTAAGACGACCGAGCGCGTGTCACGCTGGGCAGTCGACGTCGGCGGCGGTGGTGGCTTCCAAAGCGGCTCCCCCCCTGCTGTGGGTGCGGACAACTTAGTCGGACACCCTAGTCTATCATTTTGGTGGGCGACAACAATCGCCATTTGCGAGCGTTGCGTCGATAGATGTATGCGGCGACGACCAACGCCCCGAGCATGCCGGCGGCGGTGAGCAACAGCAGCAGGGGCACGTATCGATCGAGCCCGGGAATCTTGGGCAGGCCGAGGAGACCGGTGGCGAGCACCATCGCGCCCATGGTGGTCATGTCGGAGACGCCGAAGACGCGGCCGCGGCGGGTGTTGGGGGTGAAGCGTTGCAGGGACGACATGATCGTAACGAGCAGCATCGAGCCCGCGACGCCGAGCAAGACGAGCAGGGTCATGGCCGAGGCGCCGGACCAACTCCGGTAGAAGGCGGCGGCGAGGAAGGCGAGCGATGATCCTGCTCCGGCGAGGCCGATGAGCACGGCGCCGCGTACGCCGAGCCGATTGCCGAGCAGGGCCATCAGGGCTGCGCCGGCGAGCATGCCGACGGCGGGCAGCGCGCGGAACGTGCCGACGGTGGTGTAGTCGCCTTGCGTGAGCTTGACGACGAACGCGGGGACGACCGAGTAAACGACGCCGGAGACGCCCCAGAAGAGCGCCCCGAGGAGGATCATCTGCAAGACGCGCTGGTGGGTGGCGACGTAGGTGAAGCCGGCGGCGAATGAGTCGAGGTGTTTGGCGGGCGTTGCGAGTGGTGTTGTGGATTTGGGTTCGTGGCCGATGCGTGGGCGCACCACGATGAGCGCGATGAGCGTGGCGCTGATGAGATAGGTGAGGAAGTTGGTGCGGAAGTTCCACTCGGGACCGCCGACATCGACGATCACGCCGCCGACGAGGAAGCCGACCATCGCGCCGACGGGGGCGAGAGCGCTGATGACGGCGTTGGCGCGGACGAGCTGATCGGGCCGAACGAGCACGGGCACCAGGGCTTGCCGAGCCGGGGAGAAGAAGACCGCGAGCGAGCCGAGCATCATCTGGGTGAACATGACGGTGTAGTCGCCGGCGCTGTTGGCGAGCAGCCACGGAATGAGCGGGGTGAAGCTGAGGACGATAAAAGCGCGGGTGATGTCGGCGGCGATCATGACGCGTCGGCGGCCGAGGCGGTCGGCGGCGAACCCGGCAACGGGACCGAGGATGAAGAATGGGGCGAAGAGGCCGAAGAGCATGAGCGCCATGAGCCGCGTGGAGCGATCGCTCTGCAGGGCGTCCATCATTGCCAACTGGCCGTTGTCGTTCAGACTGTCGCCGAATGCGGAGATGAAGTATCCGCCGCAGAGCAGCATGAAGGGGACGTTGCGGAATACGGATGCGGCGACAGGCTGGGCGGTCGGCGAAGCTGTTTTGGACGCGGTCGACACGGGTGCGTTTGTCCCTGTGGTCGCTGAGCCCGACTCGGCCCCGCTTCGGCGGCGTCGGTTGGGTGGGTGGAGGGTAGCGAAAGCCGGCGTGGCGTGAAACTGACGGGGGGGATCGCAGCGGCGATCCAGCGTCTCTCAGCTATCTGGGACGGCGAAGCACGTGAAAGCGAGCGTGGCGGACACGGCCGTGACGCGCCGCCGCGTTACAGATGGCGCGGCAGGCTCTGGCGGCGACAGTGCGGCGTCGCCGCCAGCCGTAGCGCGCGCTATCGGTGTTTACTGCGGCACGCAGTCGACGATGGGCGTCGAAGCGCCGCGGAACTCGCTTTGGAAACGGGCGACGTCGGCGATGCTGAGCAGGTCGTCATCGTTCCAGTCGAAGACTCGCAGGCTGTCGTCGTAGATGAAGTCGCCGACGCGACACAGGCCGGCAACCAGCACGTCGAAGTCGGTGATGTCGACGAAGCAATCGCCGTTGTAGTCTCCGAGCGCGTTGGTCGGGACGAAAACAGCTTCGAAGCTCCCAGGCCCCCACATGGTGACGCCATGGCCCCCGTTGTTGGCCGGGGCGTTGTCGGTGACGATCACGGCGACGTCGTCGTCGACTTCGGAGCCGAGAGCGGGGAAGTCATAGCTGATTCGCGAACTGAACAGGCTGTCGGGTCGGTCGTTGGTGATCAGTAGGGCGTGTCGCGGATGCTGACCGCTGGGGCTTGGAGATCCGCCTATAATTCTGGCGACTATGGCTGAGAACCACCCGCCACCGACCGCCGAGCCCGCCATCGAGTCGCCTCAACCCACACCGCAGCGAGACGACGCGCCGGCGGCTTCGACCACGGCGAGCCTGTTTCCGGCCGACTCGATTGGGCTTGTCGAGCGGCGGACGGTGCGTCTGTTTGAGCCGCCGCATGCACTGCAGCTCGAGTGCGGGCGGGCGTTGGGGCCGATCGATGTGGCGTTTGAGACGTATGGCGAGCTGAACGCGCAGGCGTCGAACGCGGTGTTGGTGTGTCACGCGCTGTCGGGTGATGCGCACGCGGCCGGCTATCACAGCGCGAGCGATCGCAAGGCAGGCTGGTGGGAGCAGATGATCGGGCCGGGCAAGGGCATTGATACGAACCAATACTTCGTGATCAGTTCGAACGTGCTCGGGGGTTGCAGCGGCACGACCGGTCCGAGCAGCATCAATCCGGCGACGGGCGAGCCGTGGGGGCTGGCGTTTCCGGTTGTCACCGTGGAAGACATGGTGAAGGTGCAAAAGCGGCTGGTCGAGCATTTGGGCGTGACGCAGTTGCTGGCGGTCGTGGGCGGATCGATGGGCGGGATGCAGGCGCTGGAGTGGGCGGTGCGGTACCCGGAGCGTGTGCTTGCGGTCGTGCCGCTGGCGACGACGGCGCGGCAGAGTGCGCAGTCGATCGCGTTTGACGCGGTCGGCCGGGCGGCGATTCAGCGCGACCCGGGGTTCAACGGCGGTCGGTACCACGCCGCGGGGCAGCCGGACGGCGGGCTGGCGGTCGCACGCATGCTGGCGCACATCACGTATCTGTCTGAGCAGAGCATGCATGCGAAGTTTGGTCGTGAGCTGCGCTCCGCGGATCACTATGCGTACGACTTTGGCGCGGAGTTCTCGGTTGAGACCTATCTCGACCATCAGGGGCAGTCATTCGTCGAGCGGTTTGACGCGAACTCGTATCTGTACATCACCAAGGCGCTGGACTACTACGACCTGACGCGTCGCTCGGGCTCGTTGGCGGCGGCGCTGCGCGACGTGCAGTCGCGTTTTCTGGTCATCAGCTTCAGCACCGACTGGCTGTTCACTTCGCAGCAGAGCCGCGACATCGTGGACGCACTGCTGGCGAACCAGAAGGATGTGTCTTATGTGGATATTGACTCGCCGTTGGGTCATGACGCGTTCTTGCTCGAACCGGAGATCCTGAGTCGACTGATCGGCGGCTTTCTGCGGGGCACGCCGGACCATCCGGACGTGGTGAAGCGTTCGGCGGCGCGTGGGTTGCCGACTGTCGCGGCGGTGGCTGGACCGACGCCGGACGAGCCGCAGCGCTGGCGGCGGGCGGACTATGAGCAGATCGCGCAATGGATCAAGCCGCGCAGTGCGGTGCTGGATCTGGGGTGCGGCGACGGCGGGTTGCTGGCGTATCTGTCGCGAGAGCGTGAGATCGATGCGATGGGGGTCGAGCTCGATCAAGACCTCTTGGCGTCGGCGATCGAGCGCAGTCTGACGCTGGTGCAGTTTGACTTGGAGCACGACCTGCGGAGTTTCGCTGACAAGTCGTGGGATTTCGTGGTGCTCTCGAAGACGCTGCAGCAATTGCACCGTCCGAGTCTGGTGTTGCGCGAGATGCTGCGCATCGGGCGGTACGCAATCGTGAGCTTTCCAAACTTCGCGTATTGGCGCCGGCGCTGGGAGTTGATTCGCACGGGTTGCACGCCGCGCGGCGATGAGCCCGAGAAAGCGTGGCACAACTCGCCGAATTTGCGGATTCTCAGCGTGCGCGACTTCGAGCGGTATTGCCGCGAGCAGGAGATCACCATTCTCGATCGTCTGTTCCTGAGCCCGGCGGGACGCACGCGGCGGTGGGGGTCGAATCTGCGTGCGGCGGAGGCGGTGTATCTGCTGAAGGCGCGCTGATCAACGAACCGAGAGATGGGGATGGCGCGTCAGGCGGCCGGACTTCGCGGTCTATCTGAACACGTCCGACCGTTGCATGGCGGCGCGGGGCGGACGGTGGATGGACACTAGGACGACATGGAACCCGATCGTCGCAGGAAGGAGCGCGTGATGTGGCTGATTTCGGTAACGGCTTTGTTTGTTGGCGGTCTGCTGGGAGCGGCGAATCTGGTGATCGCGAAGCAGCCGAACGCGAAGGATCTTATCAACAAGCTGGCGCCTTACCAGAGCTGGATCGGCGTGGTGCTATTGCTCTGGGGGCTCATTGATCTGTTCGGGGTGGTTCGCGGCGTGGGCGTTTTGACGATCGCACCGATCTGGTGGTTGGTCTATCTCGTGCTGGCGCTCACGGAGATCGGGCTGGGATTCCTGCTGGGCTACGGCCTGATCAGCAAGTACGCTTTGCAGCGGCAGGCGTCGGCGGCTGCACAGGGCGAGAAGCTTCGAGCGGCCCTGACGGTCTATCAGGCGCCGCTCGGCGTCACGGCGATGGCGTTGGCCGTGATGTTCGCGGTGGTCACGCTCATGCGCTAGGCTCGGCGCGAACCGAATTATCCGAGTGTCTGAACACATATCCGCACTCGGTGCACATATGCGGGTTACCAACACATTTGTATCCGCAGCTAACGCAGAGGCCACTCTCCGAGAGCCGCAAGCGACGCGCCGAACGTAGAGCAGCTACAAGGCATGTCAACGCAGTCGCAGCCCATATGATAATTGCAGCGCATATCAATAACCATGGAAGTGGAACTGCCATGCGCAGGATATGTGGCGAGACGACGCTCACAGTGACAATGACCATAGCACCACATCCAACCAGTGCAACGAGGCCGGCAGCGACAATAGCCCCGGTGACACTACCCCTTCGAATGTGCGTAACACATGGCAACATTAGTAATGCAGAAACGTCTAACGGGGGGGGGGGGGGGGGGGGGGGGGGGGGGGGGGGGGGGGGGGGGGGGGGGG
>CAZLYU010000046.1:0-30085 GCA_964563855.1 uncultured Planctomycetales bacterium | reverse complement strand
ACATGGTTGCGGCCGAGGAACAGGGGGTGGGGCGGAGTTATCTGAGCGGCACGATTCAGAACGACATTCTCAAAGAGTTCATGGTTAGCAACACGTACATCTATCCGCCGGCGGCGAGCCTGCGGATTATTCGCGACATCTTCAGCTTCACGAGCCAGGAGATGCCGCGGTTCAACTCGATTTCGATTTCCGGCTATCACATGCAGGAAGCTGGCGCGACTGCGGACCTGGAGTTGGCGTATACGCTTGCCGACGGGTTGGAGTACGTGCGCGCGGGGATCGACGCGGGCCTCAACATCGACGCCTTCGCGCCGCGGCTGAGCTTTTTCTGGGCGAGCGGCATGAACTTCTTCATGGAGATCGCCAAGCTGCGGGCGGCCCGACTGTTGTGGGCGACGATCATCAAGCAGTTCGACCCGCAGAACCCCAAGAGCATGAGTCTGCGCACGCACAGCCAGACGTCGGGCTGGTCGCTGACCGCGCAGGATGTGTACAACAACGTGGTGCGCACGTGCATCGAAGCGATGGCGGCGACGCAAGGTCATACGCAGAGCCTGCACACGAATGCGTTCGACGAAGCCCTCGCGTTGCCGACTGACTTTTCGGCCCGCATCGCCCGCAATACGCAGCTCTTTCTGCAGCAGGAAACGGATACGCGCTGCGTGATTGACCCCTGGGGCGGCAGCTACTACGTCGAACGGCTGACGCACGAACTCGCGCAGCGGGCGTGGGTGCATCTGCTCGAGGTCGAAGAGATGGGCGGCATGGCGTCGGCGATTGAGGCCGGCATTCCGAAGCTGCGCATCGAAGAGGCCGCGGCCCTCACGCAGGCCCGCATCGATTCCGGCCAGCAGACGCTCGTCGGCGTCAACAAATATCGTCTGGCCGAGGAAGAGCAGATCGACGTATTGAAAATCGACAACACCGCCGTGCGCGAGCAGCAGGTCGCGCGGCTCAAACGGCTGCGCGCCGAACGTGATCAGTCGGCGTGCGACGCCGCGCTGGCGGCCCTCACCCATGCGGCGGAGAGCGGCGAGGGGAATCTGCTGGAGCTCGGGCTGGCCGCGGCCCGCGCGAAGGCCACCGTCGGCGAAATGTCGGAGGCCCTCGAGAAAGTCTACGGGCGACACGAAGCCGAAATCCGCGCCGTTCGCGGCGTCTACAGCCGGGAGGCCGGACCGATGGCCGACGAGGTGACCGCCGTGCGGGCGCGTACTGATGCGTTTGCGAAGGAGGAAGGGCGCCGTCCGCGAATCTTGATTGCGAAGATGGGGCAGGACGGTCACGACCGCGGCCAAAAGGTCGTGGCGTCGGCATACGCAGATCTGGGCTTCGACGTCGACATCGGTCCGCTCTTCCAGACGCCCGAGGAAACCGCACGACAGGCGGTTGAGAACGACGTGCATGTGGTTGGCGTCTCATCGCTCGCCGCCGGCCACCTAACGCTGGTGCCCGCATTGCGGAAGGCGTTGGATGAGGCCGGGCGGAATGACATCCTGATCGTGCTCGGCGGCGTGGTGCCGCCGCAGGACTACCCGGCGGTGTACGCCGCCGGCGCCGTCGCAATTTTCGGGCCGGGGACGGTCATTACCGCCGCGGCGGACAAGATCCTCGACAAACTCGAAGAAGCCGATTCAGCGGCGAGCGACGCATGACCGAGCGGGCCGCCGGGCCCTCGGGACATGTAGCGCGCGGCCGTCGGCTCCCAAGCGCGGCGCAGCTAGCCGAGGGCGTCCTCGCCGGCAACCGGGCCATGCTCGCGCGGGCGATTTCGTTTGTCGAGTCGTCGAGCGACAAGCATCGGGCGTTGGCCGAGCGTTTGCTCAACGAGCTGACGCCGCACACTGGCGGAGCGCTGCGCGTCGGCATCACGGGGGTGCCCGGGGTCGGGAAGAGCACCTTCATTGAACGGCTCGGGACATGGCTGACGGGTGGCGCCTTTGGAGCCCCGCAGCAGGTGGCGGTGCTGGCGATCGATCCGTCGAGCACGGTTTCGCGGGGGTCGATCCTGGGCGACAAGACGCGGATGAGCAGCCTGTCGAGCGATCCGCGGGCATTTGTGCGGCCGAGTCCGTCGTCCGGTACGCTCGGCGGGGTCGCGCGGAAAACGCGCGAGACGCTGTTGCTCTGTGAAGCCGCTGGCTTCGATGTGGTGCTGGTTGAAACGGTGGGGGTCGGTCAGTCGGAGACGATCATCACGGAGATGACGGACTTCTTCCTGGTGCTGATGCTGCCCGGAGCGGGCGACGAATTGCAGGGCATCAAGCGCGGTTTGTTGGAGTTGGCCGATCTGGTGGCGGTCAACAAGGCCGACGGCGACAACGTGCATGCCGCCCGCCGCGCCGCTGCCGAGCACGCCGCCGCAATGCGGTGTATCGCCCGTGCCGATGAGCATTGGACGCCGCCGGTGTTGCTGTGCAGCGCGAAGACCGGCGATGGGGTGAAGGAAGTGTGGGACGCTGTGACGCGGCGGGTCGGCGAGCTGCGCCGCAGCGGCCGGCTCGAGGAGATTCGGCATGGGCAAACCGTGAGCTGGATGCGCCAACTGATTGCGGATCGCCTCTTGCTGACGTTTGAGCGGGATGCGGCGGTAGCGGGTGCGCGGGAGCGAGTCGAGGCGGCCGTGCGCGACGCGCGCCTGCATCCGAGCGCCGCAGCGGATGAACTGCTGCAAACGTTTCTGAAGAAGGCGCGCGAGGAAAGTTGACCTACAGTGCCAAGGTGCTGCTGGGCCGTTGCGGCCCTGGCGATCAACGCGGAGGACGACAACATGATCAATGCTCAAGCCGTAAATCACATTGGCATCGCGGTGCGTTCGCTGGCGGAGCAGCGGCCCTTCTACGAGAATGTCCTTGGGGCGCGCTTTGAGGACGAACAAGAGGTCGTCGATCAAGGCGTCCGGGTTGCGTTCTACGTGCTCGGACCGAGCGGCAGCGAAGTGCGGTTGGAGCTACTCGAACCGATGAACGACGAATCGCCGATCGCAAAGTTCATCGAGAAGAAGGGCGAGGGACTGCATCACGTGGCGTACACGGTGGCGGATATCGAAGCCCGGATCGCGGAACTCCGCGCCGGGGATGTCCGCATGATTGACGAAACGCCGCGCACCGGCGCCCATAACGCCCGTATCGCTTTCGTGCACCCGAAAGCCTCGAACGGTGTGCTGACGGAGTTGTGCGAGCCCGCGGCGACCCACGCGTGAGCGAGTCGATGTCTGACAAGACCAACCCGGACGCTTCAAAGGCGCGGTCGGCGATCCCGACGATGGCCGCGCGGATCAAGGAGCTGAACGAGAAGCGTGCGACGGTTCATCTCGGGGGCGGGCAGGCGCGCATCGATAAGCTGCACGACCAGGGCAAACTGAGCGCTCGGGAACGCATTGCGGCACTGGCTGACGAGAGCAGCTTTCGCGAGGTGTACGCCTTTGCGTCGCATCGCTGCACGCAGTTTGGGATGGAGGGGAAGGTGCTGCCCGCCGACGGCGTCGTCACCGGCGCCGCCACGGTTCAGGGGCGTCTGATCCACGTCGCCAGCCAGGATTTCACGGTGACGGGTGGGGCGGCCGGCGAGGTGCATAGCGACAAGATCGCCGAGATCATGCACACCAGCCTGAAAACCGGCAGTCCGTTTGTCTTTATCAACGATTCGGGGGGCGCTCGAATTCAAGAGGGGATCGATGCGCTCGCCGGCTACGGTCGTGTCTTCTATGGCAATGTATTGCTGTCGGGCGTGGTGCCGCAGATTAGTCTGATTTGTGGGCCCTGCGCCGGTGGTGCGGCGTACAGCCCAGCGCTGACGGATTTCATCATCCAAACCCGACATGCGCAGATGTTCATCACGGGGCCGAGCGTGATCAAAATGGTCACCGGCGAAGAGGTCACGCCGGAACAACTCGGCGGCCCGGAGGCTCACATGCACTACTCCGGCGTGGTGCACTTCATAGCCGACGATGACCGCCACGCGGTCGCATTGTGCCAACAACTGCTCAGCTACCTGCCGAACAACAACACCGAGGATCCGCCCGTCGCGCCGCACTCGGGCGAGGTGGAGCTCGATGAAGCGTTGCGCTCGATCGTTCCCGACAACCCGAAACAGACCTACGACGTGCGCGATGTCATTCGCCGCGTTGTTGATGAAGCGTCGTTTCTGGAGGTGCAGTCGGCGTTCGCGGGCAGCATCGTCATCGGGCTGGCTCGGGTCGTCGGCCGCAGTGTCGGCATCGTGGCGAACAACCCGGCGGTGAATGCCGGCGCGCTCGACATCGACAGTTCGGACAAGGCCTCGCGCTTCATTCGGTTTTGCAACGCGTTCAACATCCCAATCCTGACGCTCGTGGATGTTCCGGGATTCATGCCCGGACTGCATCAGGAGTACGGCGGCATTATCCGGCACGGTGCGAAACTGTTGTTTGCGTATGGCGCAGCGACCGTGCCGAAGGTAACGGTCATCCTGCGCAAGGCCTACGGCGGCGCCTATGTCGCGATGGCGTCAAAAGACCTGCGGGCCGACGCCGTCGCCGCTTGGCCGAGTGCGGAAATCGCGGTGATGGGGGCCGAGGGAGCGGTCGAGGTCATCTATCGCAAAGAGCTGATGGCGGCCGAGGACCATGACGCCAAGCGGGACGAGCTCATCAACGTCTATCGCAATACCTTCAGCACGCCGTACGTGGCTGCTGGCCGGCGCATGGTGGACGACATCATCGATCCGGCGGACACACGCCGATATGTTGCTCAATCGCTGGAATATCTGCGCACCAAGCGTGAGCTGCGACCAGAGAAGAAGCACGGTCTGATGCCGTTGTAGACATTGCGGGAAGGCGATACGTGGATTTGGCAGTGAGTCTATTTGCAGCGAACACAGTCCCGTCGCCCGCTTCTTTGGCCGACGGCGTCGTGCTCATGATTGTCGGTATGGGCGTGGTGTTTGCGTCTTTGTGTGTTCTGCTGCTGCTGATTTCCGCCCTGCGCCGGGTGAGTGAGCGCACCGCCGCCGAGGCGCAGCCGGACGGCGACGCGCCGCTGGCGAATGTCGACGTCGATGAAGGCGTCACTCCTGAACTGGTCGCCGTGCTGACGGCGGCTGCGACGGCGGCGGTGGACCGGCCGCTGCGAATCCGCAAAGTGAGGATCGCATCGACGGCTCCGGGCGCGGCCTGGCTGTCGGGTGGGCGCGCCGCGCTCATGGCGACGCGCAAACCCAAGCGAACCCGACGATGAGCGGGCGCCTCCAATAGGACCTAATCGGGCTCGTCTATGAAACTACGCATCTCTGTAGAGGGTAAGGCCTACATCGTCGAGGTGGAGTTTCTCGACGACGATGGCCCGCGCCCGGTGGTGGTGGAAACGCCGGCGAGTGGCGAGCGTCGCAGCGATACGCGACCCATCGCGCCCAAACCCGCTTCCACCCCACCGCCCGCGCGTGGCGCCGCCGGCGCCGCGGTCGGTGATGTACAAAGTCCGATCGCGGGCACTGTGGTGAGCGTGGCGGTGAAGGTTGGCGATGATGTGGTCGCGAAAGACCCGCTGGTGGTGTTGGAAGCGATGAAGATGGAGTCGCAGGTGGTTTCGCCGCTCGACGGCGTGGTGCGTGACATTTTCGTGGCGCCGGGTAACGCGGTGCAGACCGGCCAGATTCTGGTCCGCATTGGCTGAGGAGCGTTTGTGGGCGTCATCGAAACGCTGACGAACTATCTGGTCGACTCCGGCTTCGGTCAGTTTCACTGGACCAACGCGGTGATGATCGGCATCGGCGTATTGTTCATTACGCTCGCGGTACGCAAAGGATTCGAACCGCTGCTGCTGGTGCCGATCGGGTTTGGCATCCTGATTGGGAACATTCCCTACGACGCCAGCAAGCTGCCGCTGGGCGTGTATGACGGCCCGGTGAGTGACAGCGATCTGCAAACCCTGGAGATCGACTTCGCACCAGGGGTCGCCCTCGAAGGCGAAGTCACGCCCGCTGCCGTCCAACGCCTGCTGACGGACGAGGAGACGCCCGCTTCATTGGAAGTGATCGAGTGGCGTCCGCTGAATGATCCCGCACCGGCGCACCTGAAACTGAAGACCGGGCAGGCGATTCTGATCAATGTACATCAGTTGCTGTCGCCCCGTATCGCGGTCGAGCAACCGGGGATTTATCCGGCGGGCGGGGGCCGCTACGTCTTCGTGTCGCAACCGAGTGACGATAACCGCTATCCCGTGCTTTGGTCGCTTGCCCAGCAAGACATCCATAACGCCTCGATCTTCTGGTGGCTGTTCGCCGGCGTTGGGCTCGCGGGCTTTTATCCGCCGCTTATCTTTCTCGGCATCGGCGCGTTGACGGATTTCGGTCCGATGCTCAGCAATCCGCGCACGCTATTGCTGGGAGCGGCGGCGCAGTTCGGCATCTTCGGATCGCTCTTGGGCGCCTTAGCGCTCGGTTTTAGTCTGCCGCAAGCCGCGAGCATCGGCATCATTGGCGGGGCTGACGGCCCGACGGCGATTTTCACCTGCTCGCAGCTCGCTCCGGAACTACTCGGGGCGGTGACCCTCGCCGCCTACAGCTACATGGCGATGGTGCCGATCATTCAGCCGCCCATCATCCGCCTGCTGACAACGGCTGAAGAGCGCGGCATTCAGATGGCCGCGACCAAGCCGAGCGCGACCAGCACCAAGATCGCCTTTCCGATTGTGGGATTTCTGTTGACCGCGTTCATCGCTCCGGGCGGATTGCCGCTGTTGGGCATGCTCTTCTTTGGCAACCTGCTGCGCGAAAGCCTGGTTACCGATCGCTTGGCCAAGACCACCCAGACCGCATTCATTGACATCGTCACGATCCTGCTCGGCGTCACGGTCGGCGCCAAGACCAGCGCGGCCAACTTCTTGACGCTACAAACCATCTACATTTTCCTGCTCGGTGTGGCGGCCTTCGCCATCGCGACCGCGACTGGGGTTCTGTTCGCAAAGCTCCTCAACGTGTATTTGCGGATGCGTGGCGAACAGCCCGTCAACCCCATGATCGGCGCCGCAGGTGTTTCAGCGGTGCCCATGTCGGCGCGCGTCGTCCACAAGCTCGGGCAGGAGGAAAACCCGCAGAACTTCCTGCTCATGCACGCGATGGGACCGAACGTCGCCGGCGTCATTGGATCGGCCGTGGCGGCGGGCGTGTTGTTGAGCGCGCTGGCCGGGGACGCGACATGACGGGGGCGCCTCGCCGAACAATTCGACTCGACCATCGGGCGCGCGTCGGGTCGGCGAATGACGCCGTGCTCCAACTGGTCGCCGAAGTCGGTGCGCAAGAACCGCTGGCCGTGCGGGCGGACGAGCAGACGGCGGGCCGCGGCCGCTTGGGGCGCAAGTGGCTGTCGCCGGTGGGCGGTTTGTGGCTGAGCTGCGCCTGGCCGATCCGCGCGCCGTTCGCCGTGTACGCGTCGGCGCCATTGCTCGCGGGCTTGGCGGTTCGCGACGTGTTAGCCGACTGGCTGGCGCAGACCCGCCCGGGCGCCGGTGAGCGGATCAAGCTGAAATGGCCCAACGACTTACTGGTGGACGGCTGCAAGCTCGGCGGCATTTTGTGCGAGTCACGCCCGGTCGATGCCCCGCACGCCAATTGGCTCGTGGTGGGCGTGGGCGTGAACGCGACGACGCCGACCGGCGAACTGGGCTCGCGGAGCCTGCCGGCGATCGGCTTAACGGAGGCCTTCGGCGTCACACCCGACGTGGCGGCGCTCGCGGAAGTCATCGTCGACCGGCTGGCTGGTCAACTGAGCGCGCTCGAAGTCAGACCGCTGCAGGTCACGCGGGCGGCGCGCGAGAGGATCGAACCCATGCTCGCCTATCGGCGGCAACACATCCGTGTCATCGATCCCTATAGTGGGGCCGCGCGACTGGTAGGGCGCCTCGAGGGTCTCGACGATGAATTGCGATTGACGATCAGCGACGCCAACGGTCGATATCAGGTATGCACGGTTGGTGAAGTAGAGCAACTGCGAAGACAACGAGACGATTGGGAACACGATCATGTCTAGTGAATTCGGTTTTCCGGTGATCACCGCGGACGAAGCCGCCGCGATGATCTTCGACGGCGCCTTTATTGGCTTTAGCGGGTTCACCCCCGCCGGGGCCGCTAAGGCCGTGCCCCGCGCATTGGCTGCCCGGGCGCGGGCCGAACATGCCGCCGGACGACCCCTCGCGGTGCGCATTTTGTGTGGCGCCAGCACCGGCCCCGATATTGACGATGAACTGTCCGAGGCCCATGCAATCGCGTGGCGGGCGCCATACCAGTCTTCCAAGAGCCTCCGCGAGGCGATCAACTCCCAGAAGACGCAGTTTATCGAGATGCATCTCTCGCACGTCGGCCAGTCCCTCGAGTTCGGCTTCTTCGGAAAACCCGACTTCGGCATCGTCGAAGCCGTTGACGTCCGTCCCGACGGTCGCATCTACCTGAGCACGTCGGTCGGCATCTCGCCCACCGTACTGCGGCATGCTGACAAGATCATCGTCGAAGTGAATCGCCACCACCCTGTGCGTCTGGCCGAGATGCACGACATCGCCTCAATGCCGAAGCCGCCGATGCGCAGCCCCATCCCGATCCACACGCCGATGACCAAGATCGGGGTGCCGTATGTGGCGGTTGATCCGGCCCGCATCGTGGGCGTCGTGCTGAATGACGAGCCGGACGGCGTGCCGGCGGCGCGGCCCGTGGACGAGACTTCGGAGCGCATTGCCGGGCACATCGTAAAGTTCCTACTCGACGAGAAGCAGGCCGGGCGCATCCCGCCGGAATTTCTCCCGCTGCAGGCGGGTGTGGGGAACGTGGCGAACGCGGTGCTGGGTGGACTCGGCGCCCACCCCGAAATCCCCAACTTCAGCATGTACACCGAAGTGTTGCAAGACTCGCAACTGCCGCTGATCGCCTCGGGCCGGTTGCTGGGCGCGTCGACTTCGTCGTTGACGTTGAGCGAAGGCCTCATGCAACAGCTCAAAGACGACATCTCATTTTACGCCAATCGCATCGTCATTCGCCCGACCGAGTTCAGCAACAACCCCGGCGTCATCCGCCGGCTGGGCGTGATCACCATCAACACCGTTCTGGAGATGGACATCTACGGCTGCGCGAATTCGACGCACGTGTGCGGCGCCAAGCTCATGAACGGCATTGGTGGCAGCGGCGACTTTGTGCGCAACGGCTATCTGTCGATCCTGGTGGCGCCGTCGAACTTGAAGAACGGTGCAGTGTCGAGTGTGGTGCCGATGGCCAGCCACATCGATCACAACGAGCATTCGGTGCAGGTCTTCGTCACCGAGCAAGGTCTGGCCGACCTGCGCGGACTGGGTCCGATCGAACGCGCCCGCTGCATCATCGATACGTGCGCCCACCCCTCTTTCCGCGATTACCTACACGATTACATTAATCAAGCCCCGCTCGGGCATTTGCGCCACGACCTGCGCCGGGCGTTCGAAATGCACATCAATCTGCAAGAGACCGGCCGCATGCTGCCGCAATAGCTGTGGCGGCGGCGCGCTTGCAACCCCGCTCCGGGCGCGCGCCCCGTCTCGCCGCGGCAGCTCAGCCCAGTCACTCAAATTCGACCAGCACCTGACCGCTCTTTACCGAGTCGCTGGGGTTCACGCGAATCTCCTTGACCGCGCCAGCTTGGGGGGACGTGATCTCGGTCTCCATCTTCATCGCCTCGAGCACCATCAGCACGTCACCGGCGGCGATCTGCCGCCCCACCTGCGCAGTCACACGTACGACGACGCCGGCGATCGGGCTGCGGCAGACTTTGTCTTCGTTGGCCACCCGCTCCTGGCCGCCGGACGGCGCCGGCGCTGCCGGCGGGGCGCTGCTCTGCACTTGTGCGTGGGCGTGCGGCGGGACGTAAGCCGGTCGCGGCGACTGTGGTTCATCAACTTCGACTTCGACCTCGTAGCGCTTGCCGTCGACGGTAAGCTTGAGTTTCACTGCGGGCTCCTGCCAAGTGCCAATTTGTGCGAGCCTTGGATCGTCGCCCGTCCGTGCGCGACCCATTGCGGATTGCTGATCAGCCGAATCTGCCGAATCTTGGGCGTGACCCCCAGATACGCGGCGACCGCAGCGCTGATCGCGAGAACCAATGCCTGTTCATTCGCCGGCTGCTGACCGGCTTCCAACGCCGCCACGCGCTGACTGAGCTGGCTGACCTCTGATCGCAGGTCCTTCAGCGTCGAAAGGATCTCTGGGGATACATCCCCGGGTATTGCCATACCATACTCCAGTGATAACGATGATCACCCACACGCCGCGCGGGGCGCACCAACCAGCTCGTTACAGTGGAATCAGTCCGTGCTTCTTCGGCGGACGGTGGTCGCGCTTGTTCTGCAGATACTCCAGTGCCCGCGCCAGGTGCCGCCGCGTGTTCGCCGGCTCGATCACATCGTCCACCAGCCGGCGTTCTGCAGCGACGTAGGGCGATGCAAACACCTCGCGATAGCGCTGAATCAGTTCAGCCCGCGTGGCCGCCTTGTCCTCCGCGGCTTGCATCTCTTTGCGAAATACGATTTCCACGGCGCCTTCAGCGCCCATTACCGCCACCTCTGCGGTTGGCCAGGCGAAGACGCAATCCGCGCCCAGGTCGCGCGAGCTCATGGCCACGTGGGCGCCGCCGTACGACTTCCGCAAGATGACCTGAATCTTGGGCACGCTCGCGGCGGAGTAGGCGAAGAGCAGCTTGGCGCCGTTGCGAATGATCCCGTTGTATTCCTGCTCGACGCCGGGCAGATAGCCGGGGACATCCACAAAGGTGATGAGCGGGATGTTGAAGGCGTTGCAGAAGCGAATGAAGCGGGCGGCCTTGTTGGCCGCCTTGTTGTCGATCGCTCCCGAAAGCACGGCCGGCTGATTGGCGATGATGCCGACGCTCCGCCCGACGATGCGTCCAAAGCCGACGACCATGTTCGGTGCGTGCCCCGCCTGCACCTCCAGCAGGTCGCCGTGATCGACCACACCCCGGATCACGTCGCGTACGTCGTACGATTGCTTCGCCTCCACCGGCACGAGCTTGTTGAGCGTCTCATTCGGTTCGACGCTGCTGTCCGTTGCGAGCCGCGGGGCTTCTTCGAGGTTGTTCGCGGGCAGGTAGCTGAGCAGACGTCGACACACGTGCAGCGCTTCTTCGTCGTCTTCGGCCACAAAGTGTACGACGCCGGAGTGCGCCATGTGAGCGTCGGCGCCGCCGAGTGCATCGGCGGAGATATCCTCGCCGGTGACCTGCTTGATGACTTGCGGCCCAGTGATGAACATCTGCGCCTTGCGGGTCTGGATCACGAAGTCGGTGAGGGCGGGCGAATAGGCGGCGCCGCCCGCACACGGCCCGCAAATCAGGCTGATCTGCGGTACGGCGCCCGACAGCAGCACGTTGGTGTAAAACACCTGCCCATAGCCGGAAAGCGAGTCGATCCCTTCCTGCACGCGGGCCCCGCCCGAGTCGTTGATGAACACAAATGGGCTGCCGGTCTTCAGCGAGCGCCGCATTGCGTCCGCCACCTTCAGCGAGTGCACCTCGCCGGCCGAGCCGCCCAGCACCGTAAAATCCTGACTGGCCAGGTGCACCAGCCGTCCATCGATTGACAAGGCGCCCGTCACCACCCCGTCTGCAGCGGCATCCTTGCCTTCCATGCCGAACAGTGTGGCGCGGTGTTTGGCGAAGAGGCCGAACTCTTCAAAACTGTCCGGATCGGCTAGCCGTTCGATCCGCTCGCGGGCGGAAAGCTTGCCTTGGGCGTGATGCTTCTCGAGCCGCTCCGCGCCGCCGCCCTCGTGCAGCACGGCCCGCTTACTACGCAAACCCTCGATCCGGGCTTCCATCGAGTCACCCGCTGTGGACATAGCAATTCGTCCTTTCGGCAAGTCACGCTGGTTCGACAGTTACTTTGTGAGACTGGTGACCGAGCTTCACGTTGTAGGTCACTGGGCCGGTGATCGACTTGGCGCCGCCCCCGCTGGCGCCGCCTCCCGCACCAGTCTCGCTGGCTTCCGGGGCGCCGGCGTTGCTGAGATTCTTGGGCCCATCCGACCGGCTGGCGAAAAACTTCGGCGCGACCTTCGGAAACATCGCGTACGTCAGCACGTCCTCATCCGTACCGTTGCACCCCTCGAGCGCCACCGCGTCAGCGCGCAGCGTGTCCCATTCCGGCTGCAGCGTGTCGGCCGGCCGGATGGTGATCGGATCTTTCTTGGCTTGCGCGGCGGCGGCTTCGACCAGCTTGGCGTCGCGTTCGCCCTGCGTCGCGCCGTAATAACCAAGCATGAGGTCGGCGAACTCCGCCGTTAGCACTTTGAAGGGCCCCATGAGCACATTGAGAACCGCCTGCGTCCCAACGATCTGGCTCGATGGCGTCACCAGCGGCGGAAAACCGGAGGCCTCGCGGACGCGCGGCACCTCGGCGAGCACGTCTTCCACGCGATCGCCGGCGCCCTGCTGCTTAAGCTGACTCTCCATGTTCGAGATCATCCCACCGGGAATCTGGCTGTCGAAGATGTCCGTCTCCACGCCCAGGATGTTCGACGCAAACTCGGCGTACCGCGGGCGAATCTCGGCGAAGTGCTTCTTGATGCGGCGTAGCCGATCCTTATCCAGCCGGGTTTCATAGCCCGTACCGGCGAGCATCTCGACCAGCGCCTCGGTCGGATTGTGACCCGGGCCAAGACTCATCGACGAAATCGCGGTGTCGACGATATCGGCGCCGGCTTCGATGGCTTTCATCAAGCTGACCAGCGTGACGCCCGTGGTCGAGTGGACGTGAACGTGGACCAGCGTATCGTCGCCGCAACGCTCCTTGATGCCCTTCACCAGGTCGTACGCCGGCTGCGGCCGCAGCAAGGCCGCCATGTCTTTGATGCAGATCGAGTCGCAGCCCATCTCCTTCAACTGCTCCGCCATCTCGACGAACATCTCGACGGTGTGCAGCGGAGAGATCGTGTAACAGATCGTTCCCTCGGCGTGCTTGCCCGTGCGGCGAACGGCCTCCATGGCGCGGCGTAGATTCCGAATGTCGTTCAGGGCGTCGAAGACGCGGAACACGTCCATGCCGTTCTCGGCCGACTTCTCGACAAATCGATCGACCACCGTGTCTTCGTAATGCCGGTAGCCGAGCAAATTTTGGCCGCGCAACAGCATCTGAAGCCGGCTGTTGGGCAAAAGCTCGCGAAACGTGCGCAGCCGCTCCCACGGATCCTCATTCAGGAAGCGGATGCACGCGTCATAAGTCGCCCCGCCCCAGCACTCCACACTCCAATACCCTGCCTGATCGATGTCTTCACAGACCGGCAGCATATCTTCGAGGGCCATGCGCGTAGCGAGCAGGCTTTGGTGGCCATCACGCAAAACGAGTTCCGTGACTTCAACCGTGCGTCCCATGGTCAATCCTGATCCCATCTCGGTTCAGCAAACACCGGGCCAGCAATCTCCGTCTCACCGTTCGGCGTGACGAAGCGGCGCGCGTCATGCGCCGTTCCGCTGGCGACTCTATCAGTCACCCCCAGCCGTGTCCCGCAGGGGCCAGAGCCCTCCGCAGCGCCGGGGAGGACCGAAGATCCTAACGGCTGACGCGCTTGCTGACGAACACCCCATGGGAAGTCCGAGCAGGGCGACTAGTCGTGCCAATACGCTAGAAAATCGTGCATCTGTGCAACGCTCGTCGACGCCGGCCTTGCGACAGCAGCTACTTGACGGAAGGCACGCATTTCGCGTCGTCGATCCCGCGCATCGCTTGACGGCGTGTTAGCGTCTCAGCACCATTGCGAAAGCAAGGGCTACACTTCCCGGGGTGTATCGAGCATGGAAACGAGGGGCTTCTCGGTCCGCATCTTCATCCCATCTGGCGAGCCCGAGGGGCTACGGGTCGTGGAGAAATCGAACTGGACCGGCCAGGGGCTTGTCTTTCCTCGAGCGCTGCTGCCCGAGGCTCGTCGGCGACCCGAGCTCGGCCGCACCGGCGTCTACATCCTCTGGGGGCCGGGCGAGTCGTCACTGCCGAGGGCGTATGTCGGCGAGGGCGACGGCGTGCTCTCGCGGCTCGACATGCACGGCCGCCGCAAGGACTTCTGGACGCACGCGGTCGTGTTCACCAGCAAGGACCAGAATCTCAACAAGGCTCACGTGCAGTACCTCGAAGCACGACTAGTCGAGCTAGCGACCGCCGCAAAACGCGCGGAACTCGACAACGGCAATGTTCCGCAACAGCCGGCCTTGTCCGAAGCCGACGTCGCCGACGCTGAGGCTTTTCTGGCGGACATGCTGCTGTGCTTGCCAATTGTGGGTGTGACGCTGTTCGAGCGGGCGAAGGCGGCCCAACGCGCGCGGGCCGACGTCTTGACGCTGCAAGGCAAGGGTATCGACGGGCGTGGCGTGGACGGGCCGGAGGGATTCGTCGTGCTGACAGGCTCGACCGCAGCGCGGTCGGAAGCCCCCTCAATTCCGCCACACCTGACCGAGCTGCGCCGGGTGCTGCTCGGTCGCGGCGTCCTCTTAGAGGCCGGCGAGGTCTACCGCGTGGTGCAAGACTACACGTTCGGCTCGCCGTCCACCGCGGCCGGCGTTCTGCTGGGGCGGAGCGTCAACGGCCGTAAGGAATGGAAAGACGCTGCCGGCCGGACGCTGAAGGAACTCCAGGACGCGGCGGTGGGCGTCGAGGAACAGGGCGGCGCATAACCTGGCCCGTCAGCGAATTCCGAACTGCGGCCTGGCCGCTATCGCGGCGCTCGCAGGCAGTGCAAGGCGGGACGCGTCGTTCTCGGCCATCAACCCTTCCGCACACGCTCGCGGAGGGCCAGCAGGTCTTTCATCACATTGTGATGCGCGGCGGCCGGCCCTTTCATGCCGAAGGCGTCGTGTAGTTGGTCGTAGAGTGCGAACAATTCTCTGTAGATCTTGGCGCTGGCCGGGTTCGGTTTGAACACTTGGCTCTTCACGCCTGACATGCGTTTCTGTGCGGCGGTGACGCTTTTGTAGCCGCCGCCGGCGACGGCGCCAAAGATCGCCGCCCCGAGCGCGCAGGTCTGAGCCGAGCGACTCAGCTTCATGGGGCGGTTGCAGACGTCGGCATAGATCTGCATGACGAGTGCGTTCTTTTCGGCGATGCCGCCGCAGTTCACGACCTGCTTGATTTTGACGCCGTGGGTTTCGAACTGCTGGATGATCTTGAGGGCGCCGAACGCGGTGGCTTCGATGAGCGCGCGATAGACCTCGGCTGGGGTGGTGTGCAGCGAATGGCCGACGAGCAAGCCGCTCAGCCGCGGGTCGACCAAAATCGTGCGGTTGCCGTTGTTCCAGTCGAGCGCCAGCAGGCCGCTCTCGCCCGGCTTCAACTGCGACGCTTGCTCGGAAAGCATGACGTGCGGGTCGGTTTTGCCGCTCGTTGACGCGAATTGACGAACGAACCAGTTGAAGATGTCGCCGACGGCGGACTGCCCCGCTTCGAGACCGTACATGTCGGCGATGACCGATCCGGGCACGATGCCGCACAGACCGGGGATGTCGGCCAGCGGCTCGCTGGCGGGCCAGACGGTGATGTCGCACGTGCTGGTTCCCATGATCTTCACGAGCGTCCCCGGTTGCACACCGGCGCCCACCGCGCCCATGTGCGCGTCGATCGCACCGACGGCGACGGGCGTGTTGGCGGGCAAACCCACTTGCTTGGCGAGCGACGGCGTCAGTCCGCCGGCGGCTTGGTCGCTGGTCTTCGCGTACCGGGCGTAGTGGTCACGCACTTTCGGCAGGTCGGGATCGAGACTGGCCAGGAAGCGGCGCGGCGGCAGCCCGCCCCAGTCTTCATGGAACAACGCTTTGTGCCCCGCGGCGCAGATGCCGCGCGGCAGCGTTTCCGGCCGGGTGTTGCCGGTGACGTACGCCGGCACGAAGTCGGCGAGTTCGACCCAGCTATGCGCGGCGTGAAAGACGTTGGGCGCCACGCGCTTGCAGTGCAGCACTTTGGACCAGTACCACTCGCTCGAATAGGCGCCGCCGCACTTCGCGGTGTAGCGCTGTCGACTGCGTGCGGCGCGTTCGGTGATCTCGGCGGCCTCGGCATGCGACGTGTGATCTTTCCAGAGCCAGGCCTGGGCGGCGAGGTTGTGTTTGAACTCGGGATGCAACGCCAGCGCGATGCCGTCCGTGTCGACGGGCAGCGGCGTCGATCCGGTGGCGTCGATGCCGATGCCGATCACATTCGCCGGGTCAACCCCGCGCTCGGCGTGCGCGCCGCGAACCGCGCCGCGCACGCTGGCCACAAAGCCTTTGATGTAATCGCCGGGATGCTGTCGCGCCAGGTGCGGGTCGGCGGGGTCGAGCATGACGCCTTCGTCGCCGGTGGGGTATTGGTAGACGTGCGTTGCGACTTCGCTTCCATCGGCAACGTCGACCACCAGCGCGCGAACGCTGTTGGTGCCGAAGTCAACGCCGACGGCGTACCTGCGAGACGTGCGTGCCATGTGCAACCCAGCCTTCCATCGTCATCGTTGAAATGAGGGGCCGCCGCTAATCGACCGGAGACTCGGCGTGCGGCCGACGATCGCAACTATCGATGGGGCGCGCGTCGCCGTCAACGAGGCGCGCGCCGACGATGGTCACTTGGTAACATGCAGGGGCGCAAGTGAAGCCGATCGGCTTGGCGGAGCGGTAAGTGCACGAGCTGTCGATTGCCACAAATCTGGTCGACGTCGCGACCGAGGCGGCGGCCGACGCTGGCGGCGGTCGAATCGTGGCGCTGCAGGTCCGACTCGGGGCGTGCTCGAGTGTGGTGGTGGAAGCGCTCGAGTTCGCCTGGGAGGCCGCTCGCGACGGAACGGCGTGTGACGGCGCGCGACTGGAGGTCGAACGGGTGGCCGCGCGAGCCATGTGTGACGCGTGTGGCCACAATTTCGAGCTTGAGGATCCCTACACGTGGCGATGTCCACGGTGTACCGCGATTGTGGTGTGCGTGGCTGGCCGTGAGTTGGAACTCCACGCCATCGAGCTGGACGAAGCCGAGACGATGAAGGCGGAGAAGTCGTAATGAAGCCGCGCATCCTGGAAGTGCGCACCAAGATCCTGAAGAAGAACGACGAGATCGCACGCGCGCTCCGTGACCGCTTCGCCCGGCAGGGCGTCTATGTGGTCAACGTCGTGTCGGGCCCGGGCGCCGGCAAGACCGAGTTGCTCACGCGGCTGATGGCGATGATGAGCAGTGAGATGCGCGTGGCGGCGGTGGTCGGCGATCTCGCGACGGAGAACGACGCCGAGCGACTCGCGGCGTCAGGTTGCCCGGCCAAGCAGATTCTGACCGGCGGCATGTGCCACCTCGAGGCCGACATGCTGGAGCCCACGCGGGAGGCCTTCGATCGCGATACGTTGGATGTGCTGTTCATCGAGAACGTCGGGACCCTGGTCTGCCCGCAGAGTTTTGATCTGGGTGAAGATCTGCGCGTGCTGTTGATGTCGTCGACGGACGGCGAAGACAAGCCGCTCAAGTATCCCACGCTGATCAACACCTGCGACCTGGTCCTGCTGAGCAAGATGGACATCGCATCCGCGGTCGGCTTTGACATTGCGCTCGCTCGGCGAAACTGCGACGCGGCGCGGCCGAACGTGCCCATCGTCGAAACCTCGGCGAAGACCGGCGTGGGACTCGACGACGTCGCCCGCACGTTGCGCGAGCGGGCGTCCGCGAAGCGCGCTGCGCTGCATGTCTGATTGAGCTACAGCGCAGCGCCCCAACGACGCCGCCACAGTTCGAGCATCAGCAGCGACCAGAGGCGGTGGTCGTTTCGTTGGCGGCCGGCGATGTGGTCGTCGACCAGGCGCCGCAGCCAGCCGCGGTCGAAGAGGCTGGTGCAAAGGGAATCGGGGGCAAAGAGCGCATCCTCGACGCGCTCGCGCAGTTCGTTACGCAGCCACGCGCCGATCGGAACGCCAAAGCCAGTCTTCGGTCGTTTCAGAATTGCAGCCGGAAGCAGATCAGCGGCGTAGCGCTTGAGCGCCGCCTTGCCGAGCCGCTGCGAAAGCGGCAAGCGCAGGGCGAATTCGACCAGTTCGTGATCGAGAAGCGGCGAACGGCATTCGAGGCTGCACGCCATCGACGCGATGTCCACCTTGGTCAGCAAGTCGTACGGCAGATAGCTGCGAATGTCGGCGTACGCCGCTCGATCCGCCGCGGCGGCGTCGGGGCCGGCGTCGGCCATCAGCCCCGCCAGCCACCGCCGAGGGTTCTCGAACGCTTCATCCAGTTGGGCGGCGAACTCGGGTCGGTAGGCGCACGCCAGATCGCGAGGGGCGAATACGTTCACCCACGCCAGATAGCGGGTCGCGGGATCCGCCGCCATGACCTCCGCGAATCGCCGCATCCGCTGACGCCATGATCTTTGCGGTCCGCCCGGCAGGTGCGCGAACAAGCGGCTGGCGACCTGGCGCAGCACGCGCGGCGTTCGATCGAGGCGCCCGGCGAGCATGGCGGCGCGATAACGGTCATACCCGGCGAACGCTTCGTCTCCACCGTCTCCGGTCAGCGCGACGGTGACGTGCTCGCGAGCGTAGCGCGCGACGTAGTACGTGGGGATCGCAGAGGAATCGGCGAAGGGCTCGTCGTAGTGGTAGGCCAGCCGGTCGAGCATGTCGCCTCCGTGCGGCGTGACAATCTGCTCGTAATGCTCGGTCTGAAAGTGTGTCGCGACGAGCCGAGCCCAGCGCGACTCGTCGTAGCGCGGGTCGGTGAATCCGATGGAGAACGTGCGTAGCGGCGACACCCCAAGACGCCGCATCAGCGCGACCACGAGCGATGAATCGACGCCGCCGGAGAGAAACGCCCCCAGCGGAACATCGCTGATCAAGCGGCGCTCGACGGCAGAGGTCAGCCGTTGATCGAGTTCGTCCCGCCACGTCGGCCAATCCATCGGCGTCGCATGCGAGTGCGGCGGCGGCGCCTGCCAGTAGGGCGCGGCGGCGTGCACCCGGCCGTGCTCCACGGCGACGCTGCAACCGGGCGGCGTCTTGCGAAATCCGGCGAACACGCTGCGCGGCGCGGGGACGTACTGCAATACGAGATAGTCGTGCAGCGCGTGGGGATCGATGCGGCGCGGCGCGCCTGCTGCGAGCAGCGCTTTGATTTCGCTCGCAAACAGCAAGCGCCCTTCATGAACAACGTAGTGCAGCGGCTTCTTGCCGAACCGGTCACGCGCGAGCAGCAGGCGGTTGCGCCGCGCGTCCCACAGCGCGAAGGCGAACATGCCGAACAGGCGCGGCAGGCAGGCGTCGCCCCAGCGCTCGTACGCGTGCACGATCACCTCCGCGTCGCCAGACGTGCGAAACACGGCGCCGCCCGCACGCAACTCGTCCCGCAACGCGCGAAAGTTGTAGATCTCGCCATTGAACACCAACTGAATGTCGCCGGCGCTGTTGCCGATCGGCTGCTGTCCGGTTGCCAGATCGATGATGGCCAGGCGTCGAAAGGCGAGACCGCATGTCCCGGCTGGATCGATGCTGTAGGCGGCGTCGTCTGGACCGCGATGTTGCAGTGCATCGGCCATCGCTTCGAGCGTGGAGCGCTCGATGGACGCGGATGTCGGCTCGAGTCGCAGAATGCCGGCGATGCCGCACATGGGTCATCCGGCTCGTCGGCGGTGGCGTCGGTCGGACCGGGGCTGACAGACGGGGCAGACATGCGTTCCGCGTTGGCCGACGACGAGGCGTTCGATCGGCGCGCCGCACGAGCGGCAGGGCTCACCCGTACGCCCGTAAACGCGCAGGCTGTTTTGCATCCAGCCGTCGGGATAGATCCAGTCGAGGCTGGTTCCGTGACGGCGGATCGCAAGCCGCAGCACGTCGCGTATCGCGCGGTGCAGCGCGGTCGCCTGCTCGGGCGTGACGCTACGTGCGGCGGTCAGCGGGTGCAGACCGGCGCGATGCAGCGACTCGTCGACGTAGATATTACCGAGACCCGCAATCACCGTTTGGTCGAGCAACAGCGGCTTAAGCTGTCGAGCGCGACTGGCCAGCAGACCGGCCAGGCAGCGCGGCGTGAACTGCCGGCTGAGCGGCTCGACGCCCAGGCCGGCCGTCGCAGCGGCAAGATCGGAGGCGTAGAGAATCTTCCCAAACTTCCGTGCGTCGCAGAACAGCAGTTCATCGCCGCTATCGAGCGTCCAGACGGCGCGCACGTACAACGACTCACGATCTTCATCGCCGGCCCACTCGAGACGTCCGCTCATGCGCAGGTGCACGAGCAATGCGGCGCGATCGCTGAACTGCAGCGTGATGAACTTGCCGCGCCGGCCGACCGTCTCAACGACACGATCGATGACGCCGCGCTTCACGGCGCTCGGGTTGGGGAGGCAGTTCTTGGGCCAATAGGTGCGGAAGCTTGTGACGCGGCGGCCCTTGAGTCTGGGGCGTACCTGCCGGCTGATCGTCTCGACCTCGGGAAGCTCGGGCATACGCGTACTGTAGAGCCGTAACCGGCTGCGTGGTGATGAGCGCATTGAGAAGACGGCCGCTGGCGCATGGCGTATATTCCCGTTTTGCAAGCTGCGGCGCGCTTCTCGTGAGCGTGCGACGGCGGCTACGCCATCCTCTCGCGACAGGGCGCCAGCATGGAATACCGTCATCTCGGCCGCACCGGGCTTCGGGTCAGTCCGCTATGCCTGGGCACGATGAACTTCGGCCCGCAGACCAGTGAAGAAGATAGCTACCAGGTGATGGACCGCGCGCTCGAGCACGGCCTGAACTTCTTCGACACCGCCGACGTCTATGGCTGGCAGACCGGCGAAGGCGTGACCGAGCAGATCGTCGGCCGCTGGTTTGCGCAGGGCGGCGAGCGCCGCGAGCGGGTCGTGCTCGCCACGAAGGTCTACGGCGACATGGGCAAGGGTTCGCTGGAGAAGTGGCCGAACACGCAGCGTCTCAGCGCGTTGCACATCAAACGGGCCTGCGAAAGCAGCCTGAAGCGCCTGCAGACTGACTACATCGATCTCTATCAAATGCACCACGTCTGGCGGCCGGCGCCGTGGGAGGAGATCTGGCAGGCGATGGAGCAACTCGTTCGTGAGGGCAAGGTGCTCTACGTCGGCAGCAGCAACTTCGCCGGCTGGCACGTGGTCGAGGCCAACTGGCACGCCAAGCAGCGCAACTTCCTCGGCCTCGTCAGCGAGCAGTGCAAGTATCACCTGCGGGCCCGCAACGTCGAAGCCGAGTTGTTGCCCGCGTGCGAGAAATATGGCCTGGGCGTGATCCCGTGGAGCCCGCTCGACGGTGGTGCGCTCGCAGGGATCGTGAAGGGCGGCAGCAGTGGGCGGCGCAAGCAAGAGTGGGTCGACAAGCTGATGGCGCAGGGCGGCGACCAACTGCGTGCGTGGGAGGACTTGTGCGATCAGCTCGGACACCCGCCGGCCGAGGTCGCAATCGCTTGGCTGCTGACGCGTAAGGAAGTGACCGCACCGATCATTGGTCCGCGCACGCTCGAGCAACTCGATCAGATGGTGGGTTCGCTCGAGGTGAAGTTGAGCGCGGAAACGCTGGAGAAGATCGACGAAATCTTCCCGGGTCCGGGGGCGCCGGCGCCCGAGTGCTACGCGTGGTAGAAACCGGGACGTTCCTCACGATGCGCTAGGCCCGCGAACGACCGCCTGGCGCCGGCCGCTGGTCGCGTCGGGCGATGATGCGCGACAGCGTCGCCTGGTCGGTGCGGATCGGGCGAATCAGCAGCACGGCGGTCTGCTTCAGCAGCTCATCGCCCTCAGCCGCAAGTTGGGCTGCTTCCACGCGCTGTTCGTCGAAATGGTCGAGAAGCTCGCGACGCGTCTCCTCCAGTCCCTGAGCGAGCCCGGTCCGGATGGCCTGCAACACGGTGCGGTGCATCGACGGCTTCAACAGCCGGTCTAGCGTGAACGGCACGAGCCAGGCGAACAGCACGAGCAACCCCGCGGAGATCGCAAAGTCGATACCGGGATAACTGTTCTGGTTGCGCGACGCGGCCGCGAAGTCGCTCACCAGTTGCACCGTCACCCAAAGCACCGCGCCCAAAGGTAGGAACGCCATTAGAAATCCGGTCACGCGTCGGGCGGCGCGTTGGGCCGGGACGCCCGGCGCGGCAAGCGATGTGCGAACCGCAACGCGCATGTGCTCAATGCAACGCGGACGCGCTGCGGGGACGTCAGCCTCGAGCCGCTGACGGAGCGGCCCCGGCGCAATGCGCTCGCGATGGGCCGCGCGCTCCACCTCCGCCGCGGCCGCCAGAAGTGTGTCATCCACCCACGGCTCCCACAGCCGTTCGGTGAGGTGCTCCATCTCTGCCGGATCGGGGCCGGCGGGCGTCTCTTTGGCCGCGTCGGCGCCAAACACGCGGCGTCGGGCGGATTGCAGCAGGCCTTCCTCGCGCGCGGCCAGCCGCACCGCGAGGCCTTGCGCGCCGTACGCGAGCCCGGCGTTGACGCGAGCTTCGGCCATCGCCCACGCCTCCTGCAGCACACCCGCGAGCCGACGCCAGCGTTCCGCGTCGCCGAGCGTTGCGGCGCACTTTTGCAGCACGCCGCGCAAGGCCGCCAGCCGAGCGCGCTGCCCCAGACGCGTCAGTTCACGCACCGCGTGTTGGTCGAGCAGGTCATGGACGATTCGCGTGAGCTGCTCAAAATCATCTTCGACTGCTGCGGCAGCGCAGCTCGTTTTCAGGATGACGGCATCGTCGAAGCCCCCGGAGCGTAGCAGCGCGGCGAAGTCTTCGACCTGTCCCTCGACGCCGGTGTCCCAGTGATTCATCAGGAACAGCCAGCCGTGACGCGCTGCGCGCTCGCCGAGCACCCGCCAGCCGACATCGTCGCGATAACGCTCAGGGCTCACGACGTAGGCGACGAGATCGACATACGGCAGCCACGCCATGACGGCCGTCCGATTCGCCTCTTCAACGCTATCGATGTCCGGCGCGTCGAGCCATGCGACGCCCCGCCACGCTTCGGCGGCGTGTCGTTTGACCGTGGTGCGCTCCAGCGGCAGCGACTCGGGCAGCGATTGCAGGCCGGCGTCCTCGTGCAGATAGAGCGTGGCTTCCCGCGACGTCGGTCGCTCGACGCCGACCTTGGCGATCGGTGCATCCGCCAGGCGATTCAACAAGCTGCTCTTGCCTACGCCGGTCCCCCCGAACAGCCCGATGACCAGCGGACGTGCGGTTTCGTCTTCGAAGAGGGTGGCGGCGTCGTTCTGTTCAAGCTGGCCCACGTCCGCCCACAGCGAATCGCTCAGCCAGCCCGCCTCGCGCAAGCGACCGACCCAGTCGAGGGCGGCGGTCATATGGCTGTTGAAGTCGTGCGTCACGCCGATCTCCCGTGAGCGAGTGCTGCGTCGGCCGCGGCCAGGGTGTCCCGGTCGACGCCGAAGAGACCGCTGTCGTCAAGACCGGACACGACGTCGAGGAGCTCGCGACGGATGTTCGCTTCCACGAGTTCGCGCTGCGCATCGGCGAACTGGCGCTCGCGCAGCTCTGCAGCGACTGTTTGCACGTAGCCGCCGACCGCGCTCTCCGTGAGCAGCGATGTGACCGCGAACATCGCCGGGGCCAGCAACGCGTCATGCGGCCCCAACCCGCCCGTTTTGATCGCGATCGCCAGTGAGGCGGCGTCGGCGGCGACGCGTGCGCCGCGCAAGCTGTTGAGCAGCGCGGGCCGCGATTTGAGCGCTTCGAACAAACGGCCCGCCGCAGCGTGCACCTCGCGCTGCACCTGGTGATGATGCCGCTCCGCGGCCTGACGGAACACACTGAGCAGCCGGCCCCGTTCGCGCTCGAGTTCGGCGTCGATTCCGACCCAGACCGCGCGCTCGCTGGGCTCGCCGCGGTTGGTGCGTCGGAGCACGTCGCGATGGAGTGCGCTCAGCAGCGCGTCGAACTCGGTCGAGAGGAAGGCGAGCTCGCTGGGCGTATTGCCGCCGGGCGCACGCGTCTCCACCGCGAAGAGCGTTCGCGCCCCGCGCCACAGTCGCCGCGCCGGCGAGGTGACGGCCTGACGGACGGCGCCGAGCGCTCCGGCGACACCCGGCGGTTCGAGCAATTGCAACAACTCGGCTGTCGCCCGCCGAAAGCTGTCGAACCGATCCTCGTGCTCGAGGTAATCGCGTCGGTAGCGCTGCAGCAACGCCGCAAGCGCTTCTTCGACCAGCGTGCGCCAGTCGTGCAGCGCGGCGTGCTGGGCCCGCAGCGGCGCCGTCCATGCGGCCCAGTTCGCCTGCAGCAGCGGCCGCCACGCGTAACGCGGCCGCGATGAAGCGTCGCTCAGGGCCTGCGCGACGGTTGCTCGCAGGTTTTTGACGCTCGACGCGGGCGCGTGGTTGTCGGTGAACGACGGCAGCGTGACGACGAGCGGCGGCCGGCCCGGGCGGGCGCTCTGCAAGAGGTTTGTCGCGGCGGGGGGAATGGCGTCGGCGGCTTCCGGCGTGAGCTTGTTAAGACACAGCACCGTGCCGCGGTCGAGCGGCGCCAACAGACGCATCAGCTCCCAAACCGATCGATCAGCGTATTTCTCGCGGCTGAGCACCAACACATGCACGCGCGCCGCGGCCAACACCGACAGCAGGCCCGCGTCGTGCAGACGCGCGACGATCGAGTCAAAATCGGGCGTGTCCCACACGACACACGACGGCAATGACGTTTCGAGCTGCACGCGCTCCAAACTGAATGCCTCGAGTTCGTCGGGCCGCAGCTGGTCCGCACGCTGCCGGCGCCAATGGCCAAACATGGGTTCCGCCCAGGCGGCGTCTTCATAGCCGGGATCGAGGCCCTCGAAGAGCGTTCCGGCCGAGTCGCTCTGAGGATTGAGCCAAAATCCCTGCGCGTGGCGGGTGAAGCCCGCGAGAGGGCTCGCGGTGGCGTGTTCCGCACCGAGCAGCAGATTGACCACCGTGCTCTTGCCGCTCTGCGTCGGGCCCAGCACGGCGATCTGCGGCGGTGCATCGCGTTCTGCGGCGGCGAGGTGCAACAAGACTTGGGCCAGATGGAGTCCGATGCGTCGCTGCGCGTCGGTCTCGCTGTCTGCCGACGCGTTGCGTCTTGCCCGGTCGCTCAGCGCGTCAACGACGCGCTCCACCTCGGTGGGTGGTTTATTGGCGTGCGGAGGGTTGGGCTGCGGGCTGGAGCTCACGCGCGCATTCTGCGCCATGGGGCCGACCCAACGCCACTGAGCCGCCGCCCCGCGGTTGGCAGTCTGAGGTGGGGTCCCTATACTCCCGAACTCGCATACGGAGTAACGTGACGTGCCCATCTATGAGTATCGCTGCAACGCGTGCGGAACCGGGTTCGAAGAGCTCATTCGCAATTCGCGCGACCAGCAGTCGCTGAAGTGTTCGGCTTGCGGATCCACGCAAGTCGAGCAGATCCTCAGCGTTCCCGCTGCGCCGCACATCGCGAGCGCCGCGTTGCCGCAGCCGTCGTGCGGTCGGTGCGGGATGGCTCCGGGCAGTTGTCAGAACGATTCGTAACCGGGCCGTGAAGGTTATCGTCTGATGCCCAAGCCACGCCGTTCGCAGGCGTCCGCCGACCGGATGATTCAGGTGGGACTGGTGGCTTGGCTCGTGCCGGGCGCGGCTCACTATTTGCTGGGTCAGCGAGCGCTGGGCGTCGTTTTTTTTGTCGCGATCACGCTGCCGTTTATCGGTGGACTGCTGCTCGGCGGGCTGAAGGCGTCGATCAACCCCTACCACAATCACTGGTTGTTCCTGGCGGAAATGGGGGCCGGCGGCTACACGATCGCCGGCTATGTCGTGAATCGCAGTGTCGGCGACTTGCGGCCGGTGCGGACGTCGACGGATCCGGCGCGTTCGGTTTGGCCTCCCGGACTCGCGCCGACGCAAGCCGTCGCCGAGCAACTTCGGGAACTCGAGCGCGATCCCAACCGCCAGCTGCGAACGATCGGCAACCTAACCAGCAAGTACATGAGCGCCTATCCGGCCCAGGATGTCGCGCAGATCTATCTCGCGACAGCGGGGTTGCTCAATGTGCTCGTCGTGCTTGACGCACTGACCCGCGCGCAGACCGGGGGCCTCCCGACCTACTACCGGGAACTCAGCGCCGAGGAGCGGGCGTGACCGGAATGGAGCCGCTCCTCGCAACGCTCGGCCTGGCGGAGGGACCGTGGATGCCGATCCTGCACGGTTGGCCGTGGCCGATGGCGAATTTCGTCCGGCTGGTGCTGTTCTTTCCGTTGGTCGCTTGCGTCGCGGTCGTCTACCGCGCGACCCGCGTTCGTTATGCAGACGCCGTCGCGGTCGGTGCGCTGCGCATCTTTCTGACGATCACGTTGGGCATGTGGGGGCTCGCCGTGGGGCTATATCTCATCTACGAACTCGTCTTGCGAACGTTCTATCGCTGACGCCCGACAGGCGAACACACCGACGTCTCACGAATCGCGGTGTGGGTTATGCGGCGCCTCGGTCGCGAACAATCGACCGCGGTAAGCGCCATACGTTTCGCCAGCCGCGATGTTATCGGGGTGGTCATGTTCACGTATTCCGGGTGGCGCAGCGGCCGATTTTGAACATGCAGGGCCGCGAGCCGTGGCGGCCTGGAGGGTGAATCCAAGTGACGCTCGATCTTGAAGAACTGCTGGAAGGTTGGAACGCAGAACACGCAGCCGTCGGCGCCCGCGCCGTGAATGCTTCGAGCGGCGAAGAATTTATCCAGTTGCGAATTGAGCTGGGCTTGCTGCAGATGCACCTGGTCGATCGACCGGACGGCGCACGCTATGCCGGACATCCCACCACGCTCGGATTCGTCCAGCATGAACTGCGCCTCGGCGGTGAGGTCAGCGCTGACGACTGGCGTGCGCTTGATCGCGAGATCGCCCAATTGAACTACCGGCGCATCGCGGCCGCCGCTCTGGCGGATGAGTCGCTCGCGATCGACGATCCCGCGAGCGCTGAACGGCGTTTGGCTGCGGTCGTCACGGACGTCGAGCAGATGCTCGCCGCGATGGATCTCACGCAGCGACACGCGATCAACCCAAGTGCGCACTTTCATCTCCGTGGCCCGTTAATCCTGGCCCGCACCCGCGCCGCCTGTCAGCGGTCGGTGCTCGGGGAACGCTACACCGACGCCGTTGACCTTGCGCTGGAAGGCGCCGCGGCGCTCCGCGCCGTCGAAGACGACTGCGACCCCGATCAACTCGGCGTCGAGTTTCTGGAAGACTTGGCGCAACGCCTGCGTCTGGAGTACGGCGTTGGGCTGACGCTGCGCGAGCAGTTGGATGCGGCTTTGGCGGCGGAAGATTACGAGACCGCGACCGAACTTCGGCGCCGCCTCGCCGACGACGCCGCGTGAACTTGACTGTAGCGTGTCGCGCTGCACCAGCCCTAGCTGGCCATCCGCTCCGCAATCGATGGCGCCGTTGCCGCTTGCTGATGGCTCTCGGCGGGGGGGTGGCGCGACTCCGAGACGAGCGGCGAGTCGATCCTCGCGAGATAGTCCGCCACCGCCTGAGCACAATCCCGGCCCGAGCGGATTGCGTTCACCACCAGCGATGCACCCAGCACGCAATCGCCGGCCGCAAACACGCCGGGGGCGTCGGTCGCGCCAGCGTTGACGCGCACGCGACCGCGTGGATCGACCGGCGCCGCGAGTTGTTTGAGCACGCCGGCTTGCTCTGGATGCTTGAACCCGCACGCAAGCAACACGAGATCGACCGGCAACGTCGCGTCGCTGCCCTCAATCTCGATCATCTTCCGTCCGCCGTCCGGATACTCCCACCGTGTGCGCACGACGTTGAGCGCGGTGACGCGGTCCCCGTCGAGCACGAACCCTTTGGTGTTCAGATTCCACTTGCGCTCACAACCCTCGGCGTGTGAGCTGCTGGTTTCGAGCACGTGCGGCACGTTCGGCCAGATGGTGAGTGGGTCGTGACGCTCGGGCGGCGTGTCGTGATAGTTGAGCTGATAGACGGCGCGAGCGCCTTGGCGAATCGCCGTGCCGACGCAGTCGCTGCCTGTGTCGCCGCCGCCGATCACCGCGACAACCTTGTCGCGGGCGTCGATGCGTTCGTCGTCCGGCACATCGGCGCCGGCGACAATACGGTTTTGCCGCGTCAGGTATTCCATCGCGAAATGCACGTTGGTCGCCGTCATCCGTCCGGGCACGTCGAGATCGCGCGGCACGCTCGCGCCGATCGCGAGCACGATCGCGTCAAAGTGCTTCTGCAGATACGCCGCTGAGATGTCGGCGCCAACCTCGACCCCCGTCTCGAACAGCACCCCTTCAGCCGCGAGCTGCGCCAGTCGGCGGTCGATGGTGTGCTTCTCGAGCTTGAAGTCAGGGATTCCGTAGCGCAGCAGCCCGCCGATCTCGCGGTCGCGTTCGTAGACGACGACCGCGTGCCCCAGTCGGCGGAGTTGTTGCGCCGCCGCGAGCCCGGCCGGTCCGGAGCCGATGATCGCGACGCTGCGGCCGGTCTCGACCGTTGGCGGCTCCGGAATGACCCAGCCGTTCTCCCAGGCCTTCTCGATGATGGCGTTCTCAATGTTCTTGATCGTGACTGGCGCGTGATCGAGTGCGAGCGTGCAGGCTGGTTCGCAGGGGGCCGGGCAGGTGCGACCGGTAAACTCGGGGAAATTGTTCGTCGAGTGCAGGTTGGCCGCGGCTTCTTCCCAACGATCGAGGCGGACCAGCTCGTTAAATTCCGGGATGCGGTTTTCGACCGGGCAGCCGTGCGCGTGGCAGTATGGAATGCCGCAATCCATACAACGGCCGGCCTGCTCACGCACCTGCGTCGGCAGGATCGGCAATTCGACTTCGCGGTAGTCGCCGATGCGCTCCTTGACCGGTCGGTACGGCGCGTCTTGACGGGGCGTGTTCAAAAACCCGTGCGGATCAGCCACGATAGACCTCCTCGGTCGCGGGCAAGGCGTCGGTCGCCACGTCGTCTTCTTCGTTGTGCTGGCGCTCCAGCACGGCGCGATACTCGAGCGGCACCACCTTCACAAAGCGGCCCACCACGTCCGGCCAGTCATCCACGATCTGTCGCGCCCGGCGGCTGCCGGTCCAGCGGCTGTGACGCCGAATGAGCTCACGCAGAAAGTTCTGCTCGGCAGGTTTGTGCACCGCTTCGAGGTCGACCATGTCGAGATTGCACACGGTGTCGAAGAGCTGATGTTCATCGAGCACGTACGCGACGCCGCCGCTCATGCCGGCGGCGAAGTTGCGGCCGGTCGGGCCCAGCACGACCACGACGCCGCCGGTCATATACTCGCAGCCGTGATCGCCGCAGCCCTCGACGACGACGGTCGCGCCGCTGTTGCGGACGGCGAAGCGTTCGCCGACGGCGCCGTTGATGAGCACCTCGCCGCTGGTGGCCCCGTAGAGCAGCGTGTTGCCGGCGATGATGTTCTCGTGCGGCTCGAAGCGCGCGTCGGGGGGCGGCTGCACGATGATGTGTCCGCCGCTGAGTCCTTTGCCGAGATAGTCGTTTGCGTCGCCAATGAGCCGGAACACGATGCCGCGGGCGAGGAAGGCGCCGAAGCTCTGTCCGGCGGAGCCCCGGAAGACGCACTCGATAGTGTCGGGCGGCAGGCCTTCGGGGCCGCAGCGAGTGACCACGCGATTGCTGATGAGCGCGCCCACCGTGCGATGGACGTTGCGAATCGGCGACTCGACGCGCACCGGAACGCCGCGTTCGAGCGCGGGCTCGATCTGCGGCAGCAGCACGCGATCAAGCAAGTCATGCGTCAGATCGACGGGCGGCGTCATGCGGCGAACGGCCCCGCCCGTGGCTTCCGCGGGGTTGAGCAACAAGTTGCGCAGATCGACGCCGCGCGCCTTCCATGCCTCGAGCGCAGGGCGCGTTCGCAGTTGATCGACGCGGCCGACCATTTGTTCGACGGTGCGAAACCCGAGTGACGCCATGATGCGCCGCGCTTCTTCAGCAATGAAGAGCATGTAACGCGTCGTGTGCTCGGGCAATGCGCGGAAACGCTCGCGCAATACGGGGTCTTGCGTCGCGATGCCGACCGGGCACGTGCCCAGATGACACTTACGCATCAGGATGCACCCGAGCGAGACAAGCGCGGCGGTACCAAACCCGAAGCGCTCGGCGCTGAGCAGGGCGGCGATGCCGACGTCACGCCCGGTTCGCG
>CAZLYU010000045.1:0-30169 GCA_964563855.1 uncultured Planctomycetales bacterium | reverse complement strand
ATATTCAGCATCTGCAGCGCCGCCAGCCCCTGGCCCATCGGCGGCAGCTCGAAGACCTCGACGCCGCGATAAGTGGTTGAGATCGGCGCGATCCACTCCGACTCGAAACTGCCCAGGTCGGAGCGCCGCAGGAAGCCGGTGTGCTTGGTGGAGAAGGCGTCGATCGCGTCGGCGATCGCGCCGCGATAGAACGCGTCGGCGCCGTGCTTCGCGATCTGTTCGTAGGTCTCGGCGAGCGTGGGATTGCGGAAGATCTCGCCTTCGCGCGGCGCGTGACCGCTCGGCAGATAGACGTCGGCGAATCCGGGCAGGTGTTTGAGCGCTTCGCCCGCCTCCCAGTAACCGGCGATGACGCGCGGTACGGGAGCGCCGTCGTTGGCGAGCTTGATCGCCGGGGCGAGCAACTCGGCAAAGGGTAGCTTGCCGAACCGCGCGTGCAGCTTCTCCCACCCGTCGACGCAGCCGGGCACGCTCCACGACGCGGGGCTGCGAATCTCGATCATGCCGTCTTCGTCCGGCGTGATTTGGTCGATGGAGATCGAGCGTGGTGCGGGTCCGTTGGCGTTCAGTCCGTAGAGTTGTCGGGTCTTTGCGTCCCAGCCGATCACGAAGAGGTCGCCGCCAATCCCGCAACTCATCGGTTCGATGACGCCGAGCGCGGCGTTGACGGCGATGGCCGCGTCGATCGCGGAGCCGCCGCGCTGCAGGATGTCGATGCCGATGTTGACGGCGAGGGGATGGGCGGCGGCGACCATGCCGTTGGACGCGTGCACGACGGAACGGCGATGCGCGGGTTCGGGGTTGGTGCTCATTTGGCCTCCGACACTGGGGGCAAGCACGATCGTCAGCGTGAGGGCGGCGATGGTGCGACTGGCGACAGCGAGCATGGCGGACCTCCTCGGCCGAGGCCACGTACTGTACTCGACGCAACGGTTGCGGGTGTCGCGATCTTGACGCGCTGACGCGGGGAGTTGGTGAGGCCGGGGCGCAAAGCAAACGCGTGGGTGCGATGCATCATCGGGCCCACGCGCGCTTCATCTTTACGTCGGTGTCGACGCGTGCTTTAGCGGCGGCGAAGCGCCAGTGCGGCCAGCGCGAGCAGCGAGAGGCTGGCCGGCTCAGGTGTGGCGACGATGTTGTCGTACCACATCGGGTGGTTGGCGCCGTTGCCGAAGTCGACGTTCAGCGCGAGGAACTGGACCGAGGCGGTGCCGGCCGGGGCGACCGCTTGGGCTTCTGAGAAGATCCAGGTGTTGGCCGCAACCGCGTCATTCAGGAAGGGCAGCGACTCGGCGCCGGGGAAGGCCGGATCAGCGTTCTGACCGATCGACACCGAGGCGGGAACGAGGTCGTTGCCGGCGGCGTCTTCGAACACGATCTTGAACAAGCCGAAGGTGGCGCCAGCGGGCAGGGCCGTCTCGGTGAGCATGTAGCCGGACAGGTTGAACTCCTGGCCGGGGGCGGCGGGGATCAGCGGTCCGCCGGCCTCGAACGAACCCTGATTGACCTCTGGTACGCCGTCCGTCGGCGAGTTGAGGCGCAGGGCGAAGCTGCCGTCGAAGGCGCCGACGCCGGGCGCACCGACCGAGACGTCGCCGGGTCCGATGTTCCAGCCGGTCAGGTCGCCGGTTTCGAAGCCGCCGTTCACCAGCAGGGTGGCGAACGCCGAGGGCGCCGCAAGCAGACTCGCGACTGTGATCGCAATCATTCCACGTTTCATTTTCCAACTCCTCCGAGACTCTGAAATGCTGACGGTGGCCCGTCAAATCCATCATGACATGCGTGCAACAACGCAGCGTGAGAGGATAGCAGCGGGTGACGCCGCGCTCAAGGCCACACGCCCACATTTGCCGCTCGGAACGACGTTCTGGACACACGCGGTACGCCGGCCCAGAGCGTAAGTTCGATAACTGTGTACATTGCGACCACTCGATCGGTGATAGAGTGCGCTTGCCAGCCCAAAAGAGGACTTCTTGTTGACCGACAACGAGCCGCCGCCGATCGCACGGACGCCGCAGTTGGCGCCGTCAAAGGCCGCGATCAACAGCCTGCTCGCCGTGTGGTGGGCGGCGGTCGCGCTGCTGGGGCTTTGGTGCGTGCTTGCCTTGTACTACGCCTACCTCCCGGCGGCGGCGCGGGTTGGCGGGGCGGCGGCGTTGCTCCTCCTCTCGGCAGCGGTCTTGATTCGTCGTTCATGGCGACGCATCACCCTTCCCATGTGGCTGGCCGCGTGCACCGCCGTGATCGGCTGGCACCTGTTGCGCGCGCCATCGAATGAACGCGACTGGGCGCCGCAGCAAGCCCGGACGCCCGACGCGAAGATCGAAGCCGGCCGTCTGACGATTGAGAACGTTCGCCACTTCGAGTGGCGGACTCGCGAGGACTTCACCGAGCGTTGGGAGCGTCGCGAGTACGACCTCGACGAGGTTTCCTCGCTCGACTTAGTGCTGACCTACTTCGCCAGTCAGCGCGTCGCCCACACGTGTTTGAGCTTCGGGTTTGCTGATGGACGGTATCTGCATGTGTCGATCGAGTCGCGTCGACGACGCGATGAAGGCTTCAATCCGATCGCCGGTCTCTTTCGGCGCTATGAGCTGATTTACATCGTTTCGGATGAGCGTGACTCGCTGGCTGGTCGCGTGGTGGGTTTCGGCGAGCAAGTCTACGTATTCCCAACGCGGAGTCATCCCGAAATCGTGCGGGCGCTGCTGGTCAGCATGCTGCATCGGGGGAACTATCTGGCGAAGCATCCGGCGTTCTATCACACGCTGTTCCAGAACTGCACGACGGCGATGCTCGACCACATCAACGGGTTGAATCCTGGTGTCGTTCCGTATGACAGTCGCGTGCTGCTGAATGGGGCGTTCGACCGTATGTGTTACGAACTCGGCTGGTTGAAGACGGATCAGTCGTTCGAATCGACCCGCGCCGCCGCGTACATTAACGACCGCGTGCGTGACCTTCCCCTGACCGCCGACTTCTCGACGCGCCTGCGCGGCCTGTAGCCCGTCGGCTCTGCTGGATTGGAGACCTTTCCGTGAATGCCGACCATCGCCGAAGTTTAACGCCTGTGTTCGTGGCCGTTTGCGTGGGTTGCAGCATCGTGGGCTGTCAACGTGGTCTCATGCCGACGCCCAACATCTACGTGAATAGCCATAACGATGCATTCGACCACGTACCGCCCGGGCTGCGCTCCAGCGACGTTCCGTTCCTCTACGCCACGGACCGGGCCGTTCATGACGCAACGGGCGAACACGTGGCGTACGGCTTCGATCGCTCGCCTTCTCTGGCGTACGGGCGGGGGGTGATGCGGATCGGTACGGATCTCGCGTGGGAGGAACTGGTTCGCCAAAGTCGGCTCAAGAGTCGCACGCGGTCGCTGCCCCTCGAGGTGACGCACGTGGCTGAGGTTGGCCGCTTCTTGGAGACGCCCTTCTGGCTCACAAAGATCGACGGCGTCGTACAGGACGATCCGATTCAAGTCGCCGAGCAGGCTGAGTTGGAGGCGACGTTTCGAAGCTGGCTTGGCGATCAGCTCGAGGTCACGCCGCGTAAAGAGGTCTTCGTCTATGTGCATGGCTACAACGAAAGCTTCGAGAGCGCGGCTTGCACGATCGCTCAGATCTGGCACTTCCTCGGACGTCAAGGACTCCCAGTGCTGTACAGTTGGCCCGCCGGACACGGGGGCGGCTTGCGGGGCTACACCTACGACCGCGAGTCAGGCGAATACACCGTGTATCACTTGAAGCAGTTCCTGAAGCTGTTGGCGTCGTGCGCGGCGGTCGACAAGGTGCACATGATCGCGCATAGCCGAGGCGCCGATGTGGCGATGACGGCGCTGCGGGAGTTGCTCCTGGAGCTACAGTGCCGCGGTGCGATGGCCCGCGACGCGCTCAAGCTTGGGACCGTGGTGGTGGCGGCGGCCGACCTCGACGCCGGCGTAGCTCAACAGCGGCTCGCAGCGGAGCGGGTCACGTGGATGCCGGAACGGATGGTGGTCTACGCTACCGACAAGGATCGGGCGATCGGCATCGCGCGTTTCCTGTTCGACAGCGAGGCGCGGGTCGGGCAGATCGATCGGGACAACCTGAGCGTGCGTGCCCGTCGGGGTCTTGATTTGCTCGACAGCTTCGAGGGTGTTGTGGCGCACGTCACAAAAGACTTCGTGGCGCATAGCTACTTCTACAAAAGCCCCGCCGTGAGCTCCGATCTGATTTTGTTGTTACGGGATGGTCGCCGTGCGGGCGCCGAGCATGGGCGACCGATGTCGCGCGACCGTGGGCTGTGGGAAATCCGTGACGGGTATCCGACCACGTGGCCCACGCCGGGCGACAGCTAGCGCGAGAACCTATTGGGTGGGTTGGCGCTGGCCGCTGGCGGGCGCGTTCGCAACGAAGCCTGTAGCCGCGGCAACCCCCGGGGCCGTGCGACGACAGCGGCCGATTCGTCCGGTGTCGCTACCGCGATTGGCGCGCTATCATTGGCGGTTTCGACCGAAGGCTTCAATGGCCGTGCGGCCTTTAGCAGGCGAAGGTCTTCCGAATCTCGAGTTGAAGCCCGATGCGAACGCGCCTCACCATGTTCTTGTATGCCGCGGCAGTATCGGCGGCGCTAGGCCAGCAGGCCAATCCCGCGCCGAGCGACGCCGCGACGCAGCCCGCCGACTGGGTCAGCACGTTGTCGCAACTGCCGCGGAATGAGGCGGAGTTCAACGAGCGTTTGTCGCGAGTGCAAGCGCGGATCGACGAGCTCGCGGGCGAGCTTGGGCCCGCGTCGCAGCCAGCCACGCAGCCGGCGGACATCCCGGCGGACCCGAACGTCGCCAACGCGCAAGCACGCCTCTTCGCGTGGCGTGAGTATCGCGCCCGGTTAAGCACGGCCGCACAGCTCACACGCACGCTGCAGGAGCTGCGGAGCGACGTCGTCGTGCAGCGTATCGGCGACGAAACCAAACAGTATCAGGCGTTGGCCAACGAGCTCGTCGCGCGCAGTGTTCCTGACGAGGTGACGGAAGACCAGATCGACGAAGCGATGGCGGAGGTGCAGCGCCTGCAAGCGCGGCTCACCAGCCTTACCGAACTCCAGGCGCAGCGCCGCCGGGTGCTCGACGAGGGGTTGGAGCAGCGGCGGCAAGAACTGGAGGAGCGGGTGCGCGCGTTGCGGGGTGGACCGGCTGAGGTGACCCCGACGCCCGAAGGAGGGCCGGTCCCGGCCGCCGACGCCTCGGCGCCGAGCGATCCGAACGCGCCCGCCCCGGTCGAAGGGTCAAACGAAACGGGGCCGCCGTCGCCGGAGCCGGTGCTCACGCCGGATCCGATGCGCGAGCGGCTCTCGGCCATTCGGCTGGGAGCGTTGCAGATTGGTTTGCAAACGCTGGCGATTGAGCGTCAGGCCACGGAACTGGCGCTCGCGCTCGATCGTCCATTGGTGACTGTCACTCAAGAGGCGCTAGGGGCGGCGCAGGCGTGGCTGACGCGTCTCTCCGATGCGCGGAGTCGTCAGCAACTGGCGGAGCTGGAGCGGGTGCGGGCGACTGACCTGCCTCCCGCGCGGCAGGCGCTGGTCGACTATAAGCTCATCATCGAGCGCGTCACGTTGCGTTACTTCAGCGATCGCGATTTTCTGCAGCGCGTGCAGGAACATACCTCGGCGCCGCTTGAGGCCCAACTCGAACAACGGCTCGCCGCCGCGCGTGAGGGGTGGCGGCGTGTGTTGGAAGGGGCGGATTTTCAGGGCGCCCGCGAACTCACGCTCATTTACCGCGACCTGCAAGTTGCGATTCGCGAGGGAGAGGCGGCGCTCGCGGAGCGGGTCGAGCGGCACACGTCGATTACGGCGCACGTGCGGCGTTTACAGCAAGTTCGGGAACGCGCGCTCGAACTCGTCGAGCAGCAGGCCGCGCAGGTGCGTTTGCGCAGCGACGAACTCGAAACGGCCGCGCGGGCCGAGATTGAAACGGAGCTGTCGCGCGCCGGGTCGGAGTTTCGCGCCGTGATGGGCCGGGCCATCACACCCATGAGCGAGGCCGCGGCGATCTCCGCCGCGATGCTGCAACTGCATGAGGCGCATCTGGAGGCGCTCGAAGCGCTGGAGACCGAACTCTATTGGGAACGGCTGACCGCGCTGGGGTCGGGCATTCTGCATACGGATTGGAGCGGCGCCGTGAGTGAACTGGGCCTGCTCTACCACACGTTCGCCGCCACGGATCAGCAAGACGGGCCAGATCCGAACGACATCGAGAGCGTGTTGTTCGCGGAGCGGTCAGCAACGCGCGATCGATTGCGTCAGTTCGCCGCCACCGCGCGCGATGAGCTGCAGGGCTTTGTTGGCGTCGCAGGGCTGTACACACTCGGCGGCGGCGTGATCAGCCTGGGGATCGGCTTGCTGATGATGGGTTGGTTGCGTCGGCAGAGCGCGCCGCTCGCGCGTGAAATCGCCGAACGCGCCGCTGCTTCGCGCGCCGAGAACGAGGAGCCGCACCCGCCGGCGCACGATCTTGCCGATCGCATTCACCTGCAGACGCTCAACCTGCTTGGGGACATCGTCGTGCCCTTGAGCATCGCAATTGTTTTGGCGGCTGCGTGCGTGCTCGTGCTCGATGAACGACTGGTGCGTCAGTATGCGTTGCTGGTGATCGCGCTGTTGATGTCGGCGATCACCGCGGTTCGTCTGGTGCATCACGTGTTCGAGGCCAAACGTCCGCCGCACCGGCTGATGGATACGTCGGACGACGTCGCGGCGCATTGGCGTTGGTGGCTGGTGGGGCTCATCGCGTTCTCGGCGATCATGTGGACGGGGCCGATCGCGCTGACGCTGGCGGATGTTGCACCGGCATTGCGACAAGCGTTGGTTGAGGTTTTCAAGACCGGGTTGTTAGTGCTGCTGTTGCTCTTTCTCGCTCGCAAACACCTGGTTCTCGGGCTCGCGCAGCGCGGCTCGTCGCTCTTCAGCGTCGCCGTCACTGTCGCGTATCCAATCGCGTTGTTGGGTGTGTCTGGTTTGCTGGTGCTCGAGTTGTTGGGTTACGGCGTGTTGGTGACCCGTGTCATGGTCGGCGCGTCGTTGACGCTCGCGATCGTGCTGGGCGTGTTCCTGACATTTGAGTATGTGCTCGACCTGCTCCGTCCGGGCGTGGAGCCTGACGAACCCGACGAGGGAGCCGAGGAGGACGACGAGGATGTGCAGCCGCGCTCCTACGTCGCGGGGATGATCGCGGCCGCCGCGCGTTTTGCGGCGTTTGCGCTGGTGATCTATCTGGTGCTGCGCGTGTGGCGGGTTCCGTTGCCGGATGTGAGCGTGCAGTCGTTGTCGGCGATCGCAACGGTGATCGTCGTCAGCATTGTGGTTGACCGTTTGATCGCCGCGGCGCTCGACGCGTTGGCGATGCAGGGCCGGCTGCCGCGCACGACAGGCCGCATCGTGGGTCGCTGGATCCGGGGGTTGATCTTCGCGGTCGCGGCGTTGCAGATCGCGAATCTGTTGGGACAGGACACGGCCTGGATTCGCACGTTCCTGGTGACGGTGCTGGGTTTGGTGGCCATCGGTTTCGTCGCGGTGTGGAGTATTCTGTCGAACATCCTTGCGACGTTCGTCATTCTGATTTTCCGTCCGTTCGACATGGGTGAGCAGATCGAGATCGAGCCGGACAACATCAAGGGCCGCGTCATCGACATCAACTTCATGTACACGACGCTGCGAAACGAGGAGGGCCGGAAGATCGCGGTTCCGAACAACATGTTTGCGCAGAAGTACATCAATCGCCGTCCGCTGCGGGGCGCGCCGCAACGAACGCTGGCGGAGCAGCTCGACAAGGAAGCCACCGCGTAGAACGCGCAAAGCTAAATTTTATTAATAACTTGCGATCAATGAATTGATTTTATTGATAGATACCGCTATGATCTGAAACAGTGGCGGACGTAACGATGGATCCACAACAACTTGAGAATGCGTGTCCCTACTGCCAACTGGCGATGACCGTCTCGCAGATGACGTGTCACGGCTGCGGCGTCAGCATTACTGGGCCGTTCCCCTTGGCGCGGCTCGCGTCGCTGCCGGTCGAACATCAGCGTTTCATCGAGATGTTCGTGTTGGCCAGTGGGAGTTTGAAAGAGATCGCCGCGCGCACCGGAGTCTCGTACCCGACGGTGCGCTCGCGCCTCGATAAGGTCATTGATCTGTTGCGGCACGAGATCAGCAAGACGCGGGCGGTTGAAGGCAGCATTCTCGACGCGGTGGACGCGGGTCGTCTTTCGGCCGAGACCGCCGCACGCTTGATCAAGAACATTTGAGCTTTAGGACTGAGAGCCATGGCTGCACATGAGGGTTCGCGACCCACAGCGGAGGGTGCATCGACCGCGGTGACGACCGCGGAAGAGGCCCGGTTGGACGCAGCGATGCAGACCGACGAGCGGCTGCTGTCGTCCCTACGCGAAGAAGATCGCCGGCGTCGCAAACGTCGGCTCATCAGCGGAGTAGCAATCATGTTTGGCAGCATTGCAATCGGCGCGACGCTCTGGGTCGCGGTGAACGGATTGGCGCCGGCGGCGTCGAGCGCAGCGAGCACGAACCAGACGTCCGTCGAAGCCGGCCAGCGCGGCTGGAAACTGTGGAACGAGCGCAAGTACACCGAGGCGGAGCCGCTCTTTGAGCAAGCGGTCGCCGCGGATGAGACGTTTGCGGCGGCGTGGAACGGCTTGGGATGGACGCGTTTTCATCTTGGTAAGGACAAGGAGGCGACCGCGGCGTTCGAGCGGGCGCTGGAACTCGACGCGGATCTGGCGGGAGCGAAGAACGGGCTCGGGTGGCTGCACTATCGGGCGACGCGATTTGAGGAAGCGCGCGCGATTTGGAAGCCGCTCGCCGAAGATGGCGTGCAGCCGGCGCAGGTTGGGCTGGCGCAGCTCGCGCTGTTGCAGGAGCGGTGGGAGGACGCGACGAAGTGGATCACGAAGCTGCGCGAAAGCGGCGATCGCAGCCTGCTGACGCGAACGATGGCGCGGGCTGCTGAGCAGGAGGAGGTCTCCGATGCGTTGCGTCGGCGGATCGATCCGACGTTCGAGCGCGTTGCAGACACGGCAAGCGCCGCTGATCCGGCGGATGTCCAGCGTGGTTGGCAGCTCTTCGGACAGATGAAGTACAAGGAAGCGGGTGAGCTGTTCGCCAAGGCGCTCGCCGCCGATCCCGCGCATCCCGCCGCGAATAACGGCATGGGCTTCGTGTTGCTGAATCGCGGCAAGCCCGCGCAGGCGAAGCCGCACTTCGAGAAAGCGCTTGAGAAGTGGCCGAACGGCGCCGGTCCGCTGAATGGGCTGGCGCGCGTGTACAAAGAGACTGGCGACGTCGATCGCGCGATCCGACTCTGGAAGCGGGCGGACGATCCCGATATGCCGAACGCGGCGACATGGGGCCTGGCGCAGACGTACATGGAGCGCGGGGAGCACGACGAGGCGGCGACCTATTGGCGTCGCATCGTGGATGCCGACCCGACGAACCAACAGGCTCGCGCGCAGCTCGAACTGGCGACGGGTAAGCAGTAGCGCCGCGTCGGCGGGTCGATCTTCATTCCTCAATCGGTCAACCGTGGCACGCGCGGCGCTCGAGCGTCGCGCGTGCTGTCGTGTGCCGACGTTGCTGCAGGGCGTTGTGATGATGAGCGCAAAAGAAGATGGAAGGTCCTAGCCGTGGCGCGCTTCCAGAACCTTCCATCGGAAGTAAGACGCGTTGTCGCGCTGCGAACGTGCGATTACGCGTTCACAACGAACGTTATTAATAGCAACATCGTTTACGAATAGCACGCTTCGCGTCGATGAATTTTGCGAAATTTTCGCGCCGCGCGGCGTCGAGCAACGCGCGCCGAAGCGCGCGTCGCGCGGCGCGTTGATTGACCCGCGCTGTGCCGCGCGGTATCGAAACTCCATGACGAACCCCGAGACCATCGCGATCCTCGACTTCGGCAGTCAGTACTCGCAGCTCATTGCGCGGCGCGTCCGCGAGAATCACGTCTATAGCGAGCTGCTCGCGCCCGACGTCTCCATCGACAGGCTACGCGCGCTGCCGCTCAGCGGCATCATTCTCTCCGGGGGGCCCAGCAGCGTGTATGTCGACGGCGCGCCGCGTTGCGATCCGGCGATCTTCGATCTCGGCGTACCTGTGCTTGGCATTTGTTACGGCATGCAACTGGCATGTTTGATGCTGGGCGGGAAAGTGCAGGCGACGCAAACGCGCGAGTATGGCCGCGTCGCGCTGCACATTCAGCGCGAAGCGCCGCTGCTGATGCACCTCCCAACCGAAACGACGGCTTGGATGAGTCACGGCGACGTGGTGACCGAAGTGGGCGACGCGTTCGAGCAACTCGCCGCCACCCCCCAATGTCCGCTCGCCGCGGTCAAGCACAAACAGCGACCCGTGTATGGGCTGCAGTTTCATCCGGAAGTGACGCACACGCCTGGCGGGGCGCAGATCATCCGCAACTTCGTGTACGACATCTGCGCGTGCCGCGGCGACTGGCGCGTCGAAAGCCTGATCGACAACACCGTGACCCGCATCCGCGAGCAAGTCGGTGAGCAGGCGCGCGTCATTTGCGGGCTGTCCGGCGGCGTCGATTCGAGCGTGACCGCGGCGCTGCTGCATCGCGCCATCGGCGAGCGGCTGGAGTGCATCTTTGTCGACAACGGCCTGCTGCGCGAGCGCGAGGCGGACCTTGTCGAGCAGACGTTTCGAGATCACTTCGGCGTGAAACTACGCGTCGTCGATGCGGTCGATCGTTTTCTGGATAAGCTGGACGGCGTGATTGATCCGCAAGAGAAGCGACGCATCATCGGTCACGAGTTCATCGCGGTGTTTAAGCAAGAGGCGTTGTCGATTCCGGAAGCGCGGTTTTTGGCGCAAGGCACGATCTATCCCGACGTCATCGAGTCGGGTCACGGGCCGACCGGGCACGCCGCCGTCATCAAGAGCCACCACAACGTCGGGGGATTGCCCGACGAACTGGGCTTCGAATTGGTGGAGCCGCTGCGTCTGCTTTTCAAGGATGAAGTGCGGCATGTCGGGGAAGCGCTCGGGCTGCCGGAAGATCTGCTCTGGCGGCATCCGTTCCCGGGACCGGGGCTCGCCGTTCGCATCGCCGGGGCGATCACGCGCGAGCGTCTCCGCGTGTTGCGGCAGGCCGACGTGATCTTGCTCGAAGAGTTGTGGGCGGGCGGTTGGTATCGGAAGGTCGCGCAGGGGTTCGTGGTGCTGGTTCCGGTCGCGAGCGTCGGCGTGATGGGGGATGATCGAACGTATGATGGGCAGAATCTCGCGGTCGTGCGACTGGTCGAAACCAGCGACTTCATGACCGCTGACTGGGTCCGCATCGATAGCGAAGTGCTCGCACGCATCAGCAACCGCATTATCAACGAGGTCGCCGGCGTCAATCGGGTGGCGTACGACATCTCCAGCAAGCCGCCGAGCACGATCGAGTGGCAGTAATGCCCGCGGTGAGACGCCGCTGTCGGGGTTATTGAGCGCGACGCTGCGACGATGTTCGCCCGGCGCGGGCGGTGCTGCCTAGCATGGGGTGATGAATCGGCGTTGCACCACAGTCTGTATCTCGGCCGCAGCACTCGCGCTTGCACTGATCGCCGGTTGCGCGACGGCGCCGCGTGAGACGGCCGTGCGTCCGAGCGCGAACCTGGCGCTGGGGGGGCGTGCCGGGCAGCACTTCCTCGCCGAGCAGTTTGCCGGGCGCTCGCGTTGGCCGGCGGCGATTGACGGTGTTCGCGTCGAAGACGTCACGTATTACGAGACCTATCAGCTCGACGATCAGTCGTTTTATGAGCGGGACGGCAGCGGTCTGCGGTCGTCGCGCGTCACGATTCGTTCGGGGACGCTCGTTCGTTAGCCGGCGCCCGAGCGCTGCGACGACGATGCGCTACGTCTCGAGCACGGGGCGACCGCTGGGGCGGTAGAGCACGTTCGGTGAGACGTAGTCGGAATAGCGCCGGCGGAGAGCCGCGTCGATGAGGCCCAGGAAGAAGGGGTGCGGGCGCAGTGGGCGGCTCGTTAACTCTGGGTGTCCTTGCGTCGCCATGTAGAACGGATGCACATCGGCGGGCAGCTCATAGATGTTGCGCAGGTCGGACCGCGGGGCTTTGCCGGAGAAGATCAAGCCCTGCTCTTCGAGCGTTTCCACGTAACGCGGGTCCACCTCGTAGCGATGTCGGAAGCGGAGGCGCGCCCGCTGGCCGAACATGCGAAACGCTTGCGTACCGGGGCGCACTTCGACGTCGAATCCGCCCAGCCGCATGGTGCCGCCGAGCCCCTCGATCTTGCGTTGATCGGGCAGCATGCTGATGACCGGGTGGCGGCACTCGCTTTCGATCTCGGTCGAGTTCGCGTCTTCGAGGTCGCAGACGTTGCGGGCGTACTCGATGACGCCCATCTGGAAGCCGAAGCACAGGCCGAGGCACGGTAGGCCGGTTTCGCGGGCGTGGCGCATGCTGATGACCTTGCCCTCGGCGCCGCGTGAACCGAACGCGCCGGGCACAATGACGCCGTCGACGCCCGCTAACTGCTGCGTGACGTTCTGCTCGTTGATGTCGGTGGTCTCGATCCACTCCAGGTGCACGCGACAGCCGAGTTGCGTGCCGGCGTGTTCGGCGGCTTTGATGATGCTGGCGTAGGCGTCGCGAATAGTGGTGTACTTGCCGGTCACGCCGATCACGAGTTGCCGCGTGGCCGAGCGCAACTTACCGACGTAATCGGTCCACTTGGCGCGTGCGTCGCGTTCGTGGGCGTCGTCGAGCTGCTGATCGAGTTGCAGCCAGTCGCAGACCGCCTTGTCATAGCCGGCGCCGCGCAACAGATCGGGAATCAGATACACGCTCTCGCAATCGTGCATGCTGAACACGCGCTCGAGCGGCACGTTGCTGAACAGCGCGATCTTCTCCCGCACCTTGCGGCTGACCGGGTTCTGCGCGCGGCAGGCGATGATGTGCGACTGAATGCCGCACTCCATCAAGCGCTTGATGCCGAGCTGCGCCGCCTTGCTCTTCTGCTCGCCGAGGATCTGCGGCTCCATGACGTAGGTGAGCGCGACGAAGCACACGCTGCGCTGACCTTCCTCAAACGCGAGCTGGCGGGTGGCTTCAATGATGTACGCGTTCTCGACATCGCCGACCGTGCCGCCGATTTCGACAAAAACGACATCGGCGCGGGTGGCGACGGCTAGTTCACGGAGGTGGCTCTTCACTTCGCCGGTGACGTGCGGAATCATCTGCACGTCGCGGCCGAGATAGCCGCCGGTGCGCTCGCGTTCGAGCACGCGGCGATAGATCTGTCCGCTGGTTGCGAAGTTGAGCGCGGTGACGTCGAGGTCGAGGGCCCGCTCGTAGGTGCCCAGGTCCATGTCGCACTCGGTGCCGTCGTCGAGCACGAACACCTCGCCGTGGCGGTAGGGGTTCAACGTGCCGGCGTCGATGTTGAGGTAGCCTTCGAGCTTGATCGGGGCGACCACGAGGCCCTTGTCCTGCAGGCACTTCGCGAGCGACGAACTGAAGATGCCTTTGCCGAGGCCGCTCATCACGGTGCCCAGCACGACGACGTACTTCGTCTGTCCCAGCCGATAGCCACTGGGCAGCGGCGTGTAAAACTCAGTGTCGGCTGAGTGATCGCGAATCGATTGCAGGAGTTCTTCCGCGTCCATGATCTACCCGTCGGTCGCCATCGCCTGCCCCGCTTGTTGTCGCGCCACGAATCGTGCGTAGTCCTCCGGCGTATCGACGCCGTGCGAGACCCAATCGGTCACCGCGACCGCGATGCGTTCGCCGTGCTCGAGGATCCGCAATTGCTCGAGTTGTTCGGTTTGCTCCAGCGGCGTCGCCGACCAGGTTGCGAACTGCTTCAGGAAGGCGGCGCGATAGGCGTAGACGCCAATGTGAAGCAGCGGCGCGGCGCCGGGTCGGCGTGGATGCGGAATCGGTGCTCGTGAGAAATAGAGCGCGCGGCGGCGCGTGTCGCAGACCAGCTTGACGCGATTCGGGTCATTCACATCGGCGTCGTCTGGAAACGGGCAAGCGAGCGTTCCCGCGCTGCAGGTCGCATCGTCGCGCATCCGCTCCACCAACGCATCGAGCGCCGCGGGTTCGATTTCCGGCTCATCACCCTGCACGTTCACCACCAGTTCATCCGGCTCCAGATCAAGCTTGTCCGCGGCTTCAGCGATACGGTCGCTGCCGCTGACGTGGTCGCTGCGCGTCAGACAGACCTCGCCGCCAAACCGTTCCACGGCTTGCGCCACACGCGCATCGTCCGTCGCCACGACGCAGCGTTCGATCTGCGACGCGGCCATGGCGCCCCGCCAGACATACTCAATCAGCGGGCGACCGGTGTCGGCGGCCAAGACCTTGCCCGGGAAACGGCTCGAACCGTAGCGAGCAGGAATGATTGCGATGACGGCCATCGGGGGCTTCCCGGTTTGAGAACTCTCAATCCGGGTCCGTAGCTTATAGAACCAACCGCCATCTGCCAACACGCGCCGAAAAAGGGCGCTGACGAATCGCAGGTGGGGAACACGTTTCAGATAGCGACGGGGCGGCGTCTACGGACTGTTGAGCGAAGGGCGACAGCATGTACACCGCCCAGGCCCAGTCGGGATGTTCCCGACCGTCGTCCGACGCTCACGCCGGCGTGCGTAGCAGCCGCAAGGTTGCTGCGTTGCGCCGGTCTCTGTTGCGCCGGGAGTGGGGCTCGCGTTCCTTCCGCCCGCAAGCGATCACGCATAGCATTTCGCCCACGCGACACCTCCCGGGAGCTTTCAGTGGGCGAACTCAATGCCGTCGACTACGCGATTATCGTCACTTATCTTTGCGTGCTCGTCGGCATCGGCGTTTGGCTAAGCCGGAAGGCGTCGTCAAGCATCGAAGACTATTTCCTCGGCGGCCGGCGCATGCCGTGGTGGTTGCTGGGGGTGTCGGGCATGTCGTCGTTTCTCGACGTCGCCGGCACCATGCTGATCGTCTCGTTTCTCTATCTGATTGGGCCGCGCGGATTGTTCATCGAGTTCCGCGGCGGCGCGGTGCTCATTCTCGCGGTCATCATGCTGTGGTCGGGCAAGTGGAATCGCCGCTCAGGCGTGATGACCGGGGCCGAGTGGATGGAGCACCGCTTCGGCAGCGGGCTGGGGGGGCAGTTCGCCCGCATCGTGTCGGCGCTGGCGGTGGTGGCGTTTGTGGTCGGGGCGCTGGCGTACATGCTCAAGGCGCTCGGCCTGGCGCTGTCGATGTTTCTGCCGTTCGAGCCCTCCACCTGCGCCGCGATCATGCTGGTGATCGCCACTGCGTACACGCTGGCGTCGGGCTTTTACGGGGTGGTGTACACCGACCTGTTTCAGTCGTTCATCATGGTGGGCGCAGCGATCTCGATCAGCATCATGGCGGCGATGCAGATCGCGGCGCACCCCATGGAACTCGACGCGCTCGCGGAGCAAGTGACCGGCGTGACGAGCTGGACCGCCGCAACGCCATCGCCGCATGTCGACATGCCGCCGGGGTATGAACAGTTCAATCCGCTATTGGCGTTTGCGCTCATCTATCTGCTGAAAGCGATCGTGCAGGGCGCGGGGATGGGGAACGACCAAAAGTACTACGGCGCACGCAACGAGCGCGAGACGGGCACGCTCACGATTTTCTGGGCGATTTTGATGACCGTGCGCTGGCCGATGATGATGGGCTTTGCGGTGCTCGGTCTCTATCTGGTGAACGATCGCCTGCCCGATCAACGCGTGTTGCGCGACGCGGCGATCGACATTCAACGCACATTGATCGCCGAGGTCGATCCGACCGCCGACTTGCCGCTCGAAGACTTGACGGCCGCCGCGTCGGTTGCGCCGCCGGGGCAATGGGCGTCGCTGGCGCGGGCGCCGGACGAGCGTCCTGAGATTGGTGCGGAGATGCTGGGGCTGTTCGGCGATGCGTGGCCGGGTCGACTCCAGGAACTGACCGTGGCGCAGGGGTCGCTGGAAGCGCTGATTCCGGCGGAGCGCTGGCAGGATCTCACCGCGCGGATCGATCCGCAGCGCTATCCCGACTTGGCGCAACGGCTCGAACAGCGGCTCGGCGAGCGCTGGCGCGAGGAAGTGAAGCTGATCAGCTACGAAGGCACGGTCAACCCCGAGCGCATTTTGCCGGCTGTCATTCTCTACATCGTTCCCATGGGGCTCCGTGGGCTGCTGATCATGGCGCTGCTGGCGGCTTCAATGTCGACGTTCGACACCGGGGTGAATCAGTGCGCGGCGCACTTCACCCGCGATCTCTATCAGCGTTTCTGGAGGCCGCAGGCCAGCAATCGAGAGTTGATGTTCGCAACCTACGCGTTCATTCTCGCGCTCGTCTCCACCGGCTACGCATTCGCTTACTCCACAAGAACCATCAACGACATCTGGAGTTGGCTGACGATGGCCTTCGTCGGCGGGCTGCTCGTTCCGGGTACGCTCAAGTTCTATTGGTGGCGATTCAACGCCGGCGGCGTGATCTGGGGGACGCTGTTCGGGGTCGGCGGGGCCGTGGTCGATCGCCTTTTCGATCTGACGACGCACATCAAGCCGTTCTTCCCGGATAGCTGGTCGGGTGAGATTGTCGGCTTCACGTGGCTGCTGGTGGTCGGCGGACTGGGCGCGGTGCTCGGCTCGCTGCTGAGCAAGCCGCAGAACCCCGAGACGCTTCGCCGCTTCTATGTCGGCACGCGACCGTTCGGCCTTTGGGGACCGTTGAAGCGTGAGCTGCCGGACGATGTGCGTGCGTACACGACCCGTGAGCATCGCAACGACCTGCTCGCGCTCCCGTTTGCATTGCTGTGGCAGATTTGCATGTTCCTGACGCCGATGCTGCTCGTGATCGGCGCGTGGGCCGCAGCGGGTACGACGGCGGCGCTCATGGCGCTGGGCTTTGCGGGCGTGTGGTTCTTCTGGTATCGCCACCTTCCGCCGGCCGAGCTTGGCGTAATCAACAGCGTGGAGAAGGTGCGCGAGGTGATCCGCTGGCGCGCGGAGCGTGGGAGGCGTTAGATCGAATGGCACGGGGCACGCTCCGTGACCCATGCCACCCGTGCAGTCTACGCGCGTGACTCATCCTCCCCACAACGCCTAGGCGCGACCCTTGGCGGCGACGTCAGCCACGTCTCGGTCGTTATTCGCCGGCGTCGCGGATTGTGGTGGCGCACGAGGTCATGCCGCGCTTCGCCAGGTACTGCTGGTGGTACTCCTCGGCACGCCAGAATGTCTGGGCGGGCTCAATTGCGGTCGCGATCGGACGCGCGTAGCGGCCGGACTCGTCTAACTCGGCTTTCGTTTTCTCCGCGACTTCGCGCTGCGCGTCGTCGTACGCATAGACGACCGACCGATATTGCCGGCCCACGTCGGGGCCCTGGCGGTTGACCTGCGTCGGGTCGTGCAGCTCGAAGAAGAGGTCGACCAGCCGCTCGTAGCTGACCATCTTCGGATCGAACTCGACCAGGACCACCTCGGCGTGCCCGGTTTCGTCGGTGCATACCTGGCGGTAGGTGGGGTTTTCGACCGCGCCGCCGCTGTAGCCGACGGCGGTATCGACGACGCCTTCAACTTCGCGAAACTTTTGCTCTACGCCCCAGAAGCAGCCTGCGCCGAACATTGCTTTCTGCGTTTCCATGTTTTCCTGTCGCTCCAAATTGGCGAGCGGACGCGCGGCTTGGCGGTCCGAGTCAGTTTGCCGGGATGCTTGCACGTCGGATTGGCAGCCGGAAAGCGTGATCAGGGCCGCCAGGACCACTGACGCACCACAACACGTTGTTATCTGTCGCATTCGTCTTCCTCGTTGGCCGCCTCAGAGTGTATTGGGCTCCGCAGTTGCGCGTACTTATCGAAACCTCGTCGTGCGCAACGGCGTTAGGAAGCAGTACGTCTGACGCAGCGGGGCGTTCGTGCACGGCGTGCGCGATTCGACAAGTCTGTGCAGCGTAGCTGTATACAGCGGATATAGGTGTACGCCCGAAGTGTTCTAGACGATGAGTCGCATGATTCATGACTAGCGACCACGGTTGCCGCCTTTTCAGAGCGTGTGACCTCAGCGAAGGGGGACGCATTGTGAACGATGGCGTTGCGACTCAGACCCGCGGGCGAACGGCGTCCGCGAAGCAGGATCAGTTGCTCGAAAAGTGTCGTGCGTGCGGCTTTCTGTGTGATCTGCCTCACGCGTATCTCGCGAGCGAACGACGCTACCAGGAGCTGTTTCGGCGGCTATCGGTTGGTCTGGTGCTTGTCGAGGTGGCTCGCGACTGCAAATCGACGCGTCTCAACGTTGTCGACGCGAATCCCGAATTCGAGCATCTGTTCAAGACGCTGTCGACAGACGTTATCGGATCCGATCTCGGCGCGATTCTGCCGGAACTTCGCGAGCTCACGCCAAGCATCGCGAAGCTCCAACTAGGCGACCCTCCGCTGCGTGCGGAACTGCGTGCTGAGGGGCACGGCGTCACGGTCGAGATCGCAGTGTTCGCGACGAGCGGCCACGAATGCGCCGTCATTGTTCAAGACACCACCGAGCGTCGCGGCGTGGAAGACGAACTGCGGCGGCAAGCCAACGACCTGCGGGCGGCGAACCAAGAGTTGGCCGCGCAAAAGCAGCAGTTGCGGGCGCAGCAGATCCAACTCGAGCAGTTCAACACAGAATTGGAGAGCGCCAACGTTGCGGCGACGGCCGCAAGCCGGGTCAAGAGCGAGTTTCTCGCCAACATGAGTCATGAGATTCGCACCCCAATGATCGCGATCCTCGGCTTTTCCGACTTGCTTCGAGAGTGTACGTCCGCCGACGCGGAGGTCAGCGCCTACGTCGACACGATCCAGCGCAACGGCAAGCACTTGCTGACGATCATCAACGACATCCTCGACATTTCCAAGATTGAGGTTGGCAAGCTGGCGATCGAACCTGAGCCTTGCCATCCGGTTGCGCTCGTCCATGAGGTGGTCCAGTCGATGTCGGTCCGCGCGTCTGAGCGCGGACTGAGCCTGAAAGTGGTCGCTGACGATTTGCAGCATCTGCAGGTGACGACCGATGCGGTGCGGCTGCGTCAGATCCTGACGAACCTGATCGGCAACGCGATCAAGTTTACGGAAGACGGGGGCGTGACCGTGCGGCTGAGCCTCACAGGAAGCGAATCAGCGCGACGACTCGTCATCGCGATTCGCGACACCGGCATCGGTGTTCCTCGCGAAGCGCTGCAGCGTTTGTTCAAGCCGTTCGCTCAAGCTGATTCCTCGATGACGCGTCACGCCAGCGGCACTGGTCTCGGCCTCGCAATCTCGAGGAGGCTCGCCAGGCTGCTCGGCGGAGACGTGGACGTAGAGAGTGAATTGGGCGTTGGATCAACATTCACGGTGACCATCGACCCGGGCGTTGTTCGATACAGCGATCCGAGTCCGACCCCGCCAGAGGGTGCGCCGCCGCCTGGTTTGAAGGGGCGCGTGCTGCTGGTGGAGGACGGACCGGACAATCAGCGTCTCATCTCGACGCTGCTTCGCAAGCTGGGATTCACGGTCGACCTCGCGGAGAACGGCGCGCTGGGGGTGGAAGCCGTCGTGCAGGCGGTGGAGAAGCCCTACGACCTCGTGTTCATGGACATGCAAATGCCGGTGATGGATGGCTATCAGGCGACGCGCCGGCTGCGTGAGATGGGCTATACTCTGCCGGTCATCGCCCTCACCGCGCATGCGATGAAAGGTGATCGTCAGAAGTGCCTCGATTGTGGCTGCACCGACTACGCGACCAAGCCCATCACGAAGAAGCAGTTGGCGGAGGTGTCGTCGAGACATCTGCCTGCCGATGGTTGCAGCTCGCCCGAGAGTGCCGAGGCGGCTCGGACGTCGCACTGACCGTGGTTCGCGCATCGGGCGCTGGGCGGTTATGTTGCGCGCATGGGACACCGGGTTGTCATCACGCGCCGTGTGCCGCCGCCGGCGGAATCGCTGCTGAGGGAAGCGGGCTGCGACGTTCACCTGTTCGACCAGGACGATCCGCCCGCGCGCGACGCGGTGTTGAGCGCCGTTGATGGCGCCAGCGGCGTGATCGCGCAGATGAGCGACAGAGTCGATGACGCCTTCCTGGACGCCGCCGGCCCGACGCTCAGGGTGGTCGCGAATTTTGCAGTCGGCTTCGACAACATCGTGCTTGATGCGTGCCAGTCGCGCGACGTCTGGGCGACCAACACGCCCGGGGTGTTGACCGAGGCCACGGCGGACATCGCGTGGACGCTCATCCTCGGGGCGGCACGGCACGCCGCGACGGGACACAACATGGTTGCGGCGGGGGAGTGGCCCGGCTGGGCGCCGCTGCAGTTGCTGGGGTTGGAGCTGAACGGCGCGACGCTGGGCGTTGTCGGGGCGGGGCGCATCGGCTCGGCGACGGCGCGGCGCAGCATCGGATTCGGCATGCGGGTGGTTTACACGCATCCGCGGCGCCAGGCGGCGCTCGAAGACGAACTCAGCGCGCGGCGGCTGGAACTCGACGAGCTGCTGCAGTCCGCCGACGTGGTTTCACTGCACATCCCCATGCGGCCCGAGAATCATCATCTGATTGATGCGCGGCGACTGGCGCTGATGAAGCCGGGGGCGATCCTCGTGAATACGGCGCGCGGTGCGGTCGTTGATGAGGCGGCGTTGGTGGCGGGGCTGAGAGCCGGGCGGCCAGCCGCCGCGGGGCTCGATGTCTACGAGCACGAGCCAGAGCTGACGCCGGGCCTGGCCGAGCTGAGCAACGTCATGCTTCTGCCGCATCTGGGCAGCGGTACAACGGTCACGCGCGAGCGCATGTCGCGCATGGTGGCGGAGAACGTCTTGGCCGCGCTGCGGGGGGAGACGCCGCCCAACCCGATCCGGTAGCGGGCCATTCGGTCGGGTTCGATTGTGCGGCTTGCCGCACCGATGCTACACTCCGCGGCATTCCCCGAGGAGAGACAGCATGGGTTCAGCGGTGTCGCAAAAGATCAAGGTTTTCTTCGTTGCCAGCACGCACTGGGATCGCGAGTGGTACGAGCCATTTCAGGGCTATCGCTACCGGCTCGTGCGCATGCTGGATGAGGTGCTCGACGTGATGGCGGCGGACCCGAAGTTCGCCATCTTTCAGACCGACGGGCAGTCGATCATCCTTGAAGACTACCTCGAGATCCGCCCGGAGCGTGAGGCGCAAATCCGCCAGTATGCGAAGGAAGGGCGGCTGCGCATCGGTCCGTGGTATACGATGCCCGACGAGAACATCGTGAGCGCCGAGTCGCTGGTGCGCAATCTCGAGGAGGGGCTGCGCGTCGCCCGCGACTACGGCAACGAATCGCACGTCGGCTTCATCTGCGACATCTTCGGCCACACGTCGCAAATGCCGCAGATCCTGCATCTGTTCGGCATCGATAATGCGTTCATCTTCCGCGGCGTGAACGAAGACCGGCACAAGGGCGTCTTTCTGTGGCGCGGGGCGGATGGCTCGGAGGTCATCACCACCAAATTCGGCCCGACCGAGGGCTACTTCGACTACGCGTCGAAGATTCGACGGGCCTTCAAGCCGGATGAGTTGTTCGATCTCGATACCGCCGCGAAAGAGACGGTCGACTACGTCGCGATGCACCGCGACCGCATGGACCTGAACGTGGTGCTGCTGTTCGACGGCGGCGATCACATGGAGATCGAGCCGCAAACGTCGGAACTGCTCGACCGGGTGCGCAAGATCGCGCCGCATCTGGACCTCCAGCACACCGGCCTGGAAGAGTATGTCGAGGCGCTGCGCAAGGAGCGCGCGGGCATCACGCGCGTGTTCGACGGCGAACTCCGCGACCCCGGCCGCATCGTCGGCGACGGTGGTTACGTCATTCCCGGCGTGCTCAGCAGCCGCGTGAAGCTGAAGCAGACCAACCGCTATCTCGAGACCGAGTTGTGTCACTGGGTCGAGCCGTTCAGCCACATGACCGCGAGCCTGACCTCCGCCGAGTATCCGCATTCGTACATTCGTCGATCGTGGCGCTATCTGCTCGAGAACCACGCGCACGACTCAATCTGCGGCTGCAGCCCCGACCAGATCCACAAAGACATGGAGTTCCGCTTCGATCAGGCGCGACTCATCAACGATCGCGTGTTGGCCGACAAGCTGGGAACGATCGCCGGCCGCGTCGACCTGCCCGAGCAGGAAGGCGACGACTTCGGGCTGGTCGTCTTCAATCCGACACAGCATGACATCGACGGACCGGTCGACCTTGAACTGTGGTTCGACGAGAAGATCGACAAGCTTTACGCCGAGTTTTTCCACTACGAGTGGAAGGTCGGCTTCCGATTGTTCGACGCCGACGATCTCGAAATTCCGTACGACTTCGTCAGCTACGCGCCGCAGCGGCGTCGCTTTTGGCGCAGTCACCGCCGCATTCCGATGGGGCAGGAGTGTGTGGTGGTGAACGTGACGGCGCCGCTCAAGATTCCCGCGCTCGGCTACACCACGATCACGTGCAAGCCGGTCAAGGCGCCCACGCGGCATCCGATCGGCGGCGTTGTCCGCGGCGATCGCGTGCTCGAGAACGACTTGCTGCGCGTCGAAGTGAACGATAACGGCACGCTCAAGCTGCTCGACAAGGCCAGCGGACAGACCTACGACCGTCTGATGTTCTTCGAAGAGCGGGCCGACATCGGCGACGGCTGGTTCCACGGCGTCGCCGCGAACGACCACGTCTACTCGTCCACCGCCGCACACGCCGACGTCGCGGTGATCTATGACGGCGGTCAGAAGGGCGTGTTGCGCGTGACGAATCGCATGCGGACGCCGAAGCAGTTTGATTTCGACAAGAAGATGCGGCGTAGCGAGGAGTTCGTGGAGCTGGTCATCCGCACCGACATCACCTTGCGGCGCGACGCTGATCACCTCGAACTGCGCACCGAGATCGAGAACAACGTGCGTGACCACCGCGTGCGGGTGATGTTCGAGACCGGCGCCCAGACCGATTCGTATCTCGCCGACGCCGCCTACGACGTGGTGAAACGTCAGATCGGACTGCCCGAAGACAATCACACATACAAAGAGCTCGCGGTGGAGACGACGCCGCAGCAGTCGTTCACGGCGGTGCACGACGGGCAGCGCGGCTTGGCGGTGATTGCTCCCGGAACGCCGGAGACGGCGGTGCGTGATGAGCCGCAGCGCACGCTCGCGCTGACGCTGGTGCGTGGCTTCCGTCGCACAATCTTCACCGACGGCGAAGAGGGTGGGCAGAGCCTCGGACGGCACGTGTTCAACTATCGGCTGAAGCCGCTGGCTGGCGCGCCCGACCTGCAGCGTCTGTACGCGATTGCGCAACTCACCGACGCCGGCGTGCGGCAGCGTCAGGTGTTGAAGCGCGATCAGGCGCCGCGCGACGACCGCAGTCTGCAGCGCACCTATCAGATGATGAAGTTCGAGAAGAACCAACTCGTGATGAGCGCCATGCGGCGCCAGCCTGACGGCGAGGCGCTCGAACTGCGGGTCTTCAACCCGACCGACCAGGCCGTAACCGACGCCGCGATCTTCGACCGCGCGATCAGTAAGGCGGAGGTGATCGACTTCAATGGTCAGGTCGTGGGTTCGGCGCAGGCTTCGGGCGAGCGGGTGGCGCTGGAGGTCGGCCCGCGGAAGATTCTGACGGTGCGCCTCGCGCTGCAGCAGTAGGCGGGCTGCTTTGGGTCGCGGCTTGCGCTTGCGTGCGCGAATCGAGCGCCGGCGCCCGATGCGTGCAGATGCCCGGCGCCAGTGGCCAACGCGGCGCACTTCCGCGATGATGACGCGTATGCGTGTAGCGCGTTTCTCACCTTTGCGTGTCCGCCTCACGGCATCGATCGCCGGCGCGATGTTCGCGTTGGGCTGCGCCGACAACACGGTCATCGAACTGCGGCGCGAGGTCGCAACGCTCGAAGATCGCGTGCGCATGCTCGAGGCCACGATCGCATCGCGTGACGCCGCCATCGATGAGCTGCAACAGCGCGTCATCGAAGCGCGCGCCATTAACCAGAAGGATCTGGAGCTCATCTATTTCCCGGTCAAGCTCGAGCTTGCGTCGCTGAGTGGAGCGCGCGATTTCGACGATCAGCCGGGATTGGACGGCGTCGAGCTGTATCTGCGCCCGATTGACCGCGAAGGCGACGTCGTGAAGGTCGCCGGAGACATTCGCGTCGAGCTGTTTGATCTCGACCGAACCCCGCAGCAAACGCTGATCGGTATGTGCGAGACAGCGGCGGAAGAGACGGGTGGTGCGTGGTATGGTCAATTCTGGACGGCGCATTACACGCTGCGTTGCCCATGGACGTCGCCGCCGGGGGGTGACACGTTGCTGGTGCGGGTTCAGTTTGTCGATCATCTGACGCAGCGCGTGGTTGAGCTCGTGGAAGCGATCGACATCTCGCAGGCTTCGTAGTTTTGACTGGGGGGCCAGTGGACCCGCCGCAGCCTTCCGATCCGCAGAACGTGCCGTTTGATGCGGAGCCGCCGCTGACGGCCCGTCCCGCCGTTGCGCGTCCGGTGGACGGCGTGGCGGTCAGCGAACCGCCGCCGACACCCTTGCGACCGGTAGCACGGAGCGAACGGATCGAGGCGATCGATATCGTGCGGGGCTTCGCGCTGCTGGGGGTGTTCACCGTGAACATGCTGTTTTTTCACTCGCCGGCGCAAGCGGCCGAGATCGGGTTGTCGTGGTGGACGAATCCGGTTGACTGGTGGGCGGCGGCGGCTATCGGCGTCTTCGCGAGCGGCAAGTTTTATGCGATGTTCTCGCTGCTGTTCGGCCTCGGCATGGCGCTGCAGATGGAACGCGCCGACCGCCGCGGCGTCAGCTTCGCCCGCTACTTCTTGCGGCGGCTGGCGGTACTGCTGGGCTTTGGACTGACGCACATGTTGCTCTTGTGGTACGGCGACATTCTGACGCTGTATGCAGTGCTGGGGACGGTGTTGCTCTTGTTTCACCGAGCGTCTTCGCGGGTGGCGCTGTTTGCCGCGTCCGTGGCGTATGTGACGCCCGTGGTGCTCGTCTGGGGGCTGATGACGCTGGTAGCGCTGGCCGAGACCGAGAAAGGGCCGCTGACGCCGACCACGGGCCCCGCGGAAGAAGCGCTGGTTTCCGAAATGGCGGACAGCGGGTTTGATTCGAGCGACGCCGCGACGTACGAGGCGGCGGAGAAGGCGCTCGAGCGTTACGCCAGCGACGATTGGCGCGACGTTTTCGCGCAGCGGCGGAGCGATCTGAAATTGAGCGTCTTGTTCTACGTGTTCGCGGGCCCAAGTGTCGCCGCGTGGTTCCTGGTCGGTATGGTGCTTGGCCGCGTGGGGGTCTTTGTTCGCCCGGCTGCATTTGGCGGATGGTTGCGACTCGCGGTTTGGATCGGGCTGCCGCTCGGAGTGATCGGATCCGTTGCGGGAGTCTGGCTCGAACAAACCGTTGATTACGAGTCGATGGATGGCATCGTCGCGGCGCTAGCCGTGACGTTCGCGTCGGCCCCGTTGCTGATGCTGGGCTACGTGAGTGCGATCCTGCTGTTGCTGGAGAAGCCGGGCCCGGCGCGCGTGTTGCGCTATCTCGGCCCAGTGGGTCGCATGGCGCTGACCAACTATCTCGGTCAGTCGCTCATCTGCACGACGATCTTCTACGGCTACGGCCTCGGCTGGTTTGGCCAAGTGGGCGCCGCGCTGGGGCTGCTGGTGGTGGCCGTGATCTTTGGCGTGCAGATTCTGCTGAGCCATTGGTGGCTGTCGCGCTTCGCGCAGGGCCCGATGGAGTGGCTTTGGCGCCGTCTGGCCTACTCAGAGCGCCCGGCGGGTTCGGCGGCGTAGCGCGCCGTTCCGCGCGCGTGCGCGGCAAGGCGTGGCTGAAAGGGATTGAATCGCGTGAACCGCTTTGCGACTTGGCGCCAGGCTGCGAATCTGCTGGCCAGCGGTCGCGGGATGCTCGTCGTGGTGCTGATAAGCAGCAGTGCGGCGATCGCTGCAGGGGCGCTCGGGGCTGATCGTGAGCCGTTCAGTCATGACGAGTTCATCTATTTCGACTTGCTCGTGCGTTTCACGGAGCCGTGGTCGTGGTCGTTGCTGCGTGACTACGACGGCGTGCCCGCCAGCCCCGGACCGGTGTTCTTTGTCACGTACGGCGCGGTTGGCGGCATATTTGGCCACAGCTTCGCGGTGTATCGCTTCACGTCGCTGGCGCTGACATGCCTCACCGTCCTAACCGTCTGGCGTTTCGGCGCCACGCGCGGCGGCGAGCGGCGCGTGTCCCCGTTGCTGCTGTGGCTGCACCCGTACGTGTTCGCTATGGCGTTCAGCGTGATGGCCGAGCCGCTGACCATGCTCCTCACCGCGCTCGGACTCACGGCGTACGCGGGGGCCGTCGATCGGTCGCGAGACGTGGGGCGGTGGCGGTTGCTGTTGCTGGGCGGCGTCTGCGTGACGCTGGCGCTGCACGTGCGGATTCACGCGTTGATCGCTCCGGTCGGGCTGCTGGCGGTGCTGCTTGCGACGCGGGAGCGCGACTGGCGGGTGTGGGGGCTGGCGCTGGCGCCGCTTTGCTTGCGTGTTCCGCTGATGCTCTACCAAGGGGGATTGGCCGTAGATCGCACGGCGTTCGAAGGCACAAAGCCCGAGCTCGGGTTCGCGCCGACCCACTTGAACTTCTTTCTGACCTGGCTGGCGATCAACTTCTTCGTTCTGTTGCCGGGCGGCGGCTGGCGTCTGTGGAGGGCGATCATCCTGATCGGTGTTTTGACGCCGATTTACGTGCTCCTGCCGCCGGACTACCTCAGTTTTGGTCACATGGGGGCGCTGCGAACCTTGGCGGATCGCGCCGACCTTTCGACGCCGATGACGCAGGTGTTGCTTTATCCGGCCTGGGCGCTGGGCGTGTTGATCGCGAGTCAACTCGCCCGCGATTGGCTGCGGCTCGGTCCGGTCCCGCTGCTCGCGGACGCGTCAGGCGCGGCCGTGCGTACGGCGCGGCGCAGCGACGGGTTGCTCGCGATCGCGGCCTTGGCGCTGGGTGCAGCGTTGATGGTAAGCACGGCGGCGTTCGAGCGATATTTTCAACTCTCACTCCTTCCGCTGGTGATGCTGGGGCTCGCGGGGGCCAATCCGCGCGCGTCGCACGGCCTGGTATTGGCGGCGACGGTGTGCTTCGCGGCCGCCAGCGCGTTCGACGTGTACCGGGACGTTGCGTCCACGTAGGGCCGGCGTGCAGCAAGCGCGGCCGGGGCGGGTGTGGTTTTTCTGGGAATGACTGTGCTTCGACAGTGGTCGCGCGCATATGAACGATATGCGTTAGGCGCCCCCAGCGTGGCGCGAACGGCGATTCACTGGAGCGCGAGTTTCTCGATGCAGCGTTATCGGCCCGAACGATCGACGACCATCATCACGCCGACTTACAACGAGCGGGACAATTTGCAGCCGCTGGTTGAGCGGGTGTTTGGGGCGCTCGATCCGGACCAGACGGAGCTGCTGATTGTCGACGACGACTCTCCGGACGGCACCGCCGACGTTGGGCGTGCGTTGGGTGCCACGTGGCCGGTGCGCGTGTTGCATCGCAAAGACGAGCGCGGTTTGGCGACGGCAGTGATTGAGGGACTGCGCCAGGCGCGGGGCGTCTGGGCGGCGTGTCTTGACGCCGACCTGTCTCACCCGCCTGAGGCATTGCCGGCGTTGCTGAAGCCCTTGGAGGACGGCGACGTCGACATGGTGGTCGGCAGTCGATTCGTTCCGGGGGCCCGCGTGGATCTCGCGTGGCCGTGGTTTCGACAGTTGAATAGCTGGGGGGCGCGATGGCTGGCGCGACCGCTCTCTCCGCTGCGCGACGTGATGTCGGGCTTCTTCGCGTTGCGGCGGGAACGGATTCAGTTCGAGCGACTCGACCCGGCAGGGTACAAGATCGCACTCGAGTTGCTCGTCCGCCACGATTGGCGTCGCGTGATCGAAGTGCCGATCACGTTCTCAGATCGTCTGCATGGCGAGACGAAGCTCAGTCTGGGTGAACAACTGCGCTATCTCGAGCATCTGCGGCGGCTGTACGGTTGGCGTATGCGACGCTCCGGTCGGCCCCTCGACGCCGACTGCGGTACAGCGGATTATGCGAAGTAGTCGGCGTTCTTTTGCGTGTACGCCGCCCACTCTTCCGGCAGGTCTTCTTCTGGAAAGATCGCCTTGACGGGGCACTCGTCGACGCAGAGGCCGCAATCGATGCACGTCTCCGGATCGATGTAGAGCATCTCGGCCTTCTCGAAGTCTGGCTCGTCTTTACGCGGGTGAATGCAGTCGACGGGGCACACTTCGACGCACGAGGTGTCCTTCGTTCCGATGCATGGCTCGGCGATGACATGTGACATTGGCGATCCTCAACTTTGCGCTATACTGAAGCGGGTGCGGCCCAAAGGCGACATACGCGGACCGCAACGACTCCCGCTGCATGGTTTCTAGCGGCAGCCAGCACTTTTATCCAGAGCCCCCGAGGCAATCGATGCCCCCGAAACTGACGTGGACCGATATCGAAGACATCGCGATTGAACTGCACGAGCAGAATCCCGACCTCGACCCGCTGACCGTCCGGTTCACCGATCTGCACCGCTGGGTCTGCGCGTTGGAGGCGTTTGGCGACGATCCCGCGGCCAGTAACGAGAAGAAGCTGGAAGCGATCCAGATGGCGTGGCTGGAGGAGTATCGCGACGCCGAGGATTAGTGCGCGGCGGCGCCCTTCGCGTGTCACTCCCGAAGCTTGCCGACAACGGTATTAGAATGAATGCTGGCGAGACTTCGCTCGATTCGCTTCGAGTGGGACTTGGAGGCCGTTGATGAATCTGAAGCAGAAGCATCGTGTCGCGATTGTCTTGCTGGCTGTTGCGGCGTCGATCGGGGGTTGCCCCGGCGTCTTTCAGCCCGCGGACACATCGGATTTTGAAATCACAGCCAGCGCGCCGGGCGTGCTTGCAGCGCGCGAGGCGGCCACGATGTCGGCATCCGCGTCGGCTGGCGGCGCCGCGATGACCGATGTTGAGTATCGCTGGGTGCAGTTGTCTGGCGCGGGGGTCGAGATTATCGACCGCTACACGTCGACCGCGACGTTTGTGGCGCCGTCGACGCCAGAGAACGAGATGCTGCGGTTCATGGTGATCGCGACCGCGCGGAGCGGGGCCGTGAAGCAGGCCGAGCTCGAGATCGCGGTTCAGCGGGATGCGAACTACGGGGCTGATCCGGATGGCGCGGAGGTTGTGTCGCCGCCCACCGCGAGCGCCGGGCTGGATCAGGAGGTGAACGCCGGCGAAGAGGTCACGCTGAGTGCGTCGGGGAGCACAGGGCTCGGACTGCGTTACGCGTGGGCGGAAATCAACGGCGACCGCATCGAGCTTGCGAGCCCGACCCGTGTGAGGACGACGTTCACGGCGCCAGACTATGAGGCGGGCGCGGACAACACGTACTCGTTTGAAGTCACGGTGACCGACGCTCGCGGCCGAACCGCAAGCGACGAGGTTTCGGTCACGGTGCTCGAGACGACCGATCCGAACGACGGCGGCCCCGAACCCGGCGACAACCCGCGTACGAAGCCACAGGTTCGCTTCCGGACGAGTCTGGGTAACTTCACGGTCGAGTTGGAGCCCGACCTGGCGCCGCTGAGCGTCGCCAACTTCCTGCAGTACGTCGACGACGACTTCTACCGCAACACGGTCTTCCACCGGGTCATTCCGGATTTCGTCGTGCAGGGCGGCGGATTCACGACCGATCTGACGCGGAAGGAGACCCGTGACGCGATCGCGCTGGAGGCTGACAACGGTCTTCGCAACGATCGCGGAACGCTGGCGATGGCGCGTACCGATGTCCCGGATTCGGCTACGTCGCAGTTCTACGTCAATCTGGTGGACAACGACAGCTTGAACGCGACCGACACGTTCCCCGGCTATACGGTCTTCGGGCGTGTGGTGGAGGGCATGGACGTGATCGACGCGATCGCAGACGTGCAGACCGGGACCGTCGACGGGCTGCAGGACGTTCCGCTTGAAGATGTCGTCGTGCTGAGTGCGACCCGCGTGGATCGGTAGCCGCATTCGGGTTGTGCCCACAACCACCGAAGCGAATAATGATCGGCCTGCGACCGAGCCCCGTGTCGGCTCGGTCGCGTCATTCTCCCGCCAGCCAACATGGAGGTG
>CAZLYU010000044.1:14290-30646 GCA_964563855.1 uncultured Planctomycetales bacterium | reverse complement strand
GCGCCTCACATGAGCACGATGTCGGGTTGATGCTCGAGCATCAGCGGCTCGAAGTGCTGCATGATTTGCGCGGTCTGGTGCGCGGGCGAGCCGGAGCCGACGCCGAGATTGACATCCGGTTCGGGAATCTCGAGCTGCGCAAAAAACAGATCCGACATATTGCGGTCGTAATGCTGACCCGTGTGCACCAGCAGCGGCTGAAGGTGCGCGTGGGCCCGATACGCCCGCATCAGCGGCGCGATCTTCATGAAGTTCGGTCGGGCGCCGCAAATGTTGATGATCTTCACGGGAGTGGCTCTCCGAGGTTGCAGCCGCTGGTTGGCGCCAAGCGCGAGCATGGCGCGATTGACCAAGACACTACCGAATGTCTTCGGCTGATAGAAGACAACGAACCAAATCGGCATGCGCGCAAACGATTTTCAGCTTGCCCCGCCGCGCGATACCCACTGCAATGCGAACCCGCAGCCATGTTTCGCCAACCGATCTTGCTCGGACGATAAGCCCATGCCCAGAGTTCACGAAAATCGTCGCCCCACCCCGCGCGTCCGTCTTCTGCTCCCACTCCTGACGCCCGGTCTGCTCTTCGCCCTCGGCTGCGCCGCGCCGCACGCCGAACAGCAGCGCCAGCTCACCACCCGGCTAGACGAAATCCTGAACCGCAATGCCGACAGCGGCGCCATCTACACCGCGCGGGTCATCGAGCTGAAGACCGGTCGCGAGCTCTACAGCCATAATCCCGACCAACCCTTCACACCCGCCAGCAATATGAAGCTGCCCATCTCAGCCGCCGCACTCGACCACTTCGGCCCAGACCACCGCTGCGAAACACGCCTCTACTTCTACGATGACGACCTCTGGATCGAGGGCGGCGGCGATCCCGCCCTCGGAGACCCCCGACTCGCCAAACGACGCAACGAACCCATCACCGCCGTCTTCGACCGCTGGGCCGCGCAGCTCGAGGCCAGGAACATTCACGAGATCCCCGGCGACATCATCTTCGACGATTCCGCATTCGACGCCGAGCGCACCCACGATTCGTGGGGCAACGGCGTCCTCTACTGGTACGGCGCCCCGGTCAGCGGACTGAACTTCAACGACAACTGCATCGACGTCACCATCACCCCGACAACCCCAGGCGAGCCCGTGCAGGTCTCTGTCGCTCCGCCTACGCGCAACCTGCGCATCATCAACAATTGCGTCACCGGCGACGCCGATGCCAAGCACGACCCCGCCATCCGCAAGCAGCCCGGCGCAGAGGTGTACGAAATCACAGGCGTCTGCACGCAGTCCGACGAACTCGCCAGCAAGCCCGTCGACGACCCCGGAGCTTTCTTCGTCGACGCCCTCCGCACCCATCTCGAAGATCAGCACGGCATCTACGTCCGCGGCGACATCCGCCGCGGCCCCGCGCTCAGTCAGCAAACCAAGGGCGCCAATCAATACCTGATCGCCGTCGCCCACACGTCCATGCGCGACATCATCTGGCGCATCAACGTCCACAGTCAGAACATGTTCGCCGAGGCCATGTGCAAGCTGCTCGGCCGCGCCTGGTGGGCCAACCAATCCAGCGAAATCCTCCCCGGTTCGTGGTCGCTCGGCGACCAGGCCGTCCGCGCCTTCCTCGATCGGCACGACATCAACCACGACGGACTCAACGTCGTCGATGGCTCCGGCCTCAGCCGCGACAACCGCGTCACCGGCCGACTCATCAGCGACCTCCTCGTCGCCATGCACCACCACAAACACGCCGACGCGTTTCGCGATAGCCTCGCGATCGGCGGCACACGCGGCACCATCGCCCGACGCTTCACCGACATCCCCGGCGAGGTGTACGCCAAGACCGGCTACATCGGCGGCGTGCGCTCCCTCAGCGGTTACGTCCGCACCCGCGATGGCGAATGGCTCGTCTTCGCCATCATCTACAACCAGATCAAAGGCAGCGTGCGCCCCTACGAAGCACTCCAGGATGAAGCCGTGCGCTTCCTCCGCGGCTGGCCCGACCAGTTGCGAGTCGAAGACCAAGCGAACGACGCCGATGCGTTCGCGACGCTCCACACGACCGCACAGTGAATCTCACAGCGCACCAACCGCGGGAGGGCGACGAATGGACGTGAACCCATGGACCCACGATGTCTATGTGCTGCGCCGCAAGGTGTTTCGCCTCTTCGGCGGCGCGTTCCACATCTTCGACCCCGGCGGCGGGATCGCCTTCTTCTCCGAGCAGCGCGCCTTCAAGCTGCGCGAAGACATCCGCCTCTACACCGACGAGACCAAGAGCGTCGAATTGCTCACCATCGCCGCGCGCGAATGGATCGACTTCTCCGCCGCCTACGACGTGCTCGACACGGTCGACAACATCAAAGTGGGCGCCCTCCGCCGCAAGGGCTTCTCCAGCATGTTCCGCGACGCGTGGGAGATCCTCGACGAGCACGACCACCCCATCGGCCACGTGCGCGAAGACAACCTCATGCTGGCCCTCGTTCGACGCAACGTGTTCAAGTTCCTGCCGCAGACCTTTCACGCCGACGTCGGCGAACAACGCGTCGCCACCTTCAAGCAGCACTTCAACCCGTTCATCCAGAAGATCACGCTCGACTTCGCGGTCGACCAGCAGAACGTGCTCGATCGACGTCTGGGCATCGCCACCGCCGTCCTGCTCTGCGCGATCGAAGGACGCCAGGACTGACGCGCTCACCCCGCGGCCGACAGCTCCGTCGCCTCCGAAGACGCTAGTTGCTTCCGCAATATCGCCAGCAGCGTCGGCATCTCCAAAAACTTCGACGGCAGCCGCCAGTGAATCGTCTGCGGATCCGGCATCCGCGGCGACCCCGGACCAGCCGCAAACAACTGATCCACCCGTCGCAAGTCCTCCACCGAGAAGATCACGTCCGGCGGCTTCAGCACCACCGCGCGAATCCCGTAGCGGTACGCCAGCACGCGCACCTCCGCCAGTTGCAGCAACGTCTCCACGTCGTCGGGCAGCGGACCAAACACATCGCGCAGCTCCGCCCGCAGCGATTCGATGTCATCCAGACTCGCGCACGCACTCAACCGCTTATACACGTCCATCCGCTGCCGCTCCGACCGGATGTACACCCGCGGGATCGACGTCGAAATGCCTAGCTCCAGGTTCACCGGCTGCCAAGGCCGATACGGCTCGTCCTTCAGCTTGCGCACCGCCTGCTCGAGCAGTTGGCAATACATCTCATAGCCCACCGCCTCGATATGACCCGACTGCTCGGGTCCCAGAATGTTGCCCGCCCCGCGCAGCTCCAGATCGCGCATCGCAATCTGAAATCCCGCGCCCAGTTCGCTGTAGTGTTCAATCGCCTTCAATCGCTTCGCCGCAGCCTCCTGCAGCGGCGCCTTCGCCGACAGCAGCAAATAGCAATATGCGCGCTGCCGCGAACGGCCGACCCGCCCCCGCAACTGATGCAGATCCGCCAGACCAAACCGCTCCGGCCGATTGATGATGATCGTGTTCGCGCTCGCAATGTCGATCCCCGACTCGATGATGTTCGTCGACACCAGCACGTCCGCCTCTTTCCGCATGAACGTCAGCATCACCGCCTCGAGCTCCGGCCCGCTCATCTGACCGTGACCCACCACCACTCGCGCGTCGGGAACCAGCGCCCGCACCTTGTTCGCCAGGCTGTCGATGTCGCGCACGAAGTTGTGCACCAGATACACCTGACCGTCGCGATTCAACTCACGCACGATCGCGTCATGCACCAACTTGTCGTCCCATCGCCGCACCTGCGTCACGATCGACCGCCGGTCGAGCGGCGGCGTCTGCAGTGAACTGATGTCGCGAATCCCCAGCAGCGACATATGCAGCGTCCGCGGAATCGGCGTCGCCGACAGCGTGAGCACATCCACCGTCGCGCGCACCTGCTTCAGACGCTCCTTCGCCTCAACGCCGAAACGCTGCTCCTCATCAATCACGATCAAACCAAGGTCGGCGAAGCGCACGTCTTTCGACAGCAGTCGATGCGTGCCGATCAACACATCCACCTGCCCCTTGCGGGCCTGTTCGACGATCCGCGTCTGGTCACGCTTCGACCGAAATCGCGACAACACTTCCACCTTGAACGGATAATCCGCCAGCCGCGCCCGAAACGTCTGGTAGTGCTGCTCCGCCAACACCGTCGTCGGCACCAGCACCGCAACCTGCTTACCAAACTCGATCGTCTTGAACGCCGCCCGAATCGCCAGTTCCGTCTTCCCATACCCCACATCGCCGCACAGCAAGCGATCCATCGGCCGCGGTCGCGTCTGATCACCCTTAATGTCCGCGAGCGCGCGCAGCTGATCCTCCGTCTCGTCGTACGGAAACTCCCCCTCAAACTCATCCTGCCACTTCGTATCCGCCGGATACGCGACGCCCTCGTCGCTCGCCCGCCGCGCCTGAATCGCCAGCAACTCAGCCGCCAAATCGGTTACCGCGTCCGCCACCCGCTCCGTCGTCTTGCGCCACGTCGACCCGCCCAGCTTGCTCAGCTTCGGCCGCCCACGCACCCCGCCGATGTACTTCTGCACAACGTGAATCTGACTCACCGGCACATGCAGCACCGCGTTCTCGGCGAACTGCACCACCAGATACTCTTCGCGACGCCCCGCCCGCTCGATCGTCTTCAACCCCTCAAAGCGACCAATGCCATGCAGCACATGCACCACATGGTCGCCAGGCTGCAGATCGAGGAACGTGTCGATCGGCCGACCCGTCTGCACGCGGCGCAACGTCCGTCGCTGCCGCTGCCGACCAAACAACTCGTGGTGCGGTATCCACGCCTGATCATCAATGCGAAAGCCGCGATGCAACACACCGATGCTCGTGCGCACTCGATCCCTGCTCACGCCGCGTTCGCTCGTCAACTCCAGGAATCGCTGCTGCTCCGCCAGGTTGTCGCACAACACCCAAACCGTCGCCGCCTCCGAAAGCTGCCGCACATCGTCAATCGCAGCGTCCGGCGAGCGCGCCTCAAACTGCGGCAGGCTGCCGGCCCCAAAGTCGACGCTGCGTTCCGCCCCATGCGCGAATCGCTGCAGATGAAGCTGCGTGAACCGGTTCGCGCTGCGCAGCAGCCCCTCCGTGCTGATCAGCCCCGCACGCTCGCCCAGCCGCTGCTGATATGTCCGACCAATCTCCTGCACATCATTCGGCTCGTTCAGCACAAACAGCGTGTTCGCCGGCAACAGCGACAGAAAGCTGACCGTCTGGTCAGACCGCTGCGCCGCCGCCGCCTGAGACTCACGCGCCACGTTCAGCGCCGGCAACTGCACCATGCCGATCGGCTTCGCCGACCGCTGCACGCCCGCATCGAAGTACCGGATCGACTCGATCTCGTCCCCAAAAAACTCGACCCGCACCGGATCGGTCTGCGCATTCGAGAACACATCAACAATGCCGCCCCGGCGCGAATAATCGCCCGGCATCTCCACCTGATCACAACGCGAAAAGCCCGCCTGCTCCAGCCACTGCACCAGCGCCTCCGGGTCGTGCGTCCGCCCGACAGACAGCGTCAGCGAACAAGCCCGAATCGCTTCCGGCGCCGCCACCGGCTGCAACAACGCCAGAACCGGCGCGACAATGATCGGCGGCGCCGGCGGATCCGCACCCATCTCGAGCGCCGCCTCCGCCGCCGCCCCGTCCCACCCCGTCTGCGCATCCAGCTCCATCAGCCGCAAACAAAGCCGCAGCCGCTCCCCGGCCAGATCATCCGCCACGTCGCGGTCACTCGCGATCGCCTCCAGCGCCGGCAGCACCTCCGGCGCCGCCCCCAGCACCAGCTCCATGTCGTCGCGGAACTGCTCGGCTTCGTCCGCGTGCGGCGTCACGATCAACGCCGGTCGTCGAGCCGAGCGCAGCATTAGCGCGGCCACAACCGGCGCGCAAGAGCCCCACAGCCCCTCGGCCGCGATGGGGTGCGGTCCCGCATCGTCAAGCAGCCGTCTCAGGGCCTGAAGTGATGTGCTTTCCTGGAGCGCGGCATACGCGTCCATCTCAGCAAATGATATCGGCGCCGCAACCGCAGCGTCAGGAGCCCGCCAACCAACGCAAACGGAGCGTTACGCGTTGCTCCATGACGGAACAAGCCACACGCGTCAAACGCCGCGGACGCCTCGAAAGGCGGTTCCGCGGCGTCGCAAAGCGCCGGACCCGGAGGTCAATGTAGTTTCGGGCGCACCTGCCGGGCGGCGCCGGCGCGAGCCCGTATTCTACCGGCGACGCAGCAACAGCGTCGGCAGGGCCAGCAGCAGCGCCGAGCTCGGCTCGGGAACGATGCTCAAAACCTCGCCGTTGAACACGGTTTCCTGGTTGCCGCTCAGAATGATCAGCTCCAAGCTGCTCTGACCGATCGGGCCGAACGCCTCAGGCGTGGTCACGAGCTCATCACGGTCGAAGCCGCCGAGGATGTTCACCTGAACAGCGAAGCCGAGCAACGCGTTCGGGCTGTCGACGGACACTTCGTACACGCCGGCGCTCTGACCGATGCTCGATGCCGACGCGGCGAAGGGACCCAGTGCGTTCGACCCATCCGACGCGCTGAACGAGCTGATGGCGTCGACGAACAATCCCTGATCCGTGGTCGGATCGCTGTCCGGCGTGGTCGACTCGAACGTGTACGTAAAGCTGATCGTCGACCCCGCCTCGATCCACGGCGCTGCGGCGACAACCGGCCCGTCGCGCTCTTCCAGGAACATCTCGGCCGTCAACGTCACCGGCGCCGCCGTCGCGCTCAGGGCCAACCCGCAGGCGGCCGCATACGAAAACAGACTCTTCATTTCACTAGCCTCAACCATTAGAACATTTGACTTACGGGGGCAGTACACTGACCCACCACTGAAACAGCGAATGCTATCGACTCATCGCTCACTGCCGCATAAAGTTTCCGTTCGGATTGTGTAAGCGAGCTCGCGCCGCCTGCGGCGCCAGCCGTTTGCTTTCAGCGGCAGTGTCCCGTAGCGCCGTGCTACCATGCCCGCGTGGACAATCTCGCCCCCACGCAGCGCCGCCACGCCATGCGGCAGGTCCGCGCGACCAACACCACCCCCGAACGCATCGTCCGACGCCTGCTCAGCGCACGCGGCTACCGCTACCGCCTCCACCGCCACGATCTCCCCGGCAAGCCCGATCTGGTCTTCGTCGCGCGGCGCAAAATCATCTTCGTTCACGGCTGCTTCTGGCATCAGCACGCCTGCCCGCGCGGCAGCCGCCGACCCGCAACGCGGCCAGACTACTGGAACGCCAAGCTCGAGCGCAACGTCGAGCGCGACCGCCGCACCCGCGCCGCCCTGCGCCGCGCAGGCTGGCGCGTGCTCACCGTCTGGGAGTGTCAGACGCGACGAACCCGCCAACCCGCGTTACAACGACGACTCGTCCGCTTCCTGGAGGATTGACTGCATGCAACTGCATTGGCGTCGCGTCGAAGCCCACACCCGCTACGACTTTCGCATCGCCCGACCAGGCGCCTCGGTCCAGGGCCGGCAGGTGCTCCGCACCATCGTCACCTTCGAACACGACGGCGTCACCGGCGAAGGCGAAGCCGCTCCAACACCTTACTACGGCCAGTCGCTCGACACCGTCGAGACCGTCTTCGAGCAGGCCCGCGACGTGCTCCGCGACCGCGATCCCGCAGACATCGACAGTTGCGTCGATGGGTTGCTCCTCCAGTTCGATGACCAGCGCGCCGCCGTCGCCGCCATCGACGCCGCCCTGCACGACTGGTGGGGCAAACGCGAAAACGCCCCCGTCTGGCGCTTGCTAGGCCTCGATCCACAACACACCCCGCCCACCTCGCTCACCATCGGCATCGACGACCTCAGCCTCCTGCCCGACAAGGTCGCCGCCGCCGCCGACTTCAAAATCATCAAGTGCAAGGTCGGCGGCCCGCAGGAAGTCGCCACGTTGCAGCGTCTGCGCGAGCTCGCGCCCCAGCACCGCATCCGCGTCGACGCCAACTGCGGCTGGTCGCCCAACGACATGCTCGCGCGCGCCGCAGCGCTCGAACCCTTCGACCTCGAACTCATCGAGCAGCCGCTCCCCGCGCAGAGCGACGACGCCGTTCGCCAACTCCGCGAAGCCACCCGCGTCCCCATCATCGCCGATGAAGACAGCATCACCCCCGACGACATCCCCAACCTCGCCGACGTCTACGACGGCGTGAACGTCAAGCTCAGCAAGTGCGGCGGCATGCGCGAGGCCCGTCGCATGATCGCCCTCGCACGCCAGCACAACCTCAGCGTCATGCTCGGCTGCATGGTGGAGACCTCCCTCGGCGTCGCCGCCGCCGCGCAACTCGCCAGTCTCGTCGACTATGTCGATCTCGACGGACATCTGCTTCTCGCCGACGATCCCTACCAGGGACTGTTGCTGCGCGACGGCGTAATCCTTCCGAGCGACGCCCCAGGCCTCGGCGTGCACGCTGTGCGCTAGAACGTCAGCGGCTACCATCTTCACGGCCGGTAGATAAGGAGGACGCATGCCCACATCCCTCGAGACCAACCTCGCCGCCGAACTCGAAGCCCTCCGCGAGAGCGGGCAGTACAAAACCGCCAACGAACTGCAGCAGCCGCAGGCCCCACGCACGCGCATGGATGGCCGCGACATCGTCATGCTCTCGTCAAACAACTATCTCGGCCTCGCTGATCACCCCAAAGTGCTCGCCGCCGCCCGCAACGCGATTGATACGTTCGGCATGGGGACCGCCTCGGTAAGGTTCATTTGCGGAACGATGACCTGCCACCTCGAGCTCGAACGCAAGATCTGCGAGTTCCTCGGCGTCGAGGCCGCCACCACCTTCATCAGTTGCTGGGACGCCAATGTCGGGCTCGTGCCCACGCTCGCCCCAACCGCCGAAGACGCGATCTTCTCCGACGCGCTCAACCACGCCTCCATCATCGACGCCATTCGCCTCAGCAAAGCGCAGCGCTTCATCTATCAGCACAACGACCTCGACCAACTCGCCGAGATGCTCTCGTCCGTCAAAGGCCGCGCCGCACGCAACCGCATCATCATCACCGACAGCGTCTTCAGCATGGAAGGCGACGTCGCCAATCTGCCGCGTCTCAAAGAGCTCGCCAGCCATTACGACGCATTGCTCGTCATCGACGAATCGCACGCCACCGGCGTCCTCGGCGACACCGGCCGCGGCGCCGCCGAACACTTCGGCGTCCTCGGCGACGGCGCCGTCCAAACCTCAACCCTCGGCAAGGCGCTCGGCGGTTCGTGCGGCGGCTACGTCGCCGGCTCGCAAGTCGTCTGCGATTACCTCGTGCAAAAGTCCCGAACTCAGCTCTTCTCCAACGCGCTGCCCCCCGCGGTCTGTTACGGCGCGATGGCCGCAATCGACGTCCTCATGGCAGAGCCGCAACGACTGAAGAAACTCCGCGAAAACACCCGGCACTTCCGCGCCGGCGTCGCCAACCTCGGCCTCAAAACCATCGACGGCATCACCCCCATCGTCCCGATCATCGTCGGCGAAACCGCTACCGCCATCCGCATGCAACAAGCACTGCTCGAAGAGGGCGTGTTCGTCAGCGGCTTCGGCTACCCGGTCGTCCCCAAAGGCGAAGCCCGACTCCGCTGCCAAATCTCCGCCGGCCACGAGACCGAAGACCTCGACGTCGCGCTGCAAGCCCTAACCAAAGTCGTCGAAGCCTTCCCCGCCGCAAGAGCCACTACCGCAACCCCATAGCCCCATAGCCCCATAGCCCCCAACAACTCCCGCGATGCAAGCTAGCCCTCCCGATGGCGGTTCGCATCGGCAGGCCCACGCGCGCTAAGCCGAACGACGCTGAAACGGGCCGTGCGCCACGACGCCAACCGCCTCACCCCAGCATCACACGCCCTCCAAGCACCACCCCACGAATCGGAATGTTCAGCAGCTCCGCCCCCGGAGTCTCCAGCGGATCAGCACCCCACACCGCGATGTCCGCCGCCGCCCCGGGCGTCAGCGTGCCGCCCGGCATGCCGAGCGAGGCGTACGCCGCGCGGGTGAAGCCCTCCAGCGCATCCGCAGCCGTCACACGCTGCTCGCCAAACCATCCCCCCTCCGGCGCACCCTGTTCGTCAGTCCGCGCCACCGCGCCAAAAAAGCTACGCCGCGGATCGATCGACTCCACCGGAATGTCCGACCCGTAACACTGCAACACACCACCGTCACGCAACGCGGCGAACGGATACGTGTTGCGCCGCGCTTCCGGCCAGTGTTCGTCAGCCGTCGCGATGTCGCCCATCACGTGGCACGGCTGCACCGACGCGACCACCTTCAGCCGCGCCATCTCCGCGATGTCTTCCGGCCGCACACACTGCGCGTGCTCCACGCGGTGATGCAGGAAACTCGCCTCGACCGCGCGCCCCGCCGCCATCGCCGCCAACGTCTCGTGTACCGCACGGTCGCCAATCGCATGGATCCAGCACGCCCAGCCATGCCGCGCCGCGAACACCACGCGTTCCCGCAGTTCCTCACCCGCGACCACCGGCACACCCACGTATCCCGGTCGCCCCGGATACGCGTCAAACATCAACGCCGTCTGCGAGCCGAGGGCGCCGTCAGAGAAAATCTTCACCGCGCACACCCGCAACCAGTCATCGCCAATCCCGCTACGCCAGCCCATCCGGACCGCGGCGTCCAGCTCAGCCAGCGGAATCGCGTGCGCCACCCGCAGACCCAGCGTCTGCAGCCGGTGACGACGCAACAGATGCGTAAGCGAAGGAGCGTCGTCCATGCTGTGCACACCAACGATGCCCGCCCGCCGCGCATCGGCGAATCCCGCGTCGAGCGCCGCATCGACGACCGTCACATCCTCCGCCGCCGTCGACAGCGCCAGCTCGCGCAGCGGCTGCGGCAAACGCTCCATCGCGCGTTCCTGCACCACGCCGGTCGGCGCCCCATGCTCATCCCGTAGCACGCAGCCGCCCGGCGGGTCAGCGCCCCAACCATCCGCGTTCACCAGCTTCAACCCAGCGCTGTTCAGCCAGATGCTGTGATGATCGCGGCTGTGCACCAGCGTCGGTGTGTCGCCCGTGATGTCATCGAGATCCGCTTTGGTCGGAAAGCGGCCCAGACGCCACGCGTTCTGATCAAACCCGCGCCCCACCAGCCACACGCCAGCCCGCTTGCCCCGCTCCGCGCTGATCTTCGCCCGCGCTTCGTCGAGGGAACGCGTCTCCGCCAGATCGACGGTCAGCGCGTTGCCCAGCGCCCAATAGAAAAAATGCGTGTGACTGTCGACCAGACCCGCCGTCAGCACCGCATCGGAAAGATCAACGTGCTTCACCCCAGCAGGCGGAGACCCATCGGAATGCACACCGGTCACGCGCCCACCCGCGATCGTCACCAACGCGTTCTCCACCGGCGGCCGATCCGCAGCGACGTAGCACCGCCGCGCCGTAATCGCCAGCGGCTCCACAGACTCAACAGACATCAATCCGGTTCTCCAAAATCTCGCGCAGCGCCGCGCGGGCGTCAGAGGATTATGCGCGGTCCGAGCCCTGCCCGGAATCCGTTCCCCCCGCAAAGCCTCCTCAGCCTGCACGGCGCAGCGCGCGTGAGAACCTAATCCAGCGTGCTCGACACCAGCGTCACACTGCCGCCCGCCACCTCAACGACCAGCTTGTGACCCTCCGGCCCCAGAACCACTCCGTCATACGCATACGTCCAACCGAGAATCGCGACCCGCAGCGCCACCGTCGCGCTCCGCGCGTCGCCGTACAAGTCCACGTAAATCTCGTACGTTCCATCCGCCAACGTCTCCGGCCCCGGATACTGCAGCAGTTCGAAGCCCGACAGCTTCCACGAGTCCCGACGCTTCGGCAGCCACGCATCACCAACCCGCCGCACACGCAGCACCCCATCCACCGGAGCCGACGCGTCACGCCAGGCCAGCATCGCCTCGATCGGTCGCCGACCGGGCAGCTCCGGCGCCCAGGCGTCATCCGCCGCTAGCCAGTTGTTGAACACAATCTCGCCGACGCCGTCCACCACATCCACCGCAACCTGACGCCCATCCGGACCCTGCATCGTCTCGGTCGCGCGATAGCTCGCACCCGCCACCGCCATCTCGAAGGTCACGTCCGCCGTGCGACTGTCGCCATGGAACGTGACATAAAACCGATACAAACCGTCATCGAGTGCTATCGCGCTGGGAATCGTCGCATACTCAAACCCGTTCCGCGTCCAGCTCTCCCACGCTCGCGGCAAATCGTCTCCAGTCGGCGTGATCGCGTTCATCACCAGGTCCACATCCGCCGACGCGTTGCGCCACATCACGAGCGACTCCAGCCCATGCCGACCGCTCACACCCCCCGACCCCGGCTCGCTCGCCGCGAGCCAACTGTTGAACACCACGTGCGGCTCACCGTTCATCACGTCCAGCACCACACGCTCGGTAAACGACCCCTGTCGCGTGTCCTGCTCACGGAAGTAATAGCCCAGAAAGTCAATCACATAGTCAAACGCCGCCGCCCGTCCATCGCCGTCAAAGCGGAAGTACAAGCGGTGCAGCCCATCCGTGACCAGCCCCGCGCTGCGCCCTGCACTCTCGATCCCCGTCGCCGACCAACCCGTCCGATTCACGTCCTCGAGCCGCACCCGGCCCGGCAGCAGCCAGTTCAACTCGAGGTTCACATGGTTCGCGACCGCCGACCACTCCGCAATCATCCGCGCCCCAGCTTCGAGCACCGTAATCCGCACCTCATCCGTCGCCGTCAGCCCCCCATCGTCCGTTACGGTCACGTCAAACGCATAGACCCCCGGCTGAGTGAGCGTGATCGGTACGGCGCTCCGCGACGCATCCCCCAGCGACACAACCGGACCAGCCGTCTGCACCCACGAATACGCCACGATCACACCATCCGCATCGCTGCTCCCCCGGCCATCAAGCTCAATCGCCGCCCCAGCACCCACCTCAACATCCGCCCCCGCGTTCGCGACCGGCGGCGTGTTCACCGCATCACCGCCGCCATCACCACCACCGTCGTCTCCCCGCACCGTCACCTGCACCGTGTCCGCGTCGGTCCGGCCCGCATCATCCGTCACCGTAAGCTGAAACGTGTACACCCCCGGCTCACTCAGCGTCACCGTCAATACGCGCTCGCTGCCGCCGCGAAACCGTATCGGCGGCCCCGACAACTGCGTCCACGCATATGTCGCGGTCGAACCCGCAGGCACGCGGCTCGCGCTCCCGTCAAGCGTCACCGCGCCAGCCGAGATCGTTCGATCCTCACCCGCGATCGCCGTCGGTCGCACCACACTGCCCACGCCGGACGTCAGATCCTCCGTCGGACAGCCGCCCAGCAAACCCGCCAACAGCCCCGCCGAAACCATCAACGCCACGCATGGCGTGACTCGAAACCGGTGTAGCGTGTGTGTCATCATCGTCATGCGATATCCACTCCTCGGAAGAACGTGCGCGCCAAGAACGTCAGCGACCCGCCCAACGGCCCAGTGCCGGTCAGACGGCCAATTGAGAGCGTGCGGCGGCGTCCACGGCGCCGGCTCGCCTCCGAGCCGCGCTGCCGAAAACACCACCCCGCGCCAGCCCTAAGCGAGAGCCGCCGTCGTCTTCGTCAAAAATCTCGAGGTTTTTCTTCCCGTCCTGCCCGCGAGGATCAGCAAACGGCGCTAGTCCGCTTGTTCCTCAGTCGGCGGCTCCGGAAATCGATACTCAACCCCCGCAATCCGCACCACGCCCGCCCGCAGCAACTCATCGAGCGGCTGCCGACACGAGCCGCACTTGCTCCCCGCACCGGTCAGCACCGCCAACTCCGCCGCAGAAGTCACGCCGCGCTTCCGCGCAAACCGCAGCAGATCGGTAAACGTCAGATCCAAACAGACACAGCGCAGGTGCATGCCCAGCATCATAGCAGCCCGCAAGCACGACGGTCGCACCCGATCCGCGCCGCGTCAAACCCGAAGAACAAGAACTCATGACCCCCCCAAGAACACCTCACACGCCCGCCGCAGCTTCAGCTCGAGCTGCACCTCACGACCCCCCTCATGCTCATTGAACCCATACACCGCCATCTCCTTCGAACCCCTGATCGCGTTGTACGCCGCATACACCGTGCTCGGCGGACAAACCATGTCCATCAGCCCGACCGACATCACCACCGGCGCGCTGATCTTTGCCGCGTGATGCACGCAATCGAAGTAGTCCAGCACGCCAAACACCGCCCCCTCCATCCCTCGATTCACCCGCAGATAGTTCGCCACCTCCGCGTACGGCAGCTTGTCGATCATCGTCACCGCACGCCGAAAATGACACAGAAACGGCACATCCGCCATGCACAGCTTCACCGCATCGCCCAACAGCCCGGCGGTCGCCAACGCGATCCCGCCGCCCTGACTCGCCCCCATCACGCCGATCCGCGCGGCGTCGATCCGCAAATGAGCCGCCGCCGCGCGCACCGCGCAGACCGCGTCCACAAACACCCGCCGGTAGTAGTACGTCTCGCGCGACTCCACCCCCAGCGTCAGAAACCCAGGATGCCAACGCGCCGCACCCGGCGTGTCCGGCGTCGCCCCGCGCGACCAGCCGCAGCCCTGACCCCGCGTATCCATCACCAGCGTCGCCAACCCAATCGCCGGCGCCGCCAGATGCTCAACCGCCAGCCCACGACCGCCGCCATAGCCCACAAACTGCACCACGCACGGCAGGGGGGTCGCGTCGCCGATCACGGGCAGCAAGAGCCACGCCCGAATCGCCTGCCCGTCAAACCCCGGAAACCACGCGTCGTACACCTCCACCATCTGATACAGCCCCGCGTCGATCCGCTTCAGCGTCAGCCCCGGCGCGTCCGGCGCATGCGCCGCCAACGTCCCGCGCCAAAAATCATCAAAGTCGCCCGGCGCGGCATGCGGCGAGCGATAGTGCTGCAGTTGCTCGAGCGGCAGGTCAAAGTGCGGCATATGCGGTCGCCTCCAGGAAATTCAACGGTTTCAGACCATCCGCACCAACGATAGCCCACCGTCGCTTTCCCGTCGTCAAACCGTGCGGCGGCCGCGTCTATCACCCCTCAGTCCCGAACGCGACCGCTCGTCGGCACGTTTCGCAGCGTAACAATCGTTGACCCGCAGACATCAGTTCAGTAGTGTCTGTGCAACCATAGCTCCGCGAGAAACCGCGTGACCGCAATGACGACGCCCAACCTAACCATCCGCAGCCGCTGCATGTGTAGCATGCCAGTGTGTTGCTGCGCGATGTGGGCGTCATAAAGCGGTCTGCCGAACCTAACGAGATTTCGCCAAGACCCGCGCCCGCGAATGAAAGTTCGGCGGGCTTTTTTTGTGCCTGTGTGTGGCGTCGCACCGCGCGACGTCTTCCGAGCGAGACCGGATCCCAAGAAGGAAGCCGACATGTTGTTGCCGGTTCAAAACGCACCCGCTGTCGATGCCGCCGCGTCAGATGCGCCGCCCATCGGCCCCAGCAGCACCCCGCCTGAACTCGTCGCGTGGGCGTTCGAGAAGTTCGCCGATCGCAATATCGTGATCACCACGCAGTTCGGAATGGAAGGCTGCGCCCTCATCGACATGACGGCCGAAGCCGCGGCCGCCGCGCGGGTCGTCTACCTCGACACCATGTTCTTTTTCAAAGAGACCTACGAACTGCGCGACCGACTCGCCCAACGCTATCCGAACGTCGAGTTCGTCAACGGCGGCACAGACATGACGCCGGAGAAACAGGCCGAACTCCACGGCGACGAGCTTTGGAAGCGCAACCCCGACCTCTGCTGCCAGATTCGCAAAGTCGATCCAATGCGCGACGTCATGCGCGACATCGACGTCTGGCTCACCGGCCTCCGCCGCAGCCAATCGTCGACCCGCGCCAACCTGCAGCCCGTCGAGTGGGATTGGAAGTTCCAGGTTTTGAAAGTGAATCCATTAGCAAGTTGGTCGCGCGAGCAGGTCTGGCAGTACATTCAAGAGCGGAACGTGCCGTACAACCCGCTGCACGAGCAGGGCTACCCCACGCTCGGATGCACGCACTGTACCAAGGCCGTCCCCGGCGCAACCGTGACCGACTACACCCGCGCAGGCCGCTGGGACGGCGTAAACAAAACCGAATGCGGCCTCCACGGCGCCGGAATCTGATGAAGCCAAGTGCCAAGTGTCAGGTGACACGTACCAGGACCCTGAACCATAGACCCTGAACCTTGAACCCTGAACCGTGGCTGGCCACCTGACACCTGACACCGAGGCTGTGAACCCTGAACCTTGAACCATGGACGGCTGGCCACCTGCCACCTGCCACGTGACACGTGACCCCTGACACCAAGGCAGTGGACCATGAACCCTGAACCTAGAACCAAGGCCGGCAGACCACCTCCCACAACACACCAAACATGTCAAC
>CAZLYU010000044.1:0-14280 GCA_964563855.1 uncultured Planctomycetales bacterium | reverse complement strand
TTTTTATTTTTAACCCTTTACCTTTTACCATGTATGTCTTTCCACTTTACACCTGAAACCGATGCTGTGAACCCTGAACCCTGAACCTTGGACCCTGAACCGTGGCCGGCCACCGGCCACCGGCCACGCACCACCCCAAACCCTGGACCCCAGAAGATGCCAGACGGCCCCCAAAAGAAAAAAGAGTCGAAGGTCGAGATCGCCAAGCGCAACAGCAACCAGCTCCGCGGAACGATCCCCGACACGCTGCATGCCGACGCGACGCACTTCGGCGACCAGGACATCCAACTCCTGAAGTTCCACGGCATCTATCAGCAGGATGACCGCGACACCCGCAGCCCCCGCAAGGAGCAAGGACTCGAACCCGAGTACAGCTTCATGATCCGCATCGCATTGCCCGGCGGACTCATGACCGCCGATACCTATCGCGGGCTCGACGATCTTGCCCGCCAATACACCACCGGCGGCCTGCGACTCACCACACGCCAGGCCATCCAGTATCACGGCGTGCTCAAAGGCGACCTCCACGCCACCATGAATCAGATCAACGCCCACCTCGCCACCACCCTCTCGGCCTGTGGCGACATCTGCCGCAACGTCATGGCCTCGCCCGCCCCGCTCGCCAGCCCCGCGCACCGCAAATGCCAGGAGATGGCCCGCGACATCACCAAAGCAATGGCGCCCACCACCCGCGCCTATCACGAAATCTGGATCGACGGCGAGAAACAATCCACCACCGAACAACAGCCCGACCCCTTCTACGGCGAAACCTACCTCCCGCGCAAGTTCAAGGTCGGCGTCGCCGTGCCGGAAGACAACAGCATCGACGTCTACAGCTACGACGCCGGACTCATCGCCATCGTCGAGAACGATGACGTCGTCGGCTGGAACGTCGTCGCCGGCGGCGGACTCGGCATGACCACCAACCGCGCCGACACCATCGCCGCCCTCGCCCAGCCCGTCGCATACGTGCCCGTCGAGCACGGCGTCGACGCCATTCGCACCGTCGCCGCAATCTTCCGCGACCACGGCAACCGCGGCGATCGCAAGCACGCGCGCTTGAAGTACGTCCTGCAGGAGCGCGGCATCGAATGGTTCCGCGACGAGTTCAAACAACGCATGAACTGCGACGTCCAGCCGTTCCGCGACATCCCCCGACTCGGCTTCAGCGATTACCTCGGCAAGCAGCAGCAGGCCGACGGCAAGTACTTCTACGGCGTCTACGCACAAAACGGCCGCGTGCTCGATCGCGGCGATGAACGCATTCAGACCGCGCTGCGCGCCATCGTCGAGAAGTACCGCTGCGGCGCGTGCGTCACACCTAACCAAAACCTGCTGCTGCTCGATCTCGAAGAGGCCTGGATCGACGACATCGAACAGATCCTGCGCGATCACGGCGTGCAAACCGTTCGCGAACTGACCAACACCCGACGCTACGCGATGGCCTGTCCTGCGCTCCCCACCTGCGGGCTGGCCCTCACCGAGTCGGAGCGCGTCATGCCCGCTGTTGTCGAGCAGTTCGCCACGCTGCTCGAACAACTCGGCCTTGAAGACGAGCAACTCACGCTCCGCATGACCGGCTGTCCCAACGGCTGCGCACGACCCTACACCGCCGACATCGGCTTCGTCGGCCGCAAGCCCGGCAAGCAGTACAACGTCTACGTCGGCGGCGGACTGCACGGCGACCGCATGGCCGACCTCTGGGCCGAAGACGTCAACATGGACGAACTCGCCGACTGCGTGAAACCGCTCCTTCAGGGTTTTGCCAAACAGCGTCAAGGTAACGAAAGCTTCGCCGACTACTACCAACGCCTGGCGGGTCGCAGCGACCGCCGCGTCCTAATCACCGGCAAGGAAGAAATGATGAGCGAACGCATCAGCCTCCCAGTCCTGTGAGGTGCCAAAGGCCAAGTGCCAAGTACCAAGTGACACGCCCCGAGTCCAAAGTTCCACCTGACACCTGACACCTGACACGTGACACCTGGACCCTGGACCTTGCACCTTGGACCCTGAACCCTGAACCGCGACAAGCCGTGCTCCTCTGCCTAGAAATCTCACACCGCACCGCCCGACGCCACGTCCGCGAGCGCCTCTCCGCGCAGCGCCTCGCCGCGACGCTCAACCCCGTATTGGCCACGGCGTCCGAGTCGGCGCTCGTTAACACCTGCGGCCGCTTCGAGATCTACGCGCGACTTACCTTGGCGCCCGCGGTCTGCACCTTCTCCGAACGCTGCGCCGCCGGACTGGGCCTCGCGCTGCATGACGCGGCGCTGCGACAGCACGTCGGCCCCGCCGCGCTCGCGCACCTCGCGCGCGTCGCCGCCGGCCTCGAGTCGCCCATCCTCGGCGAAGACGAAGTGCTCGGGCAGGTGCAACGCGCCTGGCGAACCGCACGCGAAGGCAAGTCGACCGGCCCGGTGCTCAACAAACTGTTCGCAGCGGCGATCCGCGCCGGCAAGCGGGTCCGCGCCGAGGTCGGCCTCCATCACGCCGTACGCTCCTACGGCGGTCGCGCCGTCGACGAATTGCTGAGCCGACGCCCCGGGGCGCAACGCGTGCTCGTGCTCGGCACGGGCGTCGTCGCCGCTGATGTGCTGACCGCGCTCGCGCCAACTCCGCACGTGCGGCCGGTCGTCATCAGCAAACACGTCGTGCGGCGGGAGCGCCTCGCGCAGCGCTTCGCAGCCGAGCACGCCGATCGCGACGCGCTGCCCGCCGAACTCACCGCCGCGGACGCGCTGATCGGCTGCACCGCCAGCGCGACGCCGATCGTTTCGCCGCCCATCCTCGTCGGCGCCCGGTCCGATCTGTTGCTGATCGACCTCGGCGTGCCGGCGAACATCGCGCTGCCGCATGCAGCATGCTTCGAACGGGTCGGCCTCGAGCACTTCGCTGACCAAGGCGGCGCCGCGCCAGACGCCATCGCCCGCGCCGAAGCCATCATCAACGAAGAGGTCAATCGTTTCGCGCGCTGGCGGACAGCGCGCGAAGCCGCACGCCCGGATTGCGCCGCATGAGTTTCGACGCGATCGTGTTAGCCGCGCATGGCGCCGGCGATGATTCGCCGGCGAACGCACTCGTCCGTTCCTTCGCCGCCCGCCTGCAGACCGAGCGGCCCGCTGGTAAGGGTGTGCATGTCGCCTTCAATCTCGGTACGCCGCACTTTTCGGAAGTGTTGGCCATGGTCGCCGGTCGGCGTGTGCTCATCGTGCCGATCATGACCAGCGACGGCTACTTCATGGCCCGCGTGCTGCCCCAGCAGTTGCTGCAGGCGCAGGGGGCGGCGGACAAACACATCGCCGCCACGACGCCGCTCGGCGTCCGCCCGGAAGCGGCGGAACTGTTGCGCAGCCGAATCGCGGAAGCCGTGCGCCAATTCGACTTGCCGCCGCGCGAGACCGCGGCCGTGCTCGTGGGGCACGGCACGCAGCGCAGCCGCCAAAGCGGCGCCGCGACGCGGGCGTTTGCTGAGCAACTCGCCGCCGGCGACCTGCTGCAGGTGCTGCCGGCGTTCATCGACGAAGCCGTCCATATCGGCGACGTCGAGCAACAACTGACGCCCGAAGCCAACCACGTCGTGCTCGCGCCGCACTTGATCGGCGGCGGCACGCACGCTCGCCGCGACATCGTCGCCGCGCTCAAGCTGCCCCTCGACGACGAGACCCCGCTGCCGGCGCTCGTCAGCACGCGTGGCCGCCGCTGGGTGCTCACGCCGCCGCTCGGCGACGGGGAGGAGTTGTTTACACTGGTGAACGCAGCGCTCGACGAGGCCCGCGCCGGAGCGGTGAGGGTGCTGCACACGCCACCATCGTCGAACGGGAGCAATCTGTGAGCCAGCCAACGACCAACGGCGGCCGCGCAATGTTCCGTCGCGATTGGGCCCCAAAGTTGAGCGATCGCTAAGCCATGCAAGCAGTCGGCGGTGTTGTCTATCTTGTCGGGGCGGGGCCGGGGGACCCCGAACTCATCACCGTGCGCGGCCTGAAGCTGGTTCGCACGGCGGATGTCGTGCTGCACGATCGCCTTGTTTCACGTGAAACACTCGCCGAGTGCCGCACCGATGCGGAGGTCGTCAGTGTCGGCAAGACGCCGTTCGGGCGCTCGACGCCGCAGGAGCGGATCAATCATCTGCTGGTGGAGTATGCGCTCGCTGGGCGCAGCGTGGTGCGTTTGAAAGGCGGCGACCCGTTCGTGTTCGGCCGTGGGGGAGAAGAGCTGGCGGCCTGTCGCGCGGCGGGGGCGCCGTGCGTCGTCGTGCCGGGTGTGTCGAGCGCGGTGGCGGTTCCTGGCGTCGTCGGCGTTCCCGTGACGCACCGTGACGTCTCCCGCTCCTTCGCCGTCATCACCGGCCACACGCACGATGTGGACGTGCCGCCGCACGACTTTGGCGCGCTGGCGGGCGTGGATACGCTGGTGCTGTTGATGGGGCTTTCCAACCTCGCGGCGCTCACGCAGCGTCTGATCGCGGCGGGGCGTGCGCCGGAGACGCCCGCGGTCAGCATCGCGCACGGGACGACGCCGGAGCAGCGCGTCGAGCGCGGGACGCTGGCGACGATCGCCGCGCGGGCGGCGGCGGCGGAGCTCGCGACGCCGACGCTGACGGTCATCGGACCGACGGCGGCGTGGGCTGACGCGGAGGATGCGGAATGGTGCGCCACGCTGAACGGCGCGTTGGGAGGCATTTCGTGAGCGGGTCGGCGTCGCACGTGCATCATGAGCGGCAACGGCTGCGTTCATGTGGGGCGCTGAGCGGCGTCGCGGTCGCGGTGACGCACGCCAACCCGTCGACGAGTCCGCTGCGGCGGCTGTTGACGGAGCAGGGGGCGACGGTGGTCGACGCGCCGCTGATCGCAGCAGCGCCGCCGGCCGACCTCGTCGGCGCGCGTGAGGCGTGCTCGGCGTTTGCTGAACATGACTGGATCGTGTTCACGTCGGTCACGAGCACGCGAACGTTTATTGACCTGATTGATCAGCAACCCAACCGCGGCGGCGCGAGGCGGTGTGCGGCGTTGGGACGCGGCGCGGCGGCGGCTTTGGCCGCGGCCGGATGGCCTTGTGATCTGGCAGCGGCTGAGCCGCGGAGTGAGGCGTTGGTCGCGCAGTTGTTGGCGGCGGGCGCGGCGGGGAAACGCGTGTTTGTGCCGCACGGTGAACCGATGCTGTCGGACGTTGTGGCGCGATTGCGGGCGGCGGGCGTCAGCGTGACGACCGCGATCACGTACCGCATGCTCCCGTGCACGCCGGACGACGCGACGCTGGCGCGGGCGTCGGCGGCGGATGTGGTGACGCTGACCAGCCCGTCGGCGGCGCGGCAGTGGGGGGCGGTGCGATCGAGCGGCGAGGCTTTGGCGGCGTGCATTGGACCGACGACGGCGGAGGCGGCGCGGCGCAGCGGGGTGAACGTCGATGTGGTGGCCGATCCGGCGGGGACGGCGGGACTGGCGGCGGCGCTGGTTCAGCGGTTTGGCGCCGCGCGGGGGCTCACTCGCTCTTGACGCGTTCGAGCCGGGCGCGTTTCTCGCCGTCGGTGAGCGTGAGCGTACGCCACTCGAGTGAGGCGCCGAAGGTTCGGCGGCCGCCGTCTTCGGGGAAGAGTCGCAGGTCGAAGCCGTTGTATTTGAATTCGCCGGTCTCGCGTCGGGTGCGGCCCTCGATGGTGGCGGTGAGGGAATAGGCGCCGTCGCGGGTGAACTCGGCGTCGTCGATGGCGAAGGTTTCGCGGTTTGGCGCGGCTTGGACGAGGCGCCACTTTCCGGCGAGCTGTGCGTTGCACCCGGCGAGCAGGAGTAGGGTTGGCGTGAGCGACTTGAGCAGCCAGTGGGGGATGGTGTTTGGCATCGTGTGATCGTAACGGGAGTTTCGGGACGATGCGGAGTCTGTGTTTGGGGTTGTTGCTGCGGCGGATCTCGTCTTTCGATTATGGCGGCGGGCTGCGCCGGGGCCGATGTCGCGTAGGTTGGCTTGGGCGATGAGCCCGCCGGGAGTTACAGACGCGATGACCTGGGATGTTCCGCTGTGGCCGGTCATTGGCATTCAGATCGCCTGGCTATGCTGGATGCTGTGTTGCAAGCGGCGCATTGACGCGGAGGGTTGTGCGCATTGCGGCTATTCGTTGCGGGGCAATGTGAGCGGGGTGTGCCCGGAGTGCGGCACGCCGGTCAGCTTGGCCAAGACGTGAGGCGGTGCGCAAGACGGGCGGTTGGGGCTGCGTCACCGGCGATTCTGCACTTCGCGTGTCTGACGTAGCCTGACACCGCTCTAGCACAGTCGGGGGGTTGAGAGCGCGTCACATTCTTCGTGTTCGGCGTCGGTTGCGGTTCGAGACCTGCCGATGCGTGCAGCCGTCGGCGGGAGGCGGCGTGTGCGATGCGGGCGCCCGTTTGGGCGCCCGGGCGTGGGGGAAGGTTGGCGTGATCGTCGTTGCGGGGCTGCGGGTCTCTAGTAGGAGACGCCGCCGGTTTCGCCGGCGGTGGTTAGCACGGGGAAGGCCTCGGCTTCGGCTTCTTCGGGGACGATGATGCTGGCCTTCAGGAGGATGAAGATGGTCTGGGTGTCTTTGACCATCGAGGTGTTGGTGAAGGCGCGTTTGAGGATGGGGATTTTGCTGAGGACGGGCACGCCGGCCTCGGCTTCGCCTTCGCCGGCGCGTTTGAGGCCGCCGAGCAGGACGGTTCCGCCGTCGGGGATTGAGATTTTGGTGATGATCTGGTTGACGTCCTGATCGACGAGGGTGACGAAGGAGCCGGGGCTGTTTCCGCTGGCGCGCTGGACGGTGAACGTGGTTCGGAGGGGCTCGCCGGACTGCTGGACGCCGATGCGGGTGACGACGTATTTGAGGCTGCTGGTGATTTCGGTTTCGGCGAGCTCCATGGTGATGCCTTGCTCGACCTCTTCGATTTCGGGTTCGAGCACGGCGGCGCCGTCGCCGGCGACGGCCTCGAGGGAGGCGACGTAGTCGAACTGTCGTCCGATCTGGATGCGGGCCTGCTCGTCTTCGGCGACGAGGAGTCGGGGCGCCTGCACGACCGAGGAGCGGCGTGAGGCCTGGGTGGCGCGGATGAGGAAGTCGACCTGCAAATTGTCGAGAAATGATCCGGCGATGGTGAGGGACGCGTCGGTCGCGCTGGCCAAGCTGCCGGGTACGCCGGTGACGAGGTTGTTGGGATTAACGAGGTCGAGCGAGTTGTTCTGGACGGGGACGGGGGTGAGTTCGCCCCAGTTGGGAACGACGCCGGGGCTTTGGGGGACGAAGCCGGCTTGTCCGTAGGGCTGAGTGGGCGCGACGCCGGGGGTGAACGGCGTTCCGACGGCTGGAACGGTGGGGTAGAAACCGGCGAGCGACTGCTGGCGCGGGATCAGGACGGGCGAGCCGGAGAACGGGTTGCGGATGACGGAGCCGTCGGCGCCGGTGGCGTAGTCGTAACCGGCGGTTGCGGAATTGAAGACGAAGTCGAGATCGACGCCGATCTGTTCGAGGAAGTTTGAGGTGATGATGAGGAAGCGGGCCTCGAAAGCGGCCTGTTTGGGGCCGTTGAGTCCGAATCCGAGGGAGGCGACGAGGGCCTCGACCTGCTTATGACCTTCGTAGGTGGTGGTTGCGAGGAGGTAGCGGCGTGGGACGGGCTGGAGCGCCCAGCTGGGATTTTGGACGAAGCGTGGGGCGATGCCGGCCTCGATGACGGGCACGATGTCTTCGATGATTCGGTCGGAGAGTTCGTCCCAGTCTTCCTGTTCCTGATCTCCGAGCAGAGACTGGCCGCCGATCTGGTCGAACTGGATCTGCTGCTGCTGCTGCTGGATAGGATCGCGGGGGATGATGCTGAGGATGTCGTACTGGCGTCCGAAGGTGCTTTCTTCGCCGTCGGGGACGATGCTGATGAATCCGGGGCCGTAGTCGATGTTGGGGCGGAAGCCGGCGGTGGCGGCCTGGTCGATGGCTTCCTGGAGGATTTCCTGAATGGTGCGGCCGCGGCGTTCGATGGTGATGGGGGCCCCGAAGTCGAGCCCGAAGTCTTCGAGTTGGAGTTCGTTGGCGCGGATGTCGATCTGATAGTCGTCGCGCATCCGCTCGAGAATCTCGTCGAAGGTGAGATTTTCGTAGGGCTGTTCGAGTGGGGAGAGGCGTTGGAGCCGCTCTTCGACGCGTTGACGGCGCACGAACTCTTCGACGATTTCCTGGCGGCCGAGCTGCCCCCGTCGCTCGAGCATTTCGATCCAGTTTTCGGGATAGCTAATCCAGCCGCCGGTCGGGATGAGGGCGGCGTCGGCGTCGATGAGGGCTTCGCGTGTTCGTTCCGACATCAGGTCGTGTTGTTCGTACTGATCTTGGTATGACGCGCAGTTGTCGGCCCATTTGAGCTCGTAGGTGGCGCGCAAGTTGTCGGGGTCGAGCTCGAGAATTTGACGGCAGATTTCGACGGCTTCATCACAGCGACGTTCTTCGCGCAACACGTCGACCTGTAGGAACAGGGACTCGATGAACTGTGTGCGCTGCTGTTCCTGGATGCGTTTGCTTTCGGCGATGCGCACGCGAATGGCGTCGCGCTCGACGGCGGCCTGACGCCGCTCGTAGGCGCGGTTTTCGCGTTGGACGCGGTCTTGGAGCCGTTGTGCTTCGTTGAGTGCGGCCTCGTAGCGGGCGACGGGTTCGGCGTATTGACGATTGGCTTCGATGACCTGCACGGCGAGGGCTGCGTTGCGGACGGCGATGGTGAAATCGTCGGCGGCGATCGCGGCGTTGGTTTCGTCGCGCAGTTCGTTGAAGCGGGCGAGGGCGCGTTGCCAGAAGAGCTGATCGCGGAGCCGGGCCTGATCGACCAACGACAAGCGACGCGGGCCGCCGACGGGGGCGGGCGTGTCGAGGAGGGGATCGGGGGTGGCTTCCATCTCGATGATCATGGGCTCTGGGTCGATGGGGCCGTCGGGGCGGGCGGCTTGCTCGAGGTCGCGTTTTTCCTCGACGAGTTTTAGCCGGCTGACGGCCTGAGCCTGCAATTCGCCGGGGGCGAAGCGGTTGTCGAGCACGCGGTTGTATAGCTCGCTGGCGGCGTCCCAGCGGCCGGCGTCGAACTCGGCTTCGGCGGCGGCGAAGTCTTGCTGGCCGCGTTCGGCGCCGGCGATGGCGTCGGCGACTTCGCCCATGAGCTGTTCGTAGGCGTCGAGTTCGTCGTCGGAGAGGGCATCGACATCGACATCGAGCAGGAGGGTTTGCGCGGTGAGATACTCGTTGTCGTCGAACGCCCGCTGTGCTTCGCTGAGCGTTGCGGCGCCCGCGAAGGCGGGGAGCAACAGCAGCCAGCCGGACAGGAGCACACTCATCGCGTCCGATCGCCGCATTGCGTTACACATGAAAACATCTCCTGGCGCTTCGCGCGTGCGGCCGAGGGAATGGTTGGCCGACACATGGCGAAGGAAGTGGTGGGAAGCCGGGCAAGTCGTTCCGCCTCTATCAGTCGCGGTTGCACGGTCTCGCGCCCGACGAGAGCGTGCAACGCGCTGGCGCCGCTGTGGCAGGGGGAAGTTTAGTCGGCGCGTGTTTGGGTCGCAATATGTCGTCGCGGGTGGATTTGGTTGACGCCCCGCCGATGCGGATAAACGTCGACAGGGCGGTGGGCGGCCGAGCGGCCGTTCTGTGAATGGCGCCGCGGCGCTCGCGCGGATTGGGCGGGGGCTGATCTTGGTTCTAGGGTGTGGGGGATGTTCGGGCGGCGCGGAGGCGTTGTTCGGCGGCGTCGGCGGCGCGGAGCAACAGTTGGGCGTCGCGATCGTTTTCGTCGCCGATTGCGTCTTGGGCGCGAGCGCGGACGCCGGCGACGTAGGCGAGGCCGGCGGGCGCCTGTTGTTGTTGGATGTATAGGTTCGCGAGGGTGATGAGCGCGCGGGGGGCGGTGGCCGGGTCGCGTTCGACGACCTGTTGCAGCAGTTCGGCAGCGCGGTCGGGTTTGGGCGGGCGCATGTCGAGATGCAACAGGGCGCGGTGCATTTGGGTGGCGTAGGCGTCGGGCGGCCACCAGAGTTCGCCGGCTTGCTCGCGTTCGATCAGGCGCTGCAGGGCGGCGGAGCGCTGCTTCATCAAGAGCAGTCCGCGGCGGGTCTCGCAGATGAGGCGATAGTCGTCGCGGCGGAGGGCGAGCCGGGCGAAGTTGCGATCGAGGATCGTGTCCATGCCGATCGATTCGAGTGCGGCGAAGGATTGCGCTGCGGCCTGCTGGGCGGCGGCTTGGTCCTGACTGCGGAGTGCGAACGACGCAAGTCCGTAGAGTTGCTGGTAGGCGTTGAACTGCTCGAGGGTGTAGACCTGCTGTGAACGGCCGTCGATGAACACTTTGGCGTGACCGTCGGTGCGGAACATGAGTTCGCCGCCCTGGGTCCAGCCGGCGACGACGTTGCAGTCGATTTCGTTTCGGCCGAGGAACTCGATGATTTCTTGCGGCGTGGCCCAGGTGACCGTGACTCGATCGAGGAGCGAGTAGGGTCGGTCGGTGGGGATGCGCTCCAGTAACTCGTCGTGCGCTAAATGGTAGGTGAAGGCGCCAAGGAAGATTGCGGCGATGAACGTGAGCGTCACGAGCGCGAGGCGTGTGAGGAGGCGAACTTGCGGCAGGAGGGTCGCTCCGACGCTGACCATCCACGCGACAAGGGCGGGGGTGGCGAGGATGTAGAAGAGGGGGGCGAAACGTCGGGCGCCGAAGACCATGACGATGCCGAGCAGGATGCTGAGCAGATCGAACGCTCCGGCGCCGACGCCGGCTGATGCTCCGCGTACGTCGCCGAGCGGGCGAATGGTTGCGCGTCCGTCGAAGACGCGATCGACGAGCGCGATGGCGAGTGTTGCGAGGATGGCGGCGATACCGACGGCGAACGCGATCCAGAAGCGGGTGACGTTGGGGAAGATGGTGAAGTCGCTGAACGGGTCGCGCCACTCGCCGACGGTGCGAAACTGGGGATCCACGACTTCCAGGAAGTGGGTGAGGTTGCGCGTGCCGAAGGGGCTGAGCATTGCACCGAGTGCGATGGCGAGCAGCACTACGCCGACGAGGAGTGCTGCTTGGGTGAACAGCAGAGGCGAGCGCCAGCCGATGAGGCGGGGGGCGATGAGCACGGCGGCGAAGATGCCGGTGATGCCGAAGCCGAAGATGAAGCTGCCGTGGGCGTGCGGCCAGATGACGAAGATGGGGACGAGCAGCGCGATGGGCCACCAGCGCGGTTTGTCTTCGCGCTGGCTCATGAGGGCCATGAGTGCGAGCCAGTTGAGGGAGAGCAGAAAGAACTGCATGGTTGCGGGGCGGGCGCTGAACCAATCGCGGCAGGCCGTCGCGACGACGGCGGCGGCGATGGTGGCGGCGATCCAGGAGCCGCAGCGGTAGCGTGTGGCGAGGAGCACGCAGGTGAAGGTGAGCGCGCCGAGGGCCCACGTGCCGTAGATGGCGGCGTCGGGGTGGAACCAGTCGTAGAGCAGCCACATGTAGACGTGGCTGACCCAGTTTTGGTTGAACCAGGTCTGTCCGAAGGCGAGGAAGCTGTAGCGGTCGGTGGTGGGCAGTGCGTCGGCGCGCATGGCGTCGCGTCCGGCGGCGAGGCCGATGTAGGTGTCGTTTGAGGAGTGGACCTCGAGCACGCCGTGAGCGCAGGCGATGAGGAATGCGATGAGGAGGAGTGCGAAGATCAGGCCATTGAGCCAGAATGGGAGGGTGGGTTCAGGCTCGGATGGGATGGATGCCTGAGAGGATCGAGGCGCTGCGCCGCGCGTGGCAGTGGGGCGTTGTTTGGCTGGTGCTGCGGGCTTGCGACGTTTGGCCACGGTGCGGCGGACCTCGGGGCGTCACTTCGGGTTGGGTCGAGACATGCGAACGCGCGGCGCCCCGAGAGCGAGTGCCGAAGGTGGGAATCGAACCCACACCCTGTTGCCAGGACGGGATTTTGAATCCCGCGCGTCTGCCAGTTCCGCCACTTCGGCTGTGCGGCGAGCCAGCGCTCGCCGAACGGGAATTCTCACGCCGGCTGCGGAGGGGGTCAACAGGTCGGTTCGGGGCAGCTGCCGGCGGTACACTCCAGCATGCACGTGTTTGAGCACCATTTGGAGACGCAACATGCTTGATCCGCGAATGACCAAACTCGCCGACACGCTCGTGAATTACTCGTGCGCCGTGAAGCCCGGCGAGAAGATTTTGTTTGAGCTGACCGACATTCCGATGCCGTTCGCGGCTGAGCTGGTGCGGACGGCGGGCGCGGCGGGGGCGCATCCGCTGGTGCTGCTGAAGAGCAGTCTGGTGAACCGCGCGTTGCTGCATGCGGGTCAGCGTGAGGGCTGGGAGACGATTGCGGCGGTGGAGAAGCTGCAGATGGAGTCGGTGCAGTGCTACGTGGGCGTGCGCGGCAGCCATAACGTGAGCGAACTGTCGGACGTTCCGGCTGAGAAGATGAAGCACTTCGAGACGACGGTTTGGAAAGCGGTGCACGGCGGGGTGCGGATCAAGAACACGCGGTGGGTGGTGTTGCGCTGGCCGCACGCGTCGATGGCGCAGCTCGCGAACATGTCGACCACGGCGTTCGAGGACTTTTACTTTGACGTGTGCACGATGGATTACGCGAAGATGGGTCGCGCGATGCAGGCGCTGAAGGCGCGGATGGAGCGGACGGACAAGGTGCGTTTGCTTGGTCCGGGCGTGACCGACCTGTCGTTCAGCATCAAGGGCGTTCCGGCGGTGCCGTGCGACGGGCGGGTCAACATTCCGGACGGCGAGGTGTTTACCGCGCCGGTGCGGGAGAGCGTGCACGGGGTGATCGCGTTTAACACGCCGACCATGTATCGCGGCGTGACGCATGAGAACGTGCGGTTTGTTTGCCGCGAGGGGAAGATTGTGGAAGCGACCAGCACGGCGACGGAGCAGTTGAACGAAGTGCTCGACAGCGATGCGGGCGCCCGTTACTTCGGCGAGTTCGCGATCGGCGTGAATCCATACGTCACCACGCCGATGAAAGACACGCTGTTTGACGAGAAGATCGGGGGGAGCATTCATATCACGCCCGGCCGCTGCTATGACGAGGCGTCGAACGGCAACGACAGCGAGATTCACTGGGACATCGTGCTGATCCAAACGCCGGAGTATGGCGGCGGGGAGATGTATTTTGATGATGAACTGGTGCGGAAGGACGGACGCTTCGTGGTTGAAGATCTGGCGCCGCTCAACGCCGAGGCGTTGAAGGGGAGTTAGGGTCGCCCCGGGTGGGGTGCACTCGCGTATGGCTGCGATCCACGCGACAATGGGCGGGGATGGAGCGATTAGACCTTAGCCGTGTTTTTTCGGATCCGCTGGCTGATGACCTTGATCCGCTGTCGGTCGATCGGCGGCGGGTGGTGTCGGCGGCGGCGTTTCGCCGATTGCAGCATAAGACGCAAGTGTTTGTTGCGATTGACGCGGATCACTTTCGCACGCGCCTGACGCACACGCTGGAAGTTGCGGACACCGCGATTCGCATCGCGCGGCGACTGGGGCTGTCGGCGGCGTTGGCGGAGGTGACGGCGCTGGCGCACGACCTTGGGCATCCGCCGTTCGGACATGCGGGTGAACGGGCGTTGGATGCGTGTCTGGCGGACCTTGGCGGGTTTGAACACAACCGCCACACGCTGCGGGTGGTGGAGCACCTGGAGCACCCTTACCCGGCGTTTCGCGGGCTGAATCTGACGGCGGCAGTGCGGGCCTGCCTCGCGCAGCATCACACGCCTTACGACGCACGGGCGGACGCGTCGGCGTTGGCGCCGGTGGAGAGCGCGGTGGTGGATTGGGCGGACCGGCTGACGTTTTGCTTGCATGATTTGCAGGATGCGTTGCACGCGCGCCTGGTTGGGCCGGAGATGTTGCGCGTGAGTGGGCTGTGGCGAGCGGCGACGGAAGACGCGTCGCTGACGGCCGAGGATGCGCTGCGGCGTCTGCGCCCGACGATGGATCGCATGTTCGCTGCGCTGCTGGACGACCTGGCGGACGCGACGCCGAGCGGGGGGGCGCCGGGCTTGTCGGCCGAGATGCATGCGGATTTTGATGCGTTGGAGGGGGTGCTGCGTAAGCAGGTTTATTCGGCGGCGCGGCTGGTGCGGATGGACACGAAGGCGGAGCGGATCGTGCGGGAGGTGTTTGAGGCGTATGTTGCGGAGCCGCGCTTGCTGCCGGAGCGGTTCTATCGGCGTGTGGGGGAGGATGGTGCGTCGCGGGTGGCGGGGGATTATGTGGCGGGGATGACGGATCGGTTTTGTCAGATGGAGCATTCGCGGTTGTTTGATGC
>CAZLYU010000043.1:0-31249 GCA_964563855.1 uncultured Planctomycetales bacterium | reverse complement strand
TGCCGCCGCCCCCCCCCCCCCAGCGAAGCCCCCCTTGTTCAAGGGCGAGCCCTCGGTCAGCGAAGCCCCCCTTGTTCAAGGGCGAGGGCGCCAGCGTCATTCGAGGACGCCTTCCCAGATGCGCGGCGGTCGCGGTCGACGCACGGCGGGCCAACGCCTCAGAAAGACACGGTTACGAACGTTGCAGCGTTTTGCTACCCTGAGCGAGTTGGGCCGCAAATCAATGCGGACAGGACAACCGAGGCGCACCGGGAAAGAGGAGACCCCCATTATGCGCAACTTGATGACCGCAGCGTGCGTCTGCGCGCTCGCCGCCGCCGCTCACGCCGACTTCTTGCTGCTGATGGATAGCGGCAACGACCGCGTTCTGGCGCTGGACCCGATGGACGGCAGCCTGATCAATCCGAGCGTCGTCGCTGATCCCGCCCGCTGGGGCACGGTCACGTCGGTGATCGACAGCACCGTCGGCACCCTGCTCATCGCTGATCAGAGCAATGACGCGATCTACGAGTACAGCTACGGCGGCGACTATCTTCGGACCATCGCCGACAACACCGACGGGATCGACAACATCCGTCACATCGCGGTGCGCGACGGCGTGCTCTACGCCGCGGTGGCGAGCGGACCGCTCGAAGAAAGCGTGCTGAGCATGACGCTGGACGGCGACAATGTGCAGCAGTTCGCGAACCCGATCGCCAGCCCGTGGTACATCCACTTTCGCGACAATGACATGCTGGTGACGAACAGCTCCGGCGACACGATTGAGCGTTTCGACCTCGCCGGCAACTCGCTGGGGCCGATCCACGACTCCGACGGTCTGACCGGGATCGATTTCCCGCGACAGATCTTCGAGAAGGACAACGGCAACCTGCTCGTTGGCGGCTTCAGCACGCCGGCCGGAATCTATGAGTACGACGCGCTGGGCAATCAGCTCGACTACACCGAGGTGAACCCGGGTCAGCTTGGCCTGCGCGGGCTGTGGCAGCTCGGCAACGGCAACCTGGTCTATTCAGGCGGTACACGGGCCGGCATTCTCGACCCAAACACCGACATGGCCACCGACTTCGCGTTCAGCGGATCGGGCAACAGCTTCCAGTACTTCGGCGTCTCGCCGCTCCCCGAGCCGACCACCGCGGTGCTCGTCATCGCAGGGCTGACGCTGGCGATTCGTCGGCGTTAAGCGCGACTTTCCTGAGGGGCGCCGCGACGGTTGCCGTTTGGGTCAAAACGTGAGGGCGGGCGCCTTGTTCGCGAGACGCCCGCCCTTCTCGATTGATTCAATCGGTGGGTGTTTCTCTAGCTACGGCGACGGGCGGCGAGCGCTGCGCCACCGACGAGCAGTAGGAGCGCGGTCGTGGGCTCAGGCACGATCACGTCGATCTCTTCGAGGACCGAGCCGGTGACGTCGGCGAAGAGGCCGTTGCCGACCGGATCGAAGCCCTTGCTGAGTTCGTCCTGGCTCGGACGGATCGTGGAGTCGAAGCTGGACACAAGCCAGTAGCTGGCCCGCAAACCGTACACCACTTCCCCGTTGAGCAGCGGGGCGCCGCCGTTGTTGATCTCGATCATCGACTTGCTGGCCGAGGGGAACTCGGCGGCGATGTTGTTGCCCCACCACGGCTCGTTGGGCGTGCTGGGTTCATTGATCATCGCGTGCAGGTGGCCGAAGTTGTGATTGGCGAAGAAGGTGTTCCAGTCGCCAGCCGCATTCTTCCATTCGAACACGACGTTCTGCCAGTTGCGCGTATCGGCATTGCCGCCGAACGAGCGAATCGCGAGAACTGGCGAGGGGTCGAACGTTCCGGCGCTGTCCTCCCACGTGAAGACCATGGGGACGTCGGCGCCGAAGTCGGCCGCGACAACGTCATCGGGGTCGGCGTCGGAGCCGTCGGTCATGCCCGCAGCCGTGCCGATCTGCGGGCCTTTGGTGACCGAGGGGACCTGGCCCTGAATGTGGTCGCTCGACGAGACCGCCGGGCGCGCCGACAAATCGGGGCCGCCGTAGGCGGGCTGGGCGTTGGTATCGCCGTAGAGCTCGCCGAACCAGGTATCGGCTTGGGCGGCGGACGTGGCGAGCAACATGGCGGTGACGATAGACACGAAACGCATGGCTTTACTCCTCCGAAGCAAATCTGAAAGATAGATGTGACTTGACTCTCGCGGCTGATCGGCCGCACGACTCTCCAAATCGAAATGCAGCAGTTTGCTGGTTAGCGACGACGCAACGCCAGACCCGCGAGCGTCAGCAGCATCAAGCTGGCCGGCTCAGGAATGAGCGACATCTGATCGAACCAGATGTCGTCTGATCCATCGGTCAGATCAACCGCGCGGATGCGCACGGCGATGGGCTGACCCACTTCGGCGTCGCCGGCGCCGGGCGTATGGGAGGCGCCGGCGAAACTCGTCCAGGTGTCGCTGACGGCGTAACTCATGGCGGAGAGCGGCTGGAACGAGTTGAGGTCGGCGAGGTTGGTGAGATAGCCGATCTCGAACAACACTTCGCCGCCCACGTCGCCGGTACCGTCGACCGCCCAACCGGAGAACGTGTACGTCGTCAGCGCGTCGAAGGCGACGTCGGAAGTGGCGCGGGCGCTGAGGGGTACGGTGGGATCGGTCGAGAGGACCTGCAGCGTCCAGAGACGCGAGTCAGCGGGGTCCCCGTTCAGGAAGGCGAAACGCGATCCCAAGGCGCCGTTGTTGGGTCGGCTGAAGGTCGCATGATCCGCGGTCGCGCTGCTGTCCCAATTCGCGGCTGGGGCGAAGTTGGGGCCGCTGTTCTCGAAGCTGGGGTTGGTGAGCAGGTTGGCGGACGCGAGGCACGCGACGAGGCCCGGCAGAGCGCCACGGAGCATCAACTGCGCAAAACGATTCACGGCAACTTCCTCCTCTCGCTCAGAATAGAGCAACTCGGGAATTGGACTCTCGGCGGGAATGCATTGACTCTCACCCGCCAATCCCGAAAAGGTAACCGATCACGGCGCTCAAATGCAACAACAAAAACGCGTGATTTGTAAAGGACCATCGGCGGACAACGGGCTCGCACGCGCCCCGCTTCCGGCCTGTGACCCGTGTTCGCAGAGCCCAACATGTATTCGGAAAGCCGTGTCGGGAACGCTCCCCGCATCCGGGCTGCAGGAGAGTTATCATATCCACCAATTTGATATATCAATTGCGCTTGCGATTGCAGCCATCGCTGGGTCTAATGGGTGTCGGGCGATGGCCCCGGAGCGTACTGTCACGCGAGGACCACCTGATCATGACCGCGCGCGAACTCGTGCAGCGCACCCTGCGGTTTCAAGCCACCCCGCGTGTTCCACGGCACCTGTGGGCCGGTCCGCTGGCCGAGTCGGCATATCCGACGGAACTCGCTGAAATCCGTCAGACATTCCCTGATGACATCGTCGGGCCCGACCTCGACCTGCCACGCCTCGATCACATGCGCGGCGACCCCAACGCGGTTGGCGAGTTCGTCGACGAGTGGGGCTGCACGTTCGTGAATCTGCTGCCCAACATCATGGGCGAGGTGAAAGTTCCGCTCGTGCAAAGCTACGCGAGCGATCTCGATCGGGTGCGACCTCCTTCGTCATGGGTGCGGCTCGACCGCGATCAAGTGAACCGTTCGTGCGCCGCAACGGATCGCTTCGTGGTGCTGCTGGCGCCCATCCGCCCCTTCGAGCGCATGCAGTTTCTCCGCGGCACTGAGAACGTTCTGATGGACTGCCTGCGCCAACCCGCGGGCTTCTTCGCCTTGCGTGATCGGGTGCACACGTGGGCGTGCGAGCTCCTGGAAGCGTGGGTCAAGACGGATGTCGACGCGATCGCGTGGTACGACGACTGGGGGTCGCAGAACGCGTTGCTCGTTCGCCCGCGACTCTGGCGCGAGCTCTTCAAGCCGCTCTACGCGGACTACTGCCGCATCATCCACGGGGCGGGCAAGTTCGCGTTCATGCACAGTGACGGCTGCATCATGGACATTTACGACGATCTGATCGAGGTCGGCGTCGACGCAATCAACAGCCAGCTCTTCTGCATGGACATCGAAGCGATTGGCCAACGCTTTGGAGGGCGGATCACGTTTTGGGGCGAGGTCGACCGACAGCACGTGCTCGCCTACGGTTCTCCGGACGAGGCGCGCGCGGCGGTGGAGCGCGTCGCGGCGGCGCTGTACACCGGTCGCGGCGGCGTGATCGCGCAGTGCGAGTTTGGTCCGAGCGCGCGGCCGGAGAACGTCCGGGCGGTGTTCGAGACGTGGGACCGCGTCGCCGAGCTTTCCCCGTTGTAAAGGAGTGCTGATGCCCGGCGCACGCGACTGCGTTTGTCTGTTAGCCATTTGCATCGCGATGGTCGCGGGGGTCGGGCCCGACGCCGATCACGGCGTGCAGATGCGCTGGGGCGAGCAGATCCCCATGCGCGACGGGGCGACGCTGCATGCAAATGTCTACCGGCCAGCCGAGCGCGATGCGCGCGTCCCGTGCATTCTGATCTTCACCCCCTACCACGCCGACAATTATCACGGCTGGGGCGTCTGGTTCGCCAAGCGCGGCTATGCCGTGGCGACCGTCGACGTCCGCGGTCGCGGCAACTCGGATGGAGTCTTCAAGCCGTTTGAGCACGACAGCAAGGACGGGGCCGACGTCGTGGCGTTCCTCGCGCGGCAGCCCTGGTGCGACGGGAATGTCGTCATGTGGGGAGCGTCGTATCTCGGCACGAATCAGTGGGCGACGCTCATGGCCCGGCCGGCGGCGCTGCGCGCCATCGCGCCCACCGCGTCTGCGTACCCAGGCATCGACTTCCCGATCTTCAACAACATCGCCGCGCCGTACAACATTCAGTGGCTCACGTCGACCAGCGGCGTGACACAGAACAGCAACGTGAGCGGCGACGCCGAGTCGGTCTGGAAGCCCGCTTACGAGCGTCTGTTCCGCGAGCATCGCGCGTTTCGCACGCTCGACACGCTGGTCGGCAACCCCTCGGAGAACTTCCAGACCTGGGTCGCACATCCGACGTATGACGACTACTGGAAGTCGCTCGCGCCAGCCGACGGGGATTACACGGCCTTCGACCTACCGATTCTGACCATCACCGGCCACTACGACGCGGATCAAATCGGCGCGTTGGAGTTTTACCGGCGGCACGCGGCGCACGGATCGGCGACGGGCTTCGAGAAGCACTACTTGCTCATCGGTCCGTGGACGCACGGCGGCTGCGTACACCCGAGCGCAACGTTTCGCGGGCTGACGTTTGACGAACGGTCGGTTCTGGATCTGAACGCCTTGCATCTGGGCTTTTATGAGTGGGCGCTCGGTCGGGGCCCACGCCCGGAGCAGTTGAAAGATCGCGTAACGTACTACGTCGCCGGCCCCGGCGCCGAAGTGTGGCGCAGCGCCCCCACGCTTGCGGAGGCGACTCATGCGGCGCAGAAGTGGTATTTGCACTCCAACGGCTACGCGAACGACGTATTCCATTCGGGGCGACTGCTGCCAACGCAACCCACGACGCAGACAGCGCCGGACACGTACGTCTACGATCCGCTGGACATCAGCCGTATCCGCTTCGACGGCGAGCGCTCCGACAGCTACGTCGATCAGACGTCGGCCGTGTCGCTCGGCGAGCGCGGGTTGATCTACCACACGCCGCCGCTTGCGGAGCCGTTGGAAGTGATCGGCGTCGTGCGGTTGCACCTCTATCTCAGCACCGACGTGCCCGATACCGACGTCACGGTCTCGCTGTTCGAGATTCGTCCCGACGGAACGAGCGTGTACCTCGCGCGCGACGCCAAACGATTGCGCTATCGCCACTCACTGACCCGCGCCGAACGGATGAAGCCGGGTCAGATCGAGCGAGTGACTTTCGAAACGTTCAACTGGTTCGCACGGCGTCTGCCCGCGGCGGCGCGGCTGCGAGTGCTGATTACGTCGCCGAACTCGATGTTTGCACAGAAGAACTACAACGCTGGCGGCGTGGTCGCCGAAGAGACCGGTGCGGACGCCCGCACGGCGACGATTCGCGTTCACCACGACGCGGAGCACGCCAGCTACCTCGAATTGCCAATCGGCCGCGGCTCCGGCGGCGGGGAATCCGTAAGTCAGTCTCGATCGGAGGAGTGATTCCGATGCGTGCGTGTTTGTTTGCTTTGTTGACGACGATCGGTTGCTGGCCGGCGCTTGCACAGACGGCGCCGCCCTACGCTGATCACTTCGGAATCAGCATCGGTGCGCCGGTGTTTCAGGGTCAGGTGACATTTACCGAGCAGGTCGCCCGCGACCTGGCCGACATCGGGATCACCTGGATTCGCGTGGAGTTCATCGCCACGGGCGACAGCATCAACTACACGCAGTACGACGAGATCATCAACCGGGCGAATGCGCACGGGTTGCAGGTGCTCGGTCTGCTCACCTATCAAACCAAGTTCTACGGCGGGAACGCGGCGCTATGGGCGGATGATGCGTGGCAAGACTCGTTTCGTGATCGCTGCGTCGAGGTGGTGAATCGCTACAAAGACTTTCCGAGCGGCCCGATCCGTTTCTGGGAAGTCTGGAACGAGCCGGACTCGCTCGGCTACATCATTCCCGACAAGTTCGGCCGCATGATGTCGATCTGCTATCCCGCGATCAAAGCGGCCGACCCGCGGGCGACGGTGATCCTGGCGGGTCTCACCGGCTACTGGACGCCGACCTACACCTACATGCGTTCGGTGTACCGTTCATCGTACTTTGCCGACTATCACGCCCTGAACGGGATCTACCCTTTCGACATTATGGGGCAGCACCCCTACGACTGGACGAACAATCCGGCCGACTATCTCGAGCAGCGTCTGAACGGGACGCTCGGGATGCGCGCCCTGATGACCTTGTACGGCGATCAGTACAAACGCATCTGGTTCACCGAGTACGGTTGGAACAGCTCGCCGCTGGCTTTCAGCAGCATTAACCCGGGCGGCGCATCGTACTTCAATGAGTGGCTGCAGGGTGAGTACTTCGACATCGGCTTCGACATCGCCCAAAGCCTGGACTATTCCGACGGCTACGGCCCCTACGCCGAGAAGACGTTTCTATTTCAGTACAAAGACTTCGAGCTGGGAACCCCGGAAACCACCGAGTACTTCGGTGTGGTGACCCAGGGCTTCGACATCAAGCCGCTCTATCACCGCGTGCGCCGCGCAACGGCGGGCGCAGTGCGTAACCTGGCGCTCGACGCGACCGTCTGGGCGTCGGCTGAACTCCCGCCGAACGAACTCGCCGCCTACGCCTGCGACGGAACCCCCTTCACGAAGTGGACCGCGCTAGCGCCGCTCGACGACCACACCCTCACGCTCGATCTCGGCGACTGGTACGAGGTGCACGAGTTCGCGCTCGCGCACGCCGAGATGGGACACGAACCGGACTTCTTCAACACCGCGTCATTTTCGATCGCGACCGCGACGACGCTCGACGGCCCGTGGAGTACCGTCGCGGCGATCACCAATCTCAATCGCGAGCCTGTGAATCGCGTCCGCCTCGCGACCCCAGCGCTCGCTCGCTACGTGCGGCTGCACATCACCGACGCCGGCGAGGCCGACGGCTACGCCCGACTGCCGGAGTTCGAGGTCTATGGACGGAGCCATGATGCACCGGCGGTGGTGCTAAACGAACATGCGTTCGCGGCGGACGTCGCGGGTCCGAGCGGGCTTTCGCAGACGCCGGCGACCGACGACCTCATCAGCGGAGAGATCGCGACCTTTGAAACCGGTCTGATTGATTCTGACCACGACGTGTTCGCCTACCTGTTTGGCGCAGACAACTGTCTAACGCCGACGACCGACCCGGTTCCGGGTTTTTGGGCGGGCTACAGCGATCCCAGCCCGAGCGCTCACCTCGCGAAGTTCACGGACGGCGCCGGCGAGGATGGGGTGGTGCTTCGCGACTTCGCCCGCGCGGCGGCGGTGCTGCGCTATGACTTTGCGACACCGACCGACATCCGCCAGCTCGCGGTCTTCGCGGCGAACCCGGGAATGGATGGCCGTGTGTTTCAGCACTACGACGCTTACGCATCATTCGATGGCGGCGCGACATATACGTTGCTGGCGCGCGAGGCGACCAGCGGCGCCTTTGGAAGCACCAACAGCGGCGTTCACGGCGCGAGCCTCACGCGTTTGACTCGCCCACTGACCGGCACGCTGGCGGAAAGCGCCACCAATCTACGGCTGGTGTTTTTCGGCAGCTCGATCGGCGACACGTTCCACGATCCGTGGCAGGGTCTGGTCGACGAAAGCACGACCTACGCGCAAAGCTGCCCCGCGCAGGAGAGTCGCGATATCGATCGTTTGCGCAAGGCGTTCAGCGCCCCCGTCATCATCGAGATCGACGTGTTCGACCGCCCCACCGGTGATGGCGACGCCGACGGCGCCGCCAGCACGGCGGACGCCATGGCCATGCTCGCGCTAGTCACCGGGCCGCGCGCCGGTCAGTTGCCGCCAACGATTCGCACCTACGATGCGGCGCCGCGCGACGGGGATATTGATCTGGCCGACGTCGCGGCGGTGCAGGCCTTAGTCGAGTAGCGCGCTGACTTCCGCCTCCCACGTCCCTGCGACACGCTCGCCGTACTCGGCGAGCCCGCCGCTGGCGTCGGGCCCCGTTAACAACGGGTGGTAGGTTCGGTTCGGCTGCAAGAGATCCGGTGTCGCGTGATCGGCGCGGACGAAATGCAGCGCCAACGCCGCGCGATCGCGATCCGAGGTGTTGCCGCGCGTCGCGTGGGGTGTACCGAAGGAGAAGAAGACGACGCTACCCGCCGGAACCTCCATTGGCACGGCGGCGCTTTCGTCGACGTGGCAGCGGATGTGGTGATCGCTGAAGGGGTCGCGCTCGTGGGGCAACGCTTCGCTGAAGCTGTCGGGGACGATGTGCAGCGTTCCGTTGGCGACGGTTGCATCGTCAATCGAGATCCATGCCGCGAGCCCCATGCGTGGATCGCTGATCTTGAAGTAGGCGTTGTCCTGATGCCAGTTGGTGCCCATGCCATCGCCGGCGGGTTTCAGGAAGATCTGGTCGAGCTGCAGCATCAGCGGATCGCCGATGAGTTGGCTGACGGCGCTCAGCAGCCGCTCGTGAAACGGCAACGCGCGGATCAGCGGGCTGTGCTCGACGCACGGGCAGAGCTGCAGGTTTCGCTTGGCGGTGGATGTCGTGACGCCGTTGCCATCGGTCGCCACGTTGCGTAATCGACCGGCATTTTGCAGGCGGGTGACCTCGGCCTGCAGCGCGGCCAGATCGCGACCGGCGAAGAAACCGGGCGCGACGACATAGCCGTGCGTGCGGAAGAAGCTCACGTGTTCGGTCGCCAGACCAGTAATGACATTCGACATGGGCGCCCTCCAGTGTGTGTACTGCAATGCATTCGATGAGAGGGTTGCCGCGTGTGTCTCGCGTCAGTCGCCGTTGCAACGGGCGCGTCATGTGGGTTGGGCAACCCCGGTTGAAATCCGCCGTTTACATGTTCCGCGTGTGCCGCGAGCGCTGCGAAGCGTCGCTCACGGATCCTCCACATGTTTCGCGCTGCACAACTTCGCAAGTAAGCATGATGTCGCGTGGCGGAAGGTTCGGATGTTCCAGCCGCTCGAGCATGGTCATGACCGCAATCTCACCCAGTTCGCGGGTGGGTTGATGCATCGTCGTCAGCGGCACGGGGAGAGCCCGCGCGAACGGCAGGTCGTCATGCCCCACGACTCGTACGTCTTCGGGAACACGCACGCCGAGCGTCGCGAAGTGGTGCAGCAACTCGCGGGCGATGTCGTCGTTGGCGCAGACGTACGCGTCGGCGTCTCCGTCGGCGACGAGCCGCTGAGCAAGGTCGTGCGCCGCTTCGGTCCGCCAGACGTGCATCCACGCGTCGTCCGGGATGATGCCATGTTCGATGAGCGCGGCGTGATATCCCGAGGCGCGCGCCCGACAGGTGCTCGGCGCCTTTTCGAGCGTGACAAAATGAATGCGCTTCGCCCCGCGATCGAGTAAATGCGTGGTCAGCGCGTACCCGTTGCGATGATTATCGACGCCGATCAGGTCAAACCGACTGCGGCGTGGAAACTCCACGGCGTCACGGTCGAGCAGGATCACGGCGATCCCCGCGTCGGAGAGCTGCGTGGCGATCTGCAGGTTCACATCCATGCGGTCGGCGGCGACGATGTAGGGCAGGAAGAACACGCCCGCCACATCGCGCTCGATGAACTGCTGGCAATAGCGGTCGATGTCGAGCGGCACCCAGTCGCTGTCGCGCGGCGGGCTGCCGCCGAACAACAACCCGTAGCCGCTCGCCTGCGACTTTCGCGACAACGCGTTGCAGATGGAGGCGAGGATGCCGCCCTCGGTACGCGGGACGGTCAGGCCGAGCAAACCACTCGGCCGTCGCTCCGGCTCGCGCACGAAGGTGCCGAGGCGGCGGCGGCGCAGGAGGTAGCCTTGCTGCTCGAGGTCGCGCAGCGCGCGAGACACGGTGGGCCGGGAAACGCTGAACCGGTCGCTTAGTTCCGACTCGGTTGGAATGCGCATGCCGACGGCGTACTCCCCCGAGACGATTGCACGATGGATCGTCTGATAGACGCGTCGATGTTTTGCCGTTTCCTGATTCACGATCGGCCACCGGCAACTTTATCGGAGTATGCAGTCTGCATCGCGCACTTGCTCGCTTGCGGGCGGCGATCCCGGTCGCTGGCGGTGCTCAGGGACGCTCGGGATGCAACATGACGCATTGCGGCCGAATTGTCAAGAAAAAGACTTATCAAATGTGTGCACTGGCGTCATTTGTCATTACAAATAGAGCGTCGTCGAGGCCGGGACCGGCGATGCAATCCGCAGAATCCTGACGCCGTCTCGGTGGCCGATCTTCTTATAAATTCATTTTTGATAGCGATTTATGCGTTTCGCTCACCAGCGGCTCCGCAGACGACGCGATTGAATGCACAAATATCGCGCATTTGTATTGACATGGATAGGGCGGACAAGTACGTTTGATGGACGCAGCGTGCTGTTGCACGCCGCAGCACTTCGACGCATCGTGAGGGAAGTCAATGCCCGTCCGTTCCTCCCGTAGCGGTTTCACGCTCATTGAACTGCTCGTTGTCGTGGCGATCATCGCCTTGCTCATTTCGATTCTGCTGCCCTCGCTGAGCCGCGCGCGTCAGCAGGCGAAGCTGACGACCTGCGCCGCGCGGCTTAAAGACATCGGCTCCACGTTGGCAGCCTATACGGTTGACTACGGCGTGCTGCCCCAGCAGAACACGATCGGCGACAGCGTGACGACCGAGCAGATGCTCGAGAACCCGAACTTTGCGCGGCAGGACCGCGTCGGTCCGGGGTTCTGGGGTCTGGCGGTGCATGAGGCGATCGCCGGCTATATGGGCGGTCTGGAGTGGAACGACGACCGCACCGAACTCACGAAGACGCACGACGTGTTCTACTGTCCGCTCGTGAAACTGCAGGACATGCAGCCGCACGCCAATCAAGTCGCCGGTCCGCTCACACCGAACGGCATTCAGGCGACCGAAGAGCCTTACCTGCACATCACCTATACCTACGCGGGCCGGCTGGATGAGTGCCTGAACGACCCGGAGGAATGGGAGCGTATCGCGAGTTCGGCGGATGACGATATCACCGTGCATGTCACGCAGAAGCGCGGCAAGGCGTCGGGGAAAGACCTCGACTCCGGACGCGTGCTCATGTCTGACAGCGTTGTCGCGTGGAAAGGCGGCGGCCAATGGCGCATCAACCATGGAACAGGTTGGGCGGCGCCGATCAACGAGTTCCCCCCGCGCGTCGACAGCGCCAACACGCTGTGGGGCGACGGTCATGTCTCGCGAAACGATGCGCGCCATTTCCGCGAGTTAAACGAAGCCCCGCGCCCCGTCGACGCCTGGCACAACGCGACCGTCTTCACGACGGCCGTGCGCTTGGACGGCTGGCAGGGCGATGTGTTGTGGTGGTAACCGACCGCGTGAAGCCCGTGGTCCGAGATTGGTAGGCGCGACGCGCCCCAGGAGAATAAGCATGCGAAGCAAGCGAAGCGTTACGTCGATGTTGGTGATCGCCGCCGCGATCTTGGCGGCGCCCGCCACCGCGCAGGTGCTGGTCGAGTCGGGTTTCTCCGAGTTCAATCTCGATTCCCCACCGCCGGATCTCGACCGTTTCATTGAAGAGACTGACCTGATCGCGTTCTTCGACGCCGGTTTCGGCGCCGAATTGGAAGGCGGCGTCGTCGACCCGAACAACGGCGTCGAGTCGTTCAACTTCAACTTCCTCGGTTGCCTCGAGCAGTGGGACGGCGTCGAGGATCCGGCCATCGTTGATCCGGTCGACTGCTTCTGGCACGGCTTCGGCCCCGCGTGCACCGCCGAAGCGCAAATGCTCAATCTCACCGACGGCACCGGGATTTTCGGCGTCGTCCTGCGCGACTTCGCGTTCGCGGCGAACGTGATTCGGTTCGACTTTGACACGCCGACCGACATCGGCTCCATCCGCGTCTGGACCGAGGATAACTCCAAGAGCATCCGAGCCTTCATGCACTATGACGTCTACGTGTCGTTCGACGGCTCGTTGACCGACATGACGCTACTGGCCCGGGGAGCACGCAACGGAGAGTTTGGCGTCACCACAAACCCCGGACTCTTCAACTCGTCATTCACCGAGCTTTACGACTGCAGCAACGAAACGCTCGTCAGCGGGGTCACCAACATCCGCTTCGTGTTCTACGCCGTGGGAACCGACGGCGGCGATCTGCTGCTCGACCCGTGGCGTGGCTATAACCCCGACCTCAACTCGCCCCAGTGGCTGGCGTGTGAGACGACGTACCCGGCCGACCCCGAAGACATCGACGGCCGACAAAAGGCGTTTGTCACGCCCAACCTCGCGGAAATCGACATCTTCCCGCCCGCAGCGCGCAACAGTGACGGCGACGTGGATGGCGACGGGCTGGTGACCGTGGCCGACGCCCCCGCCGTGTTCGAGTGCGTCACCGGCCCCGATGCAGGCCTGGTCGGCACACTCTGCCTCCCGCTCGACTACGCCGTCAAAGATTGCGACGTCGACCTGGCGGATGTCGCCGCGTTCCAGGCGGCGGTCCAATTGTAAACACTTTGCTCGTGTGAGCGCCGAGTGAAGTGGTCGCTCGCCAGCGTGCCGCTCATCAATGACCGTACCGACATCACGGGGTCCGTCGCAAGCCAGCGACGGGCCCCGCTGTCGTTGCTACGGGGCGCGAACGCATTGCGCCGCGGCGCGCGGGCGGCGATCGGCGTCGGGCACGAGGAGACGCGACGCCACACCGCTCTCAGTCGATGAGGCGCCGTTGCGCTAAAAGTTCTCGAACCCGCGCGACTGCTCGTCGTCGACTTCGAAATCGAAGTTTTCCGGCGGCTGCGCCGGCGAACTCTTCGCAGAGCTGGACGCGGCCGGCGGGACGGGTTTGCCCGGCGTCACTCGGCTCGTCGCGCTCGCGGTCGTGGGCGTCGGCGCCGCCTTGCGCATGGTCGTGCGCGTGGCGTTGACGCCTTTCACAAGCTTCACCATCTCGTCGACGAGGTGGTTCGCGGTTTCGGCTTGCGACGCCAACTCTTCCGACGCGGCAGCCGATTCCTCGGCGGCGGAGGCGTTCTGCTGCGTGGCCTTATCCATCTGCGAGAACGCGGCGTTGATCTGCTCGACCCCCTGAGACTGTCCCTGCGACGCCTTGGCGATTCCGTTGATCAGGCTGGTCACCTGGCCGACGCCGTCGGCGATACGCTGCATTGCGGAGGCGCCCTGTTGCGACTTGCCGACCGAGTTCTCGATCAGACCGGTCGTTTCGCGCGCGGCTTCCGCGGCCCGCAACGCAAGATTCCGCACCTCGTCGGCAACAACAGCGAAGCCCTTGCCATGCTCACCGGCGCGGGCGGCTTCCACCGCGGCGTTGAGCGCGAGCAAGTTGGTCTGGAACGCGATTTCTTCGATGACCTTAATGATTTTGCTGATCTGGTTTGAGGCCTCCGCGATCTCGCTCATCGTCTGGTTGCCGTCGCTCGCGGCCTGATGCGCTGCGCTGACGAGGCTGTCGGCCTGATTCGCGTTTTCGGCGTTTGTGCGCGACATCGAAGCCATCTCTTCGAGACTGCTCGACACTTCTTCGAGCGAGGCTGCCTGTTCCGACGCACCCGACGAAAGGACCTGCGAGGTCGACGCCAACTGACCCGCGGCGTCGCGAACCTGCGTCACGCTCTCGGTCATCCCCTCGATGACGCGGTTGAAGGTGTCTGTGGTGCCGCCTAACTCCTTGCTGCTCATCGTCCGCAGCCCGGCGAACATGGCCTTGAGCGGATTGATGATGCTGCTCGCGAGCAGTAGTGCGACGATGATTGTCAAGATCGACGCCACAGCAGTGCCCGCCACCAATGTCGTCTTGGTGTTGTTGGACGTCGCGAGCGCGGTCGCTTGGCGGTCATCCATGAGGCTTGCTTCGCGCTCGACGAACGTTGCAATCTGCTCGCGAAACTGATCGAAAAACACCTTGCCGCGGGCCTCACCCACCAGCGCCGCTATGGCATCCATTGTGCTCGAATCGCCGACCGTGCGCCGCATCGCGATCGCGGGCTCGGTCACGTTCTTCTTCCAGTTGTGAATGGTCTCGCGAATCTCGTCGAGCAGTTTCACCTGCGCGGGGTTGTCGCTCACTGTCTGCTGGAGCGCTTTGACTTGCTCGTCGAAGCTTTGTCCGCCAGCCTTGTATGGATCGAGGAATTCCTCTTTGCCGGCGAGCAAGAAGCCTCGCATGCCGGTTTCCATGTCAACGGCAGACGCAAGGATCTGTTCCGCCGCCCCGATCACCTTGTGCGTGTGTTCAACCCAGCGTGCCGACTCGTTAAGCGACATGATGCTGCGATAGCTCACGATGCCGAGCACGGCAAGCAACACCAACGGCACGGCGCAACCGGCGAGAATTTTGGCGCGAAGGGACAAGGTGCTGAGCACGGCGCAAGTCTCCTATGAGGACGCTCTCGACGTGACGTCGGCGGTTTCCGGTGACCCGCCGCTCTCCGTGGACACCTTCCTCGGCGAGTGACAGCGGGTCACACAGCGGGTTCACGCCGCGCTACGTCGCCAAAAGGTGGCGACCGGGGCGTGTTCGGGCATCACATTCGGTCCATCGACCACAAACGCAAGCGACTGCTGTTAGCCCGCTGAATTGATCGATTCAGCGCGGGCGGACTCGCGATAGCAACATCGCGACGGGGTTTGCGCGCAGCGCAAGCCACCGGCCGCGCATCCAGTGCGCTGCGGTGTGTGCTGGATCGATGGGATGGGGAAATGAGGGCGCTGGGACTCGAACCCAGGACCCGCGGCTTAAAAGGCCGCTGCTCTACCGACTGAGCTACGCCCTCGCAGCACGTCCCGCTACACGATACGGCGCGTGACGCATCGGCGTCAAAACGTCCGGTTCGCCGCACCGGCCTGAGTCTAGCAGGCTGTCGGGATGCCAGTTCCGTGCGCTCATCGTGAAACCAACGGAACCTGGCCCCGGCCCGCAGACAGGTGTGCGGATTCGCCCGAGCGCCTCAGTTTGATTCCGAGTCATCAGCCGTCTGATCGTCGGCGTCGTCGGGGCGCCCGGCATCCGCAATCGCCGGGCCGGGCTCATGCGTCGGCCGGTTGCGCGAGCAGCTGTTGCTTGGCGATCATCAATGCGATGGTTCGCTCGCCAACCGCGTTGATGTCCTGATCCGCCTGATCGCCCGCTTTCGCGAGCTGGAGGCGTGCGACGATGGCGTCGGCCAGGTCGGACGCATTGCTGCGCACGCGGCCCATGATCTCTGTTCTCAGGTTCTGGAGCGTCTCGAGCTCGAGCGGTGTGAGTAGGATCGCCAGCTCATCGACGGGCGCCTCAGCGAGCGAGCCACCCGTCGATCCAGGCAGCGCCGCCGGCGTGCTCGTCTCCTGCGCCGCGAGAGGCATCGGGAGGGCGAGTGTCAGCAACGCAGCGAGTGCGATCGATCGAGATGGGACTGTGAGTCTCGAGGGTGGTCTCATCGAGAGCCTTCTCCAGCTAGTGATGACGAAGTGGGATGCACCGAGCCCGACAGACGCACCCAGATGGGCCTGATGGCCCCGTTGCTGCCGCCCTGCGCGTCGCATCATCAATCAGATACGGGTGCTTCCGCCATGCTCTTGCGCACCGGGGAGCCGTTGCCGCGCGACTTGGCGGCGGCAATCTTGGCTTCAAGGCCGCTCATCCGCCGACTGACCTACGCCATTGCTACTGCGATGATAACGCCCTTCTCGGGGGCTGCATGGCTCCGCCGGTGATTGGCGTTCGCCGGCGGGGTTTGAAGCCCTGCCCGCGCGGCGTCCCATTCGCTACGGCCGATGCCGTTCGGTTGTGACGAGGTTGTCGCGGCGAACCACGCCGCTTTCAAAATCGGTCACGTTTTGCAGTGTGACGCAGGCGATGTCGCTCAATGCCTCGCGGGTCAAGAAGGCCTGGTGGGCGGTCACGATGACGTTGGGAAAGGCCAACAGGCGGGCGAAGACGTCGTCGTGAATGACCTGATCCGAAAGGTCGCGAAAGAACAAATCGGCTTCTTCTTCATACACGTCGAGACCGAGCAGGCCCACCCGACCGCTCTTGAGGCCGTCGATGACCGCTTGCGTATCGATCAGGCCGCCGCGACTGGTATTGATTAGCATGACGCCGGGCTTGACCTGTTCGAGCAACGCCCGGTCGATCAGTCGGTGCGTTTGTGGGTTGAGCGGGCAGTGGAGGGTGAGAACGTCGGCCTGCCGGGCCATTTCGGCCATGTCCACGTATTGCATTCCCAGCGATTCACAATCGGGATTTGGGTGAACGTCGAATCCGAGTAAGCGGCAACCGAAACCGCTCAGGATCCGTGCGACCAACGCTCCGATTTTTCCCGTTCCGATGATTCCGGCGGTCTTCCCGTGCAGATCAAAGCCGAGCAGCCCGTTGAGCGAGAAGTTTTGCTCGCGAACCCGCGCAACGCTGCGATGGATTCGGCGATTGAGTGCGAGCATGAGGGCGACCGTGTGCTCGGCGACAGCATGGGGTGAGTACGCAGGAACTCGAGCGACCACCACATCCAGTTCCTCGGCGACCTCGAGGTCGACGTGGTTGAAGCCCGCGCAGCGCAGCGCGATCAGGCGTACGCCCAATGCATGCAACGCGCTGATTGTCCGCCGATTCAAGCGGTCATTGACGAAGGCGCACACTGCTGCGCAGCCTTGCGCGAGTGAGGCGGTTCGCGCGCAGAGGGTCGGCTCCAGAAATAGCAGGTCGTGTCCATGGGCTTCGTTGGCCGCGTCAAAAAACGGTCTTTCAAAGGCCTGAGCGCCGAATACGGCTACTCGCATGTGCGTCCTCCGTTCGCTCTTGACCGCGGACATGAGCGGCCGCACCCGGCGCCGCCTGCAGCGGGATCATACGGCGCGGTTGGGGCGGCGCCGGCGGCTGTTCGTCGACGTCGAGCGCACGACCGGCCGCGGCTCGGACTGCACCGATCATGCGGCCCGTCGCGTTGTCGCCCGGGTCGCTTCTGGATAAGCTGCCCCGCCCTGCCCCGCGGTCGCCGGCGCGTCTTGGCGCGGGTCGGCTCGACGTCTGGCTGGCACGGTCCTATCTGTTTACGAGGAGCCCGCGTGGCTTGGCCCAATCTTGACGTTCTGCTCGCGGCGGTTCCGCCGCTGGACTCAGCTTTCGCCGTCTTCTGTTTCTATGTGATGGCGCTGCTCACGCTGATCTGGTCGAAGCGGCACATCGACATCAATCGCGGACAGCGCGAGCCGCAGCTCACCGAAGCCGACGCTCCCCCGACCGCCGACGACCTGCCGCCGCTCACGATGCTGGTCGCGGCGAAAGACGAAGAAGCGAACATCGGCCGCTGCGTGGATGGGCTGCTCGCGCAGGACTATCCGCCGCTACGGGTGATCGCGATCAATGACCGGTCTAGCGACGCCACCGGACGGATCCTTGACGAGCGCGCGGCTCAGGATACGCGGCTTCGCGCGCTCCACATCACCGAGCTTCCGCAAGGCTGGTTTGGCAAGAACAACGCGATGCGCGCCGGGGTTGAAGCCGCCGACACTGAATGGCTGTGCTTCACCGATGCCGACTGTGTGTTCGACTCGCGCAAACTGATCGCTGCGGCGGTGTCGTACGCGCAACGCGAACAACTGACGTTCTTGTCGGTGTTGCCGCGTCTGGAAGCGCACACGTTCTGGGAGCGCGTGATCCAGCCGGTGGCGGGTGCGGTCATGATCTACTGGACGCCGCCGCAACGCGTCAACAGCCCCGACTCGCCGATCGCATACGCCAACGGCGCCTTTATGCTGCTGCACCGCGGCGCGTATGACGCCATCGGCGGACACGATGCGGTGAAAGCGACGCTCAACGAAGACATGCACATGGCGCGCCGCGCGAAGACGGCCCGCGTGCCGTTCCGCGTGATTCGCGGGGTGCAGCTCTACCGCGTGCGGATGTACACGGGCTTTCGCGCGATTTGGCGCGGCTGGAGCCGAATCTTCTACGGCTGCTTCGGAACGGTTCCGAAGCTGCTGGCCAGCGTGCTGGTGCTGAGTCTTGCGAGCGTATCGCCTTACGTCACGCTCGTGCTCGCACCATTGGCGGGGGCGAATTGGGGTTGGCTGTTCGGCGCGGCGGCAGCGGCGATCATCGCGCAAATGAGCGTCATGTGGCGGTTCTACCGGCTGTCAGCCATCCCTGGGGCGTGGTCATCCACCTATTGGCTGGGCGCGGCCGTGTGCGTGCTGATATTGCTGAGTTCGCTCTTGAAAGCATTCGGGGCCGCACGCACGACGTGGCGTGGCACCACCTACGCGCGCGGCGCGTAGCTCACCAAGTTTACCTGCGATACGAGCGCAGTTTTCGCGTCCGTAAAACCACGTACGCGCTTGCACGTCCATCGCGTAGATCGTAACTTACACATGCGTAGTGCAGGGCGACATAAGGGCGCGGTTGGCGCCGTGGGCCGGGCGATTCGACAAAAGCGTTGGGCGAACCGACAGGCCGCATAACGACTACTTTCCCAGTCTGATCTCGATCAGGTTCGCTTCGAAAGGCAAAGGAGTGTGCGTTTGGACCGCGACCGCTGTGACACGACGACGTCCCCTACGCTGCGCCTGATACCACGCATCGTCGCGAACGCGCACGCGACCCGGGTTCTGGTGGTAGCGCTCGACGACGATCGCGAGTCGCCGCCCGTCACTGACGTCGCGCAGGAAAACGATCTGCGGGTAATCTCGCTCCACGATGCCGACACCCAGCTGCGCTTTGACGAAAGCAGCGTGATCGGTTGCATCCTTGCACCGGCTGACGCGTTACCAGACCGGCGGCTGACGGATGGCGCCGACAGAACGACGTCGCTCTTGCGACGCGAGATCGACTGCTTGCCAGTGATCGCGCTCGTGAACCCGGGTGATGTCAGCGCGGCGGTGCGGGCCATGAAAAACGGGGCCTGTGACGTCGTGGAGCGCCCCGTTCAGGCCGAAACATTAAGTGCGTGCGTCTCCGGGGCGCTCGATCGCAGTTTGATTCGTGATCGGACCTTGCGCGCGGAGTGGTCAATGTTGCAGCGGTACTACCGCTTGACTGACCGCGAGCGACACATTGCCGACCGCGTTCGGCATGGGCTGACGAGTAAGCGGATTGCCGAGGAGCTCGACATCGCGCCGCGGACCGTCGAAACCTACCGGGCGCGGATTAAAGACAAGCTCGGTGTGCGCAATGCGGCGGATCTTGCCGTCGTTATCGAGCGTCTCGCCGAACATGCGTTACGCGATCGTCGCGGCGACGACCGCGCCGCAGACCGCGACGCGGCCGGCCAAACCGGTCCCGGGTAGCGCTCGTACAAGGACGTAGGAAGGAAGAGGTTCATGGGCGATTCCAGCTTGGCTCTGCACGCGGGCAGCGCTGATCCGCCAGCCGTTGAGCGCCGCGGCGAAGCGTCGGAGGTGCGCTCGGCTGCGCGTGCGGCGATGGCGCCGCTCGCGTGCGATGTATGCCAGCGGCCGGCGCAAGTCCACATTTTGATCGATTATCAGCGCGGCGAGCAGGTGGTGCGGCGGTACTGCGCGTCATGCGCCGAGACGCGCGAAGCTGCCCATCGTGAGCACGTCACGGAGCGCCGCCACCTCGGCCCGGCGGCACTGATCTCGATCGTCGGCGTGTTCCTGGCGATTATCGCGGTCACGCTCGACCTCCTGCCCACCGGCAACCCCGGCTTCGGGTGGTATCAAAAGCTCGGCGTCGTCGTTGGCGGCGTGATGCTCCTGCTCGGCGCGCTCTTGCACGTCGACGTCATGGTGATCGGGTCGGTCATCGGCGTAGTCTTCATCCTCAGCGCCGATCAAGCCACCGCAGATGACGCGTCGGCGTGGCGGATGCAGCTCTTGCTGGCCGGGGCGGCGGCCTGCCTCGCCGCTTTGCCGGTCGTCAAGGTTTATTATCTGATGCGGAACTGGGGCGTGACGCCCGGGTCACCGCCAACCACCAACAGTGCGAGCCAGCGAGCGGTGCAGTAAGCGATGAGTGTTGTCGGCGTCATCTTGAGCAACGGGCCGCATTCGAGCGCGGAGCTGTCGGATCTCGGTCCGGCGCTGCTGCTCCCACTGCTGCAGCGGCCGCTCATCGAGCACACGCTGCAATCCTTCGAGCAGGCCGGCGTGGCCGACGCGGTGGTGTGTGTGAAGACGGGCGCCGCCACGATTGCCGCCGCGTTGGAGCGGTTGGGACGCGCCGATGTTCCGGTGCTCATGGACCAGGTGCCGCGGGGTCCGGCCGGGGCGGCGCGTGACGCGCTGACTATCGCAGCAGCCGACCATTACCTGATTTGCAATGCGCTCGTGCGCATCCCCTCGGAATTGCCGGCGCTGGTCGAGAGTCATCGAGCCGAAAAACGCGCCATGACCATCGGTGTGTGGGGCGCGGCGGGCGACCGGGACGCCGAACCCGTAGACATCTTCGCGCTTTCGCACGAGGCGCTCGAGCAAGTCAGCCTGGCGGGCTATCACGACCTGAAAGAGGGCTTGGCGCCGCGGCTGCATGCCAATGGCGAGATCGTGGACACGTTCGCGTTCAGCACCCGGCCGCTGTCGCTCAAGAATCTGAGCCGTTGGCTGGTCGCAGTCAAAAATCGACTGGCGGATCCGGGCGAACACGCCCGTCTCGAAGCCGGCGGATTTGTCGCGTGTGGCGACGTGTGGCGTCACCAAAGCGCACGGGTCGCCTCCTCGGCGCGTCTCGTCGGGCCGGTGGTCATCGGCCGCGACGCGGTGATCGAGGCAGACGCGGTGTTGGTCGGTCCGATCGAGATCGGGCCGAACGCCGTCGTCGGCAAGGGAGCGTTTGTGTGGCGCTCCATGCTGGCGGCTGACTGCCGGGTCTCGGCTGGCGCCGCCATTTCGGATGCCTGGATTCATCCTGGCGAGACGGCTGAAGTCGAGGTCGCTCCGAGCGGCGCCGCGGCGCCGGCGTTCGTTGAGGCCACCCCTGCCGACGTTCATAAGCGAGTAACCGCGTGAGACATTTAACCACCGACAGCTACGCACTCAGTCCCGCCTCACAGGTGGTCGAAACTTCGGTTGCGTACCCCGCCGGCGCAGGCGGCGATGACGCCGCCGCGACCGGACGTTCGTTCTCGTTCGGCGCATTGCTGCAGTACAAGTGGACCATGCTCGCGACGTTGCTGCTGCTGGCGCCTCCCGGCGTGGCGATTGCGTGGATGATGTTCACGCCGCTGTATCGCTCCAGTTCGTTGCTGCACGTGCGCTCGCAGATGCAGTGGGTGGTTCACAAGCCCGAAGACGACGGTCGTGTGCCGCACTACGAGCGCTATGTTCGGACGCAGGTGAACTTCATCACCAGCAATTGGGTCTTGCAGCGCGTGCTTGATCGCGAGTCGGTACGACGCACAGCCTGGTACGCCGGAGAGACGGAGTGGCCCAGAAGCTTGGTTGCTGCATCCGCCGATCCTCTGACTCGGCTTCGCGAGGGGCTCTCGGCGCGCATCGTGCCGAAGAGCGAGAACATCGAGATCGCGTTCCTGGCCGAGAGCGCCGGTGATGCGCACTTGATCACGGAAGCGGTGACCGACGAGTTCGTGCGGCTCGTGAATCAGCAGTACACGGAAGAGGATCGCGAACTGCTCGCTGAGCTCAGTGATCGACAGCAGACGCTCGAGAGCGCGATCGCGTTCTCGCAGCGAGCGTTGCAGGACACGCGTCGACAGTTGGGGACGGCGTCTCCCGATGGCCTCATTGCACAACGTCGCGAGCGGCTGGACGCGGTCGAGGGCGCGCTGAACGACATCGAGCTGCAACTCCGCATCCGCGAAGGGCAGATGAAGCGCGCTCAGGCGGCGGAGGCGAGTTCGGAGACCAAGCGCGACAGCGGGTTTGAGCGTGACGCACGCTGGCTGGCGCTATCTGAGCAGGTGCGTGAGTTCGAGCGCGCCGTTGAAGACGCACTCGCAACACGTGGCCCGGAGCACCCCACCGTGCAACGCCGACAACGCGCGCTCGAGGGGCTCCGTGAGCAGTTGGAAGAGCATGAGGCGCAATTGCAGTCATTGGCGGCCGCCGGGCTGGTAAGCGTTGACCCGACGGGCGTCGGCGACGGGGTGCGATCACTCGAGTATGAAATCGAGCAGCTCAGGATGCGCCGCGAGCACACCAGTGAGGAGCTGCGTCGGCTGGAGCAACAGTTCAAGGCCGACTTCGGCGTCGCGGAGATGCTGGAGAAGCATACGCACGACGTGCAGGACTTTCGCAAGCAGCTCGATCTGGTGGAGCAGCGGCAACGCGTCCTGCGTGACAAGACGCGCGTCCCGGCGTCGATTCAAGTGCAGTCGCCGGCTGACCGACCGACCGCACCGTTCGAAGACAAGCGAACGAAAATGGCGGCGGCGGCGGTCTTCGCCTCGTTCGCGATGGCCTTGGCGCTGGGTTATGCGCGCGTCCTGCTCAACCCGAATATTCAAGGCGCCGCGGAAGTTCGCTGCGTCCCGCAGACGCCGTTCCTCGGCTACCTGCCGCTCATGCGCGACATGAACCCGCAACAGCCGTCAGAGCACGTTGTCGAAGCGGTGCGCATGCTTCGGACGGCTCTGCTCAATCGGCTCGCGATCGAGAATGCGCGGGTGGTCCAACTGACGAGCGCCAATCAGGGCGTCGGCAAAACGACGCTCTCGATCTTGCTGGCGCGAAGCTTGGCGCAGATGGGCAAGCGCGTGCTGCTGGTCGATGCGGATGTACGTCGTCCGGCCGTGGGCCGCTATCTCGAGCTGGAGCCCACCGTCGGATTGCTCGGGTTGCTGCGCGGTGAGTCGAACGTGAACGAAGCGCCGCGATCGGTCGCGCCCAACCTCGACGTCATTCCTGCCGGGCCGGGTTACAGCGCCGCCGAAGCCGAAATGCTCGGCAACGGGACTTTCTCGGCGTTGCTCGACGCGTGGCGGGACACGTATGACCTGATTCTCCTGGACTCGCCGCCGGTGGAGGCTGGGGCGGATGCGGTGATCGTCGCGCGTCAGGTGGACGGCAGCTTGTTGCTCGTTCGCGAGCAACACTCGTCGCGGGCCGGACTCGCAGAGTCGCTTGCGGCCATCGCCGCGGGTGGTGGACGACTGTTCGGCACGGTGTTTGTGGCGCGTGCGCCGCGCACGAGTTACGGGTACGGGTATGGATATGGATACGGCTATGGCGGCGAGACCCGGGAAGCGCGTCCCGCGCTCGACGTTGGCAGCCGGGCGGTCTAGCGATGCTGACGTCGGTCGTTGTCCTCGATTCGCAACCCGCCTTTCTGGGCTGTTCGACGCCGGCGTGCTCGCTGCTGCTGGCGCCGGTGACCACCCAGACACTGCTGAGCCATGTGCGACACGAGCTGGACGGCGGCTATCAACTGCTGATCGCGCCGGAGTTCACGATCGACGAAAGCTATCGGGACGCGGTCAAGTCATGCGCGCCCGAGGCGGAAGTCATTCCGCTCACAGCGCTGCCGAACAAGCTGGCGGCAGGTGAACCGTCTGACGTGGTGGTGCTGGTGGATCCGCACTTCTGGCCGGCGAGCGGCCTGCGGGTCGGCGCGTTGGTCAGCGAAGTGGTCAGCAGCCACTTTCCAGTGCATCAGGTCTTCATGAACCCCAGCGACGGGCTGGTGCACGAACGGATCGTGCGCGACGCCGACGGTCGCGTTCGTCGGGTGCAACGCTATTACGAAGGCGTGACGGAGTTGAAGCTGCGCGGGGTTGGCGCGTCGGCGTTTACGGCGGTGTTCGCCGCCAATACGCCGCGTCCGGACCTTTCGTCGCCAACGAAGTGGCGGCAGCAATTGGCGCTGCGTGACACGCCATCGCGCGACGTGGTGAGTCATGAGCACGTATTCGATTTGCGTGAGCGACGCGGCTTGCTCGACCTCAACGCCCATCTGCTGGCCGACCAGCGCGGAGCGGTGGACGATCGCGGGGCCGACGTTGACGTCGCGCCGACTGCTCGGCTGAGCGGGCGCGTGGTGCTGCAGTCGGGAGCACGGGTGGGAGCGAAGGCGGTGGTGGTTGGCCCGACGGTGCTGGGTCGCAATAGCTCGGTGGCGCCGGGCGCGCTGGTCGTGCGGTGTGTGCTGACAGCCGGCGCCGCGACCGCGGAAGATGTGCGTGTCGAGGCGGTGGTCACTCACGCTGATCAGACGACCGCGATCGACGGTGAGGCGCCGGTCGGCGAAGAGGCCGTTCCCGGCGCGTACGCCCATCGCCCGGACGCGGCGCGCCGTCGCTATTTGAACGTCAAGGCGGTTGTGGACGGCGCGCTGGCGGCGATCGGGTTGGCGATTCTGGCAGTTCCGATGGCGTGCATCGCGCTCTTGGTCAAGGCGACCTCGCGCGGCCCGATTTTCTTTGGACATGAGCGCGAAGGCCTGAACGGTGAGCTGTTCAAGTGCTGGAAGTTTCGCACCATGGTCAAAGACGCACACGCGATGCAGCGTAAGCTGTACGAGCAGAGCAACGTCGACGGACCGCAGTTCAAGATGAATCGTGATCCGCGCATCACACTGGTGGGTCGTGTGCTGAGACGCACCAACTTCGATGAACTTCCCCAGCTTTGGAACGTGCTGGTGGGCGAGATGAGCCTGATCGGCCCGCGCCCGTCGCCATTCCGTGAGAATCAGATTTGTGTTCCGTGGCGGCGCGCCCGTCTGAGCGTGCGCCCCGGTATTACGGGGTTGTGGCAAGTCTGCCGTCACGATCGCGACCGAGGCGACTTCCACCAGTGGGTTTACTTCGACATGCTCTATGCGAACAATGCGTCGCTGTGGCTCGATCTGCGGATCTTCGTCGCAACGATCCTGACGGCCGGCGGGCGCTGGCCGGTTCCGTTGCGGTGGATGTTGCCGAACGAAAGCGGGCCTGATCGCAGCGGTCGATCGTCTTTCGCGCGGGGCGTTCGTCGCCAGGCGGCGTTTGTGAGCCCGTCAGCCGTTCGCGGGGAGGTTACGTGAAGTCATCTGTGATTGCTGCTGAGCCGGCCAGCGTTCAAACCAGCCAACGTTCCTGGCATGAAGCGGGCGCGCTGGTGCTCGTCTTGCTGACGTTGGTGTGGAGCTACTGGCCCACGTTGAGCGAACTCGTCGCGTTTTGGAGCACGAACGACGACTACTCGGTCGGCGCGCTCACGCCGTTGGCTGCCGGCTACCTGATCTGGCTCCGGCGCCGTGAGTTGTCGCGGCTTCGATGGCGTGGCGACTGGAGCGGGCTGGTGCTGGTGGCATTCAGCCAGTTGCTGCGTTTCGTGAGCATCTATTACGCGTACGCGTCGATCGAGCGGTTGTCGCTGGTCATTGCGATCAGCGGCATGATCGCGTTCCTGTTTGGGTGGACGGTGTGGCGCCGCCTGGCGCCGGTGCAGCTCTTTCTGCTGCTGATGGTGCCGCCGCCGCAGAGCGTCCACGACGCGATCTCGCTGCCGCTGCAGACGCTGGCGACGAAGCTCGGCGTGTTCGGGCTCGAGCTGCTGGGCTATCTGGTGCAGCGCGATGGCAATCAGATTCAGCTCGAGAGCGGCGCTGCGGTGTTTGTCGCCGAGGCGTGCAGCGGCTTGCGTATGCTGACCGCATTTGTGTTTACAGCGGGGCTGCTGGCGTTGCTGGTCAATCGACCCGTCTGGCAAAAGCTGACGCTGGTCGCCTGCAGCGTCCCGATCGCGGTGGCGATTAACGGCGTCCGCCTGGTCGTGACCGCATTGGCGGTCGAGCACAGTGACAGTGAACTCGTGCATCAGCAGGTGCATGACATTGCCGGCTTCGCGATGATGCCGCCGGCACTGCTCGTGCTGGGTGGCCTGCTGGTCCTCATGAAGTGGTTGTCTGACCCCACGCCGCCCCGATCCTCGACCCAGACGGTGACCGCATGACGCATGACAGCGCCATTCCGCAATCGACTCGTCGCAGCGGCTTGTCGTGGGCGATGCTGGTGACCGCGCTGGTGTTGCTCGTTGCGGCCGGATTGGGGCATCGCGCGCTGCTGCAGCGCATCGGCGTAGCGATGTCGCAGACGGCCGAGCTCAAGCAGCCATTGGAGTCGACGCCGCTCGACCTCGGGCCGTGGCGCGGCCGAGAGATTCCGTTCGACCCCGAATCGCTGAACGTGGGCTGGTTTGACGACGAGTTTCTCAATCGCGGCTACGTGCATGAGGAGACGGAGACCTCGGTCGGAGTCTTTGTGGGCTATGTAGGACGACCGCGGTCGACGTTTGGGCACCGCCCGGACGTGTGCTACGCCGCGAATGGTTGGACGGAGGAGGATCAGCGCTCGATCGTCTTCACCACCGATGATGGACGCGTTGTTCACGCGATCTTGTACCGCTTTGACCGCGCTCGAAACTTCGGCCCGCCGCTGCTCGTGCTGGCGACATATGTGATCAACGGTCGCTTTCTGGAGGATCCCAGCGATCTCACGCGTTGGCACTCACGCGGGGCCGGGTTACTCGGCGAGCGCGCGTCGTATCTGACGCGCGTGCAACTGTCGACGCTCGCGACGCGCGGCGTCACTGCGGAGACGGCGGCGCTGCGCGACCTGATGGGCCGTCTGGTCGAACCGTTGGCGGCGTGTATGCCCTACTGGGAGTCGGACGACAGTGACGCTTGAGACCGCCGCGAAGGAGCCGGGGCTGACGACCGCGTCGTCGAGCGAACGCGTGCGGGTCGCCGGGGTGGAAATCGACAATGTGACGCTGACGGAAGCGATTGAACGCATCGATGCGTTGGTGTCGCGGCGGGCGCCGGCGCTGGTGGTCACGCCCAACGTCGATCACGTGGTGCGCATGCGGCGCGACGCGACGTACGCGCAATTGGTGCACGCAGCGGACCTGGTGCTCGCAGACGGGCAGCCGCTGGTGTGGGCGAGTCGGGTCCGCGGAACACCGCTCAAGGCGCGGGTCGCCGGGTCGGATTTGTTCCCCGAACTGTGCGCCCATGCAGCGGAGCGCGGGCTGCGCGTGTTCTTCCTCGGCGGGGCCCCGGGAGCGGCGGAGGGCGCGCGTCAAGTCTTGATGGAGCGCCATCCGAAGCTATGCGTGGCGGGTGTGCACTGTCCGCCGATGGGATTTGAGCGCGACGCGACGGCGTCGCGGGCGGCGCTGGAAGCGGTGCGCAACGCGGCGGCGGACATCGTGTTCGTCGGATTGGGATCGCCGAAGCAGGAGTTCTGGATTCGCGATCACATGCACCAATATCCGCCGGCGGTCAGCATCGGCGTCGGCGTGAGCTTCAGCTTTGTTGCCGGACAGGTTCGCCGCGCGCCGCAGTGGATGCAGCGCGTCGGTCTGGAATGGCTGCATCGCGTTGCGCAGGAGCCGCGCCGACTCTGGCGGCGGTACTTTGTGGATAGCTGGGGATTTGTCGCGGCGGTGGTGTTCGAGCCGCGGCTGACATGTGAGGACACCGTGCTGCCGCGTGTGCCGGCGTTGTCTAGCCGCGCGGGCCCGATTGAGCACAGTCTTTCCCAAAGGCCGAGTCCCGTTGGGCCGCGACCTAGTCCGGAATCGAAGCGTTTTGAGGGGGTCCCGAGCGAGCACGGCCAGCAGCGTCCTTCGATCAAGCGGCTTGCCGGCGTCGCTGCAGTTTGGATCGTAGGCGGCACGGCCGCACAGCACGCCCTGAAATTGACTGGCTCTCTCGTTCTCACGCGCCTGCTCGTGCCGGAAGCATTTGGGCTGATGGCGACTGCGGGCTTGTTGATGTCCGCGTTGGAGATGCTGTCGGATTTCGGCTTCCGACAGGCGCTTGTGCAAAACAAGCGCGGCGGTGAGGAACGCTACATCAATGTGGCCTGGACGCTTCGGGTGATGCGCGGCTTGGGGCTGAGCATACTCGTTGCGACGTTCGCGTGGCCGTTCACCCAGTTCTTCCCGACCGAAGATCGAGGAACGTTGCTGGCCCTCATCTTGTTCGCCTCACCACAGCCGCTGTTACGCTCACTAGCCAATCCGGTTGAGTTCATTTGGATCCGCAAGCTACAGCAAGATCGCCTCAACAGGTTGTTGATCTATTCGGGGCTTTCGGGTCTGTTGCTCAACGTCGGACTCGCGCTCGTCTTTCGCAACGTTTGGGCCCTGGCCATCGGCGGCATCACCAATGAACTCTTGAGGCTCATGCTCACTTACCGGATGGATCCGCATCGAGCCCGGTGGGTGTACGACGCACGAATCGCAAGTGAGCTCGTACGGTTCGGCCGCTTCGTTTTCGCCTCCAGCATTCTCGGCTTCTTCGCGATTCGTCTAGACGCGTTCTTCGTCGCCAGCTATCTCGGTATGGGAATAGCCGGTGTGTACGCGATTGCAGTCGCTATGGTGGCGCCAGTAACAGGGATCGGGCGCCAGTTGACTGGCGGCGTCCTGTTTCCAGCGCTGAGCACGCGTCAGGACGATCCGCGTGTGTTTCGCAAGCGCATGTCGCAGGCGAGCCTTGCCGCAATCACGCTGGCCGGGTGCGTTTCCGGCCTTGGGGCATGGCTCGCAACCACGGTGATCGAGCTGCTGTACGATCCTCGATACAGCGCGGCAGGCGAAGCCCTGCGATGGCTGGTTGTCGCAGCCGCGCTCGCTCTCGCCGCAAACACGCTCAATGCGCCGCTGATGGCCCGCGGACGTCCGATGCTGGGAACGATCGCGACGGCGGCGCGTCTCGCGACCTTCTTGGCCGCGGTCTTCATCCTCGCTCGAGATGGCGGCGTGGAAGCCTACGCCCTGAGCGTCACCTGGGCGGCACTCGCTTACTACACCACCACCGCAATCTCCTACATGGTTTGCTTGTATCGCGACACAGCGTCAAAATCTCTAGCATCGCACGTTGAACGATGACTTTCGGGTCCTTCGCCATTCGTCGGGTGTGTCTGGTCACGCCTCGCTATCCACTCGGGGACGCGGCGAACGGCATCGCAACATATGCGAGTCGGATGAAGTCGGCGCTCGAAAGCGCTGGCGTCGAGACCTGGATGCTGGCTGGACGCCGTGCAACGTCAGCGGACGAGCATTCCACGCGCGTGCTTTACCTACGCGACATCCCACAAGACCGGTTCAGCCGATTGTCGAGTGCGCTGATCGGTCGCCTTATCGGGGAGCACCCATCGCTGCAGGCGCAGTTGCTGCGCCGCGGCCTACAACGGCTTCAGGAGTCGCAGAATCCGCCGCAAATCGTTCAAATGGAGGAGACGTGGGGGTGGCGAGGGTATCTGGGGGCCCGTTGGCGATTCCCGATCGTCACGCGGCTGCATGGCCCTTGGTTTCTGACCGGGCCGACGGAGGGTCGGCGGAGGCGGCAGGACGAGTTCCGCATTCGGTGCGAAGGTAGGGCGCTCCGGCGCGCGCAAGCAGTCACCGCCCCATCACACGATGTCCTCAATCGAACATTCGAATACTTCGGATTGGAGAAACACTCCATTCCAACGGCGGTGATCCCCAACCCAATCGAACCGGCCGCAGAGCAGCAACACTGGCGACCCGAGCTCGCCCGACGACACTCGATTCTCTTCGTCGGTCGCTTTGACTGGGTTAAAGGCGCCGACATCTTGCTCCAGGCGTTCGAGCGTGTGCTGCGCGAACTGCCAGACGCAACGCTTACCTTCATCGGACCTCAGCACGGCCTGCCGGAAGCGGCGTCTCTCGAAGACTATATGACGAGACGTCCGCACCTGCGTGGCCACGTGTCCGCGCTCGGACGAATCGCACAGGCTGATATCGCCCCGTTGCGTCAGACGCACGCCGTGACGGTTGTCTGTTCACGTTACGAAACGTTTGGCAACGCCGCGCTCGAGGCGCTTGCGAGTGGTTCTCCATTGGTGGCATCCGCGGTCGGGGGCCTCCGCGAAATCGTCGACGACGGACACAATGCACTCACGTTTCGTGCGGGTGACGCCGACGCGCTCGCGCAGCAGATCACACGGGTGGTGTGTGACGTGCAGCTCGCGTCGGAAATCGGGGCCAACGGAGTAAGTTGCATCCGCAACCGATTCGCCCCCCACGCCATCGCCGCACAGACGCTTCGCTTTTACAGCGATGTGCTCGCGACGTGTCAACAACAGTCTCGCGAACGACACGCTGGTGAGCGTGTTGCGTCCATTTCAAGCGTCGATCGCCCATGACCATCTTCGTCCCGCTTGCGCTGTTCGGCTTTCCTTTCGTTACTGTCGTGTTGTTCTCGCTGTTTCCTGCACGCCTAGCCGCTGCGATCGCTTTCATCGCAGGCTACCTGTTTCTCCCCAACGTCGGCTACAGCGTTCCAGGGCTACCGGACATCGACAAGAACATGGTTACGTCAGGTAGTGTCTTTCTTGCTACCATTGCGTTCGCGCCCGAGCGTATCACCCGTGTGCGTTGGTCTTGGATTGACTTGCCGATTCTCGGCTTGTGCTGCTGCTCAGTACTCAGTTCGCTCGCCAACGGACTCGGCCTCTACGACGGCGTTTCCGCCAGCTTCAACAATGTCGTCCTCTGGGGACTTCCCTATCTCGTAGGGAGGATCTACTTTGGCGACCTGTCGGGACAGCGTCTCTTGGCTGTTGCGATTGTCGTCGGCGGACTGGTCTACGTACCGCTCTGCTTGTACGAGATCCGCATGAGCCCGCAGATCAGCAACATGGTCTACGGCTTCGTTCGGTGGGGCGGAATGCGGCTGGGTGGTTGGCGACCGGTCGTGTTCCTTTCCAGCGGGCTTCAGGTCGGGTTGTGGTTGG
>CAZLYU010000042.1:0-31812 GCA_964563855.1 uncultured Planctomycetales bacterium | reverse complement strand
CGGCGGCAACATCAACTACGACACCGGCCACGCAATCTTCGAAGCCACCCACGGCACCGCGCCGAAGTACGCCAACCAGGACAAGGTCAACCCCGGGTCGGTGATTCTGTCCGGCGAGATGATGCTGCGTCACATGGGCTGGAACGAAGCCGCCGACCTCATCATCAAGGGCGTGGAAGGCGCGATCGCGGCGAAGACCGTGACGTATGACTTCGAGCGCCTGATGGACAGGGCCAAACTGCTGAAGTGCAGCGAGTTTGGCGAGGCGATCGTCGGCAAGATGTAGCGCTAGCAGGGATTGGCGGCGGGCGCCGTGGCGCGCCACTGGGTGTTTCCAACATGCAGCCTGAAACAGCGAGCCGCAAACGCGTGATTTATAGCGGTCGCGTGCAAGGCGTCGGCTTTCGCATGACCGCGCGGCACGTCAGCGAGAACCACGCGGTGGTGGGGTTTGTGCGCAATCTCCAGGATGGGACGGTCGAGTTGCAGGCGGAGGGCGAGCTGGAGGCGGTGGACGCCTTCCTCGCCGACGTCCGGCGGCAGATGGGCGGCAACATTGTCGACGAGCAAGTCGTGAGTGTGCCGGCCACCGGCCGTGAAACCACCTTTGGCGTCCTCGTTTGAGCGGTAAGCGGGTGCGTCGAGTCCGCGCTGCCGCGACAAATAGCGCCAACGCGCCCATCTGAAGGGCGACGGGAAACGTCAAAAGGCGTGCTTACCGGCTTCTTGGGCACTCCTAAGAAGCTCACATCGCTAGTTGAATCCACCCCGAGCCACGTACGATCTGGTATGAAACGCAAAGCAGATCAAAACACCAGCGCGGGTATTGCAAACACCGAAACGCCACCGCAGCAGGCGAACACAGCCGAGCAATCCCAAAACCGCGGCAGCATGCACGACGACGTGCCCATCTGGGACGACACCCCCTGTTGCTGCGAACCGGAACCGCGCTGGAGCGCTGTCGAAGAAGAGCTCGAGCGGGAACAACCACAGGGCGGTGCGAGTCCAGAACAGTAAGTCGTCGACGCTGAAAAGCCGCCGTCGCGGCGCTGACATGCGAGGGGCGGGCATTCGCCCGTCGCGTCCGGTATCTCCGCCTGAAGCTCCATCGAGCCCGCACGCAAGCGGGTTAGCTGGTCGCGGCAGTGGTTGCGATCATGGTGGCTGCGGTGCTCGCCACGATGGCCGCGTGGACGGCTTCGATCGCGGCGCGCGAAGCAGCGCCCAGCGGCTCGCCTGCATTGATCGCCTTGATTCGCTGCTTGCGGCCCTTGAGCCGTTTGCGATTGAAGGGGATCTTCAGCAGGTCGGCACTGTCTGCGAGTGAGATCAGCAGCGCTGTACGGGAGTCGAGTTCGCCGTCTTCGAAAATGGCGCGTTCGAGTCGGGCGATCAGCGCTTGCTCGACGCGTTCGTCACGCTGCGGGTAGAGGCGCCGTTTGAAGAGCCACAGCACGCGGTCCTCGTCTTCCGTGAGCACGCCCAACCGACACAGGTCGACCGCGACGCGATGACGCAAGTTCTTGACGCCCGCGAAACGGTTGACCCACGCGTCGACCCGGGCGCGCTTGCGACTCTCGGCGATGCGGACCAGGCACTCGTCGATCAATTGGTGGTTCAACGGCGCGTCGCTTGTGATCTCGACAAATGGGCGCTTGTCGGCACTGAGCGCGATGCGTTCCGCCAAGAGCAGCTCGGTGAGCAGTGCGGCGCCGAGCGGGTAGGGCAGCATCGACGCCTGATTGTGAAGCGTGCCTTTCTCATCGTGCAAAGCGATGAGGAGCAGTTCTTCCTGCAACCAGAGGTTTTCGAGTACGGCGCTCATTCAGCGTCCTCCTGCAACTCGGCCCGGTGGTGAATTCGCCGACCAGCGGGGGTTATTGCGGCGCACTGCCACGCAGCAACCCGTCAGCCGCGCGCCGCCACGCGGAACAGCGACTTGGGGCGCGGAAGGCGGCGCTTGTTGATTTTCGTGCGAACCGGCCCCGCACCGGCGAGCAAGCGCCGATGGGGGCTCGGGGCGTTTTCGCGCGGCCCTAGTCGTCTACGCCGTTGGCCTGGATGCGGTTGAGGCCAAGGTCGTTGATTTCGAGATACTGGTCGAAGGGGGGTGAGTCGAGCAGATCGGCGAGGGTCTCGGTCGCGATTTTGCCGCGTAGGCGGAAGACGCCGGTTCCCTTGCTGAAGTCGGCCTCGACGCTGTCGAGCCGGTCGAACTCGCGGAGCTCGTCGCGCAGGGCGCGGAAGCCGCCAAAGCTGAGGTTGTCGACCTCGAGCACGGTTTCGCCGCCGGCGGTGATCTGCGTGGCCCACTGCTCCATGACGGAGCGAAAGAGGCGTTCGGCGAGTGGGGCTTCACGGCGAGCGGGGCGCCCCGCTTGGGGAAACGCGGCTTCCATCAGCGCCTCGCGTGCGGCCTGCGGGCTGAACTCTTTGCGTGTGCGGACGCCGCGCCGTACGGTCGGCATGGCTTCGCTCGCCAGCAGCTTGGCGGTGTCGGTCCAGTACGCCCTGGCGCGCATATCGCAGTTGTAGAACGCCGCCGGAACGCCGTACAAGTCCTCCATACCGGCGCGGTCGGCGTTGGCGTACCCGCGGATGTAGAGGTGGGCGCCGGCGTCTTTAGCGAGGCGCTGTAGTTTGGCCTCGTCGCCGGTAATGGTGGCGTCGGCTCCTTCGCGCTGCGTGATCTCGGCGACCGCCTCGCGTGCGACGAGATCGAAGCCGATGTCGGTGAACATCTTCTCGATTCGCGAGGCGGTGACGGAGTCGGGTTGCAGCACGCCGTCGATGCGTTCGTCGATCAGGACCATGATCTTGGGCCGACCGATCTGGTCGAGGGTGTTCTGCACTTCGCCCCAGGTGGCGGTCACGACGTCTGAGTTGACCTTCGCCCGCACGGTGATCTTGACCACGCCGCGCGACTTCGATTCTTCGAGAATGTCGTAGTCGGTGACGATGCCGGAAGCGCGGCTGTAGATGGTGTCGCGCATCAGCTCGAAGTTCTCGACGTGGCTGAAGCTGGCGATCTGTGTGCCGGCGCCCTTTTCGAGCGCGGCGCGGAGGGCCGCCTTCAACGCATCATCGCGGTCGATTCCCTCTCCGGTCACGGTGACCACCGTCGGCTCCGCGGCATGTGCGGCGGCGGCCAACAGCGTGGTGATGATCATCGCACGAGCAATCCGCATGCTTATCTCCCTATCGGTTCGGATCGTTTCATTCGGTCATCGGGTCGGGCGGGGACACGCGCACCGGCGGCATCGCCGTTTTGAGAATGCTCCACAGGCGCGCCGCGGGGAGCTCCACCCAGACGCGTACGCCGCCGTCGCGCGGTTCGACGCGTGTGGTGCGCGCTCCGGTGAGGAAGCGTGCGACCTCGGGCTTGAGCGTTCGCTCCTGTGCGAGCATTGCTTCGACGCGCACGGGGCCGCGGACGGGGAGCGTGCACACCTGCTCGCGCAGCATGCCGATCGCCGCGAGGCGCGCGGCTTCGATGGCGGCTTCGCGCGTGAGCGCCGGTCGGTCGGGCGCGGCGATCCAGTCGCCGGCGGCGCGGAGCGTCAGCCGGGTCCAGTCGGGTTCGTCGAGGTCGAGCAACTCCGAGTCGCTGACGCGGCTGGGGCTCGTCTCGGGTGCAGCGAAGCCGAGGGCGCTGAGCATGTTCGGCGTCGCGGGACTGCTGAGGGGGGCGAAGTCGCGCTGTTCAAAATCGTGGTTCTGCGCGTGAACGCGGCGGAGCTCGCTGAGCATCGCGATCAGGTCGGATGTCGGGATGGTCGCGGTTGCGATCGCCAATCGATCCGGCGCCAGGGTGACGGTCGCGTCGGCGTTCTCGCGGAGTAGTGCGGCGAACTTCACGCGCGCGGCGTCGGACGCGTCGAAGAAGTCACTCACGCGGCGAGCGGCGGAGAGGCGCTGCTGCGCGATGACGCTCAGCAAACTGTCGAACGCATCGTCGATCGCCGCGCGGCGGGCGATTTCGATGGCTTCGGGCGCGACGCCTTCCCAGCCGGGCTGCGGAGTGGGCAGAGCGGCGTCGGTCGGCGTGGCCGTGCCGGTCACCCAGACCACGGGCCAACGGGCGGCGAACGGCTGCAGCGCGGCGCGCGTGAAGACCGCGTCCGACGGCGCGTTCGTCTCGCGATCGGCGGCGATGAGGATGTCGACGAGTTCGGTCGGTTGGACGGCGACATCCACCTCGACATCTCCGCTGGCGTAGAAGCGTGTGAGGCCGCGGCGGGGTCGCTCGCGCAAAGCGAGCACGACGGCGCGACGGAGATTGGGGGACTGGGCCAGCCGTTCGCCGATGGTCATGTCTCCCGGTCCCGGCAGACGTTGGATGCGTTCGCGCAGGGCCTGGAGAGCGCGGCCGTAGGCGATTTGCTCGGCGCGCAAGCGGCTTGGCGGAGACGCCTGACTCGCCGCCAGGCATCCCGCCAGCACACCGGCTGCGACGCAAAGGCGCCGGCTATTCGACGACCATCTCGCCCTGGTCGACATCCTGCACTTCGCCTCGTTCCTGCGTCTCGCGGACCGTCACGGTTCGGCGCTCATTCTCGGCACAGCCGGACAGCGCCAGCGTGGCGAGGGTCAGTCCGGCGATCGTCATGAGGGCAACACACTTTTTCATCGCGATCTCCTCTTCGGCTTGTTTTCGCAGACTCGGGGCCTCTCTAGCCCCGGCGTTCCAGACGCACGGTCCACTCGCTGATGACACTCCAGACATACGTGCCGGGGATCATGACGGTGACGCGGGCGGTCTCGGTGGTGAACTCCTCGTCGACGATCGTCGAGTTCACGAGCAGGACGTTATCGAGTTCCGACCGAATCTCGTCATACTCAGTGACGAAGTCGCGCACGTAAGTATCCGAGCGAATGGTGAGTCCTGCGATTTGCTCGGCGAGTCTTCGCTTGGCGTCGAGCTCGGCGGCGCGGCGCGCCTTGAGACGACCCTGCGCCGACGAGAAGTCGGGGTCGGTTGCTTCGCCGGTGGCGCGCACCGGGGCGCTGACCCAATCGGGCATGCTGACGGCCACGGTCTGGGCGCGGGCGCGGACGCGCTTCGGCGGCACGCCCATGCCGGTCGCTTCAAAGTCGCGCTTGACGATGCGCTGGGAGACTTGCTCGATGTCGGCCCCGCGGACGCTGTCGCCGCGGTAGTGCCGCGTGTGAAGCTGCTTGATGGTGGTGATGACCTGCTCGGTGGGGATGCGCTTGGTCACTTCGCAGATCAGTTCGTTGGCGTGATAGAACTCTTTGACGGTCTCGGCGCCGCGGAGCGACGTATTGAGTTCGGTGAGGATTTCGTCGCTTTCGGTGACGAAGTCACGGACGTAGGTGCGTGAGTTCAACTGCACGCCTTTGATTTGCTCGGCGAGCATGCGGAGCGCGTCGAGTTCGGCGGCGCGGCGCGCCATGAGGCGTCCTTGGGGGCCGACCTGGCGCCAGATGTCGGGGATGAACGGGTCGGGCTGCGGGCCGCCGACCTCGCTGACGATTTCGTCTTCGTCGACGCCGGGGGGCAAGTCGGTGCGTGGGGCGCCGGAGCCGACGACTTTGATGACGCGTTTTTCGATGCGTTCGCTGAGCGACTCGAAATCGGTGGCTTGGACGCGATCGCCGCGGTAGTGGCGGGAGTGTGCCTCGCGTAGCGTCTGTACGACTTTGGCGACGGTGACTTCGGCGGGGATGTCGCACGAGTTGTCGCTGTACCAGCGGGCTTCGCCGAGTCGGACGCCGCGCACCATTGCATTGACCTCGCCCTGAATTTCGTCGCTTTCGGTGACGAAGTCTTTGACGAGGGTGGTGGAGTTCAGCTGAATACCGTAGACGGCTTCGGCAAGCTTGCGGTAGGCGTCGGCGATGGCGGCGCGGCGAGCGAGCAGTTTCTGCTGTTCGGCTTCCTGAGCGTGGACGAGCGGCGTAGCGGCGACGACAGCAACTAGTGTGAGAAAACGGAGCATGCGCATGCGTGGAGTCTCCCGCTGCATTGGACCGTGGTGAGGTCGACCCGAGATCGACCGCGAACACTCTCTCCTGACACCCGAGACGTGGTCAGGTTAGCTGCGCGGGGTCGCGACGACCAGTAACCGGGCCGTCGGGTTGACGGCGACGTTCGGGGCGACGAACGTAATTGACGCGAGATCGCTGAGCGCACGGAGTGTTTCCGGCTAGCGAGACTCGGCGTTTCTTGCGCCCCGCGTGCGGTGGGTGGAAAGTCAGGGATGCGGAAACCTGATGCGCTGCGGCCGGGGCCACTGGCCGATCTTGATCAAACGTTAGCGAAGCGACCCGACCTGGTGCTGATGGCTCCGTACCTGGCGTACCTGGTGCTGCTGGCCGTGCGCGATATCGAGTGGCTTGGCTTGGGGTATGAGGAGCGCTGGATCAGTGCGCTGATCCGCGGCGTGGGCTCTGGGCTGGTGATCGCGCTGGTGTGGAAGCATTTGCCGCCGCTGGGCAAACCGCTGTGGCGTTATGCGATTCCGGCGGGGATTGTTGCGGCGATTGGCTGGGTGGGGTTGCAGCATCTGTTTAATGCGTGGGGTGTGCCGATGCGGCTGCCGCTTCCGCCGCTGTTTACGGGAACACCCGAATACGTTGATCCGCGGGACAAGCTGGGTGCAGATGATTTGTTTGTGGTCACGGCGTGCCTGCGCATCGGGGTGGCGGTGATTGTGGTGCCAATCGTCGAGGAGTTGTTTTGGCGCGGATTTTTGCTGCGGGCGATGGTGAACTGGGAGCATTTTGATCGGGTTAAGCCTGGGACGTTTACGTGGTTTTCGTTCCTCGGGACGTCGCTGCTCTCGGCGGTGCAGCATCCGGACAACTGGCTGGTCAGCATCTTCTGCTGGATGTTCTTTAATTTGGTGTTTTATTGGCGGCCGAGTTTGTGGTTCATCATCATCGTGCACGGTGTGACGAATCTGGCGTTGTATACGTACGTGGTGCAGACCAACGACTGGATCTTCTGGTGACGGCGGTGCTGTTGTCGGCTTTGCTCGCGCTTAGTCAGGAGGTGAGTTCGCGGCCGTCGCTCCCGGATGTCGAAGACGCCGCTTGGCGACGGCTTCAGGCGCTAATCGAGACTGCACCGGATGGCGAGGGTGAGCAGTGGTTCGCGGGCGCGGCGGCGCAGCGACGGGCGATTGCGCAACAAGCCGTGGCGTATCTGCGGCTGTATCCGGGGGGACGGAATCGGGAGGAGGTTGTCGCCGCGGAGTTGCAGGCGCTGTATGAGCTCGGTGTGCTTGAAGGGGGGGAGTTTGGTGCGCTGGAGCGGCGGCTGGAGGTTCATTCGCAGAGCAGCGATGTGAACGTGGCGGCGGAGGCGGCGTTTTGGCGGCTTCAGTTGCCGGGTGATGCGACGCGCGAGCGGAGTGCGACGCACCTCAGTGAGGATCGGTACGAGGCTTACGCGAGCTTTGTTCGCAGCCATCCGCGCAGCCGGCACACGCCGCGACTATTGGCTTTGCTGTTTGACGAGGCGCGACGCCGGGAGGACCGGGGTGCGATGCGTCGTTGGTTGGGGCGGGCGCGCGAGGTTTCGCCGCTGCAGATTGTGGAGGCGCTGGCGGGACGGCTTCGTCGGTATGAGCAGCTCGGTGAGCGATTCCCGTTGGAGTTGAAGGCTGGCGGGAATCGGTTTGACGCTGAGGGGCGGTCGGCATTGATTGTGATTTGGTCGCGGCAGGATCCGCAGACGGCGGAATTGTGCGGCGCGATCGAGCGATGGCGGACGGCGGGAGGGGGGGCCGCGCGGGTCGTGCTGGGGCTCAACGCCGACCCGGACCCGGCGACGATGCGAGATGCGATCGAACGTTGGGGGCTGGAGGCGTGGCGACACGAGCACGAGCCGCTTGGCGTTGGCGGCTGGTTTCCGCGTCAGTGGGGTGTGCAAACGACGCCATTCGTCTTTCGCATTGACGATGAAGGACGGCTGGAGGCGGCTGGCGGGGGGCGGCGCTGGGGCGAGGTGCTCGGCGATACCGCCACCACACCCTGAGCGCGACGCTATTCGTCTTCGGGGGCTGGGGCCGGGGGTTCGAGGGGCTGCGGATTCTGGCGTCGAAACCAGTCTGACCACGCCTCTTCATCGAAGCCGAAGTCTTCGCCGGTGAGACTGACGAGGGCTTCGCGCACCTCGGTGTAGAAGACGGTGACGGAGCGTTCGATGAAGACGGGCTCGTCTGAACCGCGGGCGTAGAGATAGCCGATCGACGCATCGGGCCGCCGGGGCCAGTAGTTGCGGCTGCTGAGTCGAAAGTCGCCGCGTGAGAGGAGGACGCTGCTGAAACCGGCGCGGAGGGGGGTGACGCGGACGTAGTAGGTCGGCAGGTAGCCGGCGCTGACGCGGGTGGGGGCTTCGATGGTGCGCTCCCGTTCCGCCGCGAGGGCCGCGATGAGGTCGGGGATGGCTTCGCGCGCCTCGAGTCGTGCGAGCGCGGTGGCGGCATTGCGGATGACGGGGTCCTGCTCGGTTTGCAGCGCGCGGCGCAGGGTATCGACGGCGGCGGGATCGTTGCGCTCCGCAAGCCAACGCAAGGCCCTGCTGCGGACGGTTTCGTCAACGTCTTCAACAGCCGCGACCACAAGATAGTCGGTGGTTTCGGGGTCATCGAACGCGGCGAAGGCGTCGATGATCGCGAGCCGCAGCTCGGTGCGACGCGACGAGGAGAGCAATTGAAACATGGGGGCGATGGCGAGGGGATCGGTGATGGAGCGAAGCTGCTCGGTCCCCGCTTCGATATCTCGGCGCTGGCCGAGGAAGTAGCGCTGCGCCACCTGCCGCAGGGTGCGCTCCCAGTAGACCTGGATGGCGGTCACAAGGCGACGCTCGTTTTCTTCCTGCGACGCCTCATCGCGACGGGGCGTGCGGGTGTTGGCCATCGCATCGACCCATAGCGAGCCGATTCGAATCTGCCCCATTGCGCGGCGGGTTTCGACGCGCAGGGGGTCGGCGGTGAACGCTTGCTGCTCGAGGGCGCGGGCCTCAAAGAGCAGGCCGCGAGGGCGGCACCACTGCGCGAGCTCCAGCAGCGACTCGGGCGACGTGTCGTCGGTCTGACGCTGACGCCGCTCGAAGTTCTGCATGACCGATTCCGGATGCTCGATGCGTTCGACGAGTTCGGTCGGAAGGTAGACGGGCCCTTGCGGGGTTTGTGTGATGAGCAGGCCGGCGGTCAGTTCACGGAGTTCGGCGTCGAACGCCGAGCCGTTCGTCAGGTGGATCGTGCTCGTCGCGAGCGCGGGGGATGCCGCGAGGCTGAGCAACGTCCCGAATGCAATCGACCATGCATGCATGTCATCGCGCCTTCCGCGAGCAGGTTGGCAATCCAGTCTGGACTTCACACCAGTGTAGGGGCGGGCGGCAAGCGGCGCCGTGCCGGCCGCCGCGATCAGGTCGTGATGCGGACCTTTACACCGCCGGCGTGCAGGTCGCCTTCATCCGGGATGTTGGCCTTCACGTAGCCGAGGCCGACGAAACCGTCTTGCGTGGGGTGCGGTGCGAACGACGTGAGGCGACCGACGACGCTTTCCGCGCGGGTCAGGGGGGCGGGGATGGGCGCTTCGAGCGGCTGATTGAAGGCGAGGCGGACGAGGCGTCGCGCCGCGACGCCTCGTGAGCGCATGCGTTCGATGACCTCCTGGCCCAGATAGCACCCCTTGGCGTAGTTGACGCCGCGCTCGATCTGTCCGGTTTCGGGGGGGACGACTTCGCTATCGATATCGCGACCGGACCAGGGCAACCCGGCTTGGATGCGTGCGGCGTCGATCGCATTGAAGCCACAGGGCGTCACTTGGAGTTCATCGGTGAGGCGGTCCCAGAGGTGGGGCGCCTGATCCTGGGGAACGAAGATTTCGAAGCCGGGGAGTCCGGTGAAGTCGTGGCGCATGAGGTGCAGATCTCCGATCGCAACATGCTGGAGGTCGGCCATGGCGGCGCCGTTGCTGACGCCGAGTGCGTCGACAATGGTTGCGGCGTTTGGCCCGGCGATCCCGAGGCGGGCCCATTCCGGCGAATGGTCGCGCATTTGGACGTCTTCGGTGATCAGCCGGAGATCGAGGTGTTGGAGGGCGGGGCCGATGGTGTCAAAGTCGAGGTCGAGCCACAGGCTGTCTTCGAATGCGAGGATGTTGGCGTCGAAGACGGTGCGGCCGCGGACGTCGCACGCGAAGGCGTAGGCGCCGGCGCCGGGATCGAGCGCCTTGATCGCATTGGTGACGAGGTTGTTCAGCCACATTCGCCGATCCCGCCCGGTGATCAGGACGACTCCGCGGTCGCCGCGATCACAGACGACGGCGCCTTCGTGCAGGGCGCGATACTCATCAGCGGCGTCGCCGAAGGTGTCGGCGAAGCGGACGCCGCGGTAGTCGATCCAATTGGCGGGCTGATAGTTGCGGCTGGACAGAAAGCTGGATTCACGCATGAATAGCTCCGGTAGTGCGGACCACGGTGAATGTCGCGGTGATGGTAGCGCCGGCGCGCGTCTGTCGCCCGACGGCTTTGGGAAGGCTCTTGATGACGGATCGTGCGGCGTTGATCGCGATTGGCACAGAACTCACGCTCGGTCAAACGGTCGACACCAACAGCGCATGGCTAGCGCAGCGTCTGGCGTCGTTCGGCATTCGTTGTCGGAGTGTAACGCTGGCGCCCGACGAGCTCGGGCCGATTCGAGCAGCGCTCGAGCGCGCCGCGGCGGAATCTGAGTGGGTGGTGGTTACGGGCGGATTGGGCCCGACGGATGATGATCTGACGCGCGCGGCGCTGGCTGGGGCGCTTGGAGAGGTACTGGTGGAAGACGATGCGGCGTTGGCGCATCTCCGTGCGTTCTTTGCGCAACGGGGCCGCGAACTTCCGGAAGGCAACGAGCGGCAGGCGCTGCGGCCGGCTTCCGCAGAAATGCTGCCCAATCCGTGGGGAACCGCGCCCGGGTTGGCGGCGCGGCTCGGCGCGGCGCGGGTCTTCGTGTTGCCGGGCGTTCCGGGGGAGATGCGGGCGATGTTCTCCGACTCGATTGCGCCGCGCCTGCGTGCTGAAGCGCGGGCCACCGTGGTTCAGCGACGGGTCAATACGTGCGGTCTGCCGGAGTCGGAAGTGGGGCGGCGCCTGCAAGACCTGATGCAGCGCGGCCGCAATCCGGAAGTCGGGACCACCGCGGCCTACGGCGTGATCGGTGTGCGCGTCAACGCCGAAGGTTCGACCGCGGCTGAAGCGGCGGCATTGGCGGAGGCGGACTTGCGCGAAATCGAGCGACGTCTCGGCGACGCCGTCTTCAGTCGCGACAACGAGACGCTGGCGCAGGCGGTGGGGCGTCGTCTGGTTGCACAGGGAGGCACGCTGGCGGTGGCGGAGTCGTGCACTGGGGGGATGCTCGGCGCGGCGTTGACGGACGCCGCAGGCGCCAGTGCGTACTTCCGGGGTGGATTCCTCGCGTATGACAACGGGCTCAAGACGGCATTGCTCGGCGTTCCGGCGTTGGTAATCGAGCAGCATGGGGCAGTGTCAGTTGAAACCGCAGCGTTGATGGCCGTGGGGGCCCGCAAGCAGGCTGAGGCCGATTTTGCGTTGGCGGTTTCGGGCGTCGCGGGGCCGGATGGCGGAACTCCGGACAAACCGGTTGGGTCGGTTTGCATCGGCTTGGCGACCGTGCACGGAAGCGGCGCTCAGCGTTTCCAGTTTGGTGCGGAGACGCCTCGCGACCACATTCGGACGCGCGCGGTCGTCGCGGCGCTGAACTGGCTGCGTCGTGAGCTCGACGGTGACGCGTTGACGTCGGGCCGTTAGTCTGCTGGCGCCCGCGACGGCAAGACGAAGAAACCTTTGCGAGAGGCCTAGTCTGTGAATACGAACCGCGAATCCTCGCTCGGCGCCTTGCAAGCTGTTCGATGGCTGTCGTCGCTCGGATCGACCGCGGCGGTCATGCTGATGGTGACGGCGGCGGCGGCGCAGTTGCAGCTCTCGCCGCCAACAGACTCGGTGACGCCGGAAGCGGAGACGCCGGAGCAGATCCGGGAGCGGTTGATGGCGATGCCGCTGCGGGAACTGCTGGACGGGACGGAGGAATTGATCGACGAAGGCGAGATTGAAAAGGCGTTGGCGCGGGCGACGGTGGCGCGGGAGCGCGATCCAGAGAACCCGCGTGTTCGACTGTTGCTGGGGGAAGCGCTGTTAGCGGCGGGTAACGTGCAAAACGCGCGGCCGCTGCTTTTGGATGTGTTCCGCCTGGACGAGAACAACTACCGCGCGAATCTGGCGTTGGGGAAGCTGTGGCTGCAGTCGCGTGTCTGGCGGCAGGCGGAGACGTACTTGTCGAAGGCGGTGGAACTCGCGCCCGCGGGCTCTGGGTACGTCGCGCAGCGGCTTCTGGCGGAGGCGTATCTGGGCAGTCGGCAGTTGTCGCGGGCGCGTGACGTGGCGACTCAAGCCGCGCAACGCGCGCGAAACACGCCGCTCGCGTATGACGCCCAGCAGACGCTGGTGCTCGTGTTGCTGGCTTCGGAAGAGGAGCAGTATCTCGACGCCGCGGTCCGCGGGGCGCAGGGTCTGGAACAGCAGGCGGCGGCTGAGTTTCAGAGGGATCCGGGGTCGCGTGAGCGGCTGGAGCGGCTGGTTGCGTCGCGGCAACTGCTGCTTGAAGCGTTGCAGGCGGTGGGTCAGAAGATGTTTTTGCTCGGCCCCGACCAGATGCCGACCGATCAGCCGCAACCGGGTCGCGAGGCGGAACTCGCGGCGGTTTCGCGTCGGGTGGCGGATGTGCTGGTTTTGCAGGCGGGCGCGCAGCGATTGCTTTCGCTGCACAACGTGCTTCCGTTTCTGGATCGCGCGCTCGAGTTTACGCCGGAGAGCGCGTCTTTGTGGCGTGACCGCGGATTGCTTCTGTTTGAGTTGAACCGCTTTCGAGAAGGCGTTGCGTCGCTGGAGCGGGCGCTGGAGCTCGATCCGGACGATCAGGTGACTCGTGAGCGGCTGGATGGGCTGCGATCGCGGATGGGGGCCGGCGGGGCGCCGGAAGCGGACGCCGACGATACCGAATCCGCCGACGCCGCCCAGCCTTAGCCGGCGCAGAGCGAGCCCAAACGTGGCGATCAAGAAGACCAAAATTATCGCCACGCTCGGGCCGGCATCGCTGACGGCGGCGCGGCTGCACGAGATGTACGACGCGGGTCTCGACGTGTGCCGACTGAACTTCAGCCACGGCACGAAGGAGCAACACGCGGAGGCGGTTGCATTGGTGCGGCGTGTGGCCAGCGAGCGCCATGAGCCGGCGACGATCATCGGCGATCTGCAGGGCCCCAAGATTCGGTTGACGCAAGTTGGGGGTGGAACGCCGGACGACTCGTTCGAGCTGACGCTTGGACAAGAGGTTGAGCTGGTGGAGGGGGATGCTCGGTCAACTGAGGAGCGCCTGTGCCTGGCGACCGACAACGTGCTGGCAGACATTGACGTGGGAAATCGCATCTACATCGATGATGGTCTGGTTCGGCTGCTGGTGATCGATCGCACGCCGGACGGTCTGCGCTGCGGTTGCACGACGGGCGGGACGATCAGTTCGCGGAAGGGTGTGAATCTGCCTGACACGCAGCTCAAGCTGCCGGCTTTGACGGAGAAGGATCGGGTCGATCTGGATTGGGCGATTGAGCACGAGTTGGCGTATGTGGCGCTTTCGTTCGTGCGTCGCCCGGAGGATCTCTACGAATTGCGCCGGCTGGTGAAGGCGCGCGGGGCCGACACGCAGGTCATCATCAAGATCGAGAAGACCGAAGCGCTCGATCATCTGCCGGAACTGATCGAGCAGAGCGACGCCGTGCTGGTGGCGCGGGGCGACTTGGGGGTCGAGATCGATGTGTGGCGGGTGCCGTTGGTTCAGAAGGACATCGTGGCGCGTGCGCGGCGTGCGGGGGTGCCGGTGATTGTGGCGACTCAAATGATGCAGAGCATGGTGTCTTCTCCGATGCCGACGCGGGCGGAAGTGAGTGATGTTGCGAACGCGATCTTTGACCGCGCGGATGCGGTGATGCTGTCGGCGGAGTCGGCGGTGGGGCGTTATCCGGGGCTGGCGGTCGACATGATGGCGCGGGTGGCGCAACACACCGAGGCGTACCTGGCCGCGTTCGAGCCGGCGAACGTCGAGGCGCAGGCGGAGGCGCGTTTTCGGCCGACGCTCGCGATTGCGCACGCTGCGGTGCAGGCGGCGCTGAAGCTCGACGCGAAGCTGGTTGCGGCATGGAGCGCGTCGGGGAGCACGATTCGCACGCTGTCGCGCTATCGGCTGCCGATGCCGGTGGTGGCGTTTACGTTTGATGAGCTCGTTCAGCGTCGGTTGCGGTTGCTCTATGGGGTTACGGCGATTCGGGTGGCGCCGCTCGAGGACCTGGCGGAGATGGCGGGCCGGATTGACGAGTTGTTGCTTTCTGGTGGTCTGGCGAGCAAAGACGATCTAATTGTGGTTGTGTTGTCGACGGACCCGGAGACGGCGGGCGCGACGGACACGACGCTTGTGCATCGCGTGGGTCGGCGCGGCGGTCAGGTGATCTGGTGAGGCGGGGGCGAAGCTTTATCAGGCGGCGATCTTTCGCGTCAGGAGTGCGGCGTGCGGCGTTCGTGACGACCAGCCGGCAGCTAGCGTCCTGTTTCTTGGACGGACCGGAACCGCATGTCAGCGGCGCATTGTGGGGGCGGTCGCCAGTGCTACACTAGGCGGAACGCTGCCTGCTACGGCTCGGCGGCATGATCGTCCGCCGTGTGGCGGTCATCGAACTAGCTCTGCGAGAACCACCATGAGGTTGAACGAATCGCTTTCCGTCGCGGCCATGCTGTTCGTCGCCGTGTGTTCCGCAAGCGCGTGGCCGGTGTGGCTTCCGGCGAGTGCGGCGCCGCCGCCCGCCGCGGGCGTGACGCCGGGGATGGCGGTCGAGACGCAGCCGGCTGCGGACTGCAATCAGAACGAGACTCCGGATTCGCAGGACATTGCTGACGGGACGTCGGAGGATTGCGACGGCAACGGGATTCCGGACGAGTGCGACATTGCCGACGCGTTGAAGTTTCAGATTGTGCTCGATTGCGACTTGGATGGTGTTCTGGATTCTTGCGAGATCGCGCAGGACCCGAACGTGGACTGCGACAACAGCGGTGTGATCGATGCGTGCGAGATCGGCCCGGGCTTCTTGGCGGATTGCAATTTCAACCTCATCCCGGATTCGTGTGAGATTGCGGCCGATCCAAGTCTGGATTGCGACGGGAACGGGGTGCTTGATTTTTGCCAAGTGTTGAGCATCTTCGACGACTGCAACGCGAACCTGATTTTGGATTCGTGCGAAATCGCCGACGGCTCGGCGACGGATGCGAACAACGACGGCTTGATCGACACGTGCGAGATCGCGAGCGGTACACGGCAGGTTGACAACGTTGAGTTCGTCATCATCAACGACGCGGGCGAGACGTCGATTCTGTTCGAAGATTTCGAGCGGTTCCCGGTCGGTCCGCTGACGAGCGACCCGGAGTCGCTCGTAACGGCGCTGGCGGTGGATCCGAACGGGGTGTCGATCGTGGATGTCGGACCGCCGTTCAACAAGGTGCTGCAGTTCGAGGTTGGACCGCTGCAGGATTTCGCGTTCGCTCAATTGCAGTTTGAGCCGGAGACGCCGCCGACGACCGGCCGCGCTGCGATTCGTTTCGACAATCTGCAGACCAACTTCGATTTTGCGTCGCTGAGTTTCGGCCCGAACGCGGGTGTGTTTACGTGGGCGGACCTGTTCGCCGATCGCGCGACGTCGGCGATCATCGATTCGGACATTACGGCGCCGGTCGCGGCGAACGTGTGGCAGGCGTATGAACTGTTGTTTGACTATGACGCGTTGACATTCACGTTCACGGTTGATGGCGTGAACGATGGTCAGCCCGCCGGTGCGATCGACTCGGCGTTCGGGTTTGGCTTCGTGCAGTTTCTGGCGTTTGGGCTGCCGAATACCGGCAACGACTGCAACGCGAACGGCGTTCCGGACGCCGAAGAGATCGCGAATGGGTCGGCCAGCGACTGCAATCGCAACGGGCTGCCGGACGATTGCGACCTGAGCTTCGGCATCGTGAACGATGGCAATGAAGACGGTGTACCGGACGAGTGCGTTGTGGATTGCGACGGCAACGGCCAAGCCGACGTTGTCGACCTGTTCACGGGCGCCGCTGCAGACTGCAACAACAACGGCGTTCCCGACGTGTGCGACGTCGCGGATGGTCGCAGCGTTGATGCCGACGGCAACGGCGTTCCGGATAGTTGTCAGGCTGATTGCGATGGCAACGGCGTGATCGACGGGCTGGACATTCTCAGCGGTGCGGCTGCGGACTGTAACGTCAATGGCGTGCCGGATGCGTGTGACGTGAGCGACGGGGCGAGCGTGGACGCGAACGGCAACGGCGTTCCGGACGAGTGTGACCCGGTCGATTGCAATGGCAACGGCGTCGATGATGCGTTGGATCTTTCAGGCGGCGCCTCGGCGGATTGCAACGGCAACGGCGTTCCCGACGAATGCGACATCAGTAGCGGCGCCAGCGTCGATGCGGATGGCAACGGCGTGCCCGACGGCTGCGAAGCGGACTGCAACGGCAACGGCGTGGTTGACGCGCTCGACTTTACGACTGGTGTATCGGCCGACTGCAACGGCAACGCGGTTCCCGACGAGTGCGACATCAGCAGCGGGTCCAGCAGCGATGCGGATGGCAATGGCGTACCGGATGCGTGTCAGCCGGATTGCAACGGCAACGGGGTGGTCGACACGCTCGATCTCAGCAGCGGCGCAGCGGCCGACTGTAATGGCAACGGCGTACCCGACGCTTGCGACATCAGCAGCGGCGCGAGCGTCGATGCTGACGGCAACGATGTCCCAGATGCGTGTCAGCCGGATTGCGACGGCAACGGCGTGGTCGACACGCTCGACCTGAGCACTGGCGCAGCAGCGGACTGCAACAGCAACGGCGTTCCCGACGTATGCGACATCAGTAGCAGCGCGAGCGTCGACGCGAACGGCGACGGTGTGCCGGACGAGTGTGCGCCGGTCATCGAAGACTGCGACGGGAACGGTGTGGACGACGCGCTCGAGCTGTCGAGCGGGGCCGCCACCGATTGCAACGCGAACGGCGTTCTCGATGTGTGTGATCTCAGCAGCGGCGTGAGCAACGATGCGGATGGCAACGGCGTTCTCGACGAATGCGATCCGGTGATCGAAGACTGCGACGGCAATGGCATCGATGACGCGCTGGACGTACTGGCGGGTGATCCGGCGGACTGCGTGTTGCAGAGCTCGCTGGTCGAAGCTGTGCTGGCGCTGCTGTTGGGGGCCTCGGCGGAGCAGACGGACGACTTTACGTCGCTGATCGCGGCGTACGGCGCGGCGCTCGAGGTGCTGGAAGGGCTCGACGCCCCGCCGTTGCCCGACGTGAACCCGAATTCGGTCGGTGACGTTTACGTTGGCGATCCGGTCGCGAGCGGTGAACTCAGCGCGCAGGACAGCAGCGATCAAGACGCCCCGCCGTCCGCGCTTGTCTGTCCGGCGATGGGTGCGATGTTGCTGGCGTTCTTGGTGGTCGGCGTCGCGCGTCACCGGGCGTAGGCTTGGACCGATTCAACGTGGACGCGTCGTGACCCGCCGATGCGTGCAGCCATCGGCAGGGCGCCGCCGCCCCGATCCGTCGCGGGTCGGAGTCGCGCTTGCGCCATGCCGCTGCGTCTGTGCGACTTACGCGGGGTTTCAGCGTTGATTCAACGGACCGGCGGCGACGCTGCTGGCGGCGTCGTAGGTCCATTCCGGCCAGTCGGGGGCGGGGCGCTTTTGCCAATCCGCGTTGAGGCGATTGCGAAGCATCGCCAATGACGGGACGCCGCTGGTCGCGTCCGGCGCCTCGGCGGTGTAGGCCCCGACGCCGACGGCGGTGGTGAGTGCGTCGTCGAGACGATCTCCGGCGAGCAGCGCGGCGAGGAAGCCAGCGATGGTGCTGTCGCCGCAGCCGGTCGTGCCGACCACGTTCACCCTAAAGCAAGGCGAATAGAGTTCGCGGTTCAGCCAGGTGTCGGCGTTTGCGCCGACGACGGCGGAGACCCGCGCCATGCGGCGCGCGTCGCCGCTGGTACGGACGTACAAGCCGTGCTCGCCGAGCTTCAGGCCGACGACGGCGACGCCGAGCGCGATCAAGCGGTCGCCGAGTTCGGCGAGGAGCTGTGGCTTGATCTGGGTGATGATGTCGCCGCGGGCGGCGAGGTGATCGAACTTTGCACGATCGAGCATGAAGAGCGTTTCTTCGATGCTGGGCAAGAAGAGGTCGACATGCGGCAGGGCGCGTTCGAGGATGCTGGGCCAGTCGGCGCGGCCGGCTTCGGATGCGGGGTCGGGGTAGGCCATGTCAAGCGACGTCACGACGCCGCGGCTCTCCACCTCGCCGAACATGGCGGCCAACTCGCGGCCGCCGTCGCGGAAGAAACGGCGCATGAGCGGCGGATAGCCGAAGTGGAAGAGAAGCGAGCCGGCGAGTTCGTCGTAGGGGATGTCGGCGGCGCGGAAGCTGTCGTTGGCGCCGGGGCAGTGCAGAAACATGCGGTCGAGATTCGGCGGATTGAGCACGACGGTATAGCTGGTGTCGGCGGTTGTGCTGGTGAGCAGGCCGCGGGCGAGTTGCGGATCGGTGCGGCCCAACACGTCACGCACGGCGTTTCCGAAGAGGTCGCGGCCGACGAGCCCCATGAGTCGCGTTCTGACGCCGAGCTGGTGGAGGGCCACGCCGGTATTCGAGACCGCGCCGCCGGTGGAGACCGCGGCCTCGCCGACGTCGATCAGGGCTCCGGGTTGAAAGAAGGCGCGTGGGCCCCCGTCGCGCGGGCGCAGCGTGGGGATGATGTCGAGGCAGATGTGTCCGGCGACGACGGCGTCGAAGTCGTTGGCCATGCGGTCCTCAGCGTTCGGGATTTCGGTATGTGAGCAGCTTACCAAGGCGCTGCGTGCGGCGACACGCCGCGCGGCGGCTGCGCGCAGGCGGCTATCGTGCTACAATGCGTCGTCTGGTGAGCGTTCGGCGCACGACGACAAAGGAGATTGCATGGCCGTCCCGGATGACCTCAAGTATGCACAAACGCACGAATGGTTCCGGGTCGAAGGCGACTTGGTGACCATGGGCATCACGCAATTCGCGGCGGACGAGTTAACCGACATTACGTATGTCGAGCTGCCCGAGCCCGGGAAGGCGGTCGACGCCGGCGGCAGTATCGGTGAGATCGAGTCGGTGAAGGCGACCAGCGAGATCTACTCGGCGGTGAGCGGCGAGATCTCGGAACGCAACGAGAAGCTCGAAAGCGAGCCCGAACTGGTGAACAACGATCCGTTCGGTGAGGGCTGGATGGTCAAGATCAAGACCAGCGATCAAGCGCCGCTCGAGAAGCTGATGGACGCCGCGGCGTATCAGAACATGCTCTCGCAGTAGACGGCCGACAGCAGCGCCGTTTCGCACTGGCGCTGCCGGCGAATCACGCACTCGCCACGCGGTCAGGCGTTTCAATAGGCGTGAAAACACGCGGGATTACTATCGAAGCATGAGATACACGCAATTCAGTTCGGCGGAGCGTCAGGAAATGCTCAGCGCTATCGGCGTTGATCGCATTGATGACCTGTTTGTGGACATACCCGACGACAAACGGGTGCGCGGCGTGCTGGATCTTCCGCCCGCACTCACCGAACCCGAGTTGCTCGCCGACTTGAATCGTTTGGCCGGCGCGAATCGCAGCGACGCGCTGTGCTTCCAGGGCTGCGGCGCGTATGACCACTTCGTGCCGACGGTGGTGGACGCGTTGGCGGCGCAGAACGGCTTCGTGACGTCTTACACGCCGTATCAGGCAGAGGCGTCGCAAGGTGTGCTGCAGAACTTTTTCGAGTTCCAGACGATGATCTGCGAACTCACGGGGATGGATGTCGCCAATGCTTCGCTTTACGAAGTGGCGACGTCGCTTGTCGAGGCGGCGTTTATGGCGCGGGCGGCAACCCGGCGCCCCAACATCGTGATCGCTGAAAGCGTCAGCCCGGATTGTCGTCGCGTGCTCGACACGTACATGGTCGAGGAAGCGGGCAAGATTCGGCTGGCCACACCGACGGCCGCCGGCACGCTGAATCCGCTGGCGGTCGCCGATTTGATCGACGAGCACACGGCGGCGATTGTCGTGCAGTCGCCAAACTTCCTCGGGCAGATCGAGCGGCTCGATGAGCTGTCGCAGGTGGCGCACCAGTCGGGTGCGTTGCTGGTGGTGGTGATGGATCCGATCAGCGTCGGGCTGCTGAAGACGCCGGGTGAGCTGGGGGCGGACATCGTGGTTGCTGAGGGGCAGCCTTTGGGTGTGCCGTTGCAGTACGGCGGACCGTACCTGGGGCTGATGGCTTGCAAAGAGCAGTTCTTCCGCAAGCTGCCGGGGCGGCTGATCGGTGAAACGGTCGACGCGGACGGACGACGGGCGTTCTGCCTGACGTTGCAAACGCGTGAGCAGCACATTCGCCGCGAGAAGGCGACCAGCAACATCTGCACGAATCAGGGCCTGTTGGCCAGCCGCGCGGCGATCTACATGTCGACGATCGGCCGTTCCGGTTTGCGGCGCATCGCCGAGTTGTGTTTGCACAAGGCGCACTACGCTGCGGACCGCATCGCCGCGTTGCCTGGCTACGCGCTGAAGTATGACGGCCTGTTCTTCAAAGAGTTTGTCGTGGTGAGCGAGCGGCCGGTTGATGATGTGCTCGAGCATTGTCGCACGCGGGGCGTGCATGCGGGTGTGGCGCTCGAGCCGTGGTATCCGGAGTTGCGCAACTGCTTCGCGGTTGCGGTGACCGAGAAACGCACGCGTGGCGAGATCGATGCGCTCGTCGACGCTTTGGCGACAGTGAAAAGCTAATTATGAATGAATCACGCGAAATGGAACCATTGATCTTCGAACGGTCGCGCGCGGGCGTGTCAGGCGTGTCGCTGCCGGAGTGCGATGTGCCGCTCACCGACGTGAACCGTGCTATTCCGGTTGCGTTACAAGCAGAGCAGGCGCCGGCGTTGCCGGAAGTCGGCGAGTTAGACGTGGTGCGGCACTACACGCGACTCAACCAGCGCACCTTCAGCGTTGACACCAACTTTTATCCGCTCGGGTCGTGTACGATGAAGTACAACCCAAAGATCAACGAGCGCGCGGCGGCCATGCCGGGGTTCGCCAACATGCATCCGTACGCGCCCGAGGCTGATGCGCAGGGTCTGTTGGAGCTGCTCTACAAGACGCGGCGGATCCTCGAAATGGTCGCCGGCCTGCACGAAGTGTCGCTGCAGCCGGCGGCCGGCGCGCATGGCGAACTAACGAGTTTGTTCGTCATCAACGCGTATCACCGCGACAACGGCTCGGTGCGCAACAAGGTGCTGACCCCGGAGACGGCGCACGGCACGAATCCGGCGTCATGTGCGGCGTGCGGCCGACAGGCCGTGTCGGTCAAGAGCAACCCGGATGGAAGCGTCAATCTGGAAGACTTGCGCGCGAAGGTGGACGAAGACACCGCAGCGCTGATGGTGACGTACCCGAACACAGTTGGAAAGTTTGAGCGCGACTTTGCGGAAATGGCGGAGATCGTGCACGACGTCGGGGCGTTTCTGTACCTCGACGGCGCGAACATGAACGCGATTAGCGGTGTCGCGCGGCCGGGTGACCTCGGCGCGGACATCATGCACTTCAACACCCACAAGACTTTCAGCACGCCGCATGGCGGCGGCGGTCCGGGCAGCGGGCCGATCGCCTGCACCGTGCAACTGGCGCCGTATCTTCCGACGCCGCAGGTCGTGCAGCGCGGCGACGTGTATGGGTGGGCGTATGACCGGCCGCGCTCGATCGGCAAGGTGCGTTCGTTCTATGGGCAGAGCGGGGTGTTGGTGCGCTGCTACGCTTATCTGCGGGCACTGGGCGGAGCGGGCTTGAAGGATGCGAGCGAAACGGCTGTGCTGGCGGCGAACTATCTCGCGGCGCGGCTGAAGGGGCATTACGAGCTGCCGTATAGCGGTCCGTACGGTCATGAGTTCATCCTGATGACCGGGATGGACAAGCTGGGTCTCGGTGAGATCGACGTTGCGAAGCGGTTGATCGACTATGGGTTCCATCCGCCGACGATGAGCTGGCCGGTGCCGCATTGTTTGATGATCGAGCCGACCGAGACGGAGAGCAAAGCGACACTCGACGCGTTTGCGGATGCGATGATCGCGATCAAGCGCGAGGCGGCCGAGCAACCGGACCTGCTGCGGAACGCACCGACAAACGCGCCGGTGCGCCGGCTGGATGAGGTGGGGGCGGCTCGTAAGCCGAGGCTGCGTTGGCGTCCGGAACCTGTGGACGCGTAACGCGTGGCGACGCGGCGGCAGCAGCGGCAGCGGCGGATCGCCTGGACGATCGGCCTGGTCTGCGTTCTGCTGGTTGTCGCGCTGCAGCCCACGTCAGCCGTGCATTGGCTCGAAAACGCGACGTTGAATCTGCGTTTCCGCTATACGAACTCGATACCTGATAGCGGTCAAATTGTCTGCATTGGCATCGACGATTCATCGCTGGAGACGGTGGGGCGTTGGCCATGGCCGCGTTTTCGGCAAGCGGCGCTGATTAGCGTCGCGGCGGAGCTCAACGCGCGGGCGATCCTGGTTGATCTGACGCTTGATGACCCGGAGCCGATGGCGCTCAATTTCGAGCCGGGATCGATGTTGCGACTCGATCCGACCGACGCGCGGTCTTATGACCAACGTCCTGTGCCGAGCGATCTCGAGCTCGCCGCCGCGATTCGCGAAGCCGGCAATGTGCATCTGGGATTTCTGTTTCGGCCGGGGCGGCCGCTGTTTTCGCCGCACTTCTGGGGCGCCCATGGGTTGTGCGCTGCGGTCTCGCGGGGGGAAGACCCGGCGGTGCAGAGCAAGTCGCTGGATGCGTTGCGAAGCATCGTCGAGCGTTCGGCGCGGCATGATGAGACGCCGGGGCTGGCCGGCGCTTCGCTCGCTGATTTAGCGCGGCTGACGGTCGCGTGGTCGCGCCAGCTCGACCTGCTGCAGCCCGAGTTCGCGGGAGAGACGGACTACCCGGCGGACGCCGCGTTTTGGCCGCACGTGCAGCACGCCGCGTGGCTCTTCGCGCTGGAGCAGTCGGCGGTGGAGGAGCCTGAGCTCGTGGCACGTCCGCTGCACCGGGTTGCGGGTCGGTTGTTCCCGCGGTTGACGCGGCTTCGCATTGACCGACGCACGCCGCAGCGCGAGTGGGCGCAACTGACGATGGATCAGTGGCTCGGGCTGCACGCGACGTGGAGTGCGTCGGCGTTGGAGCGGCCGGAAGCGGTCGCGTCGGCAGCGGTTGAGGTAGGTCAGATTCTGCCGGTCGAGTACGCGCTCGCGCGTGTGGCGGCGGGTTGCGGTTTTACGGTCTTTGAGCCGGATGCGATTGACGGCGTCACGCGGCGGATGTCGGCGTTTGTGCGGCACGGCGACCGCGTGAAGGCGCAGCTTGCGCTTGGTCTGGCGATCGACACGTTGGGGGCGCAGCCGGGATTGGAGTCGCTGGTTGGGTGGGGGCGTTGGTTGGAGATCGGCGCGGCGCGGCTGCAATTGGACGAGAACGGGGCGGTCATCATTCCGTGGCTGGCGGAAACCGATTGGCCCCAGCAGTTCACGCATGTTCCGGCCGACAAGGTGATGGAGGTGCACAGCCAGCGGGCCAGCATTCGCGACAACATGGCGACGCTGTTTGCGACGGCGCGCAGCGTGCTGGCGCCGTTCCATGAGGGGCCGGTCGCGGCGGCGTGGCTGGCGCGGGTCGAGGTCTTGCCCGACAAGTATGAGCAGCGGGATCGCGCGCGTTGGGCGGGGAGGCTCGATGACGCGGGACGGTGGTCGGCTGAGATCACCGCGGACGAAGCTTTCATCGCAGCCAACTTCACGGCCGTCTTCGAGGAGGCGCGCGCTGCGATCGCTGAACTGGAGCAGCGGCACGGCGGGGAGGGCGACGAAGCGCAGCAAGAGCGGCGGCGGCTCGCGGGGTATCGCCGGGGAATCGAGGCGGTCGAGGCGCTGCGTAGCGAAGTGCTGGACGGTAACGCGCGACTGCAAGCGAACGTCGACTCGACGCTTGCGCAGCTCGGACCGCTGCTGGACGACCGGATCGTGCTCATCGGCTACACCGCGTCGGCACTGGCGGATATGAAGCCCACGCCGGTCGCGGCGAGCGTCCCGGGGGTGATGGCGCACGCGAGTTTGCTGAACGGTGTGCTCGTGAATCGGACGATCAGTTGGACGCCGGCGTGGTTGAGCGTGGTGTTGACGGTTGTGGTGGGGTTCGCGGCGAGCGGGGCGACGGTGACGCTGCGGAATGCGTTGCCGATCATTGCGCTGCTGCTCGTCTCGTATAGCGCGTTGGCTGTCGTAGCGCCGTTCTACTGGTTTGGGCTGTGGGTTCCCGCGGCTGCGCCGCTTCTCGCTGCGGTGCTGTCACATTTTGCGATCGCGACATATCGCTTCATTTTCGTGGATCGGGAGCGGCGACAATTGGCGACCGCGCTTGGGCAATACACGTCGCGTGAAATTGCCCGGGTGGTGGCTGAAGATATTGATTTGTGTCGGCGCGCCGAGGCGCGCGACGTCACCAGCATGTTCACTGATCTGAAGGGTTTCACCACTATTTCGGAGCGGATCGGCGCTGAGCGCACACAGGCTTTGCTCAACATCTGTCTGGGTCGCTTCACCGAAGTGATTCAGCGTCGCAGCGGCATGGTGAACAAATTCCTCGGCGACGGGGTATTCGCCTTCTGGAACCCGGTCATTCTGCCGCAGGCGCGACACGCGGCGCTCGCTGCGGAAGCTGCGCTCGACTTGCAAGCGGCGCTGGATGCGTTGAAACGCGAGCAACTGGCGGCGGGTGGGGACGCCGTCTTTGCCGACATTTTCATGCGTGTTGGGCTGGCTACTGGTCGGGCGGTGGTGGGGCCGTGTGGTTCGGAACAGAAATTCGATTACACCTGCATCGGCGACTGCGTCAATCTGGCGGCGCGGCTCGAGAGCGCGAACAAGTACTATGGAACGAAGATCCTGCTGAGCGAGCCGACGTGTGCGGAGCTTGGCGTGGGGTTCGAGCTCAGAGCGCTCGGCGCGGTGCAAGTGGTTGGCAAGCGGGAGGGAGTGCGCATCTTCGAGTTGCTGGGACGCGTGGGAGAGGTTGATGACGACACTCGCGCGCACGCACGGGCGTTTGAATCTGCTGTGGAAGCCTTCACGCAGCGACGTTGGACGGACGCCGCCGAGGTGTTCGGGGCTTGTATCGAGCGGCGTGCTGATGATCTTGCGGCGATGCGGTATGCGGAACTGTGCGCTCGTTATCACCGGCGACCGCCGGATGACGACTGGAGCGGGGCGATCGAGCTCGAGGCGAAGTAGTCGCGCTTGAAACACGAGAAGCGGCGGATCCCAGAAGAAGGTTCCGCCGCTTCACAATTTCGCGAAGTGTTCCGTCGCGTCGTTGTCTGCTGGGAGCGTCGCTCGAACTTAGCGGCGACGCAGCAACAGTACGGCGGCGGAAGCGAGCAGCAGTGCGGTCGTGGGCTCGGGCAAGGCCGTGATGTTGTCGATCACGATCTGGGCCATGACGGGCTCGCCCTGAAAGCTGAAGCTCGGGTTCTGCAGGAAGCGGAACTGGAACACGTCGCTCAACACGGTGTTGACATCGGCGCCGCCGACACCGGTGAGGCCGGCGTCGGTCACGTCGAACGTGAGCTTGTGCCAGGCGCCGTCAGCGGGGAGCACTTGGGCGTCAGTTGAGGCGAGCCGATCGTTGGCGGGGCTCATGAACCCGGTGCGGAGGAAGAGCGATCCGATGGTGGGGGTGACGACGCGGAAGTCGGCCTGGACCTGGGTGACGCCTGCGGTGAGCCAGTCGCCGGCCCAGTCGGTGGTGTTGAAGACGGCCCAGCGGCTGTAGGCGCCTCCGCCGCCCACGGCACTGACGAGCAGGGCGTTATCGCCGGCGCCGAGCGGACCGCTGTCGGTCATGAGCGTGGGCTGATTGGGCGAGGGGCTTACGCCGCCGTCCCAACCCTGCGTGGTGCCATCTTGAAAGTCGGCGGTCAGGTTGAGTTCAATGGCGTGCGCACTGATCGCAAACGCAGCGATCGAGAAAGTTGTTAGAAGCTTCACAGATCACCTCCGGTTGTCGTTTCTGAGTGGAAGAAGGCCGTCCCGGTTCGCCTTCCGGCAATGCTAGGCCCGAAAATATGTGAATATCAATTCGGTGCGGACTGTGAGGTGCGTGGCCGCGTATCGCCGGCGGGATCCGCGAACCATTGGCGTAAGACGCGTTCGGCTGGTTTTCCGCGGGGCGTGTAACCGTAATCGTTTTCGCCGCCTTGGTTTAGGCCCCACTCCCACCAGATGACGCCCTTCACGTTTGCGACCCCGCGCCAGGTATCGATAAAGGCGTGGTAGAGGCGACGTTGCTCTTCCAATCCTTCCGCGGTCGCGGTCGTGTCGCGATAATAGTTCCACGGCTGCACCGCCGCCCCGCGTTGGCTGCACCAGCCGACCTCCGTGAAAACCAGCGGTTTGTCGATTTGTCGGCGCCAGGTGAGGATGTCGTGCTGAATCGGCGCCCACGCGGCGCGCAGTTGCTGAACATTGGCCCCATCCGCCTCCGCGAGTTCGAAGTAGGTCGTCATGCCGGCGAAATCGAGCGCGTCCCAGAACTGCACTTTCTGATAGGTGTCCCAATTGGCAGAGTAGCCGATGGCGCCGCTATAGCGCTCCCGGACCAAACGTATGGTCTCTCGCCAGGCGGGCTCGTTCTGCTCGGTGCTCACGAGTTCGGAGCCGACCAGCAGCGCCTCCGCCTGGGCTTCGTTGGCGATGTCCGCCATGTAGATGAGCAGCTTGCGGTAGTCGGCCCACCAACGGTCCCAGTCGGGCGGATCGATCAGTCCGCGCCACTCGCGGCCCTTGGGTTGCGACAGGAGCACCACTGGCATCAGCAGCACTTGCAGTTGGTCGGCGCGGGCAGCGCGAATGAGCGCCAGCAGGTCGTCGCGGCTCGGCGCGCGGCGTTGCTCGATGTAAATCGCCTGCGACCCGGCGTGCTCCATCCACGCTGCGACCGAGATTTTGACCGCGTTCGCCCCGAGTCCGGCGATTTCGTCGAGCACCGGCTCGAACCGCTCACGCACGCGGTAGTTGGTTTGAATCTGTACGGCGACGCCGCGCCAATCGGGAATTGAACCATCGCGCTTCGCGGGGGGAACTTGGGCGACCGCTGACGCGGGTTCGACGTCGACGGCGGCAGTCTCGACGCGCGTCGCGTTCACGGCGGGTCGGACGCGACTCGTCGTGACCAGCCAGCCAATCAGGACGACAACTCCGAGCAACCCGCCGACCCACAGCTTCGTGAGTGGGCGGGATGTCGCGTGGCCAGTGAGCATAGATGAAGTGTAGGAGATGTGTTGCCGCACGCGTTCAGTGCGTCAGGCGAGATGGCTGGACGGGTCGTTAATCGTGGCTACTCCGTCTCGCGGCGGAAGACGGCGACGATGTCTTCGATCGGAATGACGAACAAACGGTTGTCGCCTTCAAAATCGGCCGGGACAGCGTGTTTCGGATTGAACAGCACTTTGTCGTATTGGTTGATGGGGTAGTCTTCGTCGCGATCGATGTGGGCGGACACGGCGACAACGCGGCCGGTGATCGTGGGGATCTCGATATTGCCGGGCAGCTCGATACCGCCTTTGGTGCGTTTCTTGTCTTCGTCTTTGCGAATCAGAACGCGCTTGCCAATGGGTTCGATGATCTCGAGCGGCGTTTTTCGTTCGGTCTGGCTCATGGGGCCTCGCAGCACTAACCTATTCCGGGAGCGCGATAGGACACACAGGACTCTAGTGACCGCTTCTCAGCTACGCAAACTGCTCGAACAGGTCGCGGACGGCGGGGCGTCGATCGATGACGCCGTCGCGCGGCTGCAGCGCATGCCTTTTGAAGATGTGGAAGGAGCGCGGATCGACACGCACCGGGCGCTGCGCTGCGGCTTTCCTGAGGTGATCTTCGGCGAAGGCAAGTCGCCAGCAGAGGTGGAGCGCATTTTTGCGGCGCTGGTCGAAGCGGGGGCCAACGTGCTGGCGACGCGTGTGCGGCGGAACGCGGCGCGACGGGTCGTCGAGCGTTTCCCCGCCGCCGAATACCACCCACGGGCGCGGGTGCTCACGCTAAGACAAGTCGGCGTGGATGCGGACGATTCGGAAGCCAAGCCGGTGCGCTCGGTCGGCGTGATCTGCGCGGGCACGGCGGACCTGCCGGTCGCGGAAGAGGCGCGGCTAACGCTGGAGATGCTCGGCCAGCGAGTCGAGACGTTTCATGACGTCGGCGTCGCCGGGCTGCACCGCCTGCTGGCGCACTTGGAATCGTTGCAATCACTGGGCGTGTTGATCGTCGTGGCGGGGATGGAGGGCGCCTTGCCGAGCGTGGTCGGCGGCCTGACCGACAAGCCCGTGATTGCGGTGCCGACCAGCGTCGGCTATGGGGCGGCGTTAGGGGGCCTCGCGGCGCTGCTCGGCATGCTGAACTCTTGCGCGTCGAACGTGACCGTCGTGAACATCAACAACGGCTTCGGCGCGGCCTATCAAGCCGCGCTCACACACCGCATGCTGGCGCAGGAAGTACAGCGCGCCCTTCGCTAGCTAAACGACTTCGACCGGTCCGTGATTGTCGCAATGGTCCCCGTGTGGGTGGTGCAGGTGGCCATCGACGAGATAGTCGACGTGATCACCGTGCGGCACCGCGGGGTGTCCGCAGTTCGGGCCATGCACATGGTTCGCGTCGTGGCCGCTGCAGTCATGCTGCGGGGTGCACGCATCCGGATTGGTCGTGTTCACCTCAATCGCGTGCTCTTCGACGACGCCGTCTTCGCGCTGATTATGCATGTGGCCGTCGTGCAGGTAGTCGACATGGTCGTGATGGCGAACGGCCGTATGGCCGCAGTTCGGCCCGTGAGCGTGGGGGTGATTGTCGTGCGTGTGCATTGCGTGCTCCTCAGGAGGCGAGCCGTTTGAATCCGTGTGGCTGGCGTGTTCGAGCGCGGCTCTGATCAGGTCTTCCACGTGCGAATCGTCAAGTGCGTAGCGAACATGACGGCCTGTTCGTCGCGAGCGAACCAATTTGGCGTAGCGGAGCGTCTTGAGCCGTTGCGACACCGTTGGCAAGGCATCGCCGACGAGTTCCGCCAGCTCACCGACCGTCCGCTCCCCAGCGCTGAGAAGCAGGATGATTCGCAGGCGCTCTTCGTCGGCGAGCGCTCGGAAGAGCTCCGCCGCCTTGCGGCAGTCGAGACGATTCATGGCTTGATTATTCAATTGAACGATTGATTGTCAAGCGATGTTCTTGCCAGGAGCGACCGCCCCGGGCACGCTGTCAGTTCACATGGATTTGATCACTACCCCGCCGCAACTTCCGCCGCGTCGTCGCGAGATGCATAAGGGCGACGCCGGTCGGGTTGCGTTGGTCGCGGGCAGCCCTGGGATGTCGGGGGCGGCGATGCTGTGTGGCCTGGGGGCGCTGCGTGTGGGGGCGGGGCTTGTCCGCATCGTGACCGACGCAGCGGCCCAACCCATTATCGCGAGCATGGAGCCGAGCTTCATGACGTCCGCGGCGCCTAAATCGCCGGATCGTGACGCGGTCGAGTCGTTCGGGCGCGATGCGATATTGGCGTACGCCGACGCCATCGGTATCGGACCGGGGTTGGGAGCGACGGGCCCGGTTCCGACGGCAATCATCCCCTTGTTGCTGCGTGAGTCGGATCGCCCGCTGGTGCTCGATGCTGACGCGCTCAACTTCATCGCCGGACTGCCGCAGAACGCAGCGCGGGTTGAGCGGTGGTGGGAGTGGCGAGCGGGTCGGCCGACCGTGCTCACGCCGCATCCTGGCGAGATGGCGCGTCTGCGCGAGGGCGCCGGACTCGAGCGTGTGGATGACGCTTCAGCGCAGGGGCGGCTCGATAGCGCGGCCGAAGTTGCGCGTCTCACGAATGCGATCGTGGTGTTGAAGGGGGTCGGAACTGTGGTGACCGATGGTGAGCGTGCTTATATCAATTCGACGGGGAATCCCGGCATGGCGACCGGGGGTATGGGCGATGTGCTGACCGGCGTCATCACCGCGTTGATCGCGCAGGGCATGACGCCGTTCGACGCCGCGTGCCTGGGGGTCTGGGCGCATGGTGCGGCGGCGGATGAATGTGCGCGAGCGATTGGGGCGTTTGGCTATTTGGCGCGCGAAGTTGCGGATGCGCTGCCGCGCGTATTGGGTGCATCATCCCGATAGTCGACCTCGCAGGCGCCGGATTCGCAGTTCGGCGCCGTGCGACCGGTGAGGCGATGCCGATTGCGGGCGAACCAGTTGTATGCGAGGTTTACGAGGGGGCGGAAGGGGGCCCAGTTGGTCCAGCCCAGCAACCATCCCCAGCCGACGGCCGCATACGCCCGGCGGAACACCTCGGGACCTTCGATCGTTGACCCGTCGGGCAAGACGGCGTGAATGCGGGCGTCGACCGCTGCTTGCGTCAGGCCGTAGCGTTCGGCGTTGAAAGTTGGGGTGCTGATATCTTCGAGCAGCAAACGGCCGCGACCGCGGTCCATGCGTTCGAGGTTGGCGGCCTCGCGACGGCAGAGCGGGCAGGCGCCGTCATAGAGCAGTTTGAGCTCCCAGTTGGTTGCACTTGCATCCGTCGACACCGCGGCGCCCTCACGTGTATAGGTTGGCTGACCATCCATCGGCACGCTAGGATCGTAGATGCGATTGGCGCTCGCGAACCGACTTCGCGGCCCGCTACGGCCCGGCGAGGAGCATTATGGCCCGCAGACGTAAACGCCTTGGCGAAATCCTGGTGAGCTGGAACATCGTCCGGCAAGACGATCTCGACAACGCGCTTGCGTATGCGTCGCAGAATGGGAAGCGCATCGGCGAGGCGCTGGTCGAGTTGGAGCTCGCGAGCGACGAAGACGTGGCCAAGGCGCTCGCCGCGCAGTTTGATCTCGAGTATGTCGATCTCGACAAGAACCCGTACAACCAGGACATCATCGAGCTCATTCCTGATCAGATCATTCGGTCGCACCAGGTGTTGCCGATCGCGAAGGAAGGGAATCGCCTGAAGGTGGTGATTCCGGACCCGCTTGATCTGGAATTGCTCGACATGTTGCGGTTCCGGCTGAACGCCGAAGTGGAGCCGGCGCTTGCGCCGAGTTCGAAGATTCAGGCGTACATTGATCAGTTTGTTTCGGAAACGGCTGGCGGCAGCATGGACAAGCTGCGCGAGTCGCTCGACAAGTCGCTCGATAAATCGCTTGATCACAGCATTGATATCGAAGGCAGTTCGGCCCCTCAGAAGAAGAAGGGCCGTATGGACATCGGGGACGAAGACCCCGACGCGCCGGTCATCAAGCTGCTGAATCTGCTGATCGGCGAAGCGGTGCGGCAGCGGGCGAGCGACATTCACATCGAGCCGATGGCCGACCGCGTGCGCGTGCGTTATCGCATTGACGGCGTCTGCCTGGAGCGCGACAACATTCCGAAGAGCATGCAGGCGTCGGTGATCGCGCGCGTCAAGATCATGGCCGGCATGGACATCTCCGAGAAACGACTCCCGCTCGACGGGCGCATCAAGATGAAGATCGGCGAAGGCTTCATCGACATCCGCGTGAGCAGTTGCCCGGCGTATCACGGCGAGAGCGTGGTCTTGCGAAATCTGCGGCCGGATGCGGTAAACATCGGCATCACGGGTC
>CAZLYU010000041.1:15834-32022 GCA_964563855.1 uncultured Planctomycetales bacterium | reverse complement strand
CGCGGCCGGCGGCGTCGGTGCGGCGCACGACCGCGGTGGCGAGGTACTCGAGGTTGACTTGGTGGACGATGCCGGTGGCGGGCGGGACGACGCGGAAGTTGTCGAACGCTTTCTGACCCCAGCGCAGAAACTCGTAACGCTCGCGGTTGCGCTCGAACTCGATCTTGGCGTTTAGTGCGAGCGCGTTCTGTGACCCGAAGTGGTCGACCTGCACCGAGTGATCGATGACGAGATCGGCCGGAATGACCGGGTTGATCTTCGCGGGGTCGCCGCCGAGTCGCTGCATGGCGGAGCGCATGGCCGCGAGGTCGACGAGTGCGGGGACGCCGGTGAAGTCTTGCAACACGACGCGGGCGCACTTGAAAGGGATTTCCTGGTCTTTGACGCTGGTGGGCGACCAATTGGCGAGCGCTTCGACGTGCTTGCGCTCGACGGCGCGGTCGTCGACGTTGCGCAAGACGGCTTCGAGGAGGATGCGAATGGAATACGGCAGCTTGGCCATCGGGCCCAGACCCGCCCGCTCGAGCGCCGCCAATGACCAATAACCGACCGAGCCGTCAGCGAGTTCGAGATTGGTGTACGCACTGAACGGGTCGAGCTGCGGCATGAGGCGGTCTCCCGGGGGCTGGCGGCGTTATGAGGCGATGCGTGGCGCACGGCGCGCCCATCCATTCGTTTATTGGATAGTACAGCGCAACCCGCCCCCATGCCTGAAAGCGCGGCCCGAGGTCCGTAAACGTGGCTTCCGCTAACCGCCTGCGTCGCCGGGGACAATCGGCGTCGCGGCGTCGCAACTGCTCGCGATTCGGACTGACGTGAATTCGTCGCTCGCACGGCTCATTGCATGCTTAGACCAGCGACCGCTGCTGCAACGGCGCGGGCGCCGACCGAATCTCGTGGGACACGTGTGTGGAGCGACAGCAATGCGGTTAGCGAAGTGGTTCATGGGCCTTGGCGCCCTCTGCGTTGGCCTACAGCCGGCGACGGCGGCTCTGATCAACGGCGGCTTTGAAGACCTTACGGTCGATCACGCCAAGTCGTGGGACACGTTCGGGCTGATTCCCGGCTGGGCGCTGGCCCGCGGACCAAACATCGAACTCCAGGCCGGCGTGAACGGCTGGCTGGCGGCTGAAGGCGAGCAGTACCTCGAGCTCGACGGCGACGAGGACGGCCCCGGCGGCACGGCGAGCAACGACGTCGCGTCGTCAGCCGTGTTCCAGGACGTCGCGACCGAGCCCGGCGCGTCGTATTGGCTCACCTTCGCGTTCTCACCGCGCCCGGGCGTCGCTGACAATCAACTCGCCGTGCATTGGGAAGGCGTGCTGCTCGCGCACCTGACCGCCAGCGGCTTGGGGCTGAGCAACACCGATTGGGAGTATCACACCTTCCTGATAGAGGCTTCCGAGCCCACGACGCGCATCGCGTTCGCTGACTGGAGCCGCTCCGACGGGCTGGGGACGTTTCTCGACGACGTGTCGCTGACGCGCGTCCCCGAGCCGGGCATGACGTCGATCGCGATGCTCGGCCTTGTCTGGGTTAGCGTGCAGCGCCGCCGGTGATTTCTTGCGCCGCGATCGCGTGGCGGTTGACGCGCGAACGCCGATTGCCACTACGCTCCTCCATGGAACAGGAGGTGCTGGATGAGCGTTTTTCGCGAGCGCGCGGCGCTGCTCGACGAGCTGGAGTTCAAGTATGGCATCGAGCGCGGTCGACTGGCGGCAGCGCTCGATTTGCTGTCGGATCTCGCGATCGTTTTGGGCACACACGTCGCCTACTGCCGACAGTCTGAGCAAACCACCCGACCGACGCGCGACATGCAGTCCGCCATGCAGCACGTCGAGCATGTGAAGGAATTGGTGGTCTCGCTGCTGCACCCGCCCGGCGAGTCTGCGTCGCAGGGCGGCGGCGATGTCTGAGTCGCGCGACGAGCGGCGGCTGCTGCTCGTTCGTCACGGTTTGCCCGACTATCGCGCGGGCAAGCGCGGCGACGTGCCGCCCGGACCCTATTTGTCCGCCATCGGCCATGATCAGGCGCGGCAGGCGGCCCGCATCGTCGCGGCCTACGAACCACAGACCATCCACGTCTCACCCTATCAACGCACGCGACAAACCGCCGCACACTTGCAGGCGGCTTGCCGCGCTGCGCTGCGTGTTGATCCGGATCTGCAGGAGTGGAGCCAGACCGACGGGCTCTATCAGGTGAACGTGCGCCAGGAGCGTTGGTTGCGTCGCTGGTTGTCAGGCGCGGAACGCTGCGCCGTGGCGGTGAGTCACGGCTCCCCGATCATCGGAATGCTGCGTGCGGCGCTCTATCTTCCGCACCGCGACTGGTACAGCGATCGCCGCGTCGAGCGGTTGCGGGTCGACGCCGCGGATCGATTTGAAGTCTCGATGGCTTCGGTGTTTGAACTACGCTTCATAGAAACGTCGGTGACTTGTCGCTGTCTGTTCCACCCGGCGCCGCGGGTGATGAAATACAAGCACGGGCGGATTATCGCCGGTCCGCGGCGGCCGACCGGCGTCGGGGAGCGGATCGAATTGCTGCGGCCACGCTGGGGCATGGTCGCGGGAGCCAACCGTAGGCGCGAGTTCGATCTCGCGATCATCGCTGAGGAGAAGTCATGCCAGACTCCGTCGTCGTGATCACTGGGGGCAGTCGCGGGATTGGACGCGCCGCCGCGCTGCAGTTTGCGCGCAGCGGCTATGACGTGGTCATCACGGCTCGGCGTGCGGATGCGCTCGAGCAGACCGCCGCCGAGGTGCGGGCGCTGGATCGGCGGTGCGTCGCGGTCACCGCCGACGTGACTTCCGCTGACGATTGTCGTCGGGTGATTGCAACCGCGACGGACGAACTCGGTCGCGTCGATGTGCTCGTCAACAACGCCGGCTTCGCGCCGGTGGCGCTGGTCGACGCGATGTCGGATGAGGACTATCGCACCTGCGTGAGCGTGAACGTCGACGGCGTTTTCTTCATGACGCGGGCCGCGTGGGGCGTGCTGAAGGCGTCGCGTGGCGTGATCGTGAATGTGTCGTCACGCGCGAGCTTCGACCCGTTCGGCGGGTTCGCCGTCTACGGGGCGTGTAAGGCGTGGGTCAATCTGTTCACGAAAGCGACCGCCAAGACCGGGCAGGAGCATGGCGTGCGCGTGTTCGCGATCGCACCAGGCGCGACCGAGACGGAAATGTTGCGCGGTGTCGCTCCCGACTTGCCGGCGGATCAGGTGTTGCCGCCCGAAGCGCTCGCGAAAGCGATTCACGCGATCTGCGCGGACGCATGGCGATACAGCTCAGGGCAGACCATTCAGGTTGCGCTATAGCCAGGGTGCTCGCGGTGCGCTAGTGCTGCAGCCACGCCACGCCTTCGTCCGCCACGCGCTGAATGACCGTAGGGTAGAGCTGGCGCTCGGCCGCTTGGACGCGCGTGGCGAGCGTCTCGGGCGTGTCATCGGGCAACACCGGGACGCGCTGCTGCGCAACGACGCGTCCGTGGTCGTACTCGCCGTCGACCACATGCACCGAGCAGCCGGACTCGCGCTCGCCCGCCGCCAATACCGCGGCGTGCACGTGTAATCCAAACATGCCGCGGCCTCCGAATTTGGGGAGCAGCGAGGGATGTACGTTGATCACGCGATTGGCGTAGGCGTCGGGCAGGCCCCAGTGGCGCAAGAAGCCGCCCATGGCCACCAAATCCGGGGCGAAGGCGTCGCATGCCGCGGTGAGCGCCGCGGAGAACGCGTTCGCGTCGGTGAAGTCGCGCAGGCGGACGATCTCGCAGGGCAGATCGCTGCGGCGGGCGATCTCGACGCCGGGCACTGTCTCGCGTGAGCTGATCACGCCGACGAGGCGCACGCGTTGCAGGCGTTTGTCGTCGATGTGCGCGATGATGTTGGCGAGTGTTGATCCGCTGCCCGAGATGAGCATCACGAGTCGCAGCGGTTGCGTTTCCGTGAATCGCATCGGCGCAATCTACTCGGATGAACGACGCGCGCCATGCGTTGGCGGGTCAATAGAACGACCACAAGCCGGGCGTGGCCAACTCGACCACGTGGCCGTCGGGGTCGCGAAAGTAGATGCTCGTGCCGCCGCGCTTCCACGCAACGCGTTCTTCGATCGCGATGGCGCGCTGCGTGAGTCGGTTTTCCCACGCTGCGAGCTCGGTCGCGTCGATCGCGAACGCGAAGTGGAGGTTACCGGCGCCGTGATGACCGGGAATGCGGCCGCGTTGCTCGCCGTCGATGGTGTAGTCCGCCAGTTCGACCTGGTGCGGAAACAGCAGCAGCAGCTGACGGTCGGCCACCTGAAACGCGCAGACGCGCGGGCTGTCGACCTCGATGCGGAAGCCGAACAAGTCGGCGTAGAAATCGCGTGAGCGCTCGAGGTCGGCGACGTAGAGCGCCGTCTCGAGCAGGCCGGTGACGGGCGGCGGTGGGCCTTCGCGTCCGGGCAACTAGCGCTCCCAGCGCGACCGCGTGCGTTGCAGCATCCAGAGGCCGATATCCCACAAGTTGGCCAGCGGCATCTGGGTGTACGGCTGACGCCACATATATGCCGGAGGGCCGAATTCGGGATTGAACGTGAGCGTTTCGGCAAAGTCTTTCTTGCGGAGCTCGTAGATGCGATCCCACCATTCCTCGTGGCGTTCGAGGTGGTGGCGATACTCGGGGGCGCGCGGATCGGGCACCTGCGGCCCTTCTTCAAAGCCGACGCGCCCGTGAATGTGGATGGCCCGCTCGCACGCGAGCGTCACCCAATCCTCCATGTCTTTGAGCAGGCTTTCACAAACGCAGCACCAGTGGCTGAAATCGGCGCAGATTTTTAGATCGGGGAACTCGTTGAGGTACTGTGCGGTCGACCACGGTGCGTAGAACAGCCGGAAGCGGTGCGTCTCGTGCGCGACCGGCACCGGCAGATCCTTCTCAAACTTCAACACCTCGCGCCAATACGCGCAACCTTCGTCGAAGGTCATCTTGTCGCGACCGTCGTGCGCCTCGATTAGCAGCGGCTCGTACGGCAGCACCGCCTCGACCTGAGCGCGAAACTCGGCCGGATCGAGCGCGAATACCTGAGCCACGTAGGTCAGCCCGTGCTTGGCGCGCAGGTCCTTCCAGCGCTCCGGCGGCATGTTCGGCGGCCCCCACTCGACGCCGTCGAAACCGGCTTCTTTGATCTTGTGCAGATCGGCGTCGTCGGTGGTGTGCTCGGTGTGTCCCCAGAGGGCCTTGATGATTTTGACGTCCATTGCGGGCTCCCGCGATGCGAAGGCAAAACGCGATATTGCAGGGTAGCGAAAAGCCGCGCCCAGGCAATGAACTCGGGATGCAAGTCATCTTGAGTTGCCCACTGAAGCGGCCGCGCGGGCTGAAGCTAGCGAGTCGTTGTGCTCGTCGAGGCTCGACGTAGCGCTCGGTCGATCGCACAGCCCGCGCCACGTGTTCAGCAGCGTGAGCCCTGCAGACTTGCTGGGGATCTCGTAGCCGCGCGAGACGTCGGGGTCGTGGTGGATCGCGATGCGCAGGTTCGGCGGTCCGACGCAGGCCGGGCAGCCGTCGTCGCAGTCGCAACCGCTTACCAGTCGCCAGGCTTGGTCGAGCAGGTCGTCATAGTGGTCGAAGCCGCAGCGGGCATAGCCGAGGCCGCCTTCGTAGCGGTCGTAGAGAAAGATGGTCGCCCGCCCGAGTTGCGCGTGATCGACAATGCCGCCGATGTCGTAGCGATCGCACATCGCGAGCGGGGGCAGCACGACGACCAGCAGGTTGCGCACCGCGCTGAGTGCTTCGGCCGCCTTCTCTCCGGACGCGGCGACGGCGTCGAGCGCGGCGGCGGGTGGCTGCAGCCAGCAGCCGCGGGTGTTGATCTCTTGCGGCCAGAGGTTGAGCTTGGTCTGGCCGATCAGCTCTTGTGTGTAGTACTTGAACTTGCGGAACGCGACGGTCTCCCACCGAACGCGCAGATCGCCGAAGCGCCGATCGCCGCCCCAGGCGTCGGCGTGCTCGCGTTCCTGCACGATGGAGCAACTGTCGGCGAGCACGGGCTGGGTGTAGTAGTTGCTTTCGAATCGCTCGACACGGGCGATGCGCGTGACCGGGTCGAGCTCGCGGACCATGTAGCTCTCCGCCTGATGCAGGTAGATCGCTTCGGGATAGACCAGCTCTGGCGCGGAGATCGAATCGACCTGACCGATCACTTCGTTGCGCCCGGCGGTGATGTCGTGGATCGAGAAGTTGGCGTCGCTGATGGTGCGCAGGTCGACCCGCGCCGCCGGTGTGTCGGATTGAGCGTAAAAGAAGCGTTCCGCGACCTTGCGCAGCACGCCTGCTTCGCTGAGCGCCTGGAGGACGCCCGTAGCGAGATCGCCGCCGAGGCTGTCTTCGTCGAGCGGCAGTTCGAATGCGGCGCAGGCGAGTTGTTTCGCGAGAATGTGCGGGTTGTGCGGATCGATGACCGCGTGCTCGAGCGGCTGATCGAAGATGAACTCGGCGCGGCGCATCAGGTATTGATCGATCGGGTCGTCATAGGCGACGAAGATCGCGAGCGACTCGTCGTGGCGTCGCCCGGCGCGCCCGATTTGCTGCCACAGGCTGCAGAAGGTCCGCGGGAAGCCGACGATGACGGCGGCGTCGAGCGAACCGACGTCGATCCCGAGCTCGAGCGCGTTGGTCGTGCAGACCGCGCGTACGCGTCCACTGAACAGCCCTTGCTCGATCTCGCGGCGTTCGTTGGGCAGGTATCCGCCGCGGTAGGGTTTGAGCCGGGCGGCGAGTTCGGGGCGCCGCTTGTGCAGTGCTTCGCGGGTGAACTTGTAAATCAGCTCGGCGACGACGCGCGCCTTGGTAAAGGTGATGACGCCCGCCCCGGCTTCAAGCAAGCGCTGCGTGAGGTGCGTGGCCTCGACGTTGCTGCTGCGCCGGCCGACCGCCGCCCCGTCGAGCTTTGGCGGGTTCCAGAGCGCGATGTGCTTGGCGCCGCGTGGCGAGGCGTCTTGATCGACGACGCGCATCGGGCGCTGGGTCAGCGCTTCGGCGAGCTCGCGCGGATTGCCGAGCGTTGCGGAGCAGCAGATGATTTGCGGTCTCGCGCCGTAGTGTGCGCAGACGCGCAGCAGCCGCCAGAGCACGACCGCTACATGGCTGCCGAAGATTCCGCGGTAGTCGTGAATCTCGTCGAGCACGAGATAGCGGAGGCGGGAGAGGTAGCCCGCCCACTTGCCGTGATACGGCAAGACGCCGACGTGCAGCATGTCGGGATTCGAGAGCAAGATGTTGGCGGTGCGTCGAAAGGCGGCGCGGCGATGTTGCGGCGTGTCGCCGTCATAGCAGGCGGCTTTGGCGACATCCGACAGGCCGCTGATGGCGATGAGGTGTTCGAGGTTAGCGAGTTGATCCTGCGCGAGCGCTTTGGCGGGGGCGAGATAGAGCGCGCGGGTGGTGGGGCCGTCGAGCAGTGCTTGAATGATCGGCAACTGATAGCAGAGGCTCTTGCCCGACGCCGTGCCGGTGGCGATGACGACGTCTTCACCGGCGTGCAGCGCGTCGAGCACATCCGCCTGATGCGAATAGAGCTGCTGCACGCCGCTGGTGGCGAGCAGCGACGCCAGGCGTGGATCGAGCGCTCGCTGAGGCGTGCGAAAGCTGGGTGTTCTGGCGGGCAGCGTTCGGACGGCTCGCAGTTGGTCGCGATAGTCGCGCTCGCTTTGCAGTTTTGCCAAAAACGCATCGACTTGCACGGCGTCTTCGCCTCCGTTCCGGCCCGATGACGACACCAAACATAATGCTAACATGAGGCTTTGGCAAGGCGGTCGGCAGGATCGGCTTCTGGTTCGCGTTGAGCGGCGGGCGTCAGCCGTCTAGCATGTCGGCCGTGGTGAATCGCAGGTTCTGGCTAGATCGGTGCGTGATTATCACCGGCGCGAGTTCGGGCATCGGCGCCGCGTTGGCACAACATGTTGCGAGCCGCGGCGCGCGGGTGGGGTTGCTGGCGCGCAATGAGCAGCGGCTGCGGGAGGTTGCTGAGCAGTTGCAGCGCAACGGCGCGACTGCTGCGATCGCGCGTGCTGATGTGACCGATCGCGATGCGGTCGCCGACGCGGTGCGGAGTTTGGAACAGGCGTTGGGCCGCGCCGATGTATGCATCGCCAACGCGGGCACGCATCGCTACACCCCAGGCCATCGACTTTCTGCGGCTGACGTGGCGGCTGTCTTTGCGGTGAATGTGCAGGGCGCCGCGAATGTGTTTGACGCCGTTTTGCCGGGCATGATTCACCGTCGGAGCGGTGCGTTGGCGGCGGTGGCGAGTATCGCGGGCATGTTGGGGCTACCCGAGGTGGGGGCGTACTCAGCGAGCAAGTCGGCGCTGATTACCTTGATGCAGAGCTTGCGCGTTGACCTGCACACGCAGAATGTCTCGGTGACAACGGTGTGTCCCGGCTTCGTCGACACGCCGTTCATCGCGGGGCATGACAAGCGCGTGTTGCGGTTTGTGATGACTGCGGAGGCTGCAGCGGCAAAGGCGGCGCGGGCGATCGAGCGGCGCCGGGCGGAAGTTTATTTCCCGTGGCAAACGACGCTGATCGCGCGGGCGGCACGTTGGATGCCGCCGTGGCTGTACGCGCGGGTGGCGGCGAATGCGCCGCAGGTTCGGGCGCCGCGTGAAGCGTTGGAGTCGGCTCGATTCTCGACGAAGCAGTCGGCGCCCTGAACCGCCGTCGGGTTGCAGGGCGGCGCTCAGTTGAGCAGTTCCAGGGGCGTCGCTTCGAAGTCGACACCGTCTGAGAAGAACGAGATGATCAGTGCGTCTCCACACTGATAATCGAAGGGCTCCTCGAAGATCGCAAACGTGTCGAACTCAGCGACGGAAACGCCGGTGAAGGGGTCGAAGTACTCTTCCGAGACCAGCTCGACTTCGAACGGGCAGGGATACTCGAGCAGCAGTGTCTCGCCGGAGAAGACGAAGATTGACTGTCGCACGCCATCGACGCGGTAGACATAGAAGGCGTCGTCGATCGTGTTGTTTTCGAAGCCGAGCAGAACGAGGTCGGGCAGTTCTTCAATGATGATGTCTTCGCGGACGTCGTTGATCACCGTTACGTTGTTGTTGATGATGATCGTGTCGCCGCGGTCGCGCAGCGGCTGCGGATCGACGAAGACGTCACGTTGCAGGACTTCGACTTCGCGATCAATCACGAACTCGATGTCGTCGAGTTCGTCGAGGATGTCTTCGATCTCGTCGGCGTCGAATGGGCAGCCGGTCGAGAACAGCGCGGCGACGAGCGTGATCGCCAGGAGCGACGATTGATGTGTTGTGTGCATTGGGTTCACCTCCATGCGTTTCGGGCTTCGGCGCGAATGGGCGCCTTCGATCTGAATCGTAGCGCTACAAACTAACACGCGCGTTACGCCGCAATCGGTGTAACGCGCGTGGCGTGATGTCTGAGCGGTGGCTCGAACGCTTAGCGACGGCCGAATGCAAAGTGCGAGAACGCCTTGTTCGCGTCCGCCATGCGATGCACGTTTTCGCGCGTCTGGATTGCGGTTCCTTCGCGGTTAAAGGCGGCGACGAACTCTTCGGCGAGTCGCTGCGACATGGGCTTACCACCGCGGCCGCGGGTGGCCGCGAGAACCCAGCGGATGGCGAGCGACTGGCGGCGTTTCGGGTTGACCTGCATGGGCACCTGATAGTTGGCGCCGCCGACGCGACGGGACCGCACCTCAACCGCGGGCTTCACGTTCTCGAGGGCCGTTTCAAAGACCTCGATCGGCGGCACGTCTTGGACGCGTTTGCGCACGATCTCGAGTGCGTCGTAGAACACGCGCGTCGCGACTGATTTTTTGCCGTCGAGCATGAGGCAGTTGATGAACTTCGCTGCCAGAATGCTGTTGTGCTTGCTGTCTGGTGCGAGCTGCTTGGCGGAGGCGGTGAAGCGTTTGTACGCCATGGACGATGATCTCTCCGTAAACGGCTAGCGAGCCGGGTTACTTCTTGCGTTTCACACCGTACTTGCTGCGGCCGCGATTGCGGGGCTTGCCTTCCTTGTCGTTGGTGACGCCGGAGGTGTCGAGGGCCCCGCGGACGATGTGGTATCGCACGCCGGGTAGATCGCGGACGCGACCGCCGCGCACGAGCACGATGGAGTGCTCCTGCAGGTTATGGTCGATCCCGCCGATGTACGCCGTCACTTCGCGGCCATTGGTCAGTCGCACACGAGCAACCTTGCGCAGCGCCGAGTTGGGCTTCTTCGGGGTCTGAGTCTTGACGAGCAGACACACGCCGCGGCGCGAGGGGCAACGATCGAGATCGCGCACTTTGCTTTTGGCGACGACGGGACGCCGCGGACGTCGGACCAACTGATTGATCGTGGGCATGCAGCTTCCTGCGTCAGTCACACCGTTGAGGGCGTGCGGCCACCCGGCGGGGCCGCTCCGAGCCACGTAGTATATCGCGCTGGCTCGTTTCGCCAAGCACCCGGCGGGTGAGTAATTTGCAGAATCTAGATTGACGGCCGCGGGGACGGCTGGTGCAGCCCCGCTAGAGCAGGGGGTTCAGCGGCGAGTCGATCAGGTCGCCGGGCTTCAGGCCGGGCATCCACCGCTCCAAGTCGGCGGGTCGGTGTTCGTTGCTCAATTCTCCGACCCGCGCCCCGTCGGCCACGTAAATGACGGTCATGACGCCCCGCATCCGGTCGGTTTTGTTGGGGCCCGCGGCGTGCGCGGTCCAGCCGAAATGGAAGGTTGCGTCGCCGGCCTGGAGCGGCTGCTTGGCGATCGCGTAGCCGCGCTCCTCGATCGCTGCGCGGAGTTCGCGGTCGGAATCTTCGGAAATGTGCTTGGGAACGAGGGGGCCGTTTTCATGCGAGCGGGTGGCGAACGACAGCACGCCCATCTCGACGGGGACGTCGACGAGGGGCATCCACATGGTCACGGTGTTGGTCGTGTCGATCGGCCAGTAATACTGGTCCTGATGCCAAAAGGTCACGCCTCCGCCAGGCTCCTTGAACAACGCCTGGTCGTGATAGAGGCGCACGCGGGGAACGCCGAGGAGCTGCGCGGCGACCTGTGCGAAGCGTTTGGCTTTGACGAAGATCGCGACGGCGTCGTCAAGCTCCCACAGATTCGCGACTTGCAGAAACGCCTGGTGATAGGCGTCGCGCTGGTCGAGGGGGGTGTCGCCTTTGCCGCTCCCGCGGACGATTGCTTCGATGTGCGGGAGAAACGCGCCGACCTCGTCGGCAGTGGCGAGCTGTTGGAGGCGAATGTGTCCATCGCGTTGGAACTGCGTCGCCGCCGTCTCTGGGAGAGCGTAGGGCTCGTTGAGGCGCGGCAGATGCTGGAAATCGCTCATGAGCTACTCGGTTTGTTTGCGGCGGTGTCTGATAACGCGAGGCGTGTAAACATGCTACAAAAAAGGCGTTTTGGGTTGGCGCCAGCGCTGGGCATTGTTGTGGCTCTGGTTATACTTGCGAAGGCGGTGACTCGCAAATTGCACCGCCTGCTGGGAATCGGAAGGGAAGGTGGAGTCTCGGCGCATGTGGTTGGCGGCGCGATTGAAGCGGCGCTTCTGACCAAACGCGCCACGACTGCGCTCTCGATTGCAAAGTTGCGTATCCCATGTTTGCGTTGCCGATTGAAATTGCGAAACGCCCACGGTGCTCCACCCCGCTCTACCAGCGTCGTGGGGCTCTTTTTTTGCGTGGGGATCGCGGTTCGGCAGCGCGGCAGTCTGACATGCACGTCCGTCAAGGAAGGAGTTCTTCACGATGACAACCCGTTGGTTTGCGACCCTGCTGGTTTCGGTCGCCGCGCTTGGCGCGGGAACGAGCCATGCTCAGTTCCTTTCCGAGTTTGTCGGATTCAACGACAACATCGGGACACAGGAGATGTTCCTCGATCCCGCGGACACACGGGACCCGAACGATTTCTACATCACCGGCGTCAATGAGACGTCCGTTGAGGAGGGGCTGCAGACCGAGGGCGCCGCGTCGTTGCGGGTCGTCTTCAGTTGGGCGGACCCCGCTGATCCCAACGCGTGGGTGCGATTGACCACGTTCAACGCTCCGCGGCGACCCAATCCGGCGTTGCACACGCAGGGCAAGGTGCGCTTCACGATCAACAACGTCAGCGAACTCTTTGACGGCAACTTCGGTCTGGTGCTTGGCGTTCGCGAGACCGGCGTCGATGTTCCCCAGCTCTTTGACGGCGGAACCAGCGGCGCGATCGAATGGGTCGGTGTGGACACCACGCCCAACGGCATCATCGCCGGCGCCGACTTCATCGTTGACACCACCGCCGCCGGCGACGACGTGCAGGTCTTCCCCGTGACGACCGACGTGTCTGGCCAGCCCAACGGTGCGGCCGTCATCCTCCCCGGCCCGAACGGGGTGCTCGACACGGTTCCCGCTGGCGACGATGAAGTGCGTTTTGGTTACACGATCGATCCGCGGGGTGTTCGTCGGCCGGTTCCCGCCGCCATCATCCCGCCGTCGTTCTTTGGCACGACGGATGTGGAGTTTGACCTTGCGACCGGCACCATCAGCCTCGATGGCGGAACGCCGGTGGGCGGCATCGCCGCCTTCACCGAAGCGGGCGACGGCGTGCTGAACGCGCCGAACAATCGCGGCACGCTGGAGAGCCTCGCGATTCTCAATGACACCGGCGACCCCGCGCAGTTGATCGAGTTCGGCATTGACGAACTGCAGTTCGAAGCGCCGGTGGCTGATCCGGTCGCGGCGCCGATCGTCGTCGGTCCGATCATCGGCGGCGACACGCAGGTGGTGGTCGAAGGGCTGCTTCCGGGTGTCGACCGCGTACGCTTGTTCCGCAACGGCGCCGTCATCGACACGATCACGACGGGCCTCCCCGCACCCTCGGTGACGTTCACCCTCGCATCGGGCGCCGTTCCCGGCGACGTCTACACGGCCACGCAGCGCAACGGTCAGACAGGCGCGGTGAGCGCGGAATCGGTCGGCGTGGTGGTGGTTGCGTCGCCGCCCCAGTATCTGTTTGCGACGCTGGTCGATGAAGACGGCAACGGCAGTTGCGCTCCGGCGTTGCCGTGGGAGCTGGTTGGCGCCCTTGACCGACAGGGCAGCTTCGCGCCGATCGGTCAGCCGTTGGTGCTCAATGGCGCCGTTTGGCAGACGCTCGACATCCCGCTCAACGATCCCGCTTTCGTGCAACCCAGCCTCGGCGGCAACGGCGAACTCGACCCGTCGCCGACCGGCTTCTGGACGTTCGATAGCTTCTGGTTCACGCAGGTGCAGAGCCCGGATCCGAACTTCGCCGGCGGCCCGTGGGAAGTGCTGATCGACTCGGTGCAGTTGCTGGACGACAACGGGGAAGTCATCACGACGATCCTCGAATTTGAAGACGGCGTGAACCGCCTGCCGTCGATTCGCGGTCAGAGCAACGTGCCGGTGATCACGACTGAGATTGCGTCGGAAGGCGCTTACATCGGCGGCAACAGCCATCGCTTGGTGTGGCAGTACAGCGACACGACGCCGTTCCAGCAGTTTGGCATTCTGCAGCGGGTGGGCGGTTGCGGCACGTCGGAGCTCATTCCCGACAACGGCGCGACCTTCCGGTTCCACTTTGTCACGCGTGAGCTTCCGGTGTCGCCGGGCGTGACGCTCCCGGTCATCGAAACGCCGATCGTCGGTGAACAGAGCGACTTTCGGGTGAGCCATGATCCGAACGCGACGTCGCTGCAACTGCTGATCAACGGCACGCCGTCGGGTGCGGCCCTCGTGCCCGATCCCAACGGCCTGCTGCTGGTGAGCGGCGTTGCGCTGATGGAAGGCGACTCGGTCTCGGTTCGTCAGACCGTAGGCGGTGTTGAGAGCGATCCGGCGTATCCGCGCGCCGCGGCGCAGCCGGTTGCCCCGACTGTCTTTTCGCCGATCGCGACCGGCGCGACGCAAATCGACGTGAGCGGTCTGCTCGTGTCGGAGTTTGCGACGGTTTCAGAAGTGCGTGTCTACGCCGACGGGGTCTTCCTGACCAGCCAGGCGGTCTCGACCGAGAACGCGGTGGTCAACGTGCCCGCGCTGGCGGCCAACACCGTCTTGCGGGCGACGCAGGTGGTGAACAACGTGGAGGGTCTGCCTTCGGCGGCGGTCGTGGTCGGTACGCCGCCGGCCGCCCCGTCGATCGTGGTTCCGGTCGAGGACGGCGACACGACGGTGACGCTGGAAGACATCAGCTCGCAGGCGACGCTGGTGTCGGTGTATGCGAACGATGTGCTCATCGGCTCGATCGATCCCGCTGGCGCCGCGACGATCGCGGTTCCGGTCACGCCGCTCGTAGCGCTCGACACGCTGACTGCGACGGCTTCGAATAGTGCTGGTGAGAGCGCGTTTTCGGCGGCCGAGGAAGTTGGCCGTCGCAACGGAACGATTGAAGTCGCGATCGGTATCCGCGAGACCGGCACCAGTGCTGCGATTGGCGCTGACGGCGGTACGAGCGGCTCGATCGAGTGGCTCGGCGTGAGCGCGGCGGGGCCGGTTGGTACGACGATTGTCGCGCCAAGCGCGGCCTGGCAGACGCTGACGTTTGATCCTGCAATTGATCCAGTGCTTTCCTTCGCCGGTGGTGACGGCGTGCTGTCGGCCACCAACAACAAGGGTACGCTCGAGCACATCGCGATCATCGTTGATCCGAACGAGCCCAATCGCAGCTTGGGCGAGTACCAGATCTACATCGATAACGTGGTCAACGTCGGAGCCGGCAATGGCGGCAGTGATGTCGTGATCGCCGACTTCGACAGCTTCGCGGTGGGCTCGGACGCCATGTTCCGCACGCCGGGCTTCTCGGGCAGCACGAGCGGCAACCTGAACCTCGATGTAACGCAGACGTCGGTGGTGACGGCGGATGAAGGCAATCCGGGCAACTCGGAGAACTTCAACCTCTACTTCCGCGATACGTCGGTTCGTCGCTGGGTTCGCATGACGACGTTCAACGCCACGAGCGTTCCGAACCCGACGATCGATCTGACCAAGCCGATCCGGTTCGACATGCTGTTGCTGGCTGCGTTGCCGCCGGCCGCGCCCTCGCTGGTCGCGCCGGTGCTGGATGGCGATACGACCGTTACGGTGGCCGACATCCTGCCGGACGCGACGCTGGTCACGGTGTTCGCCGACAACGTTCAGATCGGGCAGGTGGATCCGAATGGTGCGACCGAGGTCGCGGTTCCGGTCACGCCGCTCGTTGCGCAGCAGTCGATCACGGCCCGACAGACCGTTGGTCTGGAGAGCGGCGACTCGGGTGTGCTCGAGGTTGGTCAGGGCAACGGTCCGCTGTTCATCGCGATCGGTATTCGCGAGACCGGCGACACTGGCACGCTGGGTACGCCGGGCGGCTCGACCGGTGAGATCGAGTGGGTCGGCGCGGCGACTCCGCCGGCTGGTCAGGCTCCGGTCGGCAAGTCGCTTATGGGCGGCGACTGGGTCACGCTGACGTTCGACCCGACGGTCGATCCGATCGGCGATTTCGTTGGTGATGGCGTCATCACCGAGACCCGCGGCACGCTCGAGCATGTGGCGATCGCGGTTGATCCGAACGCGGTCGATCGCAGCAGCGGCGTGTATCGCTTGTTGATCGACAATGTCGTCAACGTGGGCGCCGGCCCGGCGAACAGCGACGTCGTGCTGGCCGACTTCGAGGCGTTCGCGCCCGGCGATGAGGTGCTCTTCCAGGAGCCCACCTTCTCGGGCACGACCGATCAGAACCTCGCGATCAACGTCGGCGGCGCCGGCGTCACTGACGCGAATGGCAACCCGGGTCAGTCGGCCGAGTTCGCCTGGTTCTTCCTCGACACCACCAACATCCGCTGGATCCGGTTGACGACGGGCGCCGCGACGAACACGCCGCAGCCGATCATCGACCTGACCAAGCCGATTCGGCTCGACCTGCGGTTGTTCGAGGGCGGCCCGGCGTTCATTCTCGGCGATGTAAATGGCGACGGGCTGGTGAACGCTGGCGACATCGACTGCTTCGTGGAAGCGGTCGTCAGTCAGAGCGAGTGCGTTCCGGGCGTTTCGCTGCTGGCCGCTGACACGGACGGCAGCGGCGTCGTGAACGCCGGCGACATCGACTCGTTCGTCGATTGCGTCGTCTCCGGCGTTTGCAACTAGCTTCCCTTCGCACACCGGCTCGGTGGGGCGGGCGAGTTCGCCGACGAGCCGTCCGGTCACGACGAGCC
>CAZLYU010000041.1:0-15824 GCA_964563855.1 uncultured Planctomycetales bacterium | reverse complement strand
ACACCTACTCGTTCGTCTTTTGCGTCGTCCCCGGCTTTTCCAACTACCTCCCCTCCCCCCCCCGGCGGGGGGGGGCGGCCCCCCGCCCCCCCCCCGACCGGGGCGATTTCTGACAGGCACTTCTTACGCGACGAGTGTCGCCTCGCATGCGGCAGCGTCAGGCATCCGCGCCTGACGGCCGAGCGCGAGACCCGCCTCGCTGAGCAAGAATTCGCCGGTCATCTTGCCGGCTGTTTCGATCGGTACCGGAAATGGCGGCTGCTTGTGCTTCCGACGTGTGCTGCGCTACTCGCCGCGAAAGGCGGCGGCCAGCGTGTTGAGGCCGAGGTCGGGCGCTAGCGTTGAGGTGCGTGGGGAGAGCGGTCCGCTCACAATCGCGCGGTGAGCGCCGGGAACGTCGAAGCAGCGCCGAAAGTCTTCTTGTAGCTGCACAAATGCGTCGACCACCATGGGATCAAACTGCGTGCCGCGGCGTTCCGTAATCAGGCGGAAGGCGGTTTCGTGGTCGATGCCCGGCTTGTAGGGGCGGGCGCTGCGCAACGCGTCATAGACGTCGGCCACCGCGACGATCCGCGCGGCGAGCGGAATCTCGGCGCTCGATCGCCCGGTGGGATAGCCCTCGCCGTTGAACCACTCGTGGTGGAAGCGTGCGATGTCTTCGGCCATGCGCAGCGAAGCAGATTGTGGCAGATCCGCGTGTGCGGACCGCAGTGCGTCGCCTCCGACGACGGTGTGGGTTTGGATGATGCTGCGCTCTTCGGGGGTCAGGCTGCCGGGTTTGAGCATGACGGCGTCGGGGACTGCGATCTTGCCCACATCGTGGAGCGGGGTCGCGCGTCGTAAGGCTTCCAGGAACTCGTCGTCGATGACGTCTTGAAATTCTTCGCGGCGCGCCAGGCAGCGCGCCAGCATGAGCGCGTTCGCGGTGACGCGGTCGATGTGAGCGCCGGTGTTGTCGTCGCGGGCTTCCGTAAGTTCGACGAGGGACTTGACGAGCGCGTCGCGCGCCCGTTCCGCCCAGAAACGCGACAAGCTGCGGCGAACGGCGGTAACGGCTCGCGAGGCGATCAATTCAAGGACCTGAAGATCGAGGTCATCAAACTCGCGTACAGCGACGCTGCCGGAAACGTGCAGCACTCCGTAGTTTTCGCGGCAGCCGCGGCCCTCGGCGGTGAACAGCGGCACGAGCGCCGCGTGTCGCGGAACACCGTCGCGGCTCACCGAGGTCGTGGTGCTCGGAGCGGTCTGCCGCATGGCTGCGATGAGATCGGCTTCGCGTCGCCGGGCGCCGATTGGCCCGAGTTCGCGTCCGATCGTGCGGGCGACGACCATCTCGTCCGGCGTCTCCGTGCGCAGCAGGACGGCGGCGAAACGGCACTGCGTGGCGCTGAGCGACGCGTAAAGGGTCTGCTCGAGAATCGCATCGACGCAGACAGAATCGCTGATTGCGATGCTGTACTCGACGAACGTCATCAGCGTGTGGGTCAACCGACCCCGCTGGTCGGCGGCCTCGCGGAGCTCGCAACGGGTTGCGCACAGTTTGCGCGCCGCTTGCAACGCAGAGCGCAACAGCGACTGATCAGCATCGACCGGCAAGACCAAATCGGCGCCGGCGGCGTTGAACAGATCGACCTGCTCTGCGTGGGTCGCCGTGTGGAGCACAAGCAGCCCCACGTTGTCGGCCCCCGGCGCATGGCGGAGCGCGTGAATTGCGTGGGTCGGTTGTTCGTCGTCGGCTTGGGCGACGTAGACAATGACCTCAGGCGATTTGGCGTATAGCTGACGCAACGCGGTCGGAACGTCCGCCGCCGTCAGCACATCGGCGGTGGCTGGTGCGGAAGCCGTGACGGAAGCGACAACGTCGGCGCCGCCGCCCGTTATGAGGACGCGTTCCGAAGCGAGCTCGGACTGATATACCAACAGGTCTGTCATGGACCTTCCGCAAAGCCGCACTGGGCGCCGCACTGGCGCTTAGCGGAGGCATCGGCATGTGGTCGGCGACCTTGAACGCTGAAACGGGAACAAGGATGGCCGATATTCTGCCCGCGATGTCGCCAATCGCGCATGAAAACGCCGACCCAGTGGGTCGGCGCGAGGGGTGATCGACGGGCATCGTCCGAAATCGGCGCGCGAATGGCGCCTAACGGACGTTCACATGCAGCGGCATGAAACAGCCGAATCGTTCGCGGTGCAGAATTTCGAGGTGCTTGAGATCGATCGACATGTGTTGCGTCGCGGCGCCAAATGTGCGCCGGACGAGTTGAATCAATCCTCGGAGTTGGGGTGTGCTGCTCAGCGAAGCGGCGATTTCGAACTCGTCCTCGGTGTCTTTGTCGAACAGCGCGGCGAGCACATCCGACAAGTCGAGCGGTCTCGGGAGTACATAAATCTCGGGATCGCCTTCCAGACCGGCGCGCCGCGCGGCGAAGTCGATGGCGTCATCGAGCGTCCCGATTCGATCGACCAAGCCAAGCTCGAGGGCTTGCTCGCCGGTGTAGACCCGCCCGCCGGCGATGTCGTCGAGTTGCTTGGTGAGACGATCACCACGGCCGGCGCGCACACGTTCTTTGAACTGCGAGTAGATCTTCTCGAGCATGTCGCGCATATGTTCGCGACCCTCTTCGGTGAACGGCTCGTTCGGGTTGAACAGGGTGGCGTTGGCGCCGCGCGCGATGGTCACTGTGTTCACGCCGATGTGCTCTTCCCAGAGCTCCTTCCACACGAGCTTTCCGCCGAGCACGCCGATCGAGCCGGTGAGGGTCGACTTGTCGGCGAAGATGACTTCACCCGGGGCGGCGACGTAGTACCCGCCGCTGCCGGCGACACCGCCCATGCTGACGATCAGCGGTTTGCGCTCGCGCACCTGCATGGCCGCGTTCCACATGATGTCGCTGGCGAGCGCCGAGCCGCCGGGCGAGTTGACGCGCAGCACGACCGCTTTGATCTCGTCGTCCTCGAGCGTATCGAGCAGGGCCTTGCGAATGGTGGAGCTGCCGGCTGAGGCGCTGCTGCCGAACATGTCCACTTCGCTGGTTCCCATGACGATCGGGCCGTCGACGTAGATCAGGCCAACGCCGTCATCGGTTTCGTCATCTTCGCGGTCCATCATGTCTTGGAAGAACTGGAAGAAGCCGAACGGGTTGCTGGTGTCGAGTTCGGGCATGTTCGACTCGGTGATGCGCTTCACGACCTTCACGTCTTCGCCGTACCGCGCGTAGAGCTGATTCTTGAATGACGTGAAGCCGCCGACCGCGTCCACCAGGCCGAGTTCGAGGGCTTGCTGTACGCCGAGCGGCGCCTGATTGACGGCTTGCTTGACCTGAGCGGGGGAGAGATCGCGCCCCTCGGCGATGATCGCGATCCAGCGGTCGTAGAGGCTGTCGAGCAACCAGTTCACCATCTCGCGATTCGCCGCGCTCGGCTCCGACCGCGTCCACGGCTCGACGGCGGTTTTGTAGTCGCCCATGGCCATGAGGTCAGCGGAGACGCCGATGTTGTCGAGCATTGGTTTGTAGAACGAGAGGGAAGCGGCCAGGCCGTGAATGTCGAGTATGCTGTGCTCAGCGATGGTGATGTGATCCGCCGAGGCCGCGAGCGCGTACGACAGGTTGCTGGCGACATCGAGGTAGGCGTCGATGCGCTTGCCGGTGTCGCGGAAAGTCTGCATCGCGGCGCGAATCTCTTCGAGCTGCGCAAGCGACATCAGGGGTTCTTCGATGATCAGCGCCATGCCGCGAATGTCGTCTCGGCCGGCGGCGGTTTCGATCGTCTCGGTCCAGTCGCGCAAGGTGCGGACCGGGTCTTCACCAAACAGCACAGCGAGTTCGCCGCCGTCGGTCGGGGCTTCGACGACCGGGCCGCGGATCACCAGCCGAAGGATCGAATCGTTCGCGACCGCTGGCGCCGCGGCGCCGGCCAAGAGCAAACCCGCCAACGCGAGGCGTCGTAGGTGTCGAAAGTGCATGGCAGTTCTCCCAAGCGTGCCGTTCGACCGGATTGGCCGGTCGCCCTGAGGTGTTCAACGTGATCTGCGAGGCTTCGCAGGCCGCCAGTATATCTGGGGTTTCGCCGCCAGCGGCGCGAGATTGGCGGGCGACTGTCGCGAGTTGTCGCGATCCGGTCAGACGTTTGCCGACAAACAGCGCCCGCCGCGTTGAGCGCCCGCGCAGCGGCGCTATACTGCCGGATATGCAACTGCGTCTCGGCCGCGGCATCCAACCGTTACTGTTGATCCTCGCGGCCTTTGGGGCGGCGGCGTCGGGCGTCGCGCAGCCGCTGCAGTTTCGGCAGCGCGAGGTGCTGGACCCGAACACGACCGAGTGGACGGCAAAAACGCCCACCGACCGCAGCGGCGTCTTTGACGAGGCCCGGCGGCTGCTCGCGGCCGGTGAGGCTGACGACGCGCGAAAACTGCTCGCGGATTGGATCAAAGCGAACCCGCTCGACGATGCGCAGTTCCGAGCGAGATTCCTCCTCGGAGAAGCGTACTTTGCGCTCGCGGACTACTGGAAGGCGGCTGAACAGTTTGACATCGTCGCGGACAACACGGCCGGCGAGTTGTTTTACAGCGCGATCGAGCGCTCCATCGACACGGCGCTCGCATTCCTGTCGGGTGAGCCGCGGATCCTCTGGGGGTTCCTGCGACTGCCCGCGTATGACGATGGCGTGCGCATCCTCGATCGCGCCTGGTCGCGCGTCCCGGGAACCGCGCTCGGTGAACTCGCGCTACGCCTCAAGGCCGATTACCTGTACGAATCTGGCGACTACGACCGCGCTCGCGACGCGTACAGCTTTCTGGTGCGCGAATATCCGAACGGGCGCTATCACCGGGCGGCGATGCTGCGTGCGGCACAGGCCGCGTACGCCGCCTATCCCGGCGACCGGTTTGACGATCAAGCGCTGATCGATGCGGCGGAGTTGTATGACGCGGTGCGCGACGTTTATCCGCAATACGCCGAGCGTGAAAACGTCGATGACTGGCTGGACACGATTGTCGAACAGCGGGCGGAGAAGGCGCTGGCGGTGGCGGAGTGGTACCTGCGTGCGAACTATACGACGGCGGGTCGCTTCTACTTCCGGCGCATCGTCGCGCGCTGGCCGCAGACCCTCGCGGCGGATACGGCTCGCGCGCGACTGAGAGAGATGGGGGTGTTGGCGGAACCATCGGAGCCTGGACGATGACGGCTGCGTTACGCGTCGCACCCACCCTGATGTTGGTCTGTCTGGCCGGCTGCGGCTATTCGTCGAACACAGCGTTTCGCGGCGGCGTTCGCACGGTGCATGTTGAAACCTTCGAAACCCGCGAGTTTCGGCGCGACATCGAGTTCGCGCTGACGAAAGCGCTGAAACAGCAGATCAACGCGCAAACCCCGTACCGCCTTGCAGAGAAAGACCTGGCCGACAGCGTTCTTAGCGGGCGCATCCTGGAAGTGCGGCAGGAAGCGTTCGCGCCCGAGCCGCTGTCGCGTCAGCCGCGCGAGACGCAACTGACGCTGGCGGTGCAAGTTCGGTGGCGCGACCTGCGCACCGGCGAGTTGCTGATCGACCGGCCGGTGCAGCTCGAGGTGGTGGATTACATTGCAGCAACGGGCGAGGATGAGCCGTACGCCCTGCAAAAGGTTGTGGTCCGTCTCGCGGAACGGATCGTCGCTGCCATGTATGATCAGTGGTAGGTGAGCGCCTTGCGCTGGCCGACAGTCGTTCGTCGAAAAGGTAGAGCATGGCGCAAAACGAACAAGATCCAAAACAGCAACGCCCGACGTCCGGCGGCGGTGGGGGCCCGAATGGCAAGCCGCCGGTGCGTATGAGCCGCGGCGCTTTCAGTTGGCTGCTGGTCATCGCGATCGCGGTCCTGCTGCTGGTCATGCTGAACCGCAGCATGAACAACGCCAAGGAAATCGGTGTTCCCGAGTTTTGGCGCGCGGTTGAAAACGGTCAGATCGAGAGCCTGGTCGCACACGACACCACGATCACCGGCAACTTCAAAGAGCGCCCCAAAGACAGCGAGACCAAGAAGTTCGTCGTCAACTATCGCGTCGACGACTTCGGCGAACTGAGCAAGCGCATCGAAGAGACCTCCGAACGCGGCGGTCACGCAACGCCGGTCTATGAGTATGAGCCGGAGAACAACCTTCTCACCACGGTGCTGATCACGATGCTGCCGTGGTTGTTGATCTTCGGCGTGATCTGGTACTTCCTGTTTCGCCAATTGCGGCAGAGCGGGGGCGGCGCGGGCATGCTCGGCAACTTCGGCCGCAGCCGACACCGCATGATGACCCGCGAGCACACCAACGTGACCTTCGCGGATGTCGCCGGAATCGAAGAAGCGAAAGACGAAGTGTACGAACTCGTCGAGTTCCTCAAGAACCCGAAGCGGTTTCAGAAGCTCGGTGGACGCATTCCGCGCGGCGTGTTGCTGATCGGTGAACCGGGCTGCGGTAAGACGATGCTGGCGAAAGCCATCGCCGGCGAGGCCGACGTTCCGTTTTTCTCGATCAGCGGGTCCGACTTTGTCGAAATGTTTGTCGGCGTGGGCGCGTCGCGGGTGCGCGATCTCTTCCGTCAGGCGAAGGAAAACTCGCCCTGCATCATCTTCCTCGACGAGATTGACGCCGTCGGCCGAAGGCGCGGCGTGGGCTATAGCGGCGGAGGTAACGACGAGCGAGAGCAGACGCTGAAAGCGATCCTCGTCGAGATGGACGGCTTCGACAGCAACGATCAGGTCATCGTGATTGCGGCGACGAACCGGTCGGACGTGCTCGACCCCGCGCTTATTCGCCCGGGCCGATTTGACCGTCAGGTGCAGGTCCCGCTGCCCGATGTGAAGGGCCGCTTTGAAATTCTGCGGGTGCACGCCCGCAAGGTGAAGATTGCACCGCCGATCGATCCGAAGATGCACCGCATCGCGCGGGGCACGTCGATGTTCAGCGGGGCTGATCTGGCGGCGATCATCAACGAATCGGCGCTGCTCGCGACGCTCGCGGGCAAAGAAGCGATCGAACTCGACGATCTCGAAGAAGCGCGCGACAAGGTGCGTTGGGGCCGTGCGCGGCGCAGCCGATTCGTTGAAGAGCGCGACCGCGAGCTGACGGCTTATCACGAAGCGGGGCACGCACTCGTGCAATGCCTCGTCAAAGACGCCGACCCGCTGCACAAGGTCAGCATCATTCCGCGTGGTCCTTACGGCGGCGCGACGTTCTCACTGCCCGAACAAGATCGCATGACGCACAACCGCTCCTATCTCGAAGCGATGATGCGCGTTGCGTGCGGCGGTCGGTTGGCTGAGGAGATTCTCGGCCAAGACATGAACTCGGGCGCCAGTAGCGACATTCGGCAGGTGACGGCGATCGCGCGGCAGATGGTGACCGAGTGGGGCATGAGCGACAAGCTCGGCTTCATCTTCCTCGGCGAAGATCAGCGTCGCCAGTGGATGGATCTTTCCGGCAAAGACTTCTCCGAAGCGACGCAGGAAGTGATCGACGCCGAGATCAAGCACATCGTCGACGAGGCCTACGCCGACGCGCGACGAATTCTCAGCGAGAACGAGACGGCGTTGAGAGCGATCGGCGAAGCGTTGCTGAAGTATGAGACGCTCGATGGCGACGAAGTGCGCAAGCTCATCGCGGGTGAATCGATCGACCGGCCGACCGTGGCCGACCTGATCGATGCCGAGCGCGGCGCCCGCGAGGAGCGTCCGCCGGTGGCGCGACCTGTCGAAGATGGCGGCTCCGGTTCGGGGCCTTTGCCGAGCCCGGCGTAGGCTTTAGCGCAGGGCCGCCACGGCGCGGTCGAAGATGCGCTGGCCGTCGCCGGGCCGGTGGGCGTCGCCGCGGGTCGTCCAGGCTGGGTGATTGGTGGCGTGGAGGAAGCGTTCCGGGTGGGGCATCAGTCCGAAGACGCGGCCGGAGGCATCGCACAGTCCGGCGATGTCGAGTTCCGAGCCGTTGGGGTTGTGGTTGGCGTGGACCGTGGGGGCGTCGTCGGGCGGGATGACGTATCGCAATGCGATATGCCGATCTTGCGCGACACGCCGCCCGACCTCGGCATCGCGCAGCACGACGCGGCCTTCGCCGTGGGCCATCGGCAGTTCGAGCATGTCGCCGGGTTCGAGGAAGACGCAGGGCGAGTCCGCAGCCCGCAGCCACACCCAGCGGTCGACATATCCTGGGGGGTCGCTGGCGACGATGCTGACGTCGCGCCAATCGCCGGGCGTGCTGAACGGCAGCAAGCCGCATTTGACAAGCACCTGAAAGCCGTTGCACACGCCCAGCACCAAGCCGCCTTGGTCGACGAAAGAGTGCAGCGGCTCGGCGAGGTTGCGGCTGATCTGGTCGGCGAGGATTCGTCCGGCGGAAATGTCGTCGCCGTAACTGAATCCGCCGGGGAACGTGATGATTTGGAAGTCGTTGAGCAGTTTGGGGTTTTCGATGCATCGGCGGACGTGGACGGGCTCGGCTTCGGCGCCGGCGAGTCGCCAGGCGTGGGCGGTTTCGACATCGCAATTGACGCCCGCGGCGCGTAACACCATTGCTCGTACGCTGGCCATTTGGTCTCTCCAGGGTCGTGGGGGCGCCGCCGAACGCTGCTTCGGGGGTACAATCTCAGGGTACTCGCCAGACGCCGGTGCGTCTTGGCTGGCGCGTTGAATCGGCCGCGATGAAGGAATGTCATGAAGATAGCTCATCTGCGCGTGCTGGGGCTGGTGGTCGTGATGGTGTGGGGCGTGGGTCTTGCGGCGGGGCAGGATCGCGATCGTCGTTTCGATCGTGAGCATGATGATCGGGACCCGTATGCGGAAGAGGAGCGAGTAGCGGAAGAGGCGGGTGGGGCGAATTTCTTCCAGCGGATTACTGGGCTCATGAACGGGATGCGTTCACTGGGGCCGTGGGAGGAGCAGTACGGCTACATCGCCGACGCAACGACGAACATCTACGAGCAGCGGGGCTGGGACACCGATACTGATCAATTCTCGCTGCAGATGATGCAGGAGGTGGGCGCGATTCCGCCGTGGCAAGCGCAGGATCGGCTGAACGCGATGGTGGGGATGATTAGCGAGCGTTACAGCCTGGATGATGAACAAGCGGCACACTTGCAGCAGCTCGTGATTCGCGAGAGCAACGACATGTTTCGGGAGCACTCCGGGCGCATTCTCGGCTATGCGATGGAGGCGATTCAGACGCGTGCGATGGGCGAACCGTTTACCAAAGAGCAGGTGGCCCGCTGGACGAAGATGGCGCAGCCGGTGATGCAGGACGGCCAGCGGCGATTGGCGACGGCGTCGCGTGAGTTGATGGAGAAGCTCGAACCCGAGCAGCGCGTGTTGCTGGAACAAGACTTGAAGATCACCCAGGCGCGACAGCAGGAGATGATCGCCGAGAGTCAGCGTTGGGCGCGGGGCGAGTGGTCGCCGTCAGACTGGGGCATGCAAGACGACCCGATTCAGAGTCTCGCGATCGAAACGGACGAGGCGGCACAAGTGGCCGCCAACATGGGGCAGCCTGGGCAAGCAACGAACAACGTCGCGGCGCGGGCGCCGACGCCTGCACAAGCCGCGCGTCCCACGCCGCGCGCGACCCCGACGCGCACCAACCGTCAGCAGCCGACGGCCAGGGCGACAGCGCGACAGGCCCGCCAGGCGGCTGCGCAAGACGCGCGGGCGAACGCCCGCAATGTGCAGCGGGCGCCCGGCAAACCCGACGAGTGGGCCCAGTACACGGAAAACTTCATCAAGCAGCACCAGTTGAATGATGATCAAAGCGCAACCGCCTGGCGGATCTACACGGCGATGAAGCAGCGCGGCGATGCGGTCTCCGGTCGATTTGGGCCGCAAATTGAGTCGCTGCGGGAGCGAGAGACGGATACCAATCGCGAACAGACACAAACGCTCATTCGTCGTTACGAGCAGCAGGAGTCGCAGCAGCTCGAGCGACTCTTTGACGCGCTCAAGCAGCGCCTCACGCGATTGCTGACCGCGGAGCAGCGGGCGGCGGCCGAAAAGTAACGCGGCTTCGGCCGGTCACTTGTTGAAAGCGGAACGCTGCGCCGACCGCAGGATAACGGTCGTTTCGTCCCACCCGACGCACTCATCGGTGATCGACTGCCCATAGCAGAGGTTGGCGGGGTCGCCGCACAGCTTCTGGGCCCCCTCGACCAGGTTGCTTTCGAGCATGGCGCCGCACAGCGCTGCGCCACGGGCGTCGCGGTTGGCGGCGCGCTGTTCGAGGATGCTCTCCCACACCCGCGCCTGGTTCGCGAACTTCTTCCCGCTGTTCGCGTGGCTGCAGTCGACCATGATCGCCTGCGGGAGCCCGCGACCCTGCAACGCCTCGACCGCGGCCCGTACGTGCTCGGCTGCGTAGTTCGGGCCATCGGCGCCGCCCCGAAGGATCAGGTGGCCCCAGGGGTTTCCGGCGGTGCGTACGATAGCGGTGCGACCGTCTTCATCGATGCCGAGGAAGCCATGCGTGTTGCGCGCCGACTGCATGGCGTCGAGCGCGATGTTGAGATTGCCGTCGGTGCCGTTCTTAAATCCGACCGGCATCGAGAGGCCGCTGGCGAGTTGTCGATGGGTCTGCGACTCCGTGGTGCGCGCCCCGATCGCCGCCCAACTCACGAGGTCGGCGATGTACTGCGGCGTGATGGGCTCGAGCATTTCGGTGGCGGCGGGGACGCCGAGTTCGGTGACGGCCAGCAAGAGGCGGCGCGCCCGTTGCAGGCCGGTGTGCATGTCGAACGAGCCGTCGAGGTGGGGATCATTGATGAGCCCCTTCCAGCCGACCGTCGTGCGGGGTTTTTCGAAGTAGACCCGCATGACGAGGTAGAGGACATCGGCGAGTTCGGCGCCGAGCGGCGCGAGACGCCGGGCGTATTCGAGCGCGGCGTGTTCGTCGTGAATGGAGCACGGCCCGACGATGACGAGCAGCCGCGGGTCCTCGCCGCTCAGAATGGCTTTGATGGCGTTGCGGCTTTCGACCACGGTTGCGTTCGCGGCCGCCGTCATGGGAAGCTCGGCCTTGACGGCGCGGGGCGAGAGAAGCGGCTCGGTGTGCAGGACATGGAGGTCTTGCGTGGGCTGTGGGGCGACGAAGCCGACCCCGCCCCAGCCAGCGCCGGCGTTGCCGCGACTCACGCCTCCCCACCCGACTGATTGCTGACGCTCGCGCATCGACTCACCATCCAGCCTTTCCGTGCGTTCCTTGGTCGCTTCTGATTCTCGGCGGCCGCCGCGGAAAAGCAATGGGAGCACATCGTCAGAAGCCGTGACAGCATTCCAAAGGTTATCGTAGGAGTCCGCCGCCGCGCCGAGCGAGCGGCGTGGACGAGTGGTCATGTAAAGCGAGGCCGGTGCGATGCGGTTCACGGGTTCGTTTCGACGGCGCCTGCGCGCCGCTGTCGGTGTGGCGTGCTGCTACGCCGTGGCGCTGGCGCCAATTGGTTGCGTCATCGAGTTGGATGGATCGAGCGGGGCCCCGGCGACGGTGTTTCCCGGCAACGGCGGCGGGTCCGCGGAGGCGCCCAGCGACCCGAACGCGGTGGTCGCTGGCCTATTCATCAACAGTGACGTCGCCGACCCGTTGGTCATCGCGGGACGCGGGCCGACCGGCGAGGCGATCTTCGTGTACGGCGCGAGGGGGTCGACCAGCGGAGCGCTCGAACAGTTGGACGCCATCGTCGTGCAGGATCGCAACGGCGCGACGGCGTTTCTCTCGTTTGAGAACGGATGGCCCGTGCATCTGCAAGGCTTCGACGGCGGGTACACGCACATCGTGTACGAAGATCCGGTTCCGCCGCAGCTCAGCGCAACGGTCGAGTTCTACAACGCCGCCACGAACGAGATTGCGCGGCAGACGATCGAGATCGACCTGGAGCAGACCGCGGCCGAAGTGGCGGCGGCGGTGGAGCGGGCGACGGGATTGCAGCTCGACCCACCGACAGAAGCGGATCTGGCCGCCAAGGAGGTGCAAGCGGCCCAAGGTGCGGTCACGGTGACCAGCCCGCTGTTTACACTCGTTCTGGCGCCGTTTCTGTTTGTCTTCAACCTCGCGACCGTCATCGTCGGGCAGGTGATCAACGCGATGGTGGACTTCGTCGAGGCGACGCTGCGTGCGCAGTTGCTGCTCGCCTTCGGCCCGTTGTTTCTCGCGAGCGAGATTCTCGGAGGCGGGTTGTCGAACGTGCGCTCGTCGCTGTTGCAGATCGAGTTTGTTGATCCGCCGGCGCGGCCAGCGATCTCATTGCGCCTCTAGCGACCGCGCGTGCTCCGCCGCCAGCGGCGTCTCGTCCACCGTTGTCAAAGTGGGGCCGTCGGTCAGGTCGGCGATCACGCTTCGGGTTTCATTGACCCGCGCCTCCCACGCGTCGCGCTCCTGTTCGACGACGCGCGACAGCAACTCGACAAACGCCGGGTCGAAATGCTGCGCGGCCTCGGCACGGATCGCGGCGAGCGCGTCGTCGACGTCGCGCGGCGCTCGGTAAACGCGCTCGGTCGTCAGTGCGTCAAACGCTTCGGCAATCGCCAGCAGCCGTGAGCCAAGCGGTATGTCGAGTCCGACTCGTCCCTCCGGGAAGCCGGCGCCGTCGTAGCGCTCGCGCAGGTGACGAATGATGACCGATTCCGTCTCGAAGACGCGCAACGGTTCAAGAATCTTGCACGTCAGCAACGGGGCCCGACGCAGCTGTGCGGCCTCCTGCGCCGTGAGCGGCCCTGCCTTTTGCAATATGGCGTCCGGCAAACCGATCTTCCCCAGATCGTGCAAGGTGGCCGCGTTGTCAACGGCGGTGCGCATGTTCTCCGGCCAGCCCGCAGCGTTGGCGAGGCGACTGACGTACCACCGTACATTCTGCGAATGCCGCACGGTGTAGACGTCACGCTGCTCGAGCGCCTGCACGAGCGCCCAGATGCTCTGCAAGCACAGCTCTTTCGCCTGCAGCGACAGTTGCGCCACTTGCTTGCGCAACCGCTCCAGCTCATCACCCGCGACGCTGACTTCGCTGTCGAGCGATGTGATCGCGGCGTCGCAGCGTTGCACCTGGTTGCGCCCGTTTCGTTTTGCGACGTACATCGCCTGGTCGGCGCTGGAGATCAGTTCTTCGGGGGTGACGACGCCGGCGCCGCTCGAGCAACTCACACCCAGTGAAGCTGTGACCGACAGGTCTTTGATCTTCGCCGCGTAGATTGCATCGGGCAACGTCTTGCGCACGCGTTCGGCAAGGTGCGTGGCGGCGTCGAGCGTGGTCTGGGGGCAGGTCACACTGAACTCTTCGCCGCCGTAGCGCGAGACCACGTCGCTGTCGCGCACGGTGTTGCGCAAATGCTCGGCGGTGGCTTGCAGCACACGGTTGCCGACCTCGTGGCCATACGTGTCGTTGATCGCTTTGAAGTGGTCGATGTCTAGCATGATCAACGAGACGGCGCCGCCGTAGCGACGCGTCCGGGCGAACTCGCGGGCGAGATGCTCGCGAAACTGGGAGTGATTCCAGAGTTCGGTGAGACTGTCGGTCAGCGCGGCGCGTCGCAGATGCTCCTGCAAGCGGCAGACGCGCAGTCCGTTGCGCACTTTCGCTTCGAGCTCGTCCATGTCGTAGGGTTTGATCAGATAGTCGTCCGCGCCTGCGTTGAGCGCCTCGCGCTTCCGTTGCTGAGAGCCATACGCCGTCAGAATGATGACGTATGCCCCCGCATGATCAGGGTCGACGCGCAGCGCGCGGAGCATATCGACGCCGCTCATGCCGGGCATCATCAGGTCGCAGATCAAAACGCGCGGGGCGCGTTGTCGCACCGCCCGCAGCCCGTCGTTCCCGTCAACCGCCTCGATCACACTGTAGCCGAGCCTAAGGAATCGGCGCATGAGCAGCTTGCGCTCGGCCGCATTGTCATCGATGATGCAAACGTCAACGGGTTCTGTGGTCATGGCTGTCGTCCCACGACGAAATCGCCGCCGTCCCCGATGGCGGCGTTGGCGCGTGTCCTACCTTCAACCTGCGATATGTGCGGCGGCTGACGCGACTTTGTCTCGGGCCTTTTGTATCCGCACGTCCCGCGGCGCGGCGGGTAGACTTTCTTTCGGACGGTCCGCGGAACCAGCGCGACCCCCCCGTGTATCTGTGGCGTAAGGAGGTGTGCGTGTCTGGTGAGCGCGTGTCGCTAGAGGATCTCCGGCAATGGCGGCGGACGGTACGGAAATTCGCCATGCTGACCGCCTACGACTACCCCACTGCGGCGACGTTGCAGGAAGCGGGCATCCCCACGCTGCTCGTTGGTGATTCGGCGGCGATGGTCGTGTTGGGGCATGACAACACGCAAACTGCGTCGCTCGACTTTCTGATCACCATCAGCAGTGCAGTTCGGCGCGGGGCGCCGCGGGTCTTTCTCGCGTGCGACATCCCGTACGAATCCGCCCACGCCGGGGCCGACGCCGTGGCCGTGGCGACCCGCCGATTCAAACAGGCGTCGGACTGCGATGCGGTGAAGATCGAAGTCGACGACGATCAGCAGGAGCTGATTCGTGCGGCGGCGGAAACGGGGGTGACGGTGATTGCTCACCTCGGCCTGCGGCCGCAGGCGGTGACGACGCCCGGCGGCTATCGCGTGCAAGCGCGTGAGCAGCACGAGATTGAGCAGTTGGTTTCGTCGGCGCAATCGATGATCACGGCGGGGGCGGCGATTTTGCTGCTGGAAGCCGTGCCGGCGGAAGCCGCGGCGGCGGTGTCGGCAGCGGTCGACGCGCCGATCATCGGGTGCGGCGCGGGGCGCGATTGCGACGGTCATGTAGTGGTCACCCACGACATGATTGGAATCGGCGCCGCCCAGCCGCCGCGTTTCGTGCCGCAGCTTGCGGACGTACGCCAAGTGATTACCGCCGCCGCCGAGCGGTGGCGCGACGACATCGCCAGTGGTGCGTATCCGGGGCCGGAACACACGTACCGCATGCGCGGCGCGAAGTCGGATGCTGGCTAAGGCGCTTGCGGGCGCCGTGGCGAGCAGCTAACACAGCGCGGGCGCACACGGGCTTGCAACCTCGCGCGGCGAGGCGTGTGGAGTCATTGGCGTCAGCGGATGGAATCGACATGCAGGGTTGTTTCTTGGGACTCGATGTGGGCACCAGCGGCGTGAAAGCGCTGCTGCTGAGCGACAACGGCGAGGTGCTGGGCGCCGCGACCGCCGAGCATCCCATCTACTTTCCCAAGCCTGGCTGGTCTGAGCAGAATCCCGAGGACTGGTGGAATTCGGCCGCGAAGGCGACGCGCGCCGTACTACGCCGCAGCAAGCGATCCGCGTCGGACGTCAGAGCGGTTGGCGTTGCGGGTCAGATGCACGGTAGTGTCTTTCTCGATCAGCACGACACGCCGCTGTGCAATGCGCTGCTCTGGAACGATCAACGCACGCATCGCGAATGCGACGAGATCGAGACGCTGGCCGGCGGTCGCGCCAAACTGATCAAGCGGGTTCAAAACCCGGCGCTGACCGGATACACGGCGCCCAAGATTCTCTGGCTGCGCAACAACCGCAAAGCACTGTTTAAGCGCGTTCGCACGGTTTTGCTGCCCAAGGACTACATCAACCTCAAGCTGACCGACGTTCGCGCGAGTGAAGTGTCGGACGCGGCCGGCACGTTGTTGCTCGACGTCCGCAAACGCAAGTGGTCGGCGACCGTGCTCGATCGGCTGGAACTCGATCCTAGATTGTTTCCCCCGTTGCACGAGTCGCTGGACGTCATTGGCGAAGTGACGCCCGCCGCCGCCAAAGCGGTGGGACTCCAGGCTGGAACCCCGGTCGTGGGGGGGGGGGGGGGGGGGGGGGGGGGGGGGGGGGGGGGGGGGGGGGG
>CAZLYU010000040.1:0-32630 GCA_964563855.1 uncultured Planctomycetales bacterium | reverse complement strand
CATGACCACCTCGTGCTACGTTCGCATCAGGGGATTGTGGTATGTGAGCGAAAAGCACACGGGTGGGTCTCGGACGAGTTCGCGTCAGGCTTGCCCGACCGCGTTAGATTGCATGTGCACAACCACAGCTTTATTCGGGACAGAAGGTCGCTACCCTCGACTCTTGTAGGTGCAGTGCTTCGCAAGGTTGTGCTGCAGCCGCCGATGTGCGTAATCTATACTGATCTATTCACACCAGTTATAGCCTACGCGCTGCTCGATACAGATAGTGCCTCGACGCTCCTGTACGTAGGCCGCACATAGTAGGCAGAGCGCGGGTTAGCGTCACGCTACAGTGACGCGCATAGAGAAACGTCTGTGTAGCTGCGTCAGACGCGCGGGAAATCGCTGCATCGGTACGGCTTCTCGCAAAGCCACCAGCAGCGCCGCCCCACGCGGCGCACTTTGGCGACGGGGGCTGGTAGCCCGGCGGTGAACCTCTACAACGCGTGGGGCGCCAACGGCCCGCGGCGGTCGGACCCGCTGGGGCTGAGCTTCGACGACGAGATCGACGCGCGCATCGCGGACATGAACGGCGAGCGGGCGGCGGCGGCCGGGGCGGTCGCGGCGCAGATCGGCATGACGCTGAACATGGCGCAGATGGTTGGCGAGTTCGCGTTCTCGATGATGCCGGGCAACGACGCGGCGAAGCTGATGTGGCTGATCTCGCAGGGCGTGCAAGTTACGACACCGCCACTGAGTCGAGATCGGAGAGGGTGGGATTCGAACCCACGGACCCTTGCGGGTCACCGGTTTTCAAGACCGGCGCAATCGACCACTCTGCCACCTCTCCAAGCATCCGCAACCCGTAGCGTGCGCCTGCAACACGCGATTGTCCAACATCGCTCTCGATCACCCGCGCCGCCGGCTCCCGCACGCCGCAACACTGTCGCCTAAACCTACTCCGTCACCCGAAATATCCGCTTGCCGCGGTGCGTTTCCCCCCAGCGATCTTCCGCTTCAAACTCGATCAGATGCGACCCCGCCGCCAGCCCGCTTGGCAGCATCGCACGCCACATGTGCGTCGAGTTCGCGATGCCTGGCAGCGTCGGCCCCAACTCAGCCCGCGGCCAATCCGGCAGCATCTCGCCCAGCCGCTGCTCACGCTCCTTCGTCGCCACGTAATACGGATCCGGCGCGTCGACACGCTCCATCGCCGCCCAGCTTCCCGACCCGCGCACCCGCATCCGCACCTTCGTCTTCTCCGACCCGTTGAACACGTTCACCTGCACCGGCGTCTCGCCCAACGCCGCACGCGACACCGCCTCTGGCGTGTGGGCCAACATCTGAAAGTCAGCCGGACGCCGCGCCGCCTTGTAGCGCCACCGATACTGGCTCCCGTCAAACGTCGCGATGATGTAGCCGTTCGGCGTACCGTCGCGCATCGTCGTGTGCGGAATGCCCTGCTCGTCCGGCACGCCCCGCCACCAACTCCCGCTCACCGTGCCGGCGACCAGATGGTTGTGCGGCTGCTTCTGATTCCACTGTTTGGGCCCGCGCTCGCCGAAGTCGTAGTTGCTGTCGATAAAGTGCGTGCGGTGCACGTGATAGTGCGCGGCGATCGAGAAGTTGTGCTCAAACGGCTCGAGCAGATTGAACAGCTGCTGCAGGTCACGAATCTGCCACAGCGGAATGTGAAACATCAGCACCACCAACTGGTCTTTCGACACAGTCTCCAAGTCACGCTCCAGCCACGCCAACTGCTTCTCACCAAGCTCCGCGTGATAACGTCGGAAATTCTGCTCGCCCTCATACGCGACATTGTCCAGCACGACAAAGTGCACCGGCCCATAGTTGAACGCGTAGTACGGCGGACCGAACACGTTCTTGAACGTCTCGGTGCTCAGGGCGTCTTCTTGTACGTCAAAGTCGATGTCGTGATTGCCCAACACGTTGTACCACGGTGCGCCAATGTGCGCGATCGTGCGGTTCAGACTCTCAAATAGCGACAAGTCGTCGTTCATGATGTCGCCCAGCGTCACGCCAAACGCAGCCGGATAGTCAATCAACTCTTCCACGACGTCATGCGCGATGTAGTCAATCTGCTTCTGCGTGCTCGGCTGCGTGTCGCCGAAGAACAAGACCTCGAACTTCTCCGGCTCGGGGCGGCGGTGAAGCGCAAAGTCGATCGAGTCCGGCAGCGGCCCCGTCGGCGCGATCCCGCCGTAGCGCAGTTCAGGCGAACCCTCCGGACGATGAACGTAGTGGAATTGCGGAATCTGATGGTCGCTGACCGGCGTCATCCAGTCGCGCGGCTTGATCACGAACAAGACGGTCCCATCGTCAACCGGCAGACGGTAGCGTCCATCAGCGTCAGTCTGGGTGATGAGCTCACCATTCGACACGAGCATGTTCGCCAGCCCCGGCTCGCCCGCGTCGCGCTGTCCGTTGCGGTTCTGATCCTCAAACACCACCCCGCGCGCCGCCTGATCGGCCATCGCCGTCATTGGCCACGCGCCGCCACCCACCACCGCCAACATCACCATCACCAAGCGCGTACGCATGCTTCGTCTCTCCGTCCCGTTTTCACCCGTCTAACTGGAAGGTTGTCGGCGTGAGTATCCACGAGAATCGCGGCTCATGCGACCCGGAAAAAACGGGCGCGCTTACGTCTAGACGCCCGTGAGGCCGAACCAGCGCCCATCGACCTGAACCGTCACGACCGGCGTCGTCACCTCGTGTCCCAGAACCAGCAGCCAATCTTCCTCGGCGGCGCGCGTCAGCAGTTGCCGCTTGCTCGTCTGATTGTCGAGCGGAAAAAGGTCATAGCCCATGTTGTAAGCGTCACCCAGATGCGCAGCCGTCGGCAGCACGTCGCCCGGAAAGCACAGCGTCCGCTCGCTACCACGCACCACCACGCCCTGGTGACCGCGCGTGTGCCCCGGCAGCGGCAGCACGTGCACACTCGGGCTGATCTCGTGCTCGCCCTCCACCGTTCGCCACACATCAGCCTCGTCCAGCGGAGCAAGATTCTCGCTGCGATAAGTCGTTTTCATGACGCCGAAGTTGGCCCGCGCGTCGTGCAGTTCCTGCTGTTGAACGTGCACCCGCGCCCTCGGAAACGTCTGCTGCGGTGCAGCTTCCGGCCCAGCCCACCGCGTCAGGCCGCCGGCGTGATCAAAGTGCAAGTGCGTCACGACCACGTCGCTGATGCTCGCCACATCAACTCCCAGTCGCTTCAGTGACGGCTCGACCCAACCCGGCGTATCGAGCTGATAAATCTCGATCTCCTTGTCGCCAAACTTCGCACCATGCCCCGCCTCAATCAGCATCCGCCGACCGTCGTCAAAGTCCAGCAAAACGCTGTTGCACGCCAGCCGAATGCGATTGCGCTCATCCGCCGCCACCTGCTTGCCCCACAGCGGCTTCGGGATAATCCCAAACATCGCGCCCCCGTCGAGCGACAACGCACCGGCCGACAGCACCGTCGCGCAGCAGCCGCCGAGCGGGATTCGTCGAGGCTCAAGGTCCGACCCGGATTGCATAAAGCTGTGACTCCCAGCGAAAGAGACGAACGCGACGCTTCCGCGTACCATACCGCACCCGGGTATGGCTTCACCTTATCGTCCGACAGTTGCATCCATGAATGACATTCAAACCCTAGTTCTCGATTGCGACGGCGTCCTCACCGACGGACGTCTCTTCGTCGACCCTGCGTCAGGCGCCGAACTCCGCGCCTTTCACGTCCACGACGGATTCGCCATCCGCATGTTCATGAGCAGCGGCGGCCACGTGATCATCTGTTCAGGCAAGGGCGGCGGCGGCATCACGCACCGAGCCGCGGCGCTCGGCATCCAACATGTCATCACAGACAGTCGCGACAAGCTCGCCGACATCGATGCGGTGCTCAACCAACTCGGCGTGACGTGGTCAGACACCGCCGTGGTCGGCGACGACTTTCCCGACGTTCCCGCGATGCGCCGCTGCGGCTTGCCCATCGCGACCGCCAACGCTCGACCGGAAGTTCAGGCCATCGCCAAATTCATCACCAACCGCGACGGCGGCGACGGCGCGGTTCGCCAGGTCGTCGAACTGCTCCTCCAGCAGGCCGGCGAGTGGGATAGCGTCTTACGGCGCTACGCGCTGGTCGATGACCAATCGCTCGACCGCGATTCTGCGCCAATCGCCTGACCACACGCGAAAGACGATCTCATGCGTAGCGCGCTGTTCATGGTCGCCACCACCGCCGGACTCGCCGTCTGCTTCTACATCTACACCGTCTTTCTCGGGCAGCCCGCCGGTCTCGCAGAAAACGCCCCGACCCAGGCTCCGGCCCGACCCAACACACCCCCGGGAGCCGACGGCTCGCTCGTCATCAACGGCGTTCCGCTTCAGCCCGGATCCGGTTCGAGCTTGGCGATCTACGACGATCGCACCGGCGACATCAAGCAACGCATCAGCTTCAGCGACTGGCGCAAAGCTCCCGACGCCGAAGACCGCATCTTTGTCACCAACCCCGGCCTCGCGGTTCGCCTCGGCGCCCAGCGCACCCTCGCCATCACCGCCGACAACGGCGAACTCGATCTCGCCGGTCTCGACATGCGCGCCGCACAGCCGCGCAGCGGTCGTCTCTGGGGCGCTGTCCGCATCGTCCTCGATCGACGCGCGCTTTCCCCAGCCGGCGCAGCCGATGGCGTCGCCGCCGAAGAGGCCGACGCCCAGATCGCCATCAACCTCGCCGAACTCGAGTTCGACGCCGACGCAGGCCTGCTGCGCTCTTCCAACGCCGTGCACGTCGCCTCTCCCGCGTACGAACTGACCGGCGTCGGCCTCGAACTGGTCTGGAACGACGCCGCCGAACGCCTCGAGCTCTTGCGACTCGGCGGCCCCGGCGAACTCATCCTGCTGAGCACGGATGAGCTGATCCCGCACAGCGGCGCCAACGAAGACGAACCCGCTGCACCCGCCCAAGCTTCCAATCCCGACCGCCGCGGCACGACCTATCGCTGCGTGCTCCGCGAAGACGTGTCACTGCGGCAATACCGCGAAGTCGGCGAGGTACTTCGCGAGACCGCCGGGCTCGACGCCGACGAGCTCGCGCTGCTGCTCGATGTCTCCGGCGAACGCTCCGCCCGCGTCGCCAGCCGTCTCGCCGGCGGCGCGCCAGCTCCGTCCCAAGACGCCGCCGCCGCAACGACCCAGCCGACCGCCCCGCTCGCCGCCGCTGTCGAAATCAATGACGACGTCGATGAGGAGCCGCCCGCCACGCAACCCACCGCCATGTCGCGCGCCGCGGCGCGCTGGAGCGGCCCGCTCGAGATCCGCCCGACCGACGCGACACCCGGCGACCAGCCCCGACGCCGACTCCACGCACGAGGCGACGTGCGCCTCTTCCGCGGCGACGACCGCATCTGGTGTGGCGAGCTCGAAGTGCACGACGAAACGTCACGCATCTGGCTGCGCCCGAGCGCGGGCGGCGACGTCCGCCTCACCGTTGGCCGCGACGTGTTCGCGCAGGGGCGCGAGGCGTTTCTCGACTTGAACGCCAACCAGGTCAAGGTGCTCGGGCCCGTGTCGCTCGAGCAGCGCGGCGCGCAGCCCTTCGCCCTTGCGGGTGAGCACTGGCTCGAACTCGAACTGATCAGCGATCGCGACGCGCCGCCGGCCGACAACCTCCTCACCGAGCAGCTCCCACCCGTTCGCCGGGCATCCGTCTCGGGGCAAGTGGAGTTGCATGACGGCGCCCAGCGGCTTTCCGCCGATCACCTCGACATCACCTTCGCCAGCCGTACCACCGCCGGCCCCGCTAACGCCGAGCAGCCCCAGCAAGGCGGCGCCATCCAGCCCGAAGGCGAGCCCGCTCCGCAGAGCCTCTCCATCGAGCGCGCCATCGCCACCGGAAACGTATCGCTCACCACCGTCGCCGATCAGCCCGATGAAGCCTTGGCTGACCTGGCCCGCGGCGCCTTCGCGATCGCGCTCGGCGAGCCCTACGCCGCCCTCGCCGCGGTGCAACAGCGGTTTCAGTGCGCACGCGTCGTCGCCACGTTCACCCCCGATCCCAACGGCAACCCGCGCATTCACAGCGCCATCGCAGACGGCGGCGTTCAGCTGTTTGACCGCGCCGCCCAGCTCGCGGCCAGCGGCCGCCGACTTGACGCGCGCTTCGACGCCGAAGGCAATGTCGCCACGGCCGACATCACCGGCGACGCCGCGCTGCCCGCATCCGCGCTGCTCACGCCCTACACGCTCCAAGCATCGCGGATTGAGGTCACGCCAAGCGACGGCGCGATGCGCGCCCCCGGACCAGCTCAGGTGAGCTTCGTCACCGGCGAGACGCTGCTGGGCCGCATCGGTGGACCGCCGACCCGCGTCATCGTCTCCAGCCGCGACGAACTGCTCGTCAGCGCCAACGACAACGTCGTGCGCTTTCGCGGCGACGTGCAAGCGGTTCGCGGCAGCGAGACGCTCGTTGCCGACACACTCACACTGCACCTGCGCGATCGCGCCGACACCGGACCCAGCGTCGCGCCAACCGCGACGCCCGCCAACAGCGCCTTCGACTTCGGAGCGTCTGGCACGGGATTGCCCCGCGACGCCAAGCAACCGCACCGCCTCACCGCCACCGCCGCCCGCGTCACCAGCGCCACCTACGCCCCGCGCAGCGACGACCCCGTCATGGAGTCGCGGCTGCTCGCGCCACAGCTCGAAGTGGACATCCCGCGCAACCTCATCACGACGACCGGCGAGACCGTGCTCGGCATGATCAGCCGCCGCTTGCCCACGCGTGACCCAAACGAGCAGGCCCCGCGCAGTCGCGACGCGACCGCATCCGGCTTGCTGACGCGCGGCCCCAGCCAGACCGTCATCGGCGCCGACGACGGTCTCGTCTACGCCATCGGCGCCGGAGACGACCGACGCGAAGACCACGCCCTCTTTCAAGGCGGCGTCCGGTTCGTTCATCTCGCCGGCCGAGAGATGCAGAATCCAGAAACCGTGCTGCCCGCGCTGCGCGAGTCGCCCGCTCTGCTCGACCAGCTCGAGAGCCGCATGACGCAACTCGCGGCGGAGCGGCTGGAGTGCCACTTCGCCGTCGCCGATGACGACCCCGCCGTCGCCGTCCGTCGCGCCGCCGCCGGCCCGCCGCTGCAACTGATGCACCTGATCGCAACCGGCGATGTGCTGCTGGTCGATCGCGTCGAACAGCAGTTGCGCCAAATCGACGCCGATCGCATCGAGTACGACGGCGTCAGCGAAATCGCCCGCGCATTGGCCTCCGCCGACCGCAAGGCCATCGTGCGCACCGAAAACCTGCGCAGCGGCATGTCATCGCAAAACGAATTCGCCGACGCCGTCGAGCTCGACCTCCGCGCCGGCGACGTACAGGTCCGCTCGCGCCGCGACATCCAAGGGCAGGTCGTAATGCCGGACGGCGCCAGCCGCTGATTCGCGATACCGCTGCCACCGCCTTTCAAATCGACTGAAGCCCCATGTGCAAACCGGCGTGCCGTGCCGCTTGAGCGTGCATTGGGCGTCGGCGATCCGGGTAAACGCGACAACATGACAGTTCTGTCACCGCGTGCTGCTAGCATCCGGCTGTCGGTAGGGCGTAGTCAGCACGCCGATACCGCAAATCAGCACTTCGGGGTCGCCGCGATCGCATCGCCCGAAGGGCTGGGGTTACATCCAAACACGAAGCATGCACCGCAGCAGGGTCGCGACAGTCGACAGGAGCCTCACCGTGCAAACCGCCAAACGACGCATGGCCCAGTATCTGATCTTCACGGCGGCCGGCTTGTCCTTCCTTCTGTCGCTGTACCTGTGGTTCACCGGCCAACGGCAGGAAGGTCAGTTTGTCGGCCTCTGGGCGCCCACCATTCTCGCGGTAGGGGCCCTCGCGATGCTGAGCTTCAAGAAAGACAAGGCATGAGCGATCTAATCATCTTCATCCTCGGCGTCGTCGTTACCGGCATGGTTGTTGTGGGCGTGGTCCTAATGGGGCTGAACGAAGCGTCCGACCCGAACCAAAGCCGCCCTGAAGACCTCGCCGAGTGGGAGCGCGATGCCGTCGCCAAAGATCGCGACGACCTCGAAACGTAGCTGTTGAACACCGCGGGCGCGGATCCCCACCGTTGCCGATCCGATCGAGAGCGCGTATACTCCCACAGTCGATCTCGATCGATCGCTCCACTTCCCGAGCGCTTGCCGCTTCAGCGCCAAGCATCCGTCTCCCGAACTGGATTGATCCGACAGATTGGCTAGCGACCGGAGTCGCCGGCGTGCGGAGTGTTTCCGCCGATCCGAGTGCGACTCGATCGCGTCGTGCGGCAAGCGTCGCACGGGTTTGATTGGAGCGCCCGAATCCCGTTCGAGCCCTTTCCCGCATCCTTCTGGACCGCCCCCGCTTCCCTTCGGAATCGAGCTGTCGCCACTGCGTTCGCACGCCTCCTCCGGTCGCCACGCGACTCCAGGACCGCGCGGCGTAACGAGCGACGAGCGTCCTCAGCAGTGCAGGAAATTTGGAACCAGACAAGGAACGCGGGCTAACAGGAGTCTCAAAGTGAGCAACAAACTCTACGTTGGAAATCTGGGTTACGGCGTCAGCAGTGCCGAATTGCGCGACTTGTTCGCCGGGCACGGCTCGGTGCAAAGCGCCGACGTCATCATGGATCGCGAAACCGGCCAGAGCAAAGGCTTCGGATTCGTCGAAATGTCAACCAGCGAAGAAGCCGCCGCCGCAGTCAACGCACTCGACGGAACCGATTTCGCCGGCCGCGCCCTCAAGGTGAACGAAGCCCGTCCCCGCGCCGCCGGTGGTGGTGGCGGCGGCGGAGGTCGCGGCGGCCGCGGTCGCTGGTAGGCCCGCAGCGGCGCTAACCGCCGCTCCTCGTCAGCGTCGTCCACGATTTCGACGCGGCAGTGCACCCACGCACTGCCGCGTCACCGCTTCCCCCCAGCTCAGCCCCATCCGGAGCAGCGATGCCGCGCAAACGACCCTCCGTGCTCAAACGCGAACGCGAAAACATCAAGCGACAACGAGAACAAAAGAAAGCGGAGAAGGCCGCGCTCAAACGCGCCCGACGCGAGCAGGCCGACACGCCCGACGCTGAATCCGGCGAGAGCGACGTCGACGCTTCAGACACTCCGTCCTAAAGGAGTGACAAGTGCGCATCGGCAGCTAACATGACGCAACGCGTCCAGAAACAGCGTTTAACGGGAAACGACCCGAGGAGCTTGCCGCTATGGAGTTGCCGCGTCGGACACGCGGAGATGAACTGTTGCCGCCGGGGGCGCTCGTGTCACTACGCGACCGTCTCCGCCGCGCAGCGTCGCAACACGACCTGACCACCGTCGTCGCCTGCGCCTTCGACTGGCGCACGCAAATGCTCCCCTTCAACTACGCCGCGACGCGAATGGCGCCCGCCGGCGTGCGAGCCGTCGGCTCGGCCATGGTCGACGCCGGTTTCCAAAAGACCCGCATCGTGCAGCAGCAGTGGAGCCGCAACTTCCGCCCCGCCCACATGCAGCTCGACGGCCGCGTCCCCGACATCTTCCTCGTTTCCAGCATGCAGCTTCACGGCGCCGCCTGCGAATGGCTCATTCGAGACGCCAACCGCATCGACCCGCCGCATCGCCCGCTGATCATCGCCGGCGGTCCCAAGGTGATCTACGAACCCTGGGACGTCTTCGGAACCAACCCCAACGACCCCTGGGGCGCCGATGTCGCCGTCACCGGCGAAGAATACGTGCTGCTCAGTCTGCTCGAAGTCTTGCTCGGCCTCCGCGCCAACCGCGAGCCGTTGCGCCAAACGCTCATCCGCGCCCGCGCCAGCGGTCTGCTCGACGACATTCCCGGCCTCGTCTATCCCGTCGGTCAGCGCGACGGCGTCGCCGAAGAGTTGGTCGACACCGGTGTGCAGCGCCTCGTGGGTGATCTCGACGAGCTGCCGCACCCCGTCCTCGGCTATCAACTGCTCGAGGGACCCAGCCGCGGCACGACACTCGCACCAAGGGCGCTGCCTGCCAATCAGGTGGCCCGCCACAGCCCGATCAGCTCGTTGGTGCTCACCTTCGGCTGCAAGTTCGCCTGCCCCTACTGCCCGATCCCCGCCTACAACCAGCGGCAGCATCGCGTGAAGAGCGGCGCCCGCATCGCCGACGAGTTCACCCAACTCCATCGCACCTACGGCATCCGCAACTTCTTCGGGTCCGACGACAATTTCTTCAACAACAAGACCCGCACCCTCGACATCATCGAGACCCTCGCCCGCACCGAAATCGACGGCAAGCCGATCCGCAAGTGCGTCCGCTGGGCGACCGAGGTCACCGTGCACGACACGCTGCAACTCCGCGATCATCTCCCGGATGTGCGCAAAGCCGGCGTGCGCGCCCTCTGGCTCGGCGTCGAAGACATGACCGCCACGCTCGTCAAGAAGGGCCAGAGCGTCAACAAAACCACCGAGTCGTTCGAACTGATGCGCAAGCACGGCATCTGCCCCATGCCCATGATGATGCATCACGACGAGCAGCCCCTCATCAGCCGCGGTGAGCAACCATACGGACTCCTCAATCAGATCCGACTGCTCCGCAAAAGCGGCGCCTGCAGCATGCAGGTGCTCATGCTCGTCCCCGCCACCGGCTCCAAGCTCTTCGTCGGCACCTACACCTCCGGCATGGCGTACGACAACGTCGGCGGTAAGAAAGTCGAAGAGCACATGCTCGGCGGCAACTACGTCATCGCGTCAAACCACGACAAGCCCTGGCGCAAGCAGTTCAACATCCTTGCCGCTTACGCCTACTTCTATAACCCGTTGCGCTTCGTCTACGCCTTGTTCCGCCCCAACAGCAAGCTCTATCTCGCCGACGCCATCATGCAGTGGATCGGCATGCACGGCCTGTTGCTGACCATCTGGCGCACCTTCGGCTGGGGCGTGCGACTGCGACTCCGCAAGATCGAACGTCGTTCACAGCCGCCGACCAATCGCATCCCCATGCGCAGCGTCGAAGGCGACGCCGCCGCTCACGAGTTGCCCGTGGTCGCCGCGTCACACAGCAACGCCGTCATCGCATCCGCATCCGCTGAAGAAGCTGGACCGCCCGAGCAGCGCGGCGTCACGCTGCCGGTCATGGCGACGCGACGCTAACTCCCGGCGCCGCGGCCGAACTCAGCCTCAGACGTCGACGAACGTCGCCCCTGACCGTTCACGATCGCCGCGAGTTTCGCCACCAGTTGATCCCGCAAAGACACGGCCATCGCCGTGAGTTCTTCCGCCGCCGCCGCCGACTCTTCAGCCGACGCCGCGTTCGTGTGCACCGTCGTGTCGATCTCCGCAACCGCCTGCTTCACCTCTTCGATCCCCTGCGACTGAGCCGCGCCGCCGGCCGTGATGTTGGCCAGCAATGCACCGACGCGCTGCGTCCGTTCGCTGATGCGCGCGAAGCTCTGAGCCACCGACCGATTCCGCTCAACGCCGCGGTCGACGCGACTCACGGTTTGTTGAATGAGCGCCCCGGTTTCACCCGCGGCCGTACCAGCTCGCAACGCCAGATTGCGCACCTCATCGGCCACGACCGCGAAGCCGCGACCGTGCTCACCGGCGCGGGCCGCTTCAACCGCGGCGTTCAGCGCGAGTAAGTTCGTCTGAAATGCGATCTCTTCAATCACCTTGATGATCCGTTGGATCTGTGTGCTTGCCTCCGAAATCTCGCTCATCGCTTGCGAGGCTTCGCGCATCGCTTGGTCGGCGTCGCGGATTACCTCACCAGCCGATTGCATCTCGGCATCCGCCGCTGAGGCGTCACTCGCGCTGCGCTTACTCTGATCGGCTATCGAGACCAGCGCCGACGATGTGCGTTGCACACTCGACGCCTGCTCGGATGCGCCCGCCGCGACCGACTGCGCCGTCTGCGAGACCTGCCCCGCTGCGTCGTTCAGTTGGGTCACGCTCGACGACAATCCCTCTACCGCCAAGTTAATCGGTCTGCAGATCAGAGTGCTCGTCGCCAGCGCGACCATGACGACGCCCAGCAGTCCAACCACGCCCGAGACCGCGATGAAACGCTCCATCGCGATCACCGGCGCGAACGCCTCGTGCTCGTCGATCTCCGCCAGCAACGCCCACGTCGGCCCGGCATTGATCTCCAGCGGCGCATACGCACTCAACACGCGACTGCCGTTGTAGTCCGTCACAAGCTTCACATCCGTCTCGCCATCGAGCGCGGCGCGTGCCGCTTCCGTATCGCAACCGTTCTTCTCAACCGTCCCCGCAAATGAAGCCGCCACCGAATGACCCTGCGGGTCGAGATAAGAATCAGAGCGCATGCGCAGGTCCGGGCCAACCAGATACGTCTCCCCGGTCTCACCCATGCCCGCCCGCGTTTGCATCACCGCATTGATCGCATCGAGCGAGAGTTGCAGCGCAACCACCAACTCCACTTCACCGTCATGCATGATCGGCTGCGCGACAAACGCAGCAGCTGCGTTGTTGCTCGGCGCGTAAGGCGCGAAGTCGGCGACGCCGTACGTCCGCTCGTCGATCGTGCGCCGCACGAGTCGGCCAAGCCCGGAGTCGGCGTAGGGACCCGTAAGCAGGTTGGTGCCGTAGTCGCGCTCGCGTTCAACGCTGTAGAAGCAATACCCGTCCGGGTTCAAGAGAAACAGGTCGTAGTAGCCGTAACGACGAGTGTACTCGGTGTAATAGTCATGACTGGCGCCCTCGACACGCGGACAAAACGCCTCCGCGACGTCGATCTCCGCCATCAATGCCCAACGAACGTCCCCGATCTCGACCGGCGCATATGCACTCAATACAGGATTGCCGTTGTAGTCGATGAGAATGTCGGCGCCGTGCTCGCCCGCCAATGCCGCACGCGACGCCTCCGTGTCCACCATGCCGTTCGCAGGATCACGAAACGACGCTTCCACGCTTCGATGGGTCGGGTCGAGGTGCGCGTCGGAGCGCATTAGCAAGTCCGGTCCAACGCAATAGGTCTCCCCGGTGCGTCCCAGGCCGGCCCGCGCGGTCATCGTCGCGTTCACCTGGTCGATGGGAACCTGCGTCACCAGCACGCCGAGCAGTTCCTCACCGTCATAGATCGGAACCCCAAAAAAGCTCGCCGGCGCCTGATACGACGGCGTATAGCTTACGTAGTCGGCGAACGACACGGCGCCGCGCTCCGCGCGTTCCAGCGCGCGCTCGACAACGGTCGCCAGGCCCGACGCCGCATGCGGCCCATCACGCAGTGACGTCGCGTAATCAATCTCCTTGAAGACCGAATACACCACCCGCGCCGTTTGTGCATCGACAATAAAGATGTCGTAGTAGGCAAACCGCTCCAGATAGTCGCGCAGCACCCCGTGAATCGTGCGATGCGCCGCGTGATACGCTTGCAACCCGTCTGCGGCATCCAGCTTGTGCTTCTCCCCCAGCGGATGCGGATTCGCCCGAATGTACGCGTGCTGCAGCACCACCGCTTCGTCAGCCAGACCCGGCAACAGCCGCGACGTGTCCACCGCGTCTCCGACGCGCTTCGCGTACTCGCGTCCGAACTCATCTTCGTAATACGCACCAAGCTCGGCCCGCATCCGCGCTAGCGCCGCCGTGTCTACGTCCGCCGCCACGACGGCGAACGAATCGCGCAGCGCACGCATCGCCGATATCACGAGTGGATTCTCCGCCAACGAGGCGGTCTGGTCGCCCATGAGCTGGAAGTACTGCTCGACGTCCCGCCGCTTGAGGTCACGCAAAGCGGACAGTTTCGACATCGCCCCGTCCCGCAGCGTGTTCACCGTCTCGACCAACACACCCATGTCCGCTTCGCGTTCGTCGAAGAACTGTTGCAACTGCCCCCGCTTCACGTCGCGCATGCTGATGAGCTGCGAATAAACCTGCGACTCCAGCGCTCCACTCGCCCGCCACACCAACACCGCCGCGACAGTGAGGAACGGAATCAGCCCCACGGCGAGGAACAACGTCAACAGCTTGGTGCGCAACTTGACTTGCCTGAACAAGAAGACCTCCGGAACGAAGCCGCATCTCTTGCGACCCGCACGCGGGCGGGGCGCCCAGTGACATCATCGGAAATCGTTCTATCGTTCTTGCGGTGAATTGAACGAATCGGTCAGAACCGCGGAGAGAGCGCCATGCCCACGGCTTTCGCATCCGTACGCCGACGCGCGGGGCAAGATGAAACCGCGCGCCCTACTCCGCGACTTCCATCGCCAGAACCGTCATGTCGTCCGACGGATGCAGCGACCCCTCCAGCCGATCCAGGTGGTCGCCAAGTCGCTGAACCATCGTCCGAACATCGTACGCCGCGAGCTCGTCGAGCACCGGGTCGAACGGCGGCGGGATCTGCGGGTCCGGAGCCGCCTGGAAGAACACGTCTTCGATGCCGTCCGTGAAAAGCAGCAGCCGGTCGCCCGCCGTCAGCTTGACGCGCGCCTCGCTCACCTCGGGATCAATTTCGGGAATGCCCAGCAGACCGCTCGGCACGCCGATCTGCTGCTTGTGACCGTTCTTGCCCAGCAGCAGCGGTCCAGGGTGCCCCGCCCGCGCCAGCCGCAACATCAACGTCTCACAATTGATGATCGCATACGCCGCCGTCACGAACTGACAGTTCGGCAGTCCCTGCTTCAGCAGACACTGATGCAAGTCGTTGAGCGCCTCAGCCGGACCGACGATCTGATAGTTCTTGCCCTGGATGCGTTTCGTGACCAGCGCCTGACGCAGAAACATCGTCAGCAATCCCGCCGCCACCCCGTGCCCCATCGCGTCTGCGAGAAACACGCCGACATGATGCTCGTCAATCCGGAACACGTCGTATGTGTCCCCGCTCACCCATGTCGCCGGCCGATACAGGGCGGCGAATGACAGCGGCGGAACCTGCGGCAACTTGGTCGGCAGAAAGTCGCGCTGCAATCGTCCCGCCAGCCGCAACTCCTGGTCGATCTCGCCGAAGTACCGGTGCAAGTGCTCGCCCAGACGCTGCAATTGCGTCAGCTCCGCCTGCATCTGGCGGATCATCGGCGCGTAGTGCGCCAGCGTCGTCAGGCGCCCCAAAACCTCCTCCAGATTTGCATCCGCCGGTACACAGTCGAGCAGCGCTCCCGTCGGCGCACCGGCGTTTTCCGGCATCCCCCACACCAGCGTCGGCGTACGTGACTGCGACAGATGCTCCAGTTGGCTCACCACCGCTTCCGGATGCTCGAGCACGTGATGCTGATCGAGCACCAGCATCGCCAGATCAATATCCGCCGGCGTGCTCGCGGGCATCGTCGTCAGGTCAAAGCTCCGCCACGCAAAGCCGCGCTCCGCCAGGGCGGCGCTGAGCCGGTCGGCGAGTCGCGGGGCGTCGCCAAAAAGTGCCACGTGTGTTTGCGTTCGCATGCCCGACTCGCTCTCCCTGCGTCCGGTTCCAACCGGCCTTCGCCGGCGCAGAAGTTGCGCCGGGCGCCGGTCGCTGACGAATGGGGGGTCGGTCGGAAGGCGCGACTACTGCAGTACGGCGGCCGGGATCTCGAGCCGTCCACCCTCCACAATGCCAAGCCGCGCGAATGAACCGGCCTTCATCTCCAGCGCAAAACGCGCCGGCTCGAACGAGGGAAAGCTCTGCAGCGTGAACGGCGGCATCTCGTGAATGGTCACGATCTCGCCGTCGGTTCGGATATACGCGATATCGAGCGCCGTCGGCGTGTTGCGCATCCAGAAGCTCAACGCCTGCTCACGCTCGAAAATGAACAGCATGCCGACGTCGCCCTCCAGGTCCGCTTCGGGCACGAACATCAGCCCCTCGGCCCGGGTCGCGTTATCGTCCGCAATCCAGACCGTGATCGGCGCGCCGTCATAGGTCACCGTGCGGGTCGGCAGACTATCGAGCGGAAACTGGCGGTTGCTGTCGGTCTCTGACGACGTGCTCGGACATCCAGCGGCGATCAACATCATCCAGGCAAGTCCGATCACGAGGGCGGCGTGTTTCACGTGAAACATAAAATTCTCCATGTCTCATCGTACGATAAGCCAACCTGCCCGCGTCACGCAGCACAATCCGCGACGCACCCTCACTCAGCGAGCAGCAGCGACAACCCCGCAAAATCCGCGAGATCGATGTCGGCGTCCGCATCCTGATCCGCCAGCGCCGGGTCGCCAAGCGTGCATTGCGGGGTCGGGGCGCCGCTCTGAGGTCCGCTCAGACAGTTCGTCAGCAGCACGCCGTCGGTCGCGTTCGCGAAGCCGTCGTTGTTCACATCGCCGGGAACGGCGGGCGGCTGCCAGACGAACGTGGCGACGGACCGCCCCGTGAGACGGTAAGCAAACGAAGCATCATTGCGCACCAGGTCAAACCAGCGCGAGCCGCCGCTGGGGTTGAGCGCGATGAGCACTTCCGAACCGTCGGGGTTGCGAAACGCAACCGTCTCGAGCACGTTGTCGAACGAATCAGAAGCGATGCGTTGGGCGCCCGGCTTCACGAACTTTGATGCGTGGGCGAGCACGTAGTACTCGACATTGCGGGTGATCGCCCCGCTGTTGCTGATGGTGACCACACCGCGGCAATTGCTGCAGCCGCCGGGGATGAACGGCCCGCTGTTCTCGTCGAGTGCGATGTTCCAATACACGGCGGAGCGCGCCCAATTGCGCGTGGCGCCGATGATGATGTTCCGGAAGTTCCATACCAGATTGGAGCCAAAGTCGGTCGACCAGCCGCCGCCGGAAATCTCCGTGAAGTGGATCTCCTTGTCGGGGTGGAAATCGTGCAGCAACGACTGGTTGCTCACGTCGCCGCCGTAGCCGTGAAACGCAGCGCCTGCGGCATACTGTCCGGCCTCGGGATCGTTCAGCACGACAACTGGATAGGTCCATTCATCCCAGTTGTGGTCGTAGACGAAGATCTTGGTGTCGAGATTCGCCGCCGCGAGCGCCGGGCCAAGATGGTCGCCGACGAACGCGCTCTGGATGAACGTCGGCATCGACATCGACGGCAGACCCGAAGAGCTGTGCAGCGGTTCGTTCTGCGGCGTGACGGCGTAGATGTCGACGCCTTCCGCTGCATAACCCTGAATGAAACGCACGAAGTACTGCGCGTAAGTTGCGTAGAACGCGGTGTTGAAACTGCCGCCGAACAGCGTCTGCGACGTCTTCATCCACGCGGGTGGGCTCCACGGCGAAGCAATGATCTTGAGATTCGGATTCCAAGACGCGGCGGCCTGCAGCGCCGGAATGATGTAGGGCAGGTCGTACGCGATGGAGAAATGCTCGAGGTTGACGTCGGTCTGGCCTGTCGGCAGATCATTGTAGGTATAGGGCGTCAGCGCGAAGTCGGAAGCGCCCATCGGGATGCGGACGACGCTCAGCCCGAGTCCGTCGGTCGGCGAGAAGAGATCCGCGAGCAACGACTGACGCGCTGCTGCGCTGAGCTTGTTGTCGATCAGCCACGCTGACGAGTCGGTCATCGCGGCGCCGAAGCCGTCGATCGTTTGGTAGCGCGTGCCAGAGTCGAGGTCCACCTTGGTTCCGTTCGACCCGCCGCCGGCGACGAATGTGAGCGGCGGACGTTGATCCAGCAAGTTCACCTGGTCGCCGCGCGTCAGCCAGACGTCGACCCGTACGCCCTCAGCCGCCGCGGCGCCGCCGACCGTCGATACCAGGGTAAGCAATAACAACAGACGCATGCGCTCCATCGCACAGACTCCCAAGCATGAATCGCCGCGACGAGATTACGTCGCGGCGACCGGAGTGAATGACTAGACCACAACGAATGTTAGAAGAGCAATGCGTAGTCGGCCGCGTCGGCCAGATCAACGTCCCCGTCATCATCGCTGTCAAAGAACTCGGCGCACTGCGACGGCGTGAAGCTGTCCTGCGGAGCGCTCACGACGCCCGGGCCGTTCAAGCAATCGTAGAGTTCGAAGGCGTCGGCGCCGTCGAGCGTGGCGTCGCCGTTCGCGTCGCCCGTCACGCCGCTCAGCCGCTTGAGCGACGTCGCGAAGACGAAGGCGTTGCGGTCGGACCCGCCGTCGGAACCGACGTTGTCGAACAGAAACACCGGTCGAACGTAGATGGTTCCGGCCGGAGCGGTCGCCGTCATGACAAAGCTGAGGCCATCGCCACTGACTGCCGTGTTGATCGGAACGATGGTTTCGCCGAGCTTGGTCGCGTTGTCGCCTTCGTAGAACTCCAGACCGAAGAAGAAGTCGGCGTCGAAGTTGGGCTCGATGCGGACATCGACCAATTCAAATCGGTAGGCGGCGCTCGGCTCGCCCAGGATGCTTTGCTGGAAGAAGCCGCCGCTGTTGCCGATCAGGTCGGCGAAGAAGCTGGCGTGGGGGTTGCCGGCGCCAAAGAACTCGTTGACTTCCGCGTTTCCGAACAGACCCCAGACGTCGCCGAGGCCGCCGTCGCCGTCGATGTCGTCAAAGCCGGGGTTCTTGATGCGCTCGTCGCCGTTGAGCGGGGCGAGCCCCATGAACGTGTTGAAGACGAACGCGTTGGCCTGTGACTGGAAGAAGTAAACCGGGTTCACATTGTCGAAGCGGACGATCGGACGAACGATCGCGGTTCCCGGAACGGCTGTGCCGATCACGCTGAAGGTGTTGCCGTCGGTGCTGCCGTTGGCGAGCCGTGCGGCGGTGTCGAGCAGCGTGAGCGACTCGCCGAGCTTGGTGGCGTCGTCGGCCGCGTAATACTCGAATCCGGCGTAGAGATCGGCGTCCCAGTTCGCTTCGATGCGTACGTCGAGTAGATCGAACTGGTATGTGACGCCGTCGACGCCCGGCAGACCGACTTGGAAGATCCCGCCGATGTTCTCGAAGAAATCGCCGAACAAGCTGCCGTGACCGTTGGCGCCAAAGAATGCGTTAAAGCTGGCGGCGCCGAACGCTCCCCAGAAATCGCCGACCGCATCGTCTTCGTTGAAGTCTTCGAGTTGACGGTTGCGGAGCAGGTTTTGGCCGTTTTCATAGGCGATCAGGCGGGCGTCGAACACGAAGACGTTGCGTTCGGTTCCGCCGGTGGTTTGGACGCCGTCGAACTGCACGATCGGGCGCACGAAGGCGGTCTGAGCGGGGGCCGTCCCGAGGATGGCGAAACTGAGGCCATCGCCGGTGACGCCGGGCGCGACGGTCGCTGTGCTTACGCCAAGCTTGGTCGCGTCGTCGTCGGCGTAGAACTCGACGCCGTAGGTGAGCATGCCGTCAAACGACGCCTCGATGCGTGTGTTGAGCACGTCGAACATGAAGGTGTCGCCGGGCGCCGCGGGGATGCCGGCCTGAAACACGCCGCCGCTGTTGCCGATCGTGTCGGCGAAGAGGCTGGCGTGGGGATTGTCCGCGCCGAAGAACTCGTTGAAATCGGCAGCGCCGAAGGCGCCCCAGCCATCACCGAAGACGCCGTCGTTGTCGAGGTCGTCAAAGCTCGGGTTGGCTAGCAGATTCTGACCATACGCCGCACCACCCCCGATGAGCAGGGTGGCCGCGCAGAGCGTGTGGAGCAGTCGTCGTTGTTGCATGTCATGTCGCCCTGTGGGTGGTGATGAGCCGCGAGTCGCGGACGTTGGCTACGCACGAAGAGACGTCGCGAGCGCGGCCGAAGCGGCGCCCGCGACGTTGGAAACAACCAAAGGCGCTTAGCGGCGGCGAAGCGCCAACACGCCGAGCAATGCGAGCGACGTCAGGCTCGCGGGTTCCGGGACGATCGTCAGCGACGTGTTGAATACGAACGCATTTTCCTGACCGCTGGCGGTCGAACGCACATTGTCGAACTGAATGATCGGCCGCACGAACGCGGTCCCCGCTGGCGCGGTCGCGGTCATCGAGAAGCTCAGGCCGTCGCCGGTCACGTTGAGCGGGATGGGAACTTTGACGTTGCTGATTTGCGTGCTGTCGTCACCTTGGAAGAACTCGAGCCCGAACAGAAAGTCGGCGTCGATGTTCTCTTCGAGCCGCACGTCGAGCAGATCAAACTGATAGAGCGTGCCAGCAGCGCCGGCGATGCCCACGTGGAACACGCCGCCGGAGTTTCCGGGGTTGTCGGAGAACAAGCTCGCGTGTGGGTTTCCGCCGAAGAAGTCGTTGAAATCGGCTGCGCCAAACTTGCCCCAGCCGTCGCCGAGCGCGCCGTTGTTGTCGAGGTCGCCAAAGCCGGGATTGGGAATCAACTCGTTGGCGTTGGCGGATGAAGCCGCGAGCACCAGCGTGAGTACCGATAGGCTCAGGAAACGTGTGAAGTTAGACATGTGGCTCTTCTCCTCCGAATGGGAACCATCGTGAAACCTTAAGGAGCCCTGACCGCTCCTCGAGACGTGTTCGACGCCGAACGCGGCGCCGCATCACCACATTGGTGAGTTGTACCAGAAGGTTGTGGAATTGCTGGGTCCGAGAACGGCGGTGCAGCGCGGATCGTCAAGCGCGCGTCGTCGAAGAGCAGATCTCCGCCACGCGGCGCGGCCTCAGCAGGCGAGACGACCAGCAATACCCGGACGTTGCTGGCTGGGGCAAGCCCCGCGACATGCAGCCGGGCCCAGTTATCGGCCGACAGATGCGCTGCGTCGTAGGTGCGGCTCGCAATTGCGATCTGTCGCCCCTGGTGGGTCATCTCGAGACGCAGTTCAACACGCGCGGCGTCGCTGTCTGCTTTCGAGGCCGAATCACGTCGCGCCAGAATACTAAACGTGCAGAAGCGTTGACGGCGATCGAGCGCAACATCCTGATACCAGCCGACGTCGCGCGTCGCGCCCGCCGTCTCGTGACGGTAAGCCGCGACCGCGTCGCCTTGGGGCGCCGTCTCCGCTTCAGCGCGCACCAGGCCCGCGCCCCACGCGCGCCAGGTCTGCGGCGCCGGCTGCGTGTCGTCGCCCGCCGTTTCGAACGAGCCGTTGGTCAGCCAGTTGCGCTCGTCCTCCGTAAGCGCTGGCGACGGCTGCGGGGATTCAGCGACGCCATCGAACGTCGCGCAAGCCGCGGCGACCCCATCGCGCGAGTTGACGGCCATGCCGAGCAATGCGTCGGCCGGCAGCTTCACGTCGCCAGGGAACGCCACGCGGCGCCAGTTGCCGGTGAAGTCGGCGTAATGCAGCCATAGGGCGGCGTCGGTGCGTTCGAGACCGAGACCGACCGGAAAGCCGAGCGTCGCGATGGTCGTTTCGTTAGTCCGTCCGCCTCGTTCCGCGCGCCACGCCGCCACGACCCGCCCGTCGGAGAACACGTGGACAAACGCGTGCGGCGAGTCTGGGCGTTCATCGGCGCGCAGCATGATGCCGGCCTTCGCGAACTCCAGTGCATGAAAGTTGGGGATCCAAACCGTTTGGCGCGCCATTCCCGTGACCGGCCGGTGCACGAACCGAAAGGCGTCGAAGTCTGACCAGATGTCGCCCCCCACGCCGCAGACGCGCAGCGTGGCGCCGTGTTGCGTGACGCCGCCGAGCGGGCCCTCAACGCCGACGTCGGCCACGCGCCAGCCATCGGCGAGCTGCGGATGCGTTGGGGCGGACTGCGTCTTTGGGTCGAGCAGCTGCAGCGACGCCTGGCGCTCACCCGTGAGCAGCGATTGCAGCTTCGTGTCGACCGCCAGCGGCTGCGTCCCCAACTCTCGAAACGCGGTCGCGAGTGCTTCATACGTCGCGGTGTGCGGGTCGGGCGGAACGAACGGCTCGGCGTTGGCCATGAGCGACCAGCGATATTGGGTCATGCCGCCGCTGGTGATACGTCGTGCTGACCACAGCGTCGCTTGCCACTCATACTCTGCGAATCGCTTGAAGTAGGCGTAGTTGACTTCGTCGGCGGCGCACAGGTCCGCGACAACGTTGAACTCGCCGGCGAGGTAGGGCGCCCGCCAGCGCTGCATCAGCGCAGCGCGCGGCGGCAGTATGGCGTTGAGAAAGTGACGGTGGGTCTCGAGGGTCAGTTCTCCCGGGCCGTGGATCCCGGGATAGAAGTGCTCAGTGACGCCGACGTTCGTCCAGCCACGCTCAGCCGGCGGACCATAGTGGCTGACGCCCTGCAAGACGCCGGGAACGTAGATGAGCTTGTCTTCGTCGATCTTGCGAATTGCGGTGATGAGTTTGTCGCACATGTCGAGCACTGGCTGGCGCATGTCGCTGCGCATGTCGCCCCAGGGCTCATTGAGCAGGTCATAGGCGACCACGGCGTTGCGGTCGCGGTAGCGCTGCGCGAGTTGCTCCCAAAGCCAGATGGTGCGCTGCTGATGGGCCGGCGTCGTCCATAGTTCGTTCTGGTCGACGCGGCCGGAAGGCATGTCGATGCTTTGGCCGCCGGGCGCGCCGTGCAAATCGAGAATCACGTAGAGGTCGACCGCCTCGGCGAGGTCGATGGCGCGATCCAACCACCGAACGCTGTCGGGTTTGAGTTGCAGCGGCCCGCTGGCTTCGGTCAGCAAGTCGTAGTGGAATGGCAGGCGAACGACATTGAACCCGAATGACTGCAGAACGTTGAACTCACGCTCGCCAAACCAGTGCTCGCGATAGATGTTGAGCAGCGCCGTCGCACGCTCGGCGCCGAAACGCTGTTTGAGGGTTTCCACAATCGTGAAGTGGTCGGCGTAGCGCTGCTGATCGAGGTCGAGCATCCAAGGTTCCAGCAGAAACCAGTTGCCGAGGTTGCAGCCGCGCAACACAACGGCATCGCCGTTTGGATCAACGAGACGGGCGCCCTGCACGGTTAGCTTGGGTAGCGCGGCTGCGGCGCTGCTTACACCGGCCGACAGCATGCCGACGAGCAGCGTGCGGCGCCATGTGGCGCGAAAGGTGTCGACGCGTTGGTCAGGCATTGACGTGCTCGCGTGCGGGAGCGGACGGTGCTAGTCCTGCGGTCCGGTTTGATTTTTGTAGACACGCTCATCCCAACCGTGGCTGATGAAGCGGTTCAACGGTTCTTCGGCGAACGCGGTGGCCGGCGGATTGGGCTCGGGCATGTCGAGCCCGGCGTATTGTTCGTAGGTGATTACCGCCGCGTGGCCATCCGCGTAGCCGGTAACGACCTCGGGCGTTGAGCCCTGATGTGCGAGCAGTTCAGGGTCCCAGTCGAACCAGGTATAGTCCCACGCGACCGCGGCTTCGGAGGGAATCAGCACGCGCTCTATTTTGCGCATGCGGGCAGAGAACTGGTCGAGTGTCTGAGCGTTGAGGTATTCCAGCGCGGTCATGTGGTTGTTGTAGCGATAGTGAATCGCGTCGGGTTCGTTGAGATAGTCGTTCGAGCCGTCGTTTCCCTTCCACTGCGTACGCTGGCGCGAGGGGCAGCGAAACACTTCTGAAAACGCGGGGCCGTCGAGGTAGATGTTGTCGGCGCGGGTCTGACCGCCGAGGTATGGAATCAACAGATCCTGGTAGAAGCCGGCACGGAACAGCACGTTGTAGGTCTGAAAGACAAACACCCCGGTATCGACGCGGGCCAGCGGAAATTCGTCATTGTGGTCGGCCGCGTATTGCATGATCCCGGCCATCTGCTGCCGCAGATTCGATGAGCATTGCACGCGGAAGGCCTGCTTCCGCGCGCGAGAGAGCGACGGCAACAAGATGCTGATCAGCAAAGCGATGATCGCGACCACAACCAACAGCTCGATGAGCGTGAAGGCCGACGGTTGTCGGCGTGGCCGGAGGGGTTGCGGTTGCGTGCGCACGCGAAACTCCTGCGAAGTGGGTCGGCGCTAGCGCGGCGGTTGCGACGCGCTGGGAACCTGAAGACGATCGCCGGTCGGCGTGACCCGCACCGCGACCTTGGGCGGTGGACCGGTGGTTTGATTGATCTCCAAGAAGGCCTCGATCTCGAGACGGCAACGGGCCGGTTCTTCGTCGCCCTGCGCCCCATGCCGCAACTGTCGGCAGAGCCAGCGTCCGGCCTGATGCCCGAGCTCCGCCGCGTTTTGACATACGGCGGTGAACACCGGATGCGTCATCTTCCGCAGCCGCTCATCATCGACGCCGACGACCGACAGCTCTTGCGGCACGCAGATGCCGACCTCTAGCGCGCGACGCAGGGCGCCGACGGTGAGCGCGGGGTCGGTGAAGAACACCGCGGTCGGGGGCTCGGGCAGCGACATGAGACGATTGAGCGCCGCCGCGCCACCGCCGATCTCCGCCGCCACCGATACGACCCAGTCGGGGTTGATGGCGATGTCGGCGGCGGCCAACACTTCGCGGTACGCCCGCAACCGATCGCAATGGTCGGCGTCGAGCACCAGATTGTGGCCGACCGCGATGCGTCGGTGACCGAGGTGCAACAGGTGTTCGATCGCGGCGCGACTGCTGGGTGTCGAGTCGCAACAGACGTAGTTGACGCGCTGATCGTCGAAGCGATCCGCGATGATGATGTGCGGGACGCCGTCGGCGGCGATTATCGAGCAGACGTGGCGTGTCTGCTCATCGACGCGCACCACGAGCCCATCGACGCCTTTGCGGGCGGCGTAGTTCGCGAATGATTCGTCATTCCGGCGATCGCGCGGATCGAGCGTGCAAACCTCATACTTGAGGCCCATTGCGGCCCGGGTCACGCCGGCCCAGATCACGGCGTCGTACCCGCCGAACTGCGGGCCGGACGTTTCGTTGAAATAGAGCAGTCCGATGCGTCCGGAGCGGCTCGAGCCGCGCGGCAATTCGTATCCGCGTCGCCGGGCTTCGGCGATGACGCGTTCGCGAATCTCGGGGCTGACGATGGGTGAGTTGTTGAGCGAGCGCGATACGGTGGCCGGTGAAACACCGACCGCATCGGCGATACCCCGCATCGTGACGCCCACTGACAGGACTCCTCAAACGGATCGAAGTGGCTGAAACACTTTGGATTGTTTCAGCAAGTTTCAGGAATGTAGCGAATGTGGGGTGCGGATTCAACAACATCCGGGTACGCGAGCGACTGCGAGAAGCTCCCGCATTTTGCATCTTGCGGGGGCGCCGCGCGGATCAGTGCGACGAACCCCCGTTCAGGGCGCTACGTGTTAGGTGTTATCGGGCATAAGGCGCCCGGGGAACGGAGGCGTGCTCTGCCGCGTGGGCGTCGCTGTCCTCTACCGATCAGGCGACTGACGTCGCTAGCGGCGGGGCTTTCGCTTGCGCTTTTGCTTGCCCTTGCGCGGGTTGTACTTGGTGCTGCCCTTTTTCATTTTGGGCATCGCCGCGCCGCCGGTCATCGCGCCCATGTTTCCGAGCTGACGGATCGCGTTCATGCGACCGCCGAAGCCCTGACCGGCCATCATCTTCATCATTGGCTGCATCTGCTTGAACTGCTTGACCAAGCCGCTGACGTCTTGCGCTTCGACGCCGGCGCCCTTGGCGATGCGTCGCCGCCGTGAGGCTTCGATGAGATCCGGCTTGCGTCGCTCCTTCGGGGTCATCGAGTGCACGATGCCGCGGAGTTGTTTGAGCTCTTCCTCGGGCACCTCGACATCCTTCAGCGCCGACCCCATGCCGGGAATCATCTTCATGATCGACTTCATCGAGCCCATCTTGTTGATCTGATCGAGCGAGGTGAGGAAGTCGTCCAGCCCGAACTCGCCCTTGGCCATCCGCTCCTGCGTTTTCGCGGCGACTTCCTGATCGATGTTCTCCTGCGCCTTCTCCACCAGCGACACGACGTCGCCCATGCCCAGGATGCGGCCCGCGATGCGCTGCGGATGAAACTCTTCGAGCGCGTCGAGCTTCTCGCCGACGCCGATGAACTTGATCGGCTTGCCGGTGATCGCCTTACATGAGAGGGCGGCGCCGCCGCGCGTGGCGCTGTCGAACTTGGTGAGAATGACCCCGTCGAGTTCGAGACGCTCATCGAAGGCTTTAGCGGTGTTGACCGCGTCCTGACCGGTCATCGCGTCTAGGACGAGATAGATCTGGTGCGGCTTGGTCGTTCGCGCGACCTGCGACACCTCTGTCATCAAGGCGTCGTCAATGGCGAGGCGGCCGGCGGTGTCGAGAATCACCACGTCGCGATCGAGCTTGCGGGCGTCGCGGACGGCGTTGCGGCAGACCACGACTGGGTTTTGATGGTCGCGTTCGGTGTGCACGGGCACGCCGAGCTGACCGCCGATGACTTCGAGCTGGTCGATGGCGGCGGGTCGCTTGAGGTCGGCGGCGACGAGCAGGGGCTTCTTGCCGCGCAACATCGCATAGCGGGCGAGCTTGCCGCAGGTCGTCGTTTTGCCGGAGCCCTGCAGGCCGGCCATGAGGATGATGGTGGGCGGTTGCGAGACGAATGGAATGTGCGTTTCGACGGGGCCCATCAGGTTCACGAGTTCGTCGTGAACCACCTTCACCATCAGCTGCTCGGGCTTGAGGGTTTTCTGCACCTCCATGCCCAGCGCCTTGTCGACGCAGTCATTGCAGAACTTCCGCGCAACCGGCAGCGAGACGTCCGCCTCGAGCAGCGCGGTCTGCACCTCGCGCATCGCGCCGCGTACGTTGTCTTCCGAAATGCGGCCCTTGCCGCTAATGCCCCGGAAAACGCTGCTGAATCGATCGGTGAGTGCGTCGAACATTGGGCTGAGTATACCCGGCTGGTGCGACTTCGGCCGCGCGTGGGACGGCGACGGTCACCGTGGGCGCCCCGACGCCGAAACGGCGCGGTTCAGTTGCTGGCGCGAGCTTCAGCGCGGCGCCGCTAGCGAACCGCCTGTCCCGCCGACGTGAGGTCGGTGAATTTCGGCAGCGTGAAGACGACGCCTTCGTCCGGTGCATCGAATTCTTCGCTCGTGCCCACGCCCAGCGACGCCAACCGCTCTGTGACGGCCTGCACAATGTCTTCCGGAGCGCTCGCGCCCGAAGTGATGCCGACGGTCTGCACGTCCGCGACCCAGGCGGGGTCGATGTCTTCCGGACTGTTAATCAGATATGACGCTACCCCGCGGGCCTTGGCGACCTCGGTCAGCCGCTGCGAGTTCGACGAGTTCGCGGACCCAACGACGAGCAGCAACTGAATGCGGTCGGCGATGTCTTTGACCGCGTTCTGGCGGTTTTGCGTGGCGTAGCAGATGTCGTCGGAAGGCGGCAGCTCGAGTTGGGGGAAGCGCACGCGGAGTGTGTCGACAATCGCCTGCGTGTCGTCCTGACTGAGCGTGGTCTGCGTGAGAATCACGCCCTTCGTGTCGTCATCGAGCTCCAACGACTTCGCATCAGCCACGGTCTCGACCAGAATGGTTTCGCCGGGCGCCTGCCCCATCGTGCCGACCACCTCATCGTGCCCCGCGTGGCCGATGAAAATGATCTTGTAGCCGCGCTTCACGTAGCGCGCCACTTCGATGTGCACCTTGCGCACGAGAGGGCAGGTGGCGTCAATCAGCCGCAACTCGCGCTCGCGTGCTTGGTCAAAGACCTCCGGCGGCGAGCCGTGGGCCGAGAGGATCGCAACCGCGCCGTTGGGGACTTCCGGCAGTTCGTCGACGAAGACCGCGCCGCGCTCGCGCAGCCGTTGCACCACGTGTGAGTTGTGCACAATTTCCTTGCGAACATAGATCGGTGCGCCGTACTCCTCGAGCGCCAGTTCGACAATACGAATGGCGCGCTCGACACCGGCGCAAAAACCCCGCGGCTTGGCGAGAATGGCGTGCATACTCAACGGATGCTCCAAAGCACTGTGATACCTGCGGTTGCCAGCCGGGACGCCGCACGCCCCACGTCGCTCTGAGTATAGCCGCAAAACCGCCGAGTCCTGGATCCGCCGCAGCTTGCAGTGGTCGGCGCCGATGCTCCGCGGTCGTTAGCCTGGCGCGGCGGCGTCGGGCGCGCCGTCGTTCGCGGGCGCGGGGTGCTCGGGGGCGTGACTGGGCGGATCCAAAATGGTCTTGGCCCGGTCGAGCCCGGCGTGACTGCCGACGAGTACGAGCACGTCGCCGGCGGCGACGCGAAAATCGGGGCCGGGTGCGGCGACGGGCTTTCCGCCCCGCGTGACGGCCACGACGGTCACGCCGGTCAATGCCCGCAGGTTGAGCTCCCCGAGCGTCTTGCCGCAGCAATCGCTGCCCTGCATGAGCAGATAGGTTTGCGTCACCCCGGTTTCCAGGAGCCGGGCCCACTCGACCCCGCTGGCATCGCGCTCCATCGGCTGGCCGCGCAGCATGGCGTACTGACCCAAACGGACGAGTTGAATCTGCTGTTCGATCACATTGCGCGGCATGCCGATGCGCTGCAGCACATGCGCGAAAATTTCGATCGAGGTCTCGAACTCTTCGGGGATGACCAGTTGCGCCCCGAGGGCGTGCAGCTTTTCGATCTCCTCGACGTAACGCGTGCGGGCGAGGATGTACAAACCGGGTCGCGCCGCGTTCGCTTGCGAGACGATCCGCCGCGTCGCGTAGCGGTCGCTGATCGCGACGACGAGTACGTGCGCGCGGCCGATGCCCGCCTCGTGCAGAATGGATTGGCGTGACCCGTCGCCGACGAACACTTCCGGGACGCCGTCGCGGCGTGCGGCTTGGGCGGTCCCGCGGTTCATCTCGAGCACGCTGTACGGGACGCGCGTCGCCGTCAGCACGCGGGCCAGATTGCGGCCGTTCAAGCCGTAACCGACGATGAGCACGTGCGTCGGGTCGCGTGGAGCGTGGGGGTCCGACTCGGGGGCGTCGTCGTCGCCGTCTCGTCGTCGGTCGGGTTTGAAGCGGCGCGACAACCAGTCGGCGGCCGGGGTCATGATGGGGGCGAAGAGCGCGCCGATCAGCATCGTGCCCACGGTGAGCACGATGATCTTGGCCATCAGCGTTTCGCTCATCAGGCCGCGCTTGGCAGCCTCGTTCGCGAGTACGTACGCGAACTCGCTGACGGTGCAGAGGCCCAACCCGGCTGCAATGCCCAGACGCAGCGGCCAGCCGGCGATGATGACCGCGGCGGTCGTAACGACCATCTTCACGATCAGCGTCGCAATGATCAGGAGCGTGAGCGTGACGGCGCTTTCTCGAAAGACAACGAGATCGACCAGCATGCCGATCGCGATGAAGAACAGTGCGTTGAGCGCGTCGCGAAAGGGCTGCACCTCGGCGTGCAACTGGTGCCGCAGGTCGGTCTGGGCGAGCAACAGCCCGGCGATGAACGCCCCGAGCGCCCAGCTCCAATCGGCCTGCGCCGCGAGCCATGAACCCAGCACCGCGGTGACGATCGCGAAGAGCGTGGTCAGCTCCTGCCCGCCGTAGCGAAAGACCCAGTTGATGATGGTCGGCAAGGCGAAGCGTGCTGCGACGGTGACGGCGACGAGGCCGCCGAGCGAGATCACGGCGCTGATCCACGGGTTGCCCGCCCCGTCCGCCGAGCCACCGCCCGCCATCAGCGGTAGGAAAATCAACAGCACGATGACCGCCACGTCTTGGATGAGCAGGACGCCGGTAATGATCGAGCCGATGGGGGTGCCGATCTCGCCGCGATCGGAGAGGTGTTTCAGGATGATCGCGGTGCTGGACAGCGCCGCGCCGACACCGACCAGGATGCCGGCCGTGGGGTTCAGCGGATAGACCAGCGCAATCGCCCCGGCCAGCAGCGCGGCGCAGACGCCCATCTGCACCGTTGCGGCGATCAGGATGGCACGGCCCATGCGCAGCAGCGGGGCGGGCGAGAGCTCGAGCCCCACGCCGAACAGCAGCAGCGCCAGTCCCAGTTCGGCGAAGAACTCGACTTGCTCGCGCTCGATCAGCTTTAGTCCGAACGGTCCGATCGCGATCCCGACCATCAGGTAGCCGAGGATGGTCGGGGCGCGGGCGACGCGCATCAGCCACGCGGCGAGCAGGGCGGCGCCGAACAGAACCACGACGCCGCCGAGATTCTCGTTGAGATCACTGCCGGTGCTGGCGAGCAAACCTATGCAAGACGAACTCATCGGTGGGATTGTTGACCAGTTCCGCCACGAAGGCGAGCGGGCCTAGCTGATCGGCGTGGAATAGACGTGTCAGCATGGGGGCGCCGCATTGACGCGAGCGGGTGACGCGACAATCGGATGGGGCCGACGGTACGATTCTCGCCGGCATGTGTGACTGTGGGTCTGTGTGCGAGCGAAATTGACGATGAGCAGGACCGTCTCTTACGACTCCCCGAGCTTCGGCTGGCGCGGCGAACGCGTGCGGCTCGTACCGCTCGACAAGGATCGGCATCTGGAGAATTGCATCCGATGGCTGAACGATCCGGCGGTGATCGGCGGACTTGGGACCTCGCCGAAGCCGCTGACGCGCTTGCGTGAGGAGGAGTTTTTCGAGAGTGCGGCCAAAGCGACCAACGCCGTTCACTTCGCCATCGAGACGCTGGATGGCGAGCACATCGGCCAGTGCGGGCTGCATGGCATCAAGTGGCGCATCGGGGAGGCGGTCACCGGCACGTTCATCGGGCGCACCGACCTGTGGGGCAAAGGATACGCCAGCGACGCGGTCGCGGTGCGCACGCGTTATGCGTTCCACGACCTCGGCCTGCGCATGCTGATCAGCGAGGTGTTCGGCGACAATGCCGGGTCGCTGCGGGCGCTAGAGCGAGCCGGCTACGAGCACGTCGGCTGCATTCCGGAGCGCACGTGGAACGCCGGCCGTTGGCACGACGTGGTCTGGCTGATGATCAATCGCCGGATGTGGGAGGAGCGTGAACGTCAGCGTGGCGTGCAGGCGCTCGACGATGCGCGCTGAGCCAGTCGAGCACGTCCGTCAATCGCAAGCTAACCGGGCTGCTGCGCGGTCTCGCCGGACGCCTGACGCTGGCGTCGGGCATCGATGAACGACTTCACGCCGAACACGATCAACGTCAGACACAGACCGATGGTGAGCGTGAGCATGGTCAGCGCCAGTGGCGACGCGCCCTCCTCGCCCCGGGCGAGCGCGAGCCACCCGGGAATCGCGCGACCGGCTGATCCCAGAACCGCCAACAGCGCCAGCGCCAATGCGGCATGCATGGCGTGTTTGCGATTCTTCATGTTCAGCGCGGTCAATCCGCACGCGAGAATCAGCACGCCGAAGATCGACGGGATGAACGCGGTCATCGAACCGGTTCCTGAAAGCCCGAAGCCGACGGGGCCGATTGCGATGAGTATTGCACCGATCGTGATGGTCAGTTGAGCCACGTGGACGCACTCCCAAGGGTCGCAATTCCGCACCGGCAGGCCGACCCGCCTGGCGTTGCGCGACGTATGATGCCTGCGCTCCCGGTGGGGAACGCACTGGACCGCACTCACTAGAGGAAACTCGCAGCAGCCATGAGCGCTACGCCTCGTCACTATCCGGATGATATCCCGGCCTTGCGGAAGTTGGTCTGCAATCTCGCTTTTCAGCGCGCCATCCTGGTGACGATCGTCGCCGCGGGCGTGCTCGTCGGCCTGCAGACGTACGAGACCCTTGAAGCACGATTCGGCGACTGGTTTGCACTGCTCGACGCGGTCATCATCGGCATCTTCGTGCTCGAGGCGGTGCTGAAGATGGCGGCGCATGGCCGCCGCTTCGATCGCTACTTCCGCAGTCCGTGGAATGTGTTCGATTTCGCGATCGTGGTGCTTTGCTTAGCGCCGATCAACGGTGAGTTCGCCGCAGTCGCGCGGCTGGCGCGCGTGTTGCGTACGTTACGGCTGATCAGCACGGCGCCGCGTCTGCAGGTGCTTACCGGCGCGCTGCTCAAGAGCATTCCATCGATGTTCTATGTTGGCATGCTGCTGTTTCTCCTTTTTTATGTGTATGCGGTGATGGGTGTGTATCTGTGGCGCGACAACGACCCCGCCCACTTCGGCTCGCTGCAGGCGTCGATGCTGACGCTGTTTCGTGTAGTAACGCTGGAAGACTGGACCGACGTCATGTACACGCAGATGCTCGGGTCGGACGTGTACGCGACAGAGATCGCGGCCAATGCCGTTGCACCGAAGGCGTCGCCGATCGTGGGCGCCCTCTACTTCGTCTCGTTTGTCATGATCGGCACGATGATCATGCTGAACCTGTTCATCGGCGTGATCATGAACAGCATGCACGAAGCACAGGCGGAGCGCGAGCGGCGCTTGCGCGCCGCCCACATCGCCGAGTTCGGCGCGCCCACGATCGCCGACGAGCTCGCGTTCGTTGAGCACGAAGTCGAGGCGCTGCGTGATCGGCTCAAGGAGCTTCACGCCAAGGCGGTAGCCGCTGAGCGGCCGCGCCGAATCGACCGGCGGGCGCGTTAAACTGCTGGGTGGCAAGTGACCCACTGCGCAAGGACGCGGTCAGATGTCGACGGACGAAACACAACTCCTGGCGCGCGTCGCGGAAGGCGATGCAGATGCGCTCCGCAAGCTGCTCGAGTCACACGGGCCGGGCTTATGGAACGAGATCGATCGCGATATCGGCGCAAAGTATCGCTCGCTCATCGACGCCGACGACGTGATGCAAGTGACCTACATGGAGGCGTTTCTGCAGGCGGACCGGCTGGCGGCGCGTGATGCGGTCGGGTTTGTCGCCTGGCTGCGCCGCATTGCGCAGAACAACCTGCGTGATGCGATCAAGGAACTGGAGCGAAAGAAGCGCCCCAGCCCCGGCGCGCGCGTCCACGGGCCGGCCGGGGAAGATTCGTGCGTGGCGCTGATCGAGCTGCTCGGCGAAGCTTCGGGCACGCCGAGCCGGACGGTCGCCGCCCGGGAGGCGAGTGAGATGATCGCCGCACTGCTCGAGCGCATGCCGCCGGATTACGCGCGTGTGATTCGGTTGTATGACCTGGAAGGTCGGGAAATCGCTGCGGTGCAGTGC
>CAZLYU010000039.1:0-32752 GCA_964563855.1 uncultured Planctomycetales bacterium | reverse complement strand
AGTCGGCGGCCTCGCGCCAACCGAGATGGGTGAGCATCATCACCCCCGAGAGGATCACGGAGCTCGGGGTGACCTTGTCCTGGCCGGCGTACTTGGGCGCCGTGCCGTGCGTCGCCTCGAAGATCGCGTGGCCGGTGTCGTAGTTGATGTTCGCGCCCGGCGCGATGCCGATGCCGCCGACGCACGCGGCGAGGGCGTCGGAGATGTAGTCGCCGTTGAGGTTCATCGTCGCGATCACGTCATACTCCGCCGGCCGCGTGAGAATTTGCTGCAGAAAGGCGTCGGCGATCACGTCTTTGACGATGAGTTTCGTGGGGTCGGCCTTGGCCTTGCCGTCAACCGTCGGACGATGCTGAAAGGCGCCGGCGTTCGCCGGACGGTCGATCACGTGCCACGGTCCGCCGTCCAGCGGCTTGGCGCCGAAGTGCTTCACGGCGACCTCGTAGCCCCAATCGCGGAAGGCGCCTTCGGTGAACTTCATGATGTTGCCTTTGTGCACCAGCGTGACGCTCGTGCGGCCGTTGTCGAGCGCGAACTGAATCGCCGCCTTCACGATGCGCTCGGTTCCCTCGGCGCTGACCGGCTTCACGCCGATGCCCGCGGTTTCGGGGAAGCGGATCTTCTTGAAGTGCTCGGGAAACGCGTCGGCGAACAGCTTCTTGAACTGCTGGTTGTCGGCGTCGCCGTTTTGAAACTCGATGCCGGCGTAAATGTCTTCCGAGTTCTCACGGAAGATGATCATGTCAGTCAGCTCGGGCGCCTTCACCGGGCTGGGCACGCCGTCGAAGTAGCGCACCGGGCGCAGACAGGTGTAGAGGTCGAGGATCTGGCGCAGCGCGACGTTGAGCGAGCGGATGCCGCCGCCGACGGGCGTCGTCAGCGGTCCCTTGATGCCGACGAGGAACTCTTTGAAGGCGTCGAGCGTGTCTTGCGGCAGCCACTCGTTGTACTTGGAGTGCGACGCGTCGCCAGCGAGCACCTCCATCCACGCGATCTTGCGTTTGCCGTTGTAGGCCTTTTCGACGGCGGCGTCGAAAACGCGCTGGCTCGCGGCCCAGATGTCGGGCCCGGTTCCGTCGCCGCGGATGAACGGGACGATGGGCTGATCCGGGACGTTGAGTTGGCCGCCGGCAAGCGTGATTCTGTCGCCTTGGGGAACGGTGGTGGTGGTGTACGCCATCTTTCAGCGGCCTCCGACGCTTCGTGAGATTGTTTGGCTAGTCGTAAACGCCCGCGAGTATAGGCTGCAAACTGGCAGGCGGCACACCGGGGCGCTACTGGAGATGCTGTGCGGGTGGATGAAGCGACTCATTGCCAGTCGTCAAACCAGGCGTCGAGATAGTCGGCGAAGGCGCCGCCGCTGCTGGGGGGCGGCGCCCAAACCCAGTCGTTGTTGACGCCGCCGAACGTCAACTCGTCCAGCAAGGCGTTCCCGCGCGGCGTGTCATCCGCGACGCCCCCAACCGCGAGATCGAATATGACTGGTGTGACGGCGGGTGCGTTGCCGGGAGCAGCGTCGCGCGGCGGCAGCGCCAGATTCTGCGTGGGATTCGGCGGGGCCGGGCGATTGCACGAGGGGCACACAACGATCAGCGGCAACGGCGCCTGCGTTTCCACGACGCAACCGGTGGCGAGTGTGGTTCCGAGTAGTGCCGTCATGAGCTGTTTCACGTGAAACATCTTACCGGCGACCGGATGTCAGGCGCGCACGTCGTTTGCATTCAGCGCGTGCCTGAAACCGCGCCCCATCGACAATTCAGCGCAGAAACCCGCAGAACAGCAAGTGTTGTTGCCAGCGCGTCGTCGACCGGCGAGGATGAACCGCATGCATCCCTTTCTCGAGCAACAACACTCCCCGCCGGACTTTCACCGATTTGTGCGGACGCTGCGTCGGGAACCAGTTGACCGCATTCCGCTGGTGGAATTGTCGATTCATCCGCAGGTCACGGCGGCGCTGCTCGACTTGCCGAGCACGGACGATCCGAAGGAGATTGTCCGTCGCGCGGTGACGCTGCAGGCTCGGCTGGGATACGACGTGGTGAAGGTGTCGGCGGGGATTCCGTTTGATCTGCGGCGGCGCCAGTCGAACGACGCGGCGACGGCGGCAATTCAGTGGGCGGATGAGCATAACGGTCCGATTCAGTCCGCGGCGGATTTCGACAATTACCCCTGGCCGGCGCCGACCAGCGTCGACTATTCGCCGTTTGATGTTGCGGCGGGGGCCGCTCCGGAGGGCGTCGGGCTGGTGGGGTTCACGGGGGGTGTGCTCGAGTACGCGATGGATCTCATGGGCATGCAGCACTTTCTGCTGGGGACGCGCCGGACGCCGGAGCTCGTGGCGGCGGTGCTGCAGCGGGTGGGCGAGGTGCTGCACTCGGTGTTCAGTACGTACGCGCAAATGGACGCGATTTGTGCGCTGTGGATTGGGGATGATCTGGGACACAAGCACGGCACGCTATTGCGGCCCGACTTCATCCGCACGCAGATAACGCCGTGGTATGCAAAGTTCGCCGCGCTCGCACATGCAGCGGGTAAGCCGTTCATTCTGCACAGTTGCGGCATGACGGCGGAGGTGATGGCGGATCTGGTCGCTACGGGTATCGACGCGAAGCACAGTTTTGAAGATGGCATTCAGCCGGTTGAACAGTTCTATGATGCGTGGTCGGACCGGCTAGCAGTGTTGGGGGGCGTCGATCTGCATCTGCTCTCGACGGGGCCGATCGAAGCGATTGCGAAGCGCACCCGCGCGATTCTCGAACATTGCGGCGGGCGGGGCTACGCGGCCGGCTCTGGCAACAGCATTCCCGACTATGTTCCGCCGGAGCACTATCTGGCGATGGTGGCGGAGGTTGGTCGGGTGAATGCGGGGTTTAAACGGTGAGCACGGCGCGTCCAGTTTTTTCTTGACCCGCTCGTACGCGCCCGAGACACTCGCGTGTCAGGGATGAACTCTGAGCAGGCGAGGATTGCGCCATGGCGACATCTCCGGCGGAGCCAGCCGTTGAACAAATCCAGAAGCTCGAGAAGCTGCCGCCCTACCGCGTCGTCTTGCACAACGACGACGTGAACGACATCGATCACGTGATCGTGACGGTGATCATGCTGACGCAACTGAACGAGGCGGACGCGGTGGAGAAGACGTTTGAAGCGCACCGCACGGGTCACGCGGTGCTGCTGGTCACGCATCGCGAGCGCGCGGAGTTGTACGTCGACCAGTTCGCGTCGTGCCATTTGACGGTGACGGCCGAGCCGGACGTATAGCCAGTCGGCTACGGCAGGTCGTAGGTGCTGACCAACTCGCGCGTGGTCGCATCGCTCGGGACCAATTCGAGCGCGGCGCGATAGGCGCGTTCTTCCTCTCGGTTGGCTGCTTCACCCGCCTCGTGGACGGCGATGTGGCCGGCGATGAGTTCGGTGCTGGCCGCCCACCAGTTGCGCCAGGCTTGGGGCGGCGCCTGCGCACCATCCGGCCAGTTGGTGATGAAGGGGGTCGCGTCGGTGCGGTGCGACATCAACTCGCGGAGGTTCTCGGGCAGCGTCTGGCGATACGGCGACGCGTGGACGAGATAGTCGAGGATGGGGTGATCGTCGGTGTGCAGCGGCCCATCGCCGGTGTAGTCGCGTACGTCGTCTTCAGCGAGCAGCAGACACGCCGCGAGTTTGTAGGGGTTGTCCATGCCGATCGCGGCGAGGTCGCGCTGCACGAGGGTGGGCGTGATGCGCTCGGCGATCGTGCCGAGCGGGATTTCGAGCGGCGCCGGCGTGCCGACGAGAATGACGAAATCGGTCGGCAGGTTGATCATGTACCAGACACTGGTGTGGGGAAAGACGCTCTGGAAGGTGCGGGTGAGCAGCTTAAGGGCCTCAGGCGTGATGCCCGAAATCGGCACCCAGGCCGCCCCGATGCCGGTGGGCGTGAGCCGTCGCTGCATGAGCTCGAAGCACTCGGCGGTGTAGAGGTTGCCGTTGCCGCGGTACTGGATGCTGGTGAGGTCGGTGACGATGACGTCGTAGGGTTCGGGCGCGACATGCAGCCACGCGCGGGCGTCGTCGATGATGAGCTTGTAGTTGAGCCGGTCGCGTTCGGGGCCGACGACGCCCTGATTCTGCTCTGGGAAGAAGTGGAAGGCCTCGGCGACGCGGGGCTCGATTTCGACCGTGTGTACGTGCACGCCGCGGTATTGCAGCATCGAGAACGACGTTCCGCCGGTGCCGAAGCCGACGGTGAGGGCGCGTTGGGGATCGGGATGCAGCAGGAGCGGGATGTGGGCGAGCATCTTCTGATCGGTGACGATTTCGGGGTAGGTGCCGGCGACGGACTTGCTGTCGACGAAGAGGGCGCGGTGCGTGTCGTCGCCGTGTCCGAACTCGGAGACGACGATGGTGGCGGACGGTCCTTCGGCGTAGTGGATTACGCGCTCGTCGCTTTCGCCGCTGGGCAGGTGGAAGCGGGTCTGTTCGGGGAGGAACGCGACGAGCAGCGCGAACACGGCGGCGCCGAGCGCGGGTGCGGAGCGGGTCCAGGCGGATTGTCTGGCGCTGACGAGCGCGGCGGCCGCGACGATGACGAGATTGCCGGCGGCGAGGAGCAGGAGACATCCGCGGATTCCGAAAGTGGGGACGATGAGTACGCCGGTGAGCGCGGCGCCGGTAATCGTGCCGAACGCGTTCCAGGCGTAGATGCGTCCGACGAGTCGTCCGGCGTTGACGAGGGAGCGTGAGGCGGCGGAGACGAGAAGCGGGAGCGACACGCCGATGAGTAGTGTTGGGATGAAGACCATCGCCGCGACCAAAGCGAGCTCGAGTCCGAAGATGGTTGCTTCGGAATAGTCGCCGCGGGTGATTTGCAGGGCGGCGGCGGATGGCCCGAGCAGCAGCAAGAGGGGCGCGGTGAGCGCGAGCAGCAGTTGACTGAGCGAGAGGACGCTCAGCTCATCGATCCGGCGGGAGCGGAGCAGCAGCGTGACGAAGGCGGCGCCGATCGCGAGCGCGAGCAGGAACACGCTGACGACCATTGAGAAGACGTAGACGCTGTTGAGCGTGAAAATCGCGAGCAATCGGATCCAGGCGACCTGATAGCCGAGGGCGAGAAAGCCGCTCAGGGCGGCGACGCCGAGTGCGAACCAGGGTGCGACGATGGCGGTGGTGGGCTGCTGGTCGGGCTCGCGCTCGGGCTGGCGCGAGACGCCCTCGAGCGCGGTGTGGGGCCGGTCGCGCGTGCTTAGGAGCAGCGCGATGAGGCACACAAGCAGATTGATGGCGACGGCGCAGAAGAGTGCGTTCTGCGTGCCGATGACGCGAATGAGGAAGAAGCCTGCCGCGGCCGCCCCGACAACCGATCCGGCGACGTTGAAGGCGTAGGCGCTGCCGAAGCCGAGCGCAGTCGACCGGGTGCGTTCGGCGATGAGTCGCGTCATGAGGGGTACGGTGGCGCCGATGAGCACACTGGGCAGTCCGAGGGCGGCGAACGCCAAGGCGAATCGAATGAGGTTGGAGACGAACCAACTTGGTTGGAGCTGGTCGTAGAGCAGCACGAAGGCCTGCATGAGCGGCGGAATGATGAAGAGCGTCGCGAGGCCGCCGACCGCGATGAGCACCTCGACCAGCGCGTAGACGCGGATCGGACGTCGTGTGCGGTCGGCGAGGGGTCCGGCCAGGCGGGCGCCGACGGCCATGCCGGCGAGAAATGCGGAGAGGACGGCCGCGACGCTGATGGTGCTCACGCCGAAGACCAAGGTGAGCATGCGCTGCCAAGCGACTTCGTAGATGAGAGCGGCGGCGCCGGAGAGGAAGAAGCACAGATAGAGCAGGAAGGTCATGATCTTGAGATGCTCGGGTCGCGGGGCGCGGCTGATGATTACCTGGAGTCGTTTATGGGGTCGGCGATGGGAGTTTGGCGTGATGCGCGGAACCAGTCGATGGTTTTGCGGAGACCGGTGGCGCGATCGACGGTTGGCCGCCAGCCGAGTAACTGCGTGGCGCGGGTGATGTCGGGGCGGCGCTGCTGCGGGTCGTCGGTGGGGCGCTCGACGAAGCGCAACTCGCTGCGGCTGCCGGCGATGTCGATCACCTCGCGCGCGAAGTCGGCGATCGTGATTTCGGCCGGGTTGCCGATGTTGACGGGGCCGACGACGTCGCTGTTGATGAGTGCGATGTTTCCGGCGACCTGATCGGTCACGTAGCAGAAGCTGCGAGTTTGGCTCCCGTCGCCGTGCACCGTGATGGGTTCGTTCGCGAGCGCCTGGTGGATGAAGCTGGGGAGGGCGCGGCCGTCATCGGAGCGCATGCCGGGGCCGTAGGTGTTAAAGATTCGGGAAACGCGCGTGGTGACGGCGTGTTTGGCGGTGTAGGCGGTGATGAGCGCTTCGGCGTAGCGCTTGCCTTCGTCGTAGCAGGAGCGGGGCCCGTTGGGGTTGACGTGCCCCCAATACGACTCGGGTTGGGGGTGGACTTGCGGGTCGCCGTACACCTCGCTGGTGCTGGTATGGAGGAGTCGTGCGTTGTGTTCGTGGGCGAGATTCAGGAGATTGAGTACGCCGCGCGAGCAGACGTCGAGGATTTGGAGGGGGATGCGATCGAAGTCGACGGGTGAGGCGGGGCATGCGAGATTGAAGATTTGTTGCACGGGGCCGATCGAAGCCGGCAACGGTTGGGTGAGGTCGTGCTCGAGGAAGCGGAAGCGTGGGTGGCGTGAGAGGTTTTCGACGTGGCGGCGTTGACCGCTGGAAAAGTTGTCGAGGCCGACGACGTCATGATCGCTCTCGAGCAGGGTTTCGCTGAGCTGGCGGCCGATGAACCCGGCGCAACCCGTGACCAGAATCCGCATCGCGGGGCGTCTCCTCTCCGCCCACGGCTGTCGGGCCGCACAGCGGTTCTGTTGCGGGCATGGTAGCGCAATTGATACGCGCTCACCACATGAGGGGCGGTTTGGATCGCGTTTGGGCGGATTGTCGCAGGTTGTATTGCGGCAGACGGGGGCGCTGCGGCGTGTTACTGTGCGCTGTGAAGGAGTCCGCGATGAGTTGCGTCTTCGCCACACTGGTAGCTTGCGGGGTTCTGGTTGTCATTGGGGCGTTGGTGATGACGGCGGACCGTGACGAGCCGACGGGCGTGCTTGACGCTCCGCGGGAATGTTCGGCGTGCGGTTTCGTAAACCCACACAAGGCGAACTACTGCGGGCGGTGCGGACGTGGGATGACGTCGTAGGCTGCGTTCGGCCGGCGCCGGAGCGTCCTTCATTGAAGTTTCTTACCGTAGGAGCCGAGGATGGCGATGATCACCCCCCCACCGCGCGGCGGCGGGACAGACCTCGAGATTCAGCTACCGAATTTGCCGCGGAGCGTGCAACTGCTGCTGCTCATTCCGTTGCTCGCGGTGCTCGGGTTCAGCTATTGGTGGTTTGTGCAGCGTGTGGAGGTGCCGGCGAATCATGTGCTGGTGCTCGTGCGGCGTTGGGGTGAGCCGCTGCCGGCGTACAGCATGGACGACAAGCTGCTGTCTGACAGTGTGCGTGAGCAGATTGTGCTGTACCCCGCGTTGCTGGAGGAACTCGGCGAGTCGGCGGACTCGAATCGCTACCAAGGCGTGAAGTATGAGGTGGTGAAGGAAGGACGCTACTTTTACGACCCGTTTCTGTGGGGCCGGTACAAGGTTCCCGCGGTGCAGATCGAGCAAGACAAGGTCGGGATACCGATTCGCAAGTACGGGAAGTCGCTGCCGCAAGGGAAGATCGTGGCGACGGAGCCGGACGAGCGTGGTCCGCTGGCGGACGTTTTGACGCCGGGGCGACACAACATCAATCCGCATGCGTACGAGGTGAAGCAGGTTGACCAGGTGCGCATCGAACCTGGCGAGGTGGGCGTTCAGACGCTCTATCACGGTGATGAGCCGGAGAGCCCGAATACGTGGGTGGTGCAGGAAGGCGAGCGTGGCGTGCAGCCGGTCGTGCTGTCGCCTGGTCTGTATTACAACAATCCGTTCGTGCGCCAGATCGACACGATTGACGTGCGGAGTCATACGCTCGACCTGCGTGGGGAGCAGGCGATCGTGTTTCCGTCGAAAGACAGCTTCGAGATCACGCTGGAAGCGACGGTGGAGTACGCGGTGCGGCAGGACATGGCGCCGTATGTGATGGTGGCGATCGGAGACCACGCGGATATTGAGAGCAAGTTGATTCTGCCGTATGCACGTTCGCTGGCGCGGATTGAGGGGTCGAAGCTGCTGGCGAAGGAGTTCATCAGCGGGAAGAGCCGCGAAGCGTTTCAGCAGGCGGTTTTTGAGGGGCTGCGCGAGCAGTGCGGTCGCCAGGGGATCGACATCAAGGCGACGCCGGTGCGACGGATCGAGCCGCCGGAGGCGATTGCGAACCCGATCAGCGATCGGCAGTTGGCGGCGCAGCAGATCACGCGTTTTCGCAGTGAGATGTCGGTGGCTGAGGCGCAGGCGTTGCGGGTGCAGGAAGACGAGCGACAGAAGCAGAACATTGCGATTGGGGCGGCGAACCGTGAAGTGGTGACGCAAGTGGTGCAGTCGGAGCAGGACAAGTCGGTCGCGCTAGTTGATGCGCAGAAGCGATTGGAGGTGGCGCGTTTGAATCTGCAAGCGGCCGAGGAAGAGGCGGCGGCGTTGCGGTCGCGCGGGAAGGCGCAGGCGGACGTCGTGCTGTTGCAGTTCAAAGCCGAAGCGGAGCCGCTGCGTGACGCGATCAATGCGTTCGGCGACGGCGAGTCTTACGCGCAGTTCTTTTTCTATCAGAAGCTCAGTCCGTCTTTGCGATCGATCCTGGCGAGCACCGACGGGCCGTTTGCGGACATCTTCGCCGATCTGGCGCGGGGCGGATCGGTGAACGTGTCGGCGCCGGCGCCGGTCGACACCGATTCTCAGCAGGTCTCGCAGCGCGAAGGAGGGAACTAGGCATGCTTGCAGCCATCAAAGGGATCGGCACGGCGGCACTGACGATCGTGGTCGTCGTGGTTGGGTTTTTCTGGGTGTTTTGCCGCGTGGATGTGGCGCCGGACGAGTGCCTGGTGCTGATCCGCAAGATCGGCGACCCGCTGCCGGCGGGTGAGACCATCGCCAGTGGGCAGGGTCAGAAGGGTATTCAGCGCGAGGCGTGGGGCCCGGGACGCTATTACTTCGTGCCGTGGATGTGGGAGACGCGGAAGGCTCCGCTGACGGAGATTTCGGCGGGCGATCCGGAGACGTGGCGGATCATCTATGCGGCGGGTCGACCGGACTATGAGATTCCGTCGCTGGAGGGGGCGTGGCCGGAAGTGGGGATTGTGACGAGCCTGGCCGGGAAGCCGTGGGACGGTCCTGGTGAGGTGGTTGACGAGGGCTTCCAGGGCGTGCAGCGGAAGGTGCTGACGCCGGGGACGTATCGTCTGAACCCGCTGGCGTTCAAGGTTGAGCGTGTGCCGGCGATTGTGGTTCCGCTCGGGTGTGTTGGTGTGGTGACGTCGCAGCTTGGTGAAGAGGCGGGCGTCGAGCGCATTCGCGAAACGAGCATTGGGCCGGATGGTCAGATCGTCGAGGGCCCGGAAAAGATTGTGCAGAAGCTTGCGACTGAAGGGCAGCGCGGCGTGCTTGAAGACGTGTTGCCGCCGGGGCTGTACTACGTGAACCCGAAGGTGCATCAGGTGAAGCTGGTGCAGATTGGTTACAACCAACTGACGCAACTGCGGGGCGCGACGGATGAGATTGCGTTTCCGGCGCAGGACGGGTTCACGATTGCGGTCGAGGTGACGGTGGTGTGGGGGCGTGATCCGCGTCACACGCCGGAGATGATCAGCCGGCTGGGCGAGGTGGAGCGGATTCGGGAGATCATTCTGGGTCAGACGCGGAGCATCTGCCGGAACATCGGATCGCAGTACGTGAGCACGGACTTCATCGAGGGTGAACGGCGTGAGCTGTATCAGCAATCGGTGACGGAGACGCTGCGACGGGTGTGCAGCGAGCGCAACATCGAGATTCTCATCGCGCTCATACAGAACATTGAAGTGCGCGGCGGTACGGCGGCTGAAGGGCTCGATCTCAAGCAGACGATTCAGCGTCGCTACATCGCGGAAGAAGAGAATCTGACGACGCAGAAGCTGCAGGAGACCGCGCGGGTCAAGGCGGATTTGGCTACGAAAGAGGCGGCTATCGAGGTCGCGCGGGAAGAAGTCGCGTCTGAAACGCGGAAGCTGGTGGCGGAGATCGCCGCGGAAGGCCGGAAGCGGGCGGACGAGATCACGGCGCAGCGTGACCTGGAGGTGGCGCAGATCGACCGTCAGATCGCGGAGCTTGATGCGCAGCGCACGCTGGCGCTGGGTCAGGCGGAGGCGGACGTCGAGCGGTTTAAACGGCAGGCGGAAGCGGACGGCAAGCGGCTGTTCGTGCAGGCGTTTGGCAGCGGGCGGGCGTACAACCTGTACACCTTCGCGGAGAATTTCGCGCCGGAGTCGATTCGGCTGATCTTCGCGGGGGAAGGTACGTTCTGGACGGATTTGTCGAAGATGCAGGACGTTGCATCGGTCGAGTTGTTGCGTTCGCGCGAGACGCGCTCGAATGACGGGCCTTGAAAAGCGCGTCAGGCTGTCAGGGTCGGCGTTCTCGCGGATAGTGATTGAGACGGGCCGACGCGTCGGGCGGCGCGGGTGACGCGGCTCGCGCAAAACGTGCGCCCGTTAGCGCGCGGTTGTGCTCATTCCAGGGAGCGGATGTGGACGAGCCCCGCATTGACCCGAATGGCAGCGGCGACGTGGCGACGCGGGCGCGGACACCGGTGTGGCCGGGAGAGCCGTCGCCGGCCGAACGCGGCGGAACCGGGCCTTCGGCTCCGCCGCCGCAGATTGACGGGTACGACTGTGTTCGTTTGATCGGTCGCGGCGGTCAGGGGGTCGTTTTCGAGGCGCTGCAGCATTCGACGCGGCAGCGGGTGGCGATCAAGGTGCTGCCGCCGCACTTCGTTACCGACGAGATTGCTCAGGCTCGTTTCCGGACGGAAGTGAAGATCGTGGGGGCCCTGAACCATCCGGGCGTGATCGCGATTTTTGACTCCGGCGCCTCGCGAGACGGTCGGCCGTACTACGTGATGGATTACGTTTCGGGGCTGCCGCTGCACAAGTACGTGCGGCAACAGCGTCTGTCGTTGCGTGAAACCGTCGGGCTGTTCGTCGACGTGTGCGACGCTGTGCAGCACGCCCATCAGCAAGGGGTGATCCATCGCGATCTCAAGCCGAGCAACGTGCTGGTCGACTCGAACGGTCGGCCGCGGGTGCTCGACTTCGGCCTCGCGAAGCTCACGGTTGATGGTGATTTGACCCGACACACCGCACCGGGGTCACTGCTGGGAACGCTGCCTTACATGGCGCCCGAGCAGGTGAGCAACGGCGGTGCGATCGATGTGCGAAGCGATGTTTACGCCCTCGGTGTGATGCTGTACGAGGTGTTGACCGGCAGGCTGCCGTACCCGGCGGGCGAGTCTTTGGCGACGGCGCGGCACATCCTGGAGACAGACCCCGCGCCGCTGCGGCGGAACTGGGATCCCAAGTCCGGCGTTGGGTCGTCGAGCGCGCGTTCGCGCCGACGCGTGTGCCCGCTGGATGGCGAGCTGGAGTCGGTCGTTCGACAGGCGCTGGCCAAAGAACAGCGACGGCGTTACCAGACCGCCGGCGCGCTGGGTCAAGATCTGGAGCGGTACCTCAATGGGGAGCCGCTCGACGCACGTCGCAACGCCCTGACGTATACCGTTTGGAAGCTGGTGAAACGGCGTAGGGCCACGGTGCTGGCGATCGGCGCCTGCCTGGTCATGGCGGGGACGGCTACGGTGGTTGTCACGCAGTACGCGCGTGAGGCCGCGGCGGCGCGAGCGGAGGTCGCGCGGCAGGCGGATCAGGCGGCGCGGGGCGAAGCGCGAATGCTGCAGGGCGACGGTAAGTGGGCGGCGGCGGCGGCGAGGTTGGGCGAGCTGTATCGACTCAACCCAGACGACTCGAGGTTGTTGTTTGAACAGGCGGATTCGCTGCGCCGGGCCGGACAACACTCGTCAGCGTATCGGCTGCTGCTGGATCACGGCGGCGTTCTCGCGAACGAGCCGGCCTATTGGTCATTGCTCGGAATGCTGGCGCCGCACGTGGAGCCCGGCCGCGAGCTCGAGTTTCGAGAGCGGGCGCGACAATTGGCCTCCTCGGAAGCGGACAGCCTGCATCTCACGGCGCTGATTGAGCCGGATCACGAGAAGGCGGTGGAACTGCTGACCGCGGCGCTCGACGCGCAGCCGGATCACTTTGACGCGGTCGTCGCGCGGTCGACGCGCGCGTTCGCGGCGGCCAGCGCAGCGAGCGACCCTGAGGAGCGGGAGCGGTATACGCTGCAATCACTGACCGACTGCGAAGCGGCGATTCGCATGCGGCCTTATATGGGATTCCCGTGGTACAACTTTGGCACGTTGCTGATCAACCTCGATCAGCCTGACGAGGCGGTGAAGAAGTTGACGCGCGCGGCTGAGTTGCTCCCATCGGTTTCAAAGGTGTGGTTCAACCTCGGATCGGCGCACTACCACCGCGGCGATTGGGCGGCGTGTCATGACGCACTGACGCAGGCGATGCACGTCGACCCGAACGATGCGCTCATTCGACAATTGCGCGGCCACTGCTCGCGGCTGATGGGACGTCACGCTCGAGCTATCGAGGAGCTGACATCGGTCGCGGCGTATGATCCAGAGGCGGATGTGCGTTTCGCCGCAGCCACCGACCTTTTCATGCTGCAGGCGTTTGATGACGCAAAGCGTATGCTGGCGGACGTTGGCGCGGATGAAGCTGGGTATCCGCGTGCGGCGCTGTTGCGGGGGCGGATCGCTGAAGCGCGGGGCGACTTTGCGGCGGCGCTTGACCATTACGCGCTTGAAGTTTCGGCCGCGGATAGCGCTTCGGTTCGAGCGTCGCTGGTGCATCTCTATGCCGATCCCGCACGGCCCGATGCGGCGGGCGCGGCGGAGCAACTCGCCCCCCTCTCCGACCGTGCGCTGCAATCGCCCCTGGCGAACGCGCTCATCTTTCGCGTGAATGAGACCGCATCAGCGCCGGAGTTGCTGGAAGCCGCCGCTGTGCTCGAGGCGGACTCGGAATCGGCGTGGGCGGGTCTGGTGCTCGCGGACATGCTGCGGCGCGTTGGCGAGCCCGCGGAAGCCATGCGCTTGCTGGATGCGAATGCGACTCCGTCTGATGGGCCCGATCCGCTGTTCGAGAGCACTCACGCGTGGGTCAGCGCGCAAATCCCGCCGCGATCGCCTTGACGATGCACTTGGGCGGGCTGAGGATTGCGTTGGTTCAGCGCGGGCGACGTGTTCCAGCGTGAGGATGAAGTCATGCGGCGATCCGCGGTTTGGTTGGGGCGGGCATCGCTGGCCACGGGCTTGTGCGTGTTGTTGGGGTGCCCTTCTCCGCTGAATATTGGCGGCATCGCGTTTAAGCCTAAGCCGATGGTCGATACGGCGGTCGTGAACGACGGACCGGCGGACGTCAACGCGAGCTGGAGCACGTCTTCGATCTACACGCTCGACGATCACGCCGATTCGTCGCCGCAGTTCGTGACATCAACCACGGGCGGGGATCCGCAAGTGACGCTGCCGGCGGACCTTGAAGACGGGTTGGTGCATCGCATCACGTTTTTTGACCCGGTTGACGGAGCGGCGTTTCAGGATCGCGTGGTCGTGGTGAATCGAACGCGGGCGGACCTGTCGGACTGCCCGACCACGAATCGCACGACGGTGAACCTGTTTACGCCAGGCGTAAACGCGCCGGTCAGCAATGTGGTCGTCCCGGGTGACGCGGTGTGTCTGCGTTTGCCGAGCGGCGTGACGCTGGGTGACGTGAACACGATTCGACTGCGCTTCAGCGATCGACCGGCGACGTTTGGCGTCGTTGACGAATGTGTAATTGAGGCGATCACGCCGTCGTTTGAGCCGGTTGTCGCCGGTAATGGAGAGGCGGAGACCCTGGCAGCGGTGGGCGTGGCGGATGTGGTGCTGTACACGCCCACGGAGATTGTCGCATGGGGGCGTGTGGTGGTGCGAGGCGACTGCCCGACGCCGCGGCGTCAGGGAGATGGTTGTGCGGGCTGTGATGCGGGGCCGTAGCGACGGATGTCGCTGGGGCGTTCGCATGGTTGATGTGGGTTAGCGGGGCGCTGCTCGTCGCGGCGTGTCGTTTGCGTGGTGCAACTTAACTTTCGCCGGGCCGTCGTCGACTGAAAGCCGAGATTGCGCGCCTGGTCGGGCCGACTTGGGGAGCAACGCATGTACAGGTATGTGTGTCCTTTGATTGGTGCGGTGGTTCTGCTGATGGGGGCCACGCTGGCGGAGAGGACGCGAGCGCTGGTTCAACTTCTGTTTGAGCCGAAGCCGATGGTCGACACGGCCGTGGTTGGGGGCGGGAGCGTCACGATTCACCCGACCTGGGCCCCTGGCAAATATCGCCTTCCCCGCAGCAGCGCGAGCTACAAGCAAATCAACAACGCGTCCGTGCCGATGCCGCCGGGCTTACAACCTAACCTGGTGCATGAACTCGACTTTCGGCGACAGCAAAGGGGGGGGAACGTCGAGGCGATCGACCGCGTGGTGATTCTTGAGCAGAACACGCCGCACTGTCCGACCGCGTACCAGGTCACGATCGTCATGGGCCCGCCGACTGCGATGCCGAGCGTTGAGGCCGCGGTGAAGCCTGGTCAGACCGTCCGCTTGGAATTCGCCGACGGGGTCGACCCGACGGGCAATCAGCTGCGGTTCGACGACCGACCTGCGACGCTCAAGAAAAGCGGGGGCTCGTGGACGGCGTCGGTACCCAGCTTCACGCCGGTGTTGGGCGTGTTCATTGAAGACGCGAACCAGCCGTACGATCCGAACCAGCCGCACCGCGTTGTCGGGGACTATTGCGAAGTGCGGATCGCCGACGTGGTGCTTTACGATCCGAGCTCGACGCCGGGTCAGGTTTTGGCCACCGGACGGGTGTTCGTGCGTGCGATTGACGATCCGTGCCCGACGTGCGACACGGATGGGGCCGAGCCGAACGCGAGTAGCGGGAAGGCAGCGACGGAGAACACGACGGGGCCTTAGTCGCGGGATGCTGGCGGCGGCGGCGCCCCGCGGATGCGCTCAGCGGGGCAGGCGCGGCAGCAAGATCTCGTCGAACAGCCCGTTGATCTCGGCGCTGGCGCGTCGGCCGGGCGCGCCCATGCGCCACACCACGGTCCCGTCGCCACATGCTTCGGCGTAGGCCTGGCGTAGTTGGAGCACGGTGCGCGCGACGGGGAAGCCGAAACGGACGACCGCTGTCGCGGCGACGCGGGTGAGGCGGCTGCGCGGCTGGACGCGGTTGATGATGGTGATGGCTTCGAGCTTGCCGCGTAGCTTCTGGAAGCGCGTGCGATAGATGAGCCGCGCGGCGCGATAGGACGCGAAGACGTCCATCATCGAGGGTCCGACCGGCAGCAACACCAGTTGCGCGACGGCGACGGTCGCGATGAATGCGTCGTTGAGCGCCGCGGGCGCGTCGAGCACGACGGCGTCGCAGCGCTTGGCCAGTACTGGGGTTTTGGCGACGATCTCGGGGCGTTGGGTGAAGGCGTGCACGGGGATGTCGGGCGCGGCGCGCGTCAGCCATTGGGTGCTGCTGGCTTGCTCGTCGGCGTCGATGACAGTGACGTCGAGGCCGCGCTCGCGAAGCCACACCGCGGCATGCACGGCGATGGTCGATTTGCCGACGCCGCCCTTGCTATTGGCCAACGCAAGAATCATCGTTGAGGCAGCATAGCGGCAAGTGTGCGCGTCGGTTGCGGGTTGAGGCGGAGGCGTGGCGTGAAGATCCGAACGCTGGGAGAAGCTGACGCGTCGGCGGTGAATGCGGTGCTGAACCCGATCATCGCGCAGGGCGGGTTGACGGTGATGACGGCGCCGATCAGCGAGGCCGACCAGATCGCGTACATGCAAACGCTGGCGGCGCGGGGTGTGTATCTGGGGGCCTTTGAGGAGTCTGCGGGGAAGCTGCTTGGCGTGCAAAGCGTCGAGCCGGCGGCGGCGGAGGAACCGGCGTTTGCGCATGTGGGCGATATCAGCACGTTTGTGGCGTTGGATGCGCGTCGTGGCGGTGTGGGGCGGCGACTGTTTGACGCGACGTTGGAGGCCGCCGGCGCGTGTGGGTATGCGAAGCTGATTGCGGTGATCCGGCGGGACAATCCGGCGGCGTTGCGTTACTACGCGGGGATCGGGTTTCGGACAGTTGGTGTGCTCGAGCGTCACGCGCGGGTCGGCGATGCGTTGATTGATGAAGTTTTGGCGGAACGGTTCATTGGCTAGGCTCGTTCCGCCCGCACCGCGGCTGGCGTGTGGTGGAAAGCGTGCGGCGGCGTGGGCGGTGGTTTCACGCGCGAGCGTTCGCCTGCTATTCTCATTGGACGACAGACGAGGTGGGTTTGCGATTCGTGGAGCGTTGGCGGCTTATGCCAGGCAGTGCAACTGAAGTGGAGCCGCGGGACGCCGCAGAGACCTCGCCCGCTGAGGGGGAAGAGGGGTCGCGGGTCGGCCGTGAAGGCGGCGGGCTGAATCGGTTGCATACCGAGCGGCGCTTGGGGTGGTATACGCGGGCCAAGTTTGCGGTCGTGCGTGGCTTTTTCATGGGCTGGCTGCGGCTTTTCGGGATGACGGGGCTGTACTGGTTTGGCAGCGTCTTCGCGACGATCGAGTTTCTGGTGAACCATCGGCGTCGACGGCGTTTTCAGCGGGCGTTGCGGCGTGTGTTTCCGGAGGGGGTGAGCCGGGCGCGGGAGATACGGCTGACGCGGCGCTACTTTCGGCGTACGCGGTGCGACAAGCTGTTTTACTTGATGTATGACCGGCTGCCGCGGCACAAGGTGATGTCGCGGATTCGGGTTTACGGTCGCGACCATCTCGACCAGGGGTTGAGCCGCGATCGAGGCGTTTACTTGGCGATGAGCCACCACGGTTCGCACCACATCATGGGCGTGTTGCTGGCGGCGCTCGGGTATCAGGTGACGGGCATTCGCGACCGCAACGAGGGGGCGCTGCGCAGCTATATGCAGCAGACCGTCGGCCCGCGCGTGCCGGAGTATTCACGCTGTCAGGTGCTGTATGCGGATGACTTTCCGCGCGAGATTTTCCGCTGCTTTCGCGAGCGTCGGCTGGTGATCAGCGCGTTGGATGTGAATCGCGCTCGGGGGAGCAATCTGCGGACCGAGCGGGTGCGCATTTTTGGAGAAGCGCGTGATTTCCTGGTTGGGCCGATTCAGCTTGCGGTGCGCAACAAGGCGATGATCGTGCCTGCGTTTCTGGTGTCGGGTCCGCGGTTTTACTACCGGATCATGATCATGCCGCCGCTCTATGCGCAGGACCCGGCGCCGGAGACGTCAGCGTTGGTTCAGGGTTACGCTGACGCGATCGCGAAGCACATTCGCGCCTATCCCGACCACCTGAGCCGTGTCTAGGGTGGTTGGCGCGCCCACTAGATGCGGGGCGTGAACGAGCCTACACTGCGGCCTTGGCGTGGAGCGGGACGGTTCGTGCGTCGTATCGAGCGAGGCGATCGTTGAAATTTGTGCTGATTGACCGCATGAGTGAGTTCACGCCCGGCGAGCGGATCGTGGCGCACAAGTCGGTCTCGCGCGCTGAGGAGTATCTGGCGGACCACTTCCCGACGTTTCCAGTGCTGCCCGGCGTTTTGATGCTAGAGGCGGCGGTGCAGGCGGCGGCGTGGCTGGTGCGGGCGGCGAGCGATTTTGAGAACCCGCTCGTGTTGCTCCGAACGGCGCGCAATGTTACGTATAAGAGCTTCGTTGCGCCCGGAGAAACGCTGACTGTGGACGTTCGGGCGCGCAGCATGAGCGACGGAGGCGGTGTTTTTCGGGTCGACGGCGTCGTGGGCGACCGCTCGACGCTCAAGGCCGAGATTGATTTGCGGTCGGCGTCGCTGACGGCGATCGACGCGACGTTGGCCCCGACCGAGCAGCGGCTCAGGCAGCACATGCGCAGCCTGTTCGAACAACTGAGCCGACCCCTGGCCAAGCCAGCGGTGTCGATGGAAATGAGCGTGTAAGCGCAGTCGTGCGGAGGTAGCACTGGATGGCCACGATGACGAAGGAAGAGATCCTCGGGAAGGTGCGCGAAACGCTCGTCGACGCGCTCAGCGTGGAAGAGGACGAAGTCACGGAAGATGCGACGCTGTCCGGCGACCTGGGGGCGGAGTCGATCGACTACCTGGACATCGTCTTCCGGCTCGAGAAGACCTTCAACATCAAGATTCCGCAGGATGAGCTCATTCCGCGCGACATTCTGGGGAACCCCGACTACGTCGATGGCCGTCAACTGAACGCGGCCGGGCTGGCGGCGCTGAAGGAAAGCATGCCGCACGCCGATCTCGCCGCTTTCGAGCAGGATCCGGACATCGACAAGATCACGGACGTGTTCACGGTGGGGACCATCGTGCGTTTCGTCGAGGCGAAACTCGCCGCGGGCGCAAGCTAGAGAAGCAAGGCGGCTGCCGGTGCGTTGGATCTGGATCGATCGTTTCATCGTGTTCGAGTCGGGCGTCCGGGCGGTCTCCACGAAGAACGTTTCGCTGGCGGAGGAGCACCTGCACGATCACTTCCCGGGTTTCCCGGTGATGCCCGCCAGCCTGATGATCGAGGGCATGGCGCAAACCGCTGGTATTCTGGTGGGCGAAGCGCGGCAGTTTCGCGAGAAGGTCATTCTCGCCAAGCTCAAGCGCGCCACGTTTACGACGATTGTTCGCCCCGGCGAGCAAGTGCGATATGAAACCGAAATCGAGCAGATCAGCGATGTCGCCGCGTCGACCCTTGGACGCGTCTTTCGAGACGACGAGGAGATCGGGCAGGTGGACATCGTGTTCTCTCATGTGGATCAAAACCTTCGCGGCCTCGATCTTCCCAAAGACAACTTCGTGTTTACGCCGGAGTTCCTGGGACTGCTCGAGACATACCGCCTCGGCCCGGCGCGGGTGACGCTATGAACAAGCGACGTGTGGTCATCACCGGTCTCGGTCCTGTGACGCCCCTCGGCGTGGGGGCCGCAGCGTTTTGGGATGCGTTGCTCGATGGTCGGAACGCGGTGCAACGCATCAGCGCGTTTGATCCGTCGCGATTCGATTCGCACATGGGCGCGGAGATCGACGAGCTTAAGGTCGGCGACTTCGTTCCGAAGACGTACCGCAAGGCGTCGAAGATCATGGCGCGGGACATCGTGCTCGCGGTCGCCGGGGCTTATGAGGCGGTGAAGGACGCCGGGCTGCGGACGAAGTGCCTGATCGACCGGGGTGAGGTGGAGGGATCGGCGAATGTCGACCCGCTCCGCTTTGGCGCGAACATCGGCGCCGGGTTGATTTGCGCGGACCTGCCGGAACTGACCGAGGCGATGGCGTCGTCGGTGAAGGATGGCGAGTTCGACCTTGGGGCGTGGGGCGCGGAAGGCATGAGCCGACTGACGCCGCTGTGGCTGCTCAAGTTCCTGCCGAACATGCTGGCTTGCCACGTGACGATCGTTCACCAGGCGTGCGGCACGAGCAACACGATCACCTGCGGCGAAGCCAGCAGCCACCTCGCGATCGGCGAAGCCTTCCGCACGATCGAACTGGGTGCGGCGGACGTGTGCATCTGTGGCGGCGCGGAGAGCAAGGCCAACCCGATGGCACTTTTGCGACAGGGGCTGGGCAAACGACTGAGCACGCGCAACGATGAGCCGGCGGCCGCTTGTCGCCCGTTCGCGCTCGATCGCGACGGAACCGTGGTGAGCGAAGGCGGCGGGTTGGTCATCCTCGAGTCGCTTGAGCACGCGCGGCAGCGCGGGGCGCGAATTTACGCCGAGCTCGTTGGCTTCGGCGCGAGCAATGACGCGTATTCACCGGGCCAACCTAGCACGCCGCATCCGGAAGGGCGCGGTTTGGCGGTGGCTGCTCGGAAGGCGCTGCGGGATGGCGCCGTGAGCGCGGATCAGGTGAGCATGGTGGGCGCCTTCGCCGCGGGCTTGAGGGCGCATGATGCGTCGGAGGCGGCCGGATTGCGGGCGGTGCTAGGCGCTCGTCACAAGGACGTCCCGGTGATGGCTGTGAAGGCGGGATTGGGCAACAACGGGGCCGGCAGCGGCGCGATCGATTTCATCGCCGCCGTTTTAGCGCTGTACAACCGTACGATTCCGGGCGCGTTGAACAGCCAGCCGCTCGATCCGGCCTGCGACCTGAACGTGGTCGGCCCGAAGTCGGCGGATGCGAACATCGAGGTGGCGCTCTCGACCGCGTACGCATTCGGGGGTGGCCAGAACGCGGCGCTGGTGATCCGGAAGTATGCGGACTAGACGAATGTGCGAGGAAGCATGATGCGACGCGTAGTCATCACTGGCATGGGCTGGGTTACGCCGCTCGGCAACGATATCGAGGCTGTCTGGCGGGACCTGCTCGCAGGCCGCAGCGGTGTGACGCCAACGCGTCTGTTTGACGCGGGTACGTTTCCGACGCAGTTTGCAGCGCAAGTGCCGGAGTTCGACCTGCGGAGCTACCTCGGCGATCGCTACGACGCGCACGAATCGTGCAGTCGCAACGCCGGCTTCGCGCTGGCGGCAGCCGAACTCGCGTGGCAAGCGGCTGGTCTCGAGGATGGGGCGCGAGTCGATCCCGAACTTGTGGGTGTGTACCTCGGGGGCGGTGAGGGGCCGATCGACTTTGACAATTTCGCGGCGGCGGCGCTGGCCGGATGGGACGCCGAGAAGTCGGAGCTGGACACGGTTCGCTGGGCGGCGGCGGCGTATGAGCGGCTCGATGCGATTCGCGAGTTCGAGCAGGATCCGAACTGCGCGGCGGGTCACATCGCGTACCGCTTTAACGCGCAGGGCCCGAACCTCAACACCCTGACGGCCTGCGCCGCGAGCACGCAGGCGCTGGGCGAAGCGACGCGGCTCATCCGTCGCGGCGACGCCGACATCATGATTTCGGGCGGGGCGCACAGCATGATTCACCCGCTGGGGGTGACGGGCTTCAATCGGCTGACGGCGCTCTCGACGCGCAACGACGATTACGCGACGGCGTCGCGGCCGTTTGACGCGACGCGGGACGGCTTCGTGCTCGGCGAGGGGGCGGGCATTCTGATTCTGGAAGACTACGAGACGGCGCAGCAACGCGGCGCGACGATGCTCGCAGAGATCATCGGCTACGGATCGACGGCGGACGCGTTTCGCGTGACGGATATGCATGAAGACGGTCGCGGCGGGGTCGAGGCGATGGCGGCCGCGTTGCGTGACGCCGGGCTGGAACCGAAGGACGTGCAGTACATTTCCGCCCATGGGACGGGCACGGAAGAGAACGACAAGATCGAGACCAAAGCGATCATGTCGCTGTTTGGCGCTGAATCGCAGGTGAAGGTGAGCAGTGTCAAGAGCATGCTCGGGCATCTCATTGCGGGGGCGGGTGCGGTGGAACTGATCACCTGCGTGCTCGCGCTGCGCGATAACGTGCTTCCGCCGACCATGCACTACCGCCAGCCCGATCGCAACTGCCCATTGGATTACGTTCCCAACGAGCCCCGCAAGGTTGACGATCTGCGCGTTGTGCTGAGCAACAGCTTCGGGTTCGGCGGTCAGAATGATTCCATCCTGATTCGCAAGCTCTGATCGCAGCCTTCGCGCGAACGCGACGGCCTTTCAGTACGCCTGTGTGAACCCATCGGCGTAGCACTCGCATTCAATGCGCTCTTGCGACGGATCGATTTTTTGAGCCGCGCTTGGGCGATGTCAGGGCTGACCGGCGTCGTGCTCGGCCTGCTGTGTGCTCGATACGCGTGGCTGCGGCGGCCGACCCAGGAGCAACACAGCTGCGGCGATCAGCATGAGTCCGAGCAACAGCACGGTGGGTCGGGTGGCGTCGTTGATCCAGATGGTGGCGATGGGGTAGCGGACGAGCTGCGTTTCGAACCAACCGGCGAGCCACAGAAAGTCGGCGTCGGCGACATCCGCGGCGGCGACGACGCTCGTCGAAACCGTCTCGGGCTCAGAGGCTGTTGCGACCGGGACGGGCGTGACGCCGGGCGGAGTACGGCCGAACTCCTGGCGTTCGAGCCGCTCGCGATAGGTTGGATCGTTCGCCAAGGTCTCGGCCTGGGCTTCGAGGCGCTCGAGGGTCGCCTGCAGGTCGGCTTTGGCTTGCGCCGCTTGCCGCACGGCGGACGCCTTGGCTGCGTACTCGAACAGCGCGGGTACGACGAGCGCCGGCGCAACGGCGACGGCCCCGGCCGCGATCATCGACCAATAGAGCACGCGATTGAGCTGCCTGTGTCGCACGATCCACCCACGGTGTCCGGTTGTCGCGTCAGTCGTCTGGATCGTAGCGTCGACTTCGCGCGGATGTCGCACGCGACCGAGGCGCGCCACGGCGCTCATGCGCGCTCGCCTGAGGTGCGGGTTGTCGCCGATTCGATTTCGGGCGATCTAAAACGATGCGCCAAACGAGAAGTTAAAGACTTGCGTGTCATCCTCGTCCTCCTTGACGATCGGGAACCCGAAGTCGAAGACCATGGGAATTGGCCCGAAGAAGTTTACATCGACACGCAGACCAAAGCCGGCGGCCATGCGCCAGCCGGTGATCTCGAATCCTTCCTCGACGGTGCCCATGTCGACGAACGTGACGCCGCGCACCGAGTCGGCGTAGAGGGGGAAGCTGTATTCGGCGCCGGTGAGCAGAATGAACTCGCCGCCGACGCGATCGTCGCGTAGTCCGTCGCGTGGGGAGACGCCGCGAAACTCGAAGCCGCGGATGGAGCCGAAACCGCCGCCGTAGAAACGTTCGAACACGGGTGCGTCGCCAAGGATCCAGCCGGCGTCGCCGCGGATGCCGAGGACGCTCTTGCGATCGAGGATGTCGGTGTGGAGGGTGCGGTACCAGACGGCGCTGATGCTCGGCTGACCGAAAGTTGCGTCGCCGCCGAGGGCGCCGACCTGCTCGTAGTCGAATGAGACGCGGTAACCCTCGGTCGGTCGGAAGCGGCTGTCGGTGGTGTCGCGGATGATCGAGCCCTTGAGCGACGTGAGTAGATGGTCGCCTTCCGCGACGCGGATGTCGCGCGCGGAGAGGAACCGGACGTCGTCAATCTCGACGCCCTCGACGCGCACGGCGCCCTCGACCGCCCATCCGTTAAGCGGACCGGTCTCGAAGCGTCGGCCGAGACTTACGCGGGCGCCATAGCGCGTTTCGTCGTATGCGTCGCGACCGCGCGTGAAGAGGTAGAAGGACGTTCCGAGGCCGATCGGCTGATCGAAGAGGTATGGCTCGCGCCAATCGACGCGGAAGCGCGTGAGCTCGGTGCCGGGCTCGGCGACGATTCGCAAACGTTGGCCGGCGCCGCGGAATGACTGCCCGCGAACGAACTCGTTGAAGTTTCGCGGAGCATCGAACAGATCGAAGTTGCGATTCTCGAGCGAGATGGTGCCCAGCAGCCCGGTGTCGGTGCTCACGCCGGCGCCGACCAGAAACAGGACGGCGTCGGCCTCTTCGACTTCGACGAGCGCCTCGCGGAAGCCGTCCTGATCATCGAGCGGGGTGATGGCGACTTTGGTGAACAGGCCGCTCTCGCGGAGCCGGCGCTCGGCCTGTCGCACTTTGACGAGATTGAAATCTTCGGTTGGGAAGAAGCGCAGTTGCCGACGGATCACGCGGTCTTGCGTGGTGCGGTTGCCGCGAATCGTGATCTCTCCGATGCGGGAACGCTCGTTCTCGACGATGCTGAAGCGCAGTCGGAGAAGCGCTGGTTCGTCGAGGAAGTCGTAGGCCGAGTCGATCTGCGCATCGACGTAGCCGATCTCGCCGTAGGCGTCGCGCAGGCGGCGTAGATCGGCCTGCAACATCTCTTCGCGATAGGCGGCGCCGGGAGTGAGGCGCAGGCGGTTCAGCAGATCTTGGTCGCGAAACGCCTCGGCGCCGAACAGGTTCACTTCGGCGACGCGATAGAGCGGGCCCTCTTCGATGACGAAGGTGACTGCGAGCTCTTCGCGATCGACATCGCGAAACTCGATGCGATATCCGACTTGTGCATCGAGATAGCCCTCTGCGCGATAGAAGCGCTCGAGCGTCGACGTGTCTTGCTCGGCGACGGAGTCGCGAAAGGCGCCCTCGCGCAGGAGTGGGATGTATGTGTTGGTGCGCACTTTGCTGCGCAGCAACCCTTCGCGGAAAGCCGTGAGCCCTTCGAACGAGATATCGCGAATGCGCACCTGGGGCCCCTCGCTGACCACGACGCGCAGCACGCGTTCGCGTTCGAGCAGCCCCTCGTCGATGGTGACTTCGGCGAAGTAGTAGCCTTCGTCGCGGTAGAGGTCGAGGATCGCGTCGCGGCCGCGATCGATCTCGAAGCGGTCGATGGGCTGCCCGGGTGCGGGCAAGACGTCGAACAGCTCCTCGGTGTCGAACTCGAAGTTTCCCTCGACCGAAACGCCGGTCAGCTCCGGCTTTTCCTGCACGCGTATGACGACGATCGCTCGACCATCGTCGTCGAGGAAGGCGTCGGCCGAGACGCCGATGAACTTGCGTGTTCGCAGCAGGTCGGTCACGTCTTGGGCGAGTTGCTGACCGCTGAATGGTTGGCCGGGCCGGGTGGCGATTCCGCGTCGCACGAAGCCCTCGCTGAGCGTCTCGAGGCCGATGATGTCGACCCGTTCGACGGGCGTTCCGGGAGGGACCGTCACGACCTGCGCTTGAGTGGGTCTTGCGGACACCCATCCCAGCAGCCCGACAACGAGTAGACAGCCAATTCGACCGTTCAACGCGCCAAAGTTATGCACCAGCGGCTCGCTCGCGTAGATGCGACACGACGCCGACTGCGACCGCGCGTCGTGACGCGAAACCCGGTCGCACTATAGCCGGGACGGCGCGGGCTGCAATCGCGCTTCAACCGGCGATCGCAACGACGGCTGCGCCGGCGGTCATCAACGTTGCGCCGAAGACGCGTCCATCGCCGAGCACGCGCTCCTTGAACGCGAACCAACCGAGCAGTACGGCGAAGATGCCGGATACGCGTTTGATCGCAATGACGTAGGCGACGCGGCCTTCCTCGAAGGCGAGGTCGAACGCGGTCATTTGGACGACGGCCATTCCGGCGAAGGCGGCCCCTGCAGCCGCGAGCGACCAGTGCCAGCGAAAGGGGGTGCGTCGCGTCGCGTATACGGCGACGAACGGCGCCAGACCGATCACCTGCATCGCCATCAGGTGCCAACTGTAGTAGAGCGGGGTTGAGAGCGCGACCAACTCGCTGGCGCAGAGTGACGTTCCGGCGAACGCGGCGGCGACGATGAGCATCAGCCAGCTCCCCTGCTCGCGCGTGATGGCGCGGAGCGGATCGAGCCAGTGTTGCGTGCGCGGATTGACGTTGAGGACGTACGACCCGACGACGATCAGCAGAATGCCGACAACGCCTACGCCGCTCACCCACTTCCCAAGGACGACGCCTTCGACAATCACGAGGAATAAGGGCGTGAATGAAATGAAAGGAACAGTCAGCGAAAGTGGCGAGACACTTAGGGCGCGGGCCGAGAGGACCATCGCCACGACTTCGAGCGGGACCCACACGAGGTGGATGGTCCAGAATGCGGCGCCCAGGTTCGGGACGCCGAGAAGGAGCACCGGGGCGAGCAAGGCGGCGGCAACGAGGGCCCGGATGAACATGACGGCGCGGCCGTTACAGCCGAGGTGGATCGCCTGCTTGATCCACATTTCGGATAGCGCGTGTCCGGCGGCTGCGAGCAGTGCGAGAGTGATCCACATCGTCGCTGGCTGCGGCCTCTCGCGGGGTCAGGCGCGTCGGACGGCTATTCGGCCAGGTGGGCTTCTACGAACCAGAGGAATTTGTCGACGCCGCGGGACACCTCGGTGAGCACGTCGGCGGTGTCCGGGTCGTTGATCTCTTCGGCCGTGGCGATGTCTTTGACCAACTGCTCGCCGAACGCAGCGAGGCTGCTGGACAGTTGGTCGACATGCTCGCGCCAAGCGGGTTTTACGGCGGTGTACTTGGGTAAGGCGGTGTTTGCGACCGCGTCGTGGGCGGCGCCGTGCACGACGCCGCCGAGCATGATTGCGCGTTCGGCGAGCAGGTCGCCGTACTCATCCGCGGCATCGGCGACGTCGTCGAATAGCTCGTGCAGGGCGATGAAACTTGGACCGCGCACGTTCCAGTGGGCGTGTTTGGCGTGGGAGTAGAGCACGAGCGCGTCGGCGACGCGGGCGTTGAGCATTTTGGCGGCGCGTTCGCGAGTTGCCGCCGGGAGCGTGTTTTTGGTCGCGTTCATTGGGCTGTCCACCGGTTTCAGGACGTTGAATCGATCTCGGGGATGATAGTCAACTGGCGGTGGAACGGCTGGATGTGAGATAGGGGTAGGAAAGAAAAAAGAGACGGACGATCGGCGGGTGTTCGGGCCGAAGGGAGGGTTGCCGACCGTCCGTCTAGTTCGTGTCATCGGATCGTTGCCGACCCGCGATTAAGCATACGTTACGCAGCAAGGGCCGGTTCAGAATTTTGTACGCGATTCGGAAGGGTGGCGGCGGGCGGGAGCGCGGGGAAGATCGGGGACAAGAGAAAGGCCGCGCATCGCCAGTTGGCGACTCGCGGCCCTCAACATTCCGTCTTCCGGTCTTAGGTGAACTGACGGAACAGGAACCAGACACCGCCGATGGTGCCGGCGAGACCGAGCAGACCAGGAATCAGGAAGAACAGTGCGCCTAGCAACAGTGCCATTTCGAATCTCCTTCTGAGCAATCGCTCAAGACACGGGTGAAGCAAGTCTTCAACCCACGACCCACACGCCAGCGTCAACAATGACGCGCAGCGCCAAACCGCAAGGGGCGAGGCGGCGTGCTTGCACCAGACTCCGTTTCGAGAGCGAGAATATCGAAAACGCTTGCGGCGTCAACAGTTTGTGACACGGATTCGCGCGCCTCCGATTGCGGCTACACTCGCCCTGCCATGGACGCAGACGGCTTTTTGCTTAGCGATCTCAACCCCGCCCAACGCGAAGCGGTCACCCATACGGCCGGCCCGCTGTTGGTGCTCGCGGGCCCGGGGAGCGGCAAAACCCGCGTCATCACCCGCCGGGCGGCGCAGATGGTTCACGCGGGGGTGTCGCCGCGCCACATTCTGGCGATCACGTTCACCAACAAAGCGGCGGCAGAGATGCGCACGCGCCTCGCGGCGTTGGGCGTTGCGCAGTGCATGTGGATCTACACGTTTCACGCGCTCGGCGCGCGGCTGCTGCGGGAGTTTGGTGAGCTGGCGCGGGTGGGCCACGGGTTCACGATCTATGACGATGCGGATCAGAAGCGGCTGATCAAAGCGTGCCTGACGCTGTGCGGCGTCAACGAGCGCATGCTGTCGCCCGACGCCGCCCGTCAGTTCATCAGCGGCGCCAAGAATCGATTGCTGTCTCCAGAGCAGGCGGGGGGAGAGGCGGACGCCCTGGAAGCGCGTCTGGCGGCGCGCGTGTATGAGGCGTATGAAGCGCTGCTCGAGCATCGCAACGCGGTCGACTTCGACGATCTGCTGATGCGTATCGCCGTCGTGCTGCGCGACCACCCTGACGTTGTCGAACGGCTCAATGTGCGTTTTCAGCACCTGCTGATCGACGAGTACCAGGACACCAATCACGCCCAGTATTTGATTGCCAGCTATCTCTCCGAGCATCACCGAAACATTTGTGCGACCGGCGATCCTGACCAGAGCATCTACGGCTGGCGCGGCGCGAACATCAGCAACATCCTCGAGTTTGAACAGGATTACCCCGACGCGCACATTGTGCGTCTGGAAGAGAACTTCCGCTCGACGCCGCAGATCCTCCGGGTCGCGTCGGCGCTCATCAAGCACAACCGGCGTCGCAAGCACAAGGACCTTTGGACGCGTAACCCCGATGGCCCGGTCGTCGAACTGTGGCGCTTTCGCGAGGGACGCGACGAAGCCCGCCACATCGCGCAGGAGATTGTTCGGTTGCGCGCGGGCGGCGCGGCATGGTCTGACTGCGCGATCATGTATCGCGTGAACGCGATCTCGCGCGGTCTGGAGGAAGAGCTGCGCGCGCATGGCGCCCCCTACCGCATTGCGCGGGGCGTCGAGTTTTACAACCGCAAAGAGATCAAGGACACGCTCGCATATCTGCGCGTGTTGGTGAACCCCGCGGACGAAGTCGCTTTGCTGCGGGTCATCAACACGCCGACGCGCGGCATCGGCCACACGACGGTGCAGCGTGTGATCGCGTTCGCGCGGCGTGAGGACATCACCGTGGCCGACGCGCTCTATCGCGTAGCGGAGATCGACGCGATCAAGTCGGCGGCGGCCAAGAAAATCGCGACCTTTACGAGCCTGCTCGACGATCTGCGCGCCATGGCGGACGCGCCGCTTGCCGACGTAGTGAGCTACACACTGCGGCGTTCGGGGCTCGAGCAAGCGCTGGGGCAGGAAGATGAAGAAGGCGGCGAAGACCGGCTGGCGAACGTGCAGGAACTGGTGAGCAGCGCGGCGCGCTACGATGAGGACACCGAGGAGCCGTCGCTCGCCGAGTATCTGCAGCGCATCAGCCTGGTTAGCGATCAGGATGCGATCGACGAGTCTTCCAACGCCGTGCTGTTGCTGACGCTCCACGCCGCCAAAGGGCTGGAGTTTCCAAACGTGTTCATCGCGGGTCTGGAACAGGGCGTCTTGCCGCACGAGCGATCGATCACGCTTGACGGAGATGTCGAGGAAGAACGCCGGCTGATGTTCGTTGGGGTGACGCGGGCGCGGGAGCGCCTGCATTTGAGTTTGGCGCGTGAGCGTCTGACGCGGGGCGTGTTTATGCCCCACGCGCCGTCGCAGTTTGTCAGCGAACTTCCGCCGGACTGTGTGACGGAGCACGGGTTCGACGTGCAAGAGGCTCAGGACGGGTTTCGTTTTGAGCCGACGGACGAACCGGGCGTCGCACCGCCGCGTGACCGGCGCGGCCGCGGACTGCGGCGCCCGTTCGCCGATCCGGACGAGAACGTGATTGATGTGAGCACAGAAGCAGCGCTGGAAGCGACCTCGTCTCCGTACGCCGCCTGGCGAACGGGGACGCTGGTTCAGCACGAGCGGTACGGGGTTGGGCAGGTGGAGTGGGTTCGACCGGACGGCGGTGAGCATCGAGCGGCGATCCGGTTCGCGGGGGTGGGCGCCAAGGTGTTTGTGCTGGAGCGCAGCCCGCTCAAGAAGTTGGGGCGTTGAATGCGTCGGCGTGGCGATGCGAGCAGCCGGCGGCGAGGCGCGCTTGGGCGCGGTCTGCGGAAGCCCCTGGCATGCTTGGCGTTTCATCCGCTTCACGGTCATGCGGCGTCAGCCGACTACCATGCAGCAGGGCCAGCTCGCTCCAGGTTTCACGCCGAGGTGCGCGTGTGCAGGTGTATACGCTTGAGCGAGAGCAGTTTGTTCCACGTCCGCGGGCTGAGGTGTTTGCGTTCTTCTCGGACGCAGGCAATCTCGATCTGCTGACGCCTTCGTGGCTGCGTTTCCGAATCAGCACGCCGCAGCCTATCGCGATGGGTCGCGGAACCGTTATTGAGTACCGACTGCGTTATCGCGGCTTTCCGATGTCGTGGAAGACCCTGATCGAGAAGTGGAAGCCGGATGAGGTGTTTGTCGACCGTGCGTTGCGCAGCCCCTACCGCCTCTGGGTTCATACACACACCTTCGAGCTAGCTGACGGGGGAACGCGGATTCGCGATCACGTGGCGTACGCCCTGCCGTTCGGGCCGCTGGGCGCGATAGCGCATGCGGTTACGGTTCGTCGTGATGTGCATCAGATCTTCGACTATCGCCGCGCGGCGATCGCTCGCCGGTTCCCGCCGGCTGAGGACGAGGCGGGGCGGAATGGTCGTCGTTCCGGCGCATTCGCTGCGCACTCTTAAAGTTGGGTGCGCATTTGTTTGTTGGCTGAGTTTGAGGGGGGTTTGCAGGCGTCCTATAACACATGCCAGTGCGCTCGTTGGGACAGGGCTGTTCGGCTTCCCGTCGGGGAGAACGGGTTTCCGCGGACATTCGCAAGAAAGAACTGCCAAATATCGGCTCAAGCGGGCACAATGGGTGGACGATAACCACCCCGAGCGAGGTGCATGTGTCCGACAAATCATCCGGCCGCCTAGAGCGGTTCCGTCGAACGCGTGAGCGCGTTTGGCTGAGCTGGCGGCGGGTGAGGCGGACGCACAAGCGTTACTGCTGGTTGGGAGCAATAAAATGCAGGAAATCCACACGAATCTCGGTACATCGCACGCGCATCAAGCGCAGCGCGAGGTGGTCAACCGCAACGCCGGCGGCGGCGCTAAGCAAGAAGCGGCGCGGGAGTCGGCGCTGATTGATCGTCGCGACAGCGTTGAACTGTCGAACGTCGAGACCACCGCCATCCGCGAAGACGTCGTGGCACAGCTTCGCGACGAGATCGCCCGTGGCGAATATCTCACGCCGACGCGTGTGGATGGCGCCGTCGATCGGCTGCTGCGCACGCTTTAACGCGGACGCGCATCAGGCCCGGCGAGGCCGCCGCCCTCCCGCGGCGGTTGCGCCTTCGCGCTTAGCGGGGTTCGCCCATCTTGGTGCGGCCTCAGGCGTGGCGCCGGGTCGCACCTGGTTCATCTCAGCACGTCGCAGTCTGCCGATGTGAAATGCCGTCGGGAGCCGAGCGGCCAGAGCGATGGCGTGTGGTCACGCCCCCGCCTGCGGTGGTGCGCCCTCCGCCGCCGGACGTTTGGCTGCGGTTGGTCGGAAGTACTCGAGCATGTCGAGCGCATCGACGGTGGCGCGGGTGGTGAGCGCGTCGACGCGGTTGCGGCAGACGCCGAAGAAGCCGAGACCGAGGATGGCGAGCGCGAGGCCGAGGAGGGTGTTGACGAGCGCGAGCGAGATGCCGCGTGCGAGTCCGCCGGGGTCGGCGGCGCCGCCGGCCGAGCCGAGGTTGCCGAAGGCGATGATCATGCCCCAGACGGTGCCGAGCAGGCCGAGCAGCGGTCCGAGGTTGCCGAGGATGTTGAGGTATTCGACTTTGCGGAACATGCGTCCGCTCAGCTCGCCGGAGCGCTCGAGCGCGGCCTCGTGCATCGCGTCGAACCCGTGCTTCGCATGCTGCATGGCGTTGGTCATGGTCTGGGCGAAGAACGTGCGGCTGGTGCGGAGATTGTCCATGCACTCGCGGAAGTTGCGGGTTTCGATGAGCTGTTTGGTGCGTTTGATCTGATTGTGCGGGGCGATTGTGACGCTTCGGACGGTGACGAAGTGCTCGACGATGAGGGCGATCGCGGTCACTGAGCCGAGCAGGATGAACCAGGCGGGCCACTCAATGCCCTCTAGGAAGATGTGGCCGAGCGACTGTCCGCCGCCATGCGCGACCGGGGTCGGGGCCGGGGCGGTGGGTGAGGCGGGCGAAGGAGCGGCTGCTGGGGCGGTCGGCGCGGGATCGGTCTGTGCGATGGCGATCGCTGCGGTGATGAGCAGCAGCGTGCCGACAGCGAGCCGGCGAAGGGGGTGGCCAAGGGGCGAGGGATCAGGCTGCGACAAAACGCTCTCCCGGCTTCGACAGATGCGGCCGCGACGACACGAAGCGCGGCGTTGAAGTTGGGCGATATTGTGGGACGTGACCGCGAAGTGTGCCAGTCTGGGGGGGGAGGGCGTTGTCGCTGGGGTTGCGATCGACGGAACAGAACTGCTCAAAGCATGCCAGAAATACGAGCACCGCGTCCAAGCCCCGAGTCCGCTCAGCATGACCGGGCGGCCCGGTTTGATGGTCCCCTAGAACCTGATTACATCGGCGGCTCCGGAGCATGCGCTGGTTGCGTGGCGTGATCGCGCAGGCGTTTGAAGTACACCCATTCCGGATCGCCGTCGTCAAGGTTTTCGATGAAGCCGCTGCGATCAAACTCCAGCGTTGCCAGCAGGCGTTGCATCGGGAAGTTGGATTGATTCGTTGATGTAAACAGCTTGGATGTGCGGCATTCGTTGATCAAGTGGCGGATCAAGGCGGAGCCGATTCCTCGACGCCGGAGTCGCGGATCGACATAGAGCATTTCGATCCAACCGTTGTCGTAGCATTTGTAGTTCAGGACGGCGTAAGCCACGACTCTTGCGTCGATGACGGCGACGTGTAACGCGGACGATTGAATCTGGTGGTGGATGAACCGGACACGCGCCGGATCGGATGCGCCAACGTGATCCAGCGCGACAATCGCAGTTGCCGTGATCGTGGCGGTTCGCAATTCCACGGTCATGTCGCCTGCCACATAGCAGTTGGTTGAACAGAATTCCGAGTATCCAAGGCCGGGCGCCATGCTATGCGAGATTCCGTCTAGCAGGAGGATCGGCGTGCGTAATGGAAAGAGGATGGACCGTGCCGGTCGTCGCGACTGGTCGGCGGGGATGGATGCAACTCTGAACTCAAGCCTGTGCCATGGCACAAGGGCGGCCTCGGAAGGCCGCCCTCTGTGAATCGGGGTGAAAGGATTTGAACCTTCGACCTCTGCGTCCCGAACGCAGCGCTCTATCCAGGCTGAGCTACACCCCGGCTACTTTGCCGTGCAGGGCGATCGGGCCGCCGCTGCGAGCTCTGAAGCATACCCGCGCGTGGTGCGGTCGCCAAGACCTGGATCCCCGCAACGTCGGCGGCGTGTCCGATCCAACGCCCGCGTTCGCGGCGGCTACTTCATTTTGCGTTTGCGCGGCGAGCGGAATCGGCTGC
>CAZLYU010000038.1:0-32927 GCA_964563855.1 uncultured Planctomycetales bacterium | reverse complement strand
GCGGAAGCTTGCCCATGGTCACCATTTCAGGGCCGCTCTTCACGAGCTATTCCACCTCCAGGCGGATCTTGCGCAGATCAACGCCGAGGTTCTTGAGGACGTTGGCCCCCACCCCCGACCCTTCTTTCACCAGACCAAGCAGAATGTGCTCGGTGCCGATGTATTCGTGGTTGAACCGCTGCGCTTCCTGGTTGGCTAACGCCATCACCTTCCGCGCGCGATCCGTGAAACGTTCGAACATACGGCTCATCTCCTTTGCCGAGCAGAGCTTACGCTCGGCGGACGCGCGACGGCCGAAAATGGTGACCGCCACAACTCATTCTAGTTGTGCGGCGGGAGGCCAGCAACCGAACCGCGGCGCCCGCGAGTTTCTCTTATCGACGTTCTGAACGCTTTGGTTCGACGCATGTCGCGCCGCTCAAGTTTCACGACGCGCCGAGCCGCCGCAACGCCGATTCCCGCGCCTCCCGATAGATGTGACGCCGATCCAGCCGCCGCACATGCTCCCACGCCGACGTCGCGGCTGACGCCTCCCCAGCCAGCTCAAACACCCGCGCGGCGCGATAAGCCGTCAACAAGTCCTCTTCAACCAGGTCGAGAACCGGACCCAGCGCCTCACGCGCCCGCGCAACGTCATGAACCCGCAACGCCTCAACCACCGCGCGCAATGCCGCATCGCGACGGTCGCGCCGCGCCCGTCGAATCGCGTGCACAAGCCACACTTCCAGACGAAATTGCGCGCCAACGTACGCCCCACCAGCCGCACCGATCAGCACCCCCCGCCACAGCGGCGAAACGTCGTCAGGGAAAAGCAACGTGACGGCGATCGCACTACATGCCGCCAAGGTGAACGCGACGCCAACGGCCACCCCGCCGACCATGTCGCCCCCCAGGACAAGCCCACCACCCGGCACAGCCAGGTTCGCGCCCCGCAGCAACGTCGTGTTCACGTGTTGGCGGCCTCGACCGGTACGGGGGATCCAACGCCATACAACGCCAGCAAGCGCTCGACGCACACCGCCACGCTGTGACGCTCACGCGCATACGCCGCCGCCGACGCCCGCAGACGCCGAACGATGTCACGCCGCTCGATCACCCGCTGCATCTGATACGCCAGCTCCTCCGCCGACCCGGGGCTGAAGCGCAGCGCCGTCTCGTCCTCGACAAACCACTCCGCTTGGTGCGCCCGCGAAACGATCACCGGAACGCCGCTCGCCATCGCCAACAGCGGCGCCGCGGCGACCAGCGGCCGTTCTCCAGGAATGATCAGCACGTCCGCTCCACGCACCGCGAGCCGCGCGTGACGACTGCTATCCACCAGAGACGCAAATGCCGCGACCCCGCGATCACGCAGCAGCGGCCAAACCCCGTCCGCCACCCCACGCCCGACGAACGCCAGCCGCATCTCGACCCCCCGCGCAAGCAGTTGCCCCGCAGCGTCAATCAGCACCTCGTGGTCCGCATGCCGGTGCGGCCGCCCACACCACACCACCCCCACTGCACGGTCAGCGTCATCCCCATCGCCGACACGCGGCGTCGTGTCCACCGCCGGCGGAAGCACTTCAACCCGAGCACCGCTTCGCTCATGTCGCCCTGCGACCGCAATCCCCCGCAACGCTGACGTCGCCGCGATCACCTGATCGCGCTCACCCAACGACACGTTCTGAATCCGCCGCGCGTCGCTACGCGAAATCACATAAAATACCCGTCGCGGCTCATCCAGCGCCCCCCAATTCCAACGCGTCGACCACGCCGACAAACCCCAATGTTGAATCACCTGCGGCGTCCGCGTCGCAACCGATGCCTCCCACCCCGCGCTCCAGCCTCCCCAGCGACCGCGCGCTGCAGCGTGTGCAACATCCACGCCTTCTCGCGTCAGCCCGTCACGCACGGAGTGGTCATTGGTCAGCACCGTGCTGATCACTCCGTGCGGTCGCAGCGCCTTTGCGACCTCGCTCAACATCGGCTCCAGCCGCGCCATCGCATCGCTGTCGATGACGTGGAGCACGTTCGTCGTGCCGGTCTGCACGGAGGCGGTTGATCGCGCTGCAGGCGCCATGCGCAGAGCATACCCGCGGACCACGCCGCGCAAAGCCAACCGCGACGCGCCCCGACGGATTCCGACTCACCCCGACGAGCCTGATCACATCCCCGCAAATCCACTATGCTACCCGCGATGTCGCCTGTCGCCGCCGCCGCTTGCATCGTGTTCCTCGAAGGGTTGGTCGTCTGGGCCGTCATCCCCGTCACCCACGCCTACACTCAGTCACTCGGCGGCGGCCCCGCGATCGTCGGGCTGATGTTCGCCCTCATGTCAGCCCCCAAAGCGATCAGCAACCCCGTCTTCGGCCGACTCTCCGACCGCTTCGGACGCCGGCCCCTGCTGATCATCGCCACGCTCGGCACCATCACCGCTTCCGCCACCTGGGCGCTCGCTGCAGCGTGGCCAATTCTCGCCATATCGCGCACCCTCGCCGGACTCTTCGGGGCCCAGGCCGCGCTCGCGCCTGCGATCATCGCCGACAGCCTGCCGCAGGAGCGCCGCGCCGGCGGCATGGGCCTGCTCGGAGCAGCCTTCAGCCTCTCGATGGTCATCGGTCCCCTCATCGTCGCGCAACTGCAAGTGTGGATCGGCCTGAGCGGCTTGGGCTGGTACTGCGTCGCGCTCCAAATCGCTTCGCTGCTGGTCATTTTGCTGCTGCTTCGCGAGACCCGACCCACAAACGCCGCCGCCGCGCACGCCACGCCAACGCAGCAAGGCTCGCCTCCGATGCCCGCCTCGTTCTGGCGCCCCGTCGTCGTCAGCCTGCTCCTCGCCGCGTTCCTCGTGATGTTCGCCAGCCATCAGGTCACGCCCACCGTCGGCGACTTGCTCGAAGGCGCCTATGGTTTCGCCACCGCGGAAGTCCCGTACATGTTCGCCTTCCTCGGACTCGTCGGCGCCGTCGTGCAAGGCGGACTTGTGCGCTTGCTCGCTCCCATCGTCGGTGAACGACAGCTCGTCTTCGTCGGCGTCGCGCTCGCCGCCAGCGGAATGGCGCTGCTCGCGCTCCTCCCGCCAGCCTGGGGACTCTGGGTCGCGCTGGCCGCGATCGCCAGCGGCCTCGGATTCAGCACGCCAGCCCTCCAAACCCTCCTCTCAAACGCCGTCCTACCCACCCAGCAAGGGTTCGCCCAATCCCTGAACCAGGCAATGACCGCGTTGGGGCGCGGCGTCGGATCGATCGTCGCCGGCGTCGTACTCGCTTCCGCCGGACTCAGCGCGGTCTACGCTCTCGGCGCCCTCGCAATGCTCCTGGTCGCCCCGCTCATCGCATGGTGGTCGCTCGCCGCACTCCCCGCCAAGCCGACCCTGCCCAACAACCCCTCGCAGCAACCCGCCTAACCCGGCGACGGCAACATGCCCGGCGGCATTCCCGCCGGGGGCATCCCCGGCGCAGCCGGACTCGGCTCCTCCGGCGCCGCTTCGCGGATGAACGCGTCCACCGACTGCATCAGCCGCTCGGCGTCACTAAAGCGCAACAACACCACCCGCTGCTGCTCCACCCACGCCGCCCGACGCGGCAAGCCGCCCCGCTGAACCTGATCCAAATTCAGCGTAATCACGCCCCCGTCACGCAGTGTAATCCGCGCGGTCGCCGGCGTTTCCGCCAGCCCCGACTGCGCCAAATCCGCGCCCGACCACGCCAGGATGCGATCCGCCCGCAGGTCCGCAAGCTCATCAACAAACGTTTCAACCCGCGACGTCGAGAGTTGCACATACGGGTCCGGCGGAAACACCCAGCCATCGCCTTCCCGTGCCAAATGATTCACCCCACCCGGCGCCTCCACCACTACCTCGACAATGTCATCGCCCCCAAAATCGAACAGCTTCCGCTCCACAAACTCCGCCTGAAACACCGGCGGCGCCGTCGGATCCAGTCGGTAGATCAGCGGCTCGTCGTCCACCCGCGCAAACGCCCCCTCCGACGTGAAACCAAGCGCCACACGCCGCGTCACGGTTCCATCGCCAGCCGAATCTTCCAGCGTCAGCTCCACTGTAATCGGCGCCTCCGCCAGGCCGTAAGCCTCGGCGTCTTGCGACCCCTCGATACCCGCCGCCCGCAAGCGGCTCAGCGTCGTCACGAGCGTCGGGACCGACTCGCTATCCACCGGCGCGTCGCGGTCCGCGAAGCGCCAGCCGCCGTCGTCGCGCACCAACGCATACGCCCCGTCTCGCCGCACGATGCGCATCCGCTCCAGGCGCGCCGGATCAAACGTAAGCATGTCCCGCGAGCGCAGCGTCACCGGCTCCACCGCCAGCGTGTTCACCAGATTCGCGTTCACCACATAAACCGTCGGCTCGTCGCCGCGCTGCGCGAACGCGTTGCGCTCGCTCGCCGTCACCGCGCCAATCCGCAGTTGAAGCGGCGTCGGGCGCCCGATTGCACGCACCTCGAGTTCCGCCCGCGGCGCTTCCAAGCCATACGCCGCGAGATCTTCGACATCATCCACATAGTCAATCGCCCGCAGGTTGGCGATCGCACCGGTCATCTCAGCCAACACGTCCTGATCAACAGGCTGCGCCGCATCGACCGAGTTCCAGCGGCCGCTCGCGTCGTCACGCACCAGCTCCACACGCTCCCCCCCGCTTTGCAAAGTGATCGCGTTGATCGCTTCCGCCGTCACGCCGACAACTTCGCTCGCCCGCAACTCGCCTAACTCCGGCTTGAGCTCGTCGAGCGACGACGCACTCACAATCAGCACTTCGTCGCGCGCGTTCACACGCACGAATCGTTGCGTCCGCCCCAGATCAGCCGGCCCACCCACCGTCAGCGTCTGCTCGCGCACCATCGGCCCCGTCGGCGCCATGTTCGGGTCTACGGCCAAAGGCGCCGGCGCGTCGCTCACCAGCGTCAGCGTCATGTACGGCTCGTCGAACCGCACCGCCGGACTGTTCCGGTCTTCGTCAGCAAACCGCTCGATCGTCAGCCGACCAATCTCGTTGAGCAGCGTCCGCACTTCGGTCCCGTTCGCCCGCGTCCGCACCGGCGCCAGTATGCGCCACGCGTCGCCAACCCCACCCCGCTCGAACGCGTAGCGGCGCCCGTCAGCGCCAATCTCAAAGCGTCGCACCCGAGCCGCATCCACCTCCAGCAAATCACGCGTCCGAAACTCCGTCACGTCGCGACGGGTCGCGTCGGCCAGCCGCCGCTCCAAAACATAAATCTGGCTCTCACCTGCTAATCGCCCGTAAACGTCTTCACTCAGCGCTACCGGGCGACCAATCTCGATCGCGTGCTCCGCACCGTCACTCATCGTCAGCTCGACCACCGCCTCCGGCGGCGTTAACCCTGCATCGTCGGCCGTTACACCCGACGCCGCCGCCGCCAACGACGACACTCCCACCACGTCACGCACCAGACTGTCAACCCGCCACTGCTCCGCGGCGGCGCTCACCGGCTCCACCAGACGCCAGTCGGTCCGAGTCCCTTCCTCCATGCTCCGCGCGAGCACCAGCGTCGGCAAACCGACTCGCTCGACCCGCAGTCGAACGGCGTCCTCCGCCGAAACGTCGGTCAGCAGCGGCGTACGCTCCTGATCACCAGTGGCGTCCACAGCCGCTTCACGCAGTGCGTCCTGGCGTGGCTGCGTAAAGAGAAACACGCCCGCAACGACGCCCAAAACCAACAACAGCACGAGTGTGGTGCGAAAATTCATGACGCGTTAGCTCCGACGCACCAGCCACATCGCCCCGCCCGCTACCAACGCGAGCGCCGGCCAGACGCCAACCAGGAAAATCTTCCAAAACTGAACCATCCCCGGATCGGTTAGCTCCGTCAGCGTCGGCGCCGCCGATTCGCGCGGTCCGACGGCGATACGGTCGGCGTCATTCGTGATCCAGTAGATGCTGTTCAGCAGCAGATCCAGGTTCGCCGGATTCGTGAGCACCCGCCGGAAACCCGTCCCCGTCAACATGACTCCTTCCGAGAACGCAACTTGGTCGAACATAAACCACTGGCTGCCCATCAACACCAGCCGCCCACCGTCGCGCTCCGCAGCGATCGCCAGCGCAAACGGCGCCATCGTCGCGTCCGGCCCCGGCGTCGTCCCAAACCGCTGCCGAAAGTCCTGCTGCAAGCGAACCAAATCGGAAACCGCCCAGATGCGGTCCGTCCCTTCCACCGCAAGCAGCGTGGTGTATGTCGTATCCCCCGCACTCGGCTGCGTGGTCGCAACCGCTGCCTGCGCGACCGGCGCGGAAACCGGAAACGCAACCTGCTCACCTTCCAGCGGCGCCGTGATCGGGTGCGCGTTCACCGTCAATTGCTGCCGCGTGAGCATCGACAGCCCCAGCAGCGACTGCGCCCGCAGCGCCGGCTGATACAGACCGTCATCCGTCGGCGCGAAGGCCATCACCAGCGCGTCCGTCTGCGTGGCAAGACCCCACTCCGCACGCAGATAGTCGTCATATGGATAGCCCGGCGCGGGGCCGCGCATCGGCGAGGTCTCCGGCGATGATCCAGCGAAAAACACCGCGCCCGCCGCATCCGCCAGCGCCGCATACAACGCGTCGCGCTGCGCCGCGCTCGGACCGGTGTCCGTCGGCGGCATGCCCGGCGCAGGAGGCGGCGCCGGCTCCGGCGCGAGCACCAGAAACACCCGACGGGCCGCATCAATCGCCGGCGGATCAACCGTCGCCTGCAAGTCCCACTCGACCGTCTCGAAGTTCGCGCCGCGCAACGCACGATCAAGCTGCTGCAACGGCGCCCGCGGCAACTGACCACTTCGCAGCATCATCTGCATCGTTTGCTGATCCGGACGCAGCAGCGGCTGTCCACCCCAGCGAACGAACACGACGCCGGTTCGCTCGGTCTGCGTCAGACGCAGCACCGCCGACGAGACCGCCCGCTCGCCCGCAAAGTCGCGCCGCGGATCCACACCGCCCCCCGGGGGCTGATCCGGAGCCCGAAACGGCCACACATCCGCAAACGCGACCACCTCCGCCGCGTCGTCGGTCTCGACGAGCACCGGCGGCTCGGTCGCCCAATTTGTGAGTTGGTCGAGCAACTGCTGCAACTCGGGCTCGGGCAGATCGTTCAACCGGGTCTGCAATTCGTTCGCCTGAGCGAGCGGCGCGCGAAACGCATCCGCCGCCGCGTCGAGCATCGCGAACGCCTGCGGGTCGCCCCCCGTCGGCCGCTGACCAGTCTCGCCGCTCAGCCACTGACGCACCGGCTCCAGCGCCGCACCGAAGCTTGTGAGAAACGCACGCACCTCCTCGACCGCCCGCCCGTAGCGCGGCGAAGCCGTGCCGAGCATGCGCTCGAGTTCCTCTTTCACGAACTGCGCCTCGCGCTCCAGCGTCTGCAGTTGATAGAGGATGAGCAAGTAACTTCCATCACGCTGCAGCCCAGGCAACATCTGCGACACGGCCTGCAAACGCTCCATTTCCGCCTGCATCAGTTGCGGCACTGTGTCGAGAAACGCCCGCGACGCTTCCACGACCTCGCGCTGCGGACCAGCTTCGTCGGCGTATGCCGGCTTCTCACGCAGCCGCCGCTCGATGTCGCGCAACGCGGCTTCATCGTCATACGGGTCCACGACCCGGGCCGTCACCCGCGCGCCACCGGCCGCGTCGTAGAGCGCAACCAAATCGCGCATCGTGTCTTGCCGCTTCTGCTGCAACTCGATGCGCTCCGACGCGACGGGATAGATCGCGGTGATCCGCACGTCGCGGTCGAGCCCGCGCAACAGTTTCTCCGTGCGCGAACTCAGGCTGTTCACACCCGAGAGCGTTAGGTCGACCTGACCGCCGTAGATGCCCGCCAGCGCAATCACCAGCGCAACGATCGCCGCGAACACAGCGACCGTGAACGCGACGTTCAGCCCGTAAACCAGACGCCGTTGCCCACTGTCGTAAGGCTTTACCGCCATCGGCGCGACTCCACGACTTTGGTGGCCAGGAACAAAAACAGCATCGCGATCGCAACAAAGAACGCGACGCTCTCAGCGGTCACCAAACCACGATTGAACGTGTCAAGGTGCGCTTGCACGTTGATCTGCGCGAACACCTCGCGGGCCGCGCCATCGAGTTGCTGATTGAGAAAAGCGGCGAACCACACGATCAGCAGCAGCGGCGCCGCGGCGATCATCCACGCCACAATCTGATTCCGCGTCAGGCTGCTCGCGAAGACGCCCACGCTCGTGAAAAACAGCCCCGCCAGCAGCAGACCGAGATAGCTCGACACCGCCTGCCCCAGGTCGGGATTGCCGTAAATCATCATGAGCACCAAGTAAATCAAGGTGCCCGCGATCAGCGTCGCATAAAAGCAAAACGCCGCCAGAAACTTGCCCAGCACCAGCTCGCCATCGCTCACCGGCGCGGTCATCAGCGACTCGATCGTGCCGGCCCGGTACTCCTCGCTGATCGTTCGCATCGCAATCGCCGGCACAACCAGCGCCAAAATGTACGGCATGAAGGCGAACACATTCCGCAACGTCGCCGGCGCGCCCGGCTCAAAGCCGCCGGTCGCCACCGTCAGCACGCCGGTAATGAGCAGAAAACCGGCGAGCATGACATACGCCACCGGCGAACAGAAAAGCGCCAGCAACTCGCGGTTCATGATCGCGAGAACGTTTCGCATGCGTTGGTTACTCCTCGACCGGTTCGCTCACCGTCGTCGCCACGCCGTCCGCGTTCGCGACGATCCGCACAAAGAACTCTTCAAGCGTGGCGGCGTCGCGGCGCAGTTCGCGCAAGGCCCAGCCGCGCGAGATGACGGCTTGCGCCGCCGCCTCACGTGCGTCGCCGGTCGTGCTCAGCGTGACGCGTGTCCAGCCGTTGACCGCCTCAGTGCGCACGTCGCTCACGCCCGGCGTTTGTTGCAGTGCGGCGTGCGCTTCCTGTGCGGGCGCCTTGCACTCCAACACGATGCGGGCGCCCTCCGCGACCCGTTCGCGCAGCTCGCTCGTCGCCCCCGAAGCCACGATGCGACCGCGATGGATGACGATGATGCGCTCGCAGGTCGCCTCGACCTCCGGCAGAATGTGGCTCGAGAGCAGCACCGTGTGATCTTCGGCAAGCCCGCGAATCAGTCCGCGTGTTTCGCGGATCTGCGTCGGATCAAGCCCGACCGTTGGCTCATCCAGCACCAGCACCTTCGGATTATGCAGCAGCGCATCGGCCAGGCCGACGCGTTGTCGATACCCCTTCGATAGCTGCCCGATCGGCCGACCAATCACCTCACTGAGCCAGCAACGCTCGGTCACCCGCTCGATCGCACGCCCGCGCTCCGCACGCGCCAAACCGTGCAACTTGCCGCGAAAGTGCAGGTATTCGCGCACCCGCATCTCCGGGTAGAGCGGGGTCGTCTCGGGCAAATAGCCAAGCACCCGACGCACCTGCTTCGATTCCGTCAGCACGTCGTAACCAGCCACCGTCGCCCCGCCCGAAGTCGCCGGGTGATAGCACGTCAGCACGCGCAACGTCGTCGTCTTCCCCGCCCCATTCGGCCCCAGAAAGCCGACGATCTCGCCCTCCGCGATGCTGAACGAAATATCCTGCACGGCGCGCCGGCCGCCATAGTGTTTCGAGAGATTGCGAACCTCGATCACTGGCGTTTCTCCGTCTCGCCTGGGGATTTCAAAACCGCGACGCCGCCTGTCACGCGCCCCTCCGCAGTGCGCGCCGCGAATTCTAGGAAGCGCGCCGGGGGTGTCAAGCCGTCACGCTCGCCGCAGCGTCGGCCAACGCGTGAACATATGCCGTCGTCGCTTGCACGACGTCGTCCGCAGCCGCGCCCCGGTCGACCTGATCCAACACCCGGCGCACGATCGCGCTCCCCACGATCGCCCCATCCGCCACACCGCACACCGCCCGCACCTGCTCCGGAGTCGAAATGCCAAACCCAACAAAGATCGGCTTCGCCGCATACCCACGCACTTGTCGAATGTTGTCTTCAAGATCGGACGGCAGCGCCGCGCGCTCACCCGTCACACCTGCCAACGACTGGTAGTAAATCCACGGCGCCGAGAGTTCCGCCACCCGCCGCCGCCGTTCGGGCCGCGTTGTCGGAGCAATCATCAGCACGACCGGCAGATCGACCTCCTTCGCCGCCGCGATGAGCGACTCCGCTTCTTCGAGCGCCAGGTCCGGCGCCAGAACCGCGTCAATGCCGGCCGCTTTGAAACGCGACATCAGACGCTGCGGGTCACGCCGAAACAAAATCGAATAACTGATCATCGCGACCAGCGGCGGACGAATGTCCGCCTGCGCCGCGCGCAGTGCGTCGAGCAAACGGTCGAGCCGAAACCCGCCATCGAGCGCTCGTGCAAACGACGCTTGAATCACCGGTCCGTCCGCGATCGGGTCTGAAAAGGGAATGCCGAGTTCGACGCAGCCGATGGCCTCGTGCTGGAGCCCCGCCAGCACCGCCACACTCGTATCGACATCCGGAAACCCGGCCGAAAGGTACGGTGCAAGCGCTTTCCCGCCGGTCGACCGCAACGCGTTGATCTTGTCTTCAAGGCGACTCATGCCGACATTCTAATCCGCCGCGCAAACGCGACATACGCCCCCGCCCGCGCCGCCCACGTCTGCCGATCGGCAAAGCCGCGGCGGGCCGCGCCGGCCGACGCATCGTCGCCCTCAGCCAAGGCCGCCTGCAATTGGGCGGCAGCTTCATCCGCGTCACGCGCAATCAACAAATGCCCCTCAAACGTGTCAATGTCGGCGATCGGCGTCGCAACCACCGGCTTGCCGAGCGCCAGATACTCGTACAGCTTCACCGGATTCGCCGCCCGCGAGATCGCGTCGGCGGTAAACGGCGCCCAGCACACGTCAAACCCAGCCACGTACGCCGGCACCGCGTGATACGGGCGCGGCCCCAGCAGCCGCACATTGCTCAGATCACGAATCCGCTCGACGTCGCCACGCCCGTCATGCGGACCGACAAAAACGAACATGACGTGCGGCAGACGTTGGCAGACGGCGCGAATGAGTGCAAAGTCGATCCACTCATAGAGCGCCCCCACAAAACCCACGATGGGCCCGGTGCTTGGCAGATCGTGCGGGCGACCAACCGCCGCCCGCGCTCGAAACGCCTCCGTATCCACGCCGTTCTGAATCAGCGCCGTCGGCAGTCCGGGTCGCCGAGCCGCCAATTGCTCCGCCAGCACGCGCGCCGATGCGACCGCGCCGTCGCACCGCGCCAGCAGGTCATCCTCCCACCCGCGAAGCCAGGCAAGCACGTCGGGACGCGGGGCATGCACGCTGAGTTCGTCGATGCAGTCGTAGATCACCGTCCCGAACGGCAACGCATCCAGACACGGCGCCCAGGTGGGCGTGACCACCACCGCCGTCGCCGCCCGCAGATCAACGTGACGCTCGAGCTGACGCCGCAAACTGCGTCCGCGAGCGCGCAGTTGCGTAGCAACACGATCGCGCCCCACACGCGTCCACCAGCGGGCGGGCAGCGCCGGCCAGCCCCGCAGCACCGGCGCCGCGGGCCGGGCTCGAAACGGCGCGAGCACCTTGTTCAATCCCGCCCGATGCGACAACGCCTCCACAAACACGGTCGGTTGCCGCTGCTGCACCCACGCCTCGGTCAGCATCCGGCTGCGACCGACCAACTTGAAATCCCACACCACCGCCGACAGCGTAACCAGCGGCGTGTCGTCGGCCGCGTCGGTCTGTTGTTCGTGGGTGCTCGCTTGGCTCACGCGCGCCGCAGATACCGAGCGAAACAGCCCGGCTCCTCACCGACCTCCACACTGAAAAGCACCTCACCATCCGCCGCCCCCGCCAGCTTCTCGGCGATCCAGGCGGCGACCCGTTCGGCGGAGGTGCGACCGTCGGCAAACGCGGGATGATCATTCAGGCAGGTGTCGTGCAGTTCGCTCAGCACGGCGCGCAACGCGGGCCGCACAACCGTGAAGTCCACCAACACCCCCATATCGTCCAACTCCGCTCCGCGATACGTGACCCGCACCGGCCAGTTGTGCCCGTGCAGCGGCTCATACTCCCCCGACGGCAGCTTCAGACGATGCGCCGCGCTAAACACATCTTCAACCACAACCTCATACATGCACGCACGCTCCTGCTGATGACGCCTTCACCGGAAGATCGGTACCATCTCCGCACCGGGAAGGAGTCTTATGCAACTAGCCTACCTCGATTGCTTCAGCGGCGTCGCCGGCGACATGTTTCTCGCCGCATTGCTCGACGCCGGTCTGCCCATCAGCGTTATTCACGACACGCTCGCCAAGCTCGGCCTACCAGGCGTGAGCGTCAGCGCCGAACGCGTCACGCGCCACGCACTGGCCGCGACGCATCTCAAGGTCGCCATCGACGCGTCAGAGCAAAAGGCGCACCGGCATCTGCCCCAGATCGTCAACATCATCCGCAACGCCGACCTCCCAGCCTCCGCGCAGACCAACGCGATTCGCGTCTTCGAGCGGCTCGCACAGGCCGAGGCCAAGGTCCACGGCTCCAGCATCGACAAAGTTCATTTCCACGAAGTCGGCGCCGCGGATGCGATCCTCGACATCGTGAGCGCCTGCGTCGGTCTCCACCATTTGGGCGTCACGCGCCTCGTGTGCTCACCAATCCCAACCGGGTCGGGCGTCGTCAAATGCGCCCACGGCTTGATGCCGGTGCCGGCGCCGGCCGTCGCGGAACTGCTCAGCGGTTTCCCGCTCGCCAGCACCGACGAGCAGCGCGAGCTCACCACCCCGACCGGCGCCGCCCTCGTCACCACCCTCGCCGACAGCTTCGGCCCACCGCCGACCATGCAGCTCGAGCGCGTCGGCGTCGGGGCTGGCGGTCACGAAGGCGTCACCCGCCCTAACATCATGCGCGTGTTGCTCGGCCGCTCAGCCAACGCCCCCGATCACGAAGAGGCCGACACCGTCGTCGCGCTCGAAGCCAATCTCGACGACGCCTCCGGCCAAATCGTGGCCCACACGATTCAATCCGCACTCGCCGCGGGTGCACTCGACGCCTTCGCGACACCGATAACGATGAAGAAGGGGCGCCCCGGCTGTGTGCTGACCCTGCTGGTCAAACCCGCCGACGCAGAGCGCCTCACAACACTGCTCTTCGCGGAGACCCCGACCTTTGGTGTCAGAAGCGCCGATCATGCGCGACGCAAACTGCGACGCGAGCACGTCACCGCCGATACACCGTTTGGCGCCATCCGCGTTAAGCTCGGTCGACTCGGCGATAACGTCGTGCAGGCGCAACCCGAATTCGACGACTGCGCCGCCGCCTCCGCCGCCCACCACGTCGCCCTCCGCCGCGTCCAGGAAGCCGCGCTCGACGCCTGGCGACGCCGCTAATCGCTCGTTTGCGCTTCGGAGGAGCACTTGATGTTGGCCTTCACCGCCGACTCGCTGCTCCCCCTGGCGATGATCACGCTTGCGATGGTCGTCGGATTCGTCACGCTCCGTCGCGCGCATCGACGGGCGCAGGAACCCACCGCCGCCCAGCGGCTGCTCGCCCAAACCCAATCCGACCACCGCGCCGGCGTCGAACGCCAGCAGGTGAGCGGCCTCATGGTCGAGCTCGAGGAGTTCGCGCGCCGTATGAACGCCCAAATCGATACCAAAGCGGCGCGCCTCGAATGCCTGATCCGCGACGCCGACGAGCGGCTCGCCCGTTTGGAGCACACGCACACCGCCGACGAGCGGCCAGCGCGGCCGAAACAAACGCGCGACTCCGCCCCGACGCCCCGTCCACATCCAGCCGAAGACGCTGATGGACCGCGTCGCCGCCTCACCCCGCGAACCGTTTCGCGCAGCGCCAGCACCGCCGCGCCGCCGCCGCCCGGCCCTCACAGCGCCGAGATCTGCGCTCTCGCCGATGAAGGACGACGCCCGCTGGAAATCGCGCAACGTCTGCAACTCGCGATCGGCGAAGTCGAGCTAATCCTGCGCCTGCGCGAGTTGGCGGCGAAGGCGGTCGATCGGTCCGACGATACAGAGTCGAGCGCATGACCGCATCCGCCGCACGTCGGCCATCAACCTCCGCATCGCGTGTCATCGCCAGTCAGGAGCGCTAGCCATGTTCGTCGACCAGTCGGAAATCGAAGCGCTGCTGGCCCAAGCGGAAGAACTGCGCTCCGAAGGCGAGCAGGAGGCAACGCTCGCCGCGGGCGTCGAGCGGCCGCGCAGCGCCGTCGTCGGACGCTCGAGACCGGCGGGGGGATCAACGCTCTTCAAGAACGCGTCGGCCGATCTGAGACGCATCTTGCGGCTCCGCGTGCCGATGGTCGTGCAACTCGCCCATCGCAAGATGAAGCTCACCAAGATTCGGCGCCTCTCTGCCGGCTCCATTCTCGAATTCGACAAAGCCGTCGAAGACGAACTCGAGCTGCGCATTCGCAATCGCGAGATCGGACGCGGCTCCGCCGTCAAAGTCGGCGAATTCTTCGGCCTGCGCGTCACGTCAATCGAAAGCCGCACACGCCGCGTTCAGTCGCTGGGCGCCTAAGCACGCCCGTCGCGCCAGGCTTCACCACCAGACGCTTCTTCGCATCCCCACGCCCAACGCCGCCCGACTTCCGGTCACGCGACGTCGCTCTAGCCGCCAATCACCGCCGCAACAAAGCTCTCAATGTCGCCGGCGTTCACCGCTCCGTCTCCGTTCGTGTCCGCCTGCTGCGCCGAGCACCCCGGCACGTCGTACGAGCCGACGATCGCATCGACGAAGCCGCCAATGTCCGCCGCGTTGACCAAGCCGTCACAGTTCATGTCGCCCGGAGGGAACGCCGTGATCGAAAGCACCGCCGTTTCACTCTCGATGCTCCGCCTCAGATCGGTCACGACGACCGCAAAGCTGCCGCCAAGTTCCGGCGTCACATTCGACACCGTCAACGTGTCGGTCTCTGAGCCCGTATAGGTCGCGTCATCGCTCAACGGCGCGCCGTCGCGCAGCCACTGAAACGTCACTGGCCCCAGCCCCTCGGCCACAACGTCGAACGTCGCCGCCTGCCCCACAAAAACACGCGCGTCGTCAGGCTGCTGCACAATTTCCGGCGGCGTAACGCGCCACGCCCAAGTATCACCCAGCAACTGCGCATCGGTGAAGCCGCCAAACAGCAACACCAACCCGCGGGCCGCATCAAACGTCGACGCCGCCGCCGAACGTCCGACCGGTCCGAGATCGGACACGATCCGCCACGTCAAGCCGTCCCACTCCCATGTGTCGACCAGCTCATCCGCCCCCCGAATTCCCCCAAACGTCAACACCCGCTCCCGCTCGGCGTCGTACGCGAGCACATGCCGCTCCCGCTCGCCGGGACCTTCCGTCGAAACGAGCGACCACGCGGCGCCCTCCCACACCCAGGTCTCATCACTCCCACTCGCCCCGCCGTAGAGCACCACCCGCTCACGCGCCGCATCATAGGTCATCGCGTGATACGATCGCGCCGACGGCCCCGCGACCAGCCTCTGCGTCCAGGTCGCGCCGTCGAAGACCCACGTCTCTGCATTGTCGGTTCCATTGACAATGCCGCCGAACAACACCACCTCACCGCGCGCCGCATCGTAAGCCATCGCATGTAAATAACGCGGCGGCGGAAAGCAAGACGGCCCAAGCAGCGACCAGGCGGTCCCGTCCCACACCCACGTATCGTTTACGCCCGACGCGCCGACAAAGCCGCCGAACAGCACCGTCTGATCGCGCGCCGCGTCATAAACCATCGCGTGCCCAAAACGCGGCGCCGGACCAGTCGTCGCGCGCCGCGACCAGCCGCCATCCCAAGCCCAGGTTTCCCGGCTCGACGAAAAACCCGCCAGCCCGCCGAAAAGCAAGCTCTCCGCACGCACCGGGTCATACGTCATCGCCGCGTTTGAAACCGCCGGCGGCGTCGCGACGTCGGCAAGCTGAATCCATGAGTCAATAACCGCAGCAAGCTCCAGTGCGGCCCGCGCATCGAGCAGGCCGCCGCCGAGATTCGTCACCCCCAGGTCCGCCGCGCTCAAACGAATTGCAGACTCGACTTCCGCCGCGGTGTGGTCGGGCAGGATCGAGAGGATCAGGCCTGCGGCCGCCGCCGCCAGCGGAGACGCAAACGACGTCCCATCCACCGACGCGTAGTCGTCATCGACTTTGCCGTCCGTCCCCGTGCGATCCGTCGTGAACACGTCTTCACCAGGCGCCGCGACAAAAATCGAGCTCCCAAAGTTGCTGAAAAACGCCCGTTCGCCGTTGCGATTGGTCGCCGCAACCGAGTTGACCGCCGCCAGCCGAGCCGGCCACGTCGAGCCCGTATCGTCATCATTGCCCGCGCTGGCGAAGTGCACCATGCCCAGCGTCCGCAGTTGCTCATACTTCTCACGAATCGGCGTCGACGTCACGTTGTACGCGTTGCTGTTGTTCGTGATCCGCGCCCCGATGCTTTCCGCCCACGTCAACGCATCAAGCGTCCAGCTAAGCTGCCCACTCCAACTGAGCGTGCACGTCGGCGTGTTGCTGATGCCGATGCGCGCCGTCGCGATCGTGCATCCCGGCGCCAATCCGCTCACGCCCAAACCGTTGTCACGCAAAGCGCCAATAGAACCCGCCACCCACGTCCCGTGAATGTCGCATTCATTCTGCGGACCGCCGTCGCCGGCATCCGTCGTGAAGTCTTGCGCCAGCGCCACGAACAGGTCCGGATGATCAAGCTGAACGCCGACATCCAGCACCACGAGGATGATGTTCGGATCACCCAGCGTCACCTCCCACGCCTCGCGCGCCCGCACGTCAAAGCCCGCCGTGCCGCCGTCCTGCCCCGTGTTCTCCAGCGCCCACTGAATGCCGAACAGCGTATCGTTCGGCGGCGTCGACGAACGCCGCGCCGTAAACGCGAAGTCGGGCTCGGCAAAGCGCACCTCCTGCCGCTCCGCGATGCGGTTAGTCGCCGCCAGCACGTCCCAACCATTTCGACTCTCTGCCTGCACCAAATGCGTATCGGGCAAGCCGGCGTAGTCGGCGGCGATGCTCACCCCGAGCGGCGCCAGCACCGCCGCCTGCGTCTCCGCATCAACACCCGCTTCAAACCCGACAATCACCTGCCGAGTGAGCAGCAGCGCCTCCCCCCACTCGTCAATAAACACCGGCGTCACAAAGGACTGCGGCGCCCCGGCCGCCACCGCCGCCACCGCTTCGCGCACGTCAGCCCCCGCGTCGGCGGCGCGCAATACGGTCCAGCCCGCGATGCCCCCGGCGTCCTCCTGCGGCGCCCATCCCTCAATCGCGACCGACGCAGCCGAGCCGCGCACCGCCACACGCTGTTCGTCGACCACCAGCGGAATCGCCGTCTTGCCGCTGTAGTAATAACGATCATGCGACGCGGCCCATGCCGCTCCACCCACGAGCACGATGGTCAACACCTGAATCAGCCGCATCCGCATGTTCACTCCACGATTCTCAACCGACTGCCGAAACGCAGACATGCATCCCAGGCGGTCCGCGCCCGTGATGCATGCCTGCCGCGATTCAACCAAAACGCGACGATCAACCGCCGCCAATCACCGCCGCCACGAAGCTATCAATGTCGCCAGCATTCACGACGCCGTCGCCGTTGGTGTCGGCATTCAGCGGTGTGCATCCAGGCACGTCGTAGTCGCCGATGACCGCCGCCACGAACCCATCGATGTCAGCCGCATTGACGAGGCCGTCGCAGTTCAGGTCGCCAGGCAGACCCGGCACGCGCACGCGAATGAACGCTTCACCAAGATCCTGGCCCGCGGCGTTACGCACGTCCACCGTCGCATAGAACCAGAAGTCGTCGGTCAGGAACCCGCCCAGCGCGGTCGGGCTCGCCGACGTCAGGTCGTCCATGAACACGAACGCGTTGTCGAGGAAGCCGTCGCCATCCAGATCGAGCTGCTCGCCGGCCCGCAGAATCACCGTCTCGCCATTCAAGACCCAGGCGGCGTTGCGATTGTCGTCCGGATTGTTGGTGAAACCGCCGACGACGTAATCGCCGAGGTTGTTGCCCACGTTGATGAAAAACGTCGTGGCGCTGCTGCTGGTCCAGTCAGAGCCATCCCACAGTTCGTTGGGATCGCCGCCGGGCACGGGCTCGCCTTCCAGACCCACAATCACGCCGCTGATGGCCGCGAAGCCAACTCCACCGGCGACGCGCCCGCGCAGGAACCAGTCGCCGTTCTCGTTGAGCTGCTCCTGATCGCCGGTGATCAACTCGATCGCACCAGCGCCGCCGATGTCCTGCCCCTCGGCCGCAACAATCGCACCGTCAACCACCAGCACATCCGTGCCGTCGGTCAGGTCGCCCCGAATCAGCCAGTGCTGCTTGTTGCCGCTGACCTGGTAACTGTTGGTGCCGTCGTCGAACGCGAGCGGCGAGCCGCTAAACACCGACGTGGCCTCCTGCACATCGACGACGAACGTGTTATCGCGGAAGTGGAACAAGTCATTGCTGCTGGTTATGCCCGGCCCGGTGACGGTGAATCCGAACGAGTACGTCCCGTCGTTCGCAACGTTCGGCGCGTACGCCGCCGAGCCGTAGATCAGACCCGGCTGATTCGGCACGGCCGTCCCTTCGCGGGCCTCAACCGTGAAGACCTTCGAACCGCCAAAGTTGCCCGCCAGCACGATTTCGTCATCCGACGACGCACCCGCGTTCAGGTTCACCAGCCCCGCCCACTGGCCGTTGTCGTTAATGCTCACGTAGCGGTCAAACGTTGTGGCGGTTCGGCCTTCGATCACGACATCCATGCCCTCTTGCCACTCTTCAACCGCCATCAGCCCCTGGCCCGCGACAAACACCGCGTCAGACGACGACGAGCCGGTATAGCGCAGCAACGTCATCCAATAGTTGCCGCTCGGGCTCGCGATCGGACGATCGAAGCGGTCAATCGTCTCGCCGTCGATCACGCTCAGCGGACCCTGTGTCGCGAGCACCGTTTCCGGCGTCTGAGCCCACGCCCCGCCCACCATCATGGCGCCAACCAGCGCCGAGACCATCTTCTTCATAAGTGCTGCTTCCTCTCCTTCCGCCATCCGCGGAACCACAATGGAAAGTCTGATTTCAAACGAGGACCGGGTCTTGGTCGCTGCATCGTTCGACTAAGCACAAGATCCTCCGCCGCTATCGAGTGTAGCACGCCGCTGAGGGTCCACCAAATGTCACGTCCGACCGCGCCGCCGCCGCGCTTCGCCAATGCGGTGCTCCCGCCCGACGCCGCTCGCGAGTAACCTCATTCGAAATTGGGCGCACCAAGGAAGCGTTTTGCGGACCATGCCTGTTCAGATTATCGCCGCCACGCCCGAGGCCGACGTCTACGGCCCGCCAGAGATACTCTGCGCCTTCGCCACCGATGGCTGGTCGCCCGCTGGACACTCCCTGCGTCGACTCGCGCCAGGCCTCTATGCCGCCACCTTCGACCTACCACGCGACGAGTGGGTCAGCTACAAGTTCCTGCGCGAACCCGACTGGAGCACCGCCGAGTGCGGCCCCTTCGGCGAGACGCTGGGCAATCGCCGCCTGCACGTCGCCGACGAAGGCGATCGCCTGATCGCGTTTCACGAGATCCCCCGCTGGAGCGACCGACCGCCGCCCCGCTACATCCGCGCCGTCATGGTGGGCCGCGACGCGCCCGAGGCGACCCCGCAGCGCAGCGGAGACCTCCGCGTCTTGTCGCCCCCGCATCACGTCGTCACCCGCCTCGAGGTCTACCTCCCACCAAACTACACCTACGAACTCAGCCGCTGGTTTCCCGTCGTCTATCTGCTCTCGAGCTTCGACGCGTTTCAGACCCACCAGCGCGGCGGACTCGCGCTCGACGCCGCAATCGACGCGCTCAATGCCGAACGATCCGCGGAAACACCCTTCATCGCCGCCGCCGCCAAACTCACCCCGGAACCCGCCTCCGCCGATGTCGCCGACGCGTTGCTGACCGCCGTGAAACCCGCGGTCGACGCCGCCCTCCGCACCCGTCTGCACGCCGGCGGAACCCATGTCGTCGGCTGCGACGTTGGCGGTCAGGGCGCATTCGCCGCCTGGCGCGGCAATCCCGACACCTTCGCCGGCTGCGGGGTCGTCGGCGCCTCACTGGCCGCTGCCGATGTCGGCCCCGCAACCGCACCCGCAGCCGACACACGCAGCGCCCGCCGCATCTGCGTCGAAATCGGCGGCGATGACGAACCGACACCCCCAGCGGATGGCGACCGACTGCCGCCCCATGTCGTCCGCACGCGCCACACCCTCGGCCAACTCGAACGCCAGGCTGAGCTCACCGCTGGAGCCTGGCGGCTGTCGGTGAGCGACGGCCGTATTGCCGGCGATGCGGCCCGGATCGCCGCCCGCATCCCAAGCGTGCTGCGGTTTTTGGCCCACACGGCCGTCTAGGGCGCCCACCCGCGATTGACACGCCATCGCCACGCGGTATTCTGTAGGGCTCGACTGAACGCAGACGACGCACCCGCGTCGTCACGGAGATATCGATGAGCACCACTGCCAACAAGTGTTTTCTGGCCAAGACCGGCGAAGTTGACCGCCGCTGGTACGTCGTCGACGCGACCGATAAAGTCTGCGGACGCTTGGCTGTGCGCATCGCGACGGTGCTCATGGGCAAACACAAGCCGACCTACACGCCCCACGTCGACACCGGCGACCACGTCATCGTGCTCAACGCCGGCAAGGTCAAGCTGACCGGGGCCCGCAAGACCGAGCAACGCGTCTACCAGCGCTATACGCGCTATCCCGGCGGGCAGAAGAAAATCACCGCAGCCGCCATGCTGGAGCGCCACCCGGAGCGCGTCTTGTATGAAGCGGTCCGCCGCATGCTCCCCAAAAACCGGCTCGCACGGCAGATGCTCGCGAAGCTCAAGGTCTACACCACCGACACCCATCATCACCAGGCCCAGCAACCGGAACCGTTGCCGCTCTAGATCGAGGAGTCTTGCGTGAGCGACACGCCCGACACGCCCCGTCCGGAAGAACCGACGCCGACGCCTGAAGCCTCGGCGCCCACGACCCCGGCTCCCGATGCCCCGGCTGCGACGCCCCCAGCGGATCCACAGCCATCGGCCGAATCGCCGACCACGTCGTCCGCTCCCGCCGCCAGCGGCGCTCCGGCTGTCGCCGCCCCGCTGCCCGCGGTCGCGGTCGGTTCGGCCATGCCCGGCGAGCAGCAAGACCGCACGCACCGCGTCCCCGCGACCGGCTTGTTTTGGGGAACCGGTCGACGCAAGACCGCCGTCGCACGCTGCCGCCTCATTCCCGGTGACGGCAAGATCCTGATCAACAAGCGCGAACTCGAACAGTACTTCTCCGAAGTCGTCGATCGAGCTAACGTCACCGCCCCGCTTCAGGCCGTCGGGGTCCTCGGCCGCTATAACGTCTTCGTCAACGTCCGCGGCGGCGGGCCGACCGGCCAGTCCGGCGCCATTCGCCTCGGCGTCGCTCGCGCGCTCGTCAGGGCCGACAACCGCAGCGAAGGCCAGCTCCGCGAGCACGGCTACCTCACACGCGATTCACGCGAAGTCGAACGCAAGAAGTACGGTCGTCGCAAGGCCCGCCGTCGCTTCCAGTTCTCGAAACGCTAGTCGCTGGCATTTCGGATCGCCGCTGCGTGCGCCCGTCGGTGCGGGCGCCGGCGCCCCGTGGCAAGTGCACAAAAACTGGGGATCACATGTCGAAACGCACAACCATCGCGTTTGTAGCGCTCGTCGTGGGCCTGACCGGCTGCGAGCGCGCTCCGGAAGCGTCGACCAACCAAACAACGCAGACCGACGGCCCGCCGCGCGTCTACGTCACCTTCCATCCCACCGAGTACTGGACGCAACGCATCGCCGGTGACCTCGTCGAGGTCGTCAATCCCCTGCCCGCCGACGCCGATCCCGCGACTTGGCAACCCGGCGACGACGTCCTGCGACGCTACCAGGCGGCCCGCCTCATCATCGTCAATGGCGCCGAATTCGAAGACTGGCTCGTAACCGCCACCCTCCCCGAAGCACGCGTCATCAATACCGCCGCCGGCTTCTCCGAACAGTTCCTCACGATCGAAGCAGCACACACGCACAGCCACGGCGATGCCGGCGAACACGCACATGAAGGCGTCGACGGACACACCTGGCTCGACCCGCAAAACGCCATCACGCAGGCCGCGGCCATCAGAGACGCGCTCGTCGCCGCTTTCCCCGACGACGCCACAACGTTGGAAGCCAACTATGCAGCCCTGAAAGCCGATCTCGAAAACCTCCATCAGCGACTCGAACGCGTCTCCGAGCGCATCGGCGATACGCAGCTCATCGCCAACCACCCGGCCTGGAACTATCTCGCCGCCCGCTACGACTGGAACCTCGAAACGTTCTACCTCGAACCAGACGACGAAACCGACCCCGACGAAATCGCGAAACTCGCGGCCTTCCTCGCCGATCATCCAGCCGAGATTCTGTTGTGGGAGTCGCAGCCCGCGCCCGCAATCGAGCAGCGCTTCCGCGAGCGCTTCGATCTCGAGCCGCTCGTCTACGCTCCCGGCGAAGCGCTCGACCCCGCGCAACGCGCCGCCGGCGACAACTTCCTTACCATCATGAACGCGAATGTGGACCGCCTCGAACAAGCCTTCCCCGCGCCATAGCACGCCGGGCGCCGGGCCGCTGCTCGCCGCGGTCGCAGCGTTGAGCGTCTCCGCGGCGGTCGGCCATCCTGGGCATGTTCTCGGTGAGTTGTTTCGGCGCGGCTCCTTCGACGCCGCGCAGCACCGCGCCGCCGAAAGCCACCAACTCGTTTGCGTGTTCGTCCAACCGCCGAACCCCGCGCCCCCGCCGCTGGTCGAACCGACCGTCCGCGTCGCCCTCGCCGCCGACTTGCTGCAAATCGAGACGATTCCCGTACTGCTCGCGCCGCGCGACCTGCCTCCCACCGCCATACTGGACGACATCGGCGAGTCCGGCGCCCTCGCGCTCTTCGACAAAGACGCCAATCTCTTGAGCCACCGCGTCACGAGCATCGGCCCCGACGCCCTCGCAGAATGGGTCATCGCCGCGCTCAGCGACGCCGACACCCTCGCACGCACGCGCACCGCGCACGCCGAGTCCCCCGACGACATGTTGGTCCGCGAGCGTCTGGGGCGCGCGCTCGCCCGACGCGGCAAGTTGCCCGACGCCCACGACACGCTCACCAAACTGTTCGAAGCCGCCCTCATCGACCGCGGCAGCATGTACGCCTTCGCGCGACGCGGCACGCTGCTCAGTCAGCTTCTCGAACTCGCGAAACGCCATCCCCCTACGCAGCGCTTCCTCGACGAGCAATGGCGATCGCTGCAGCGCACCGTCTTACACGAACGGGACGACGCGCACGTCGCCCGCATGCTGGCCGAGTTCGCCCGCCTCACCGATCGGCTCCCCGTCCTGCTGCAAGTCTTCGACCAACTCACCGATGACGCCCGCCGCGTCCGACACGTCTTGCGCGAGGCGCTCTTTTTTCAACTCCTCGAAGCCCAGCGCTACCACGAGATGCTCAACACCGGCGCCCCCACACGCCTCTTCGATCGCGCCGCCCAGCATGCCGCCATGCAAATCGCCCGCAACGGCGGCATCACGCGCACCGCCGACGGCGTCGACGTTCGCGAGTACACCCTCCGCGTCGGCGCCGCCTGGGTCGAAGCCTTATACGGAGCTGATCAGCCCGACGCCGCCCGGCGCATTCGCGCCCGCGTTCTCCGCTTCGAAGATTCCCCCGACGCTCGAGCTCTGCTCGACGCCGCCGAGACGCGCGCGGCGACGCACAAATCCACGCCGTAGCCTCCGCGCCTTCAATGGTTCACGACGAGCGCAGGCGGCGCGGATCATCGCACCGACCGCTCCCGTTCAGAATGCAGCCGTCTGCCGCTGATGCTCGGCCCGCTCCTGCATGCGCGGCAACTGTTCGCGCAGCACGGCCGCCTGCGGCGAGTTGGGAAAACGGTCAAGCAGGCTGCGAGCGATGCCCACCGCCTCGATGAAACGATGCTGCTTCGCGAGGTCGCGAATCTGCGCCTCCATTTGCTGCCGCGTTTGAATCTCGGCATTGTCGCGCAGCACCGGCAACTGGTGCTCCAATGTCTGGGCTTCGAGCGAATTCGGGAAACGCTCAACGAGCGACTGCGCGATCTTGAGCGCCTGCTGCCAGTCCTTCCGGTCGCTCGCCGCCTGCGCCTGCTGCAGCAGCCGAGCCCGCTCCTGCGACTGCGCTTGCTCGCGCTCGCGAGCGACCCGCTTGGCGAGTTCCTCAGCCGGTGGCGAGCCAGGGTGACGGTGCAACAAGTCACGCACCGCCTCATTGGCGCGGTCCCACGCGCCGAGCGCGGCCAGGTCGTTCACCTGCCGCTCAATCATCTCGATGTCTTTCTGCTCGACTTTCTCGCGCGTCGCCTCGATCTGCGCCCCCAGCGACTCCCACTCCGTCATCGTCGGGAAACGCTGCTTCGCCTCACGTAGTCGCGCCCGCGCCGCCACCCAGTTATGCTCGCGCAGCAACTGCGGAATCTCAGTCTCCAGCTTGCGGGCCAGCGCCTCACCCTGCACACGGAACCGCGCCCCGCGCTGCTCGTCGTTCAGCAGCGTCAGATCACGCAACTCTTCCAGCAGTTCGCGCACATGCGTCAGACCGGGAGAATCCGCCGCAAACGTCGGCGCCGGCGCCGGCATCGTGGCGGGCGCCGGGGCGGATCCCGGCTCCTCCGCCAACGCCGTGTTCAGTTGATCAAGCTGGTAAACCGCTTCCGCTAACCCCCACAACAGCAACGCCCCCGCCCACCCGGCGCCCCGCAAAACCCCCCCCCCGATCGTCGCCCGCGTCGCCGCCTGCACCTCTCCCGTCGAGGACGGATCAATCGCCGCCCACTCGCCGTACAGACTCACCAACGCCCACGCGAGCACAGCCAGCCCCAGCAGAAAGGCGCCAATACTCATCGCCCCCGCAGCGAAGCGACTGTGTCGCAAGCGGCGGCTCGACTCAAAGTCACGGGGAAGTTCACTCATCATGCACACTCCGCTTCGTCGGCATCGACAGCGCCGCGCCATGCATTATGCAGGCATGCGGAAACGTCCGCACGTCCCACGACCCCGGTTCGCCAGGTCGCTCGAGCTCAGCCGACCAAACGCTCCGGGTCCGAACCCCCGTCGCCCGGGCCCCGTCCCTCGTCCGTCGTGCGGCGTTGCCGGTAGCGAAGCGTCTTCCGGACGTATTTCTTCCCCTCGCTCGTCACGTGCGACCGCGCCTTGAACAGCCGGTCGTTGGGCAGTTTCGACAGCCCGCCAACCTCCCCGTGCAAGACGCCCAGTTGCTCGCGAACCGCTGCAATGTCGTAGCGCCGACCCGTACGCGCCGACAACGCATTCGCGATCACATGCATCGCCGCCTCGTTCCGAACCAGATTGTCGTACGCAACCTTCGTCTCGCGGTAAAGCTGCTGCAGCATCTCCGTATCCAACACCGGCCAACCGCCAAGCCCCGCTGCGGCGTCGCGCTCGGCGGCCTGCCGCAGCCGTCGCCGCACATGATCGACATACGCTTCCGACAGATCGATGCCGAGATACCGCCGCCCCAGCCGCTGCGCAGCGACCACCGTCGTGCCGCTGCCCACAAATGGGTCGAGCACCAAGTCGCCTGGATTGCTGCTCGCCATCACGATCCGCATCAACAGCGCTTCCGGCATCTGGCAGCCGTGAAAGCCGGCCCGCTCCTTGAACGTGCCGCACACGCGCGGGAACTCGTCCCACACATCGTCAGGCAGCCGACCCTGCGGACTCGCCCGCAAATCCTGATACTCCGTGTGCCGCGCACTGGGGAATCTCAACATCTGGTCGTGAAACGTGAACCGTTTCGGATGCTTGGTGAAGTAAAAGATGTGCGTGTGCGACCGCGCAAACTTCGTCTGCGTCGACTGGCCGAAGTTGTACCGCCAGATGATCCAGTTCCGCAGATGCAGCCCAAGCTCCCGGCCGATCACGCGCACGTCAGCGGCGAACTCCGCACCGATCGCAATGTAAAACGAGCCGTCCGACGTCAATACGCGCTGCACGGCGCTCATCCACTGACGCGTCCAGTCGATGTACTCCTCGTCCGGACGATCGTCGTGATACTTGTCATACACGTAACCGATGTTGAACGGCGGATCTGCGAACGCGAGGTTCACGGTCGAATCGGGAAGCTCGCCCAGAACCCTTAGCGAGTCGCCGCACAAGACTTGGCACTTCCGTAACATGCGGCGGCTCCTCGCGTTCAATCACTTTGCGAATGGTCCGCAAGTCTAGCGCCCGGCCCCGCCCTGTCTAGGGCGCCGCACGCCGACGCGCTACGTATCCACCCCCATCCGCGACCACAAATCGTCGGGCAACTGCGTCGGCCGACCATCCGCACCCACCAACGCCAGCGTCGTCGCCGCGTCGCACAAACGCTGCCCATCGCGCCGCAGTTCGTACGCATGATCAACGCGAAACGGCGTCATCCGCGTGACGCGCGTCTTGAGCGTGAGCACGTCGTCATACCGCGCCGGCGCCCGAAAGCGGCAATCCAGCTTCGCCACCACGTAGAACAGCTTGCGCTCCTCCATGTCGCGATAGCGAATGCCCGTCAGCCGCAGCAGCTCGGTCCGCCCCATCTCAAAAAACACGAAGTAGTTCGCGTGGTGCAGATACCCCATCGCGTCGCACTCCGCGTAGCGCACGCGAATCTCGATGTCGCACCCATCAGGCGGGGCGGCGCTCACCAGCCCATCTCCCGAATCGTCAGGTCCCACACCACCAGAGCCACGCGTTAGCCGTCGCTCGCCGGAAGCGACTTGTGCGTACCATCGCACCAGGGCATGTTCTCGCTCTGGTGACACTGACACACCCACCGCTTCTTCGCTTCGGTCACTTCCACCACCATCGGCGAGCAGCCCGTCTCCATGCGATTGTGCGCCCCATCACAGTAGGGCAGCTTCTCGCTCCAACCACACGTGCAATACGCCTTCTTCCCCGGCGTCTCTTCCACTGGCATCGGCGCACAGCCGTGTTTCGGCTCAGCCATCATCTCTCCTTGCGTGATGCGCCGGACGCTGGCCGCCCGTCGCAAGCTGTTGAGCCCGGAGTATAGCGCCGCGCGGCCCGGCCGAAAGGCGATTAGCATCCAACAGTTTCGTATGGAGCCGCCGATGGCCGACGACCGCCCCATGCTCAGCAACGCCGACGTCGCCAGCACGTTCGACGAAATCGCCGATCTGCTCGAGATCCAAGGCGCCGATAGCTTCCGCGTCAGCGCCTACCGCCGCGTCGCCCGCACCGTCCTCGACCTCCCCGAAAGCGTCACCGTCGTCGCTCAGCGCGGCGAACTCGCCAAGCTGCCCGGCGTCGGCAAAACGTCGGCGGCCAAGATTCAGGAATTGCTCGACTCCGGCGACCTCGAGCTCCGCCGCAAACTGCATACCGAAATGCCCGCGTCGCTGCTCGAACTCACCCGCATCGCCGGGCTCGGACCCAAACGTATCGCCCTCTTGTGGAAAGAGCGCGGCATCACTTCGCTCGCCGATCTCAAGGCGGCGCTCGCCAGCGACGGGCTCGAAGGGCTCAAAGGTTTCGGCGCCAAAAGCGTCAACGCCATCAAACGCGGCCTCGCATTCGCCGAACACGCCGACGAACGCCGTCGACTCTCCACCGCACTCCACGTCGCCGAGGCCCTCTGCGAGCGGATTCGCGCCCTCCCCGGCGTCGAGCGCGTCGAGTACGCCGGCTCCGCCCGACGCGGCGCCGAGACCGTCGGCGACATCGATCTGCTCTGCGTCGCAGCCGACGGCCCCGCAACGGTAAAGCTGTTCACGCAGATGCCCAACGTCAGCGACGTGCTCGCGGCCGGCGACACCAAAGGATCGGTGCAGTTCGAGTACCGCCCGCGCCGCACCGTGCAGGTCGATCTGCGCGTCGTTCCTGACCAGTCGTTCGGCGCCGCCTGGCAATACTTCACCGGCTCAACCGCGCACAACGTCAAACTTCGCGAACGCGCCCAGAAACGCGGCCTCACGCTCAACGAATACGGCTTGAAGAAAGTCGACGACGGCGACGTCGTCGCATCGCAGACCGAGCAAGACGTCTACACCGCCCTCGATCTCCCCTGGATCCCGCCGGAGCTGCGCGAAGACCGCGGCGAGTTCGAGCTCACGGAAACACCCCCCGATCTGCTCACGCTCGCAGATATCCGCGCCGACCTCCACATGCACACCAGCAGCAGCGATGGCGTCCACACCGCCGAAGAGATGATCGCCGCCGCCCGCGAACGCGGCTATCACACCATCTGCATCACCGACCACTCACGCAGCAGCGTCATCGCCAACGGCTTGTCGGTCGAACGGCTCGAGCAGCACATCGCCGAAGTCCGCGAAATCGCGCAACGCCACGACGATATCACCGTCTGGATCGGCACAGAGTGCGATATTCTGGCGGCCGGCAAGCTCGACTATCCCGACGACTTGCTCGCCCAGCTCGACTGGGTCGTCGCGTCGTTGCACGCCGGCATGGGCGCCGACGCCCACGCAAACACCGAGCGCACCATCGCCGCGATCGAGAGCCCGTACGTGAACTGCATCGGCCACCCGACCGGACGCCTCATCAATCGCCGCGAAGCGATGCCCCTCGACTTCGACCAACTCTTCACTGCCGCCGCCAAGACCGGGACGGCGTTGGAGATCAACGCCTCCGCATATCGCCTCGACCTGCGCGACCAGCTCGCCCGCGCGGCGCGCGACGCCGGCGCGGTCATCAGCATCAACACCGACGCACACGCCGCCGACGAATTGCAGCAGATGCGCTACGGCGTGCTCACCGCCCGCCGCGCGTGGCTGCGGCGCGCCGACGTGTTGAACACGTGGTCGAGCGAAGACATCCGCGCGTTTGTCCAGCGCAAGCGCCCCTGAAACTCATGCGAACGCTCCGCACCATCACCGAAACGCGCGCCGCCATCCGCGAAGCGCGCGCCCACCAGCGCTGCATCGCGCTGGTTCCCACCATGGGTGCGCTGCACGCCGGTCACCTCTCGCTCGTTCACGCGGCGCAAGCGGAGAACGCCGCGCCGCCGTTCGTCGTCCTCAGCATCTTCGTGAACCCCACCCAGTTCGCCCCACACGAAGACCTCACCCGCTACCCGCGTCCCATCGAACGCGATCTGGCGCTGTGCGAAAACGCCGGCGTCGCCGCAGTCTTCCTGCCGACCGTCCACGAGATGTATCCCCCAGGCGCCGTCACGCACGTGCACGTCTCGCAACTCACCGACTCCCTCTGCGGCCCACATCGTCCCGGACACTTCGACGGCGTGTGCACGGTCGTCTCCAAGCTGCTGAACATCGTCCAGCCCGACGCCGCCTACTTCGGCGAGAAAGACTTCCAACAGCTACGCGTCTTGCAAAAAATGGTCCGCGACCTCGACCTGCCAATCCGCGTCGTCGGCGTCCCCCTGATGCGCGAACCCGACGGCGTCGCGCTCAGCAGCCGCAACGTCTACCTCTCCGACCACGAACGCAAACAGGCCCGACTCCTCTATCAAGCCCTGCAAGCCGCGCGTTCCCAGATTCGCGCCGGCGAGCACCATGTCGCGGCGATCACCGCGACGATGGTCGCCGTGCTGACCAGCCGCGGCCCGGTCGAAATCGATTACGCCGCGCTCGTCGACCCCGCCACGCTCCAGCCCGTCACGCGCGCCGCCGCGCCGGTGCTCGTCGCGCTGGCGGTGCGCGTCGGCACAACCCGTCTCATCGACAATCTGCTCGTTCCGAGCGACTGAGCACGCCGCCCCGCGGTTGCCGGGCGCCCGGGACCCATCTACAACTTGCACTGTGTCGTCCCGCGATCCGCGATTTCCGCGCCGCGGCGCCTTTGCACCGAGGTCCGTATGCTTCCCACGCTCTTCGAAATCCCCGGCATCGGCCTGAAGATCCCCGGCTACGGCCTGATGATGATGCTCGGCTTCCTCACCGCCATCCTGTGGGCCAGCCGACGCGCGCTCCGCAGCGGCGGAAACGACGACATCGTCATGAACTGCGGCTTCATCGCACTCATCGGCGGCATCGTCGGCGCCCGCGCCATGTATGTCCTCGCCCACCCAAGCGAGTTCATCGAACGCGGCGTCCTCAGCATCTTCAATGTCATGCAAGGCGGGCTCGAGTTCTACGGCGGCTTCATCGCCGCGACCATCGGCGTCGTCGGCTACCTCACGCTTTGGAAGCACTCGCTACGCTGGTATCTCGACATCATCGCCCCCTCAGCCATGCTCGGCCTCGCATTCGGTCGCATCGGTTGCTACCTCAACGGCTGCTGCTGGGGCGGCGTATGCGCGCTGCCCTGGGCGGTCACGTTCCCCCACGGCAGCCCCGTACATCTCAGCCACTGGGCGGCGACCGATCCCGCCGCCGCCGCCCCCGCCGAGCTGCTGTTCAGCCTGCCCGACGGCCGCACCATCCCGATCAGCCGCGACAGTCTCTGGGCCGGCGCCGAGAAGGTCGCCGCAGCCCAGCAAGAAGTCGATGCACTCGAAGAGCAAGTCGCCACCTGGACGGCCAGTGGCCAGACCGGCGCCGAGCTCGAAGCCGCCCAACGACGCCTCGAACGCGCCAATTACATGTACCGCGATGTACGCACCGTCATGCGCGAATTCGACCTGACGTTCGACCAGGTCGCGGCGCTCGCCGCGCAACAACACTCTGCTCCCGTCCACCCCGCCCAGCTCTATGCCGCCATCGCGGCACTTATCCTCGCCGTCATGCTCGATCGACTCTATCGGGTGCGCAAACGCGACGGCATCGTGATCTGCACCCTCCTGACGGTGCAGCCCGCCGCGCGATTCCTGCTCGAAATCATCCGCACCGACGTCGCCCCGAATGCCTGGCTCCTCACCCGCTCTCAGGTGATCGCGCTCGTGCTCGTCGCAATCGGCGTGATCGGCCTCCTTGCAATTCACAGGCTCCCCCCGCGGTCGCCCCGCGCCAAGCGCTGGGCGCCGCCGGCCCCGACCGCACGTCCCGCGAACGCATGATCGATTCGGCCTTGCCAACAGCGAAACGTCAGATAATTCAGATCACGCCGCCTCAAGCTGCACGGCCGCGGATCTCGCTCCACGCCAACTGCTGACTCACGCAATCTCTACCGATACGCCGTTGGGCTGCGATGCATACAACCGCGGTCGGGTAAGCGGTCTGGCGGAGTCTTGAAGATGCGGCTCGCAACGCGCGCCATCCAATTGCTGGTCAGTGGTCCGCTCTGCTCGCGGCGACACCGCTGGTTGATCGGCGGGACCGTGGTCGGCGTCGCCGCGATCACCGCCGCCTGTGCTTCATTGCTCCATCGCGCTCAACAGCACACCCGCAACCTCGAGACCGAGTTCACGCTGGCCAGGCTCGGCGGCGAAGTCGCCCGATTGGATGAAGTCTTGACCATGTCCGCCCGGATGGCCGCCGCGACCGGCGACACCGTCTGGGAAGACCGCTACCGCCGAAACGAGCGCAAACTCGACCAGGCCATCGAAAACTGCCTCGACCTCGCGCCCGGAATCTCCTCGGAATTTCTGAGCAAAGTGGACGAAACAAACCAGCGCCTGATCGCGATCGAGAATCTCGCGTTCGCCGCTGCTGCCGACGGCCGCCGCCACGCAGCCCTCGCCATGCTCCTCGCCCCCGACTATCTCGACCTCAAGCGCCAATACGCCAACGGTTTCAGAGGATTCGACACCGCCCTGGCGACGCGGATGGACCACTTGCTGGCCAACGAGCAACAAGAATTGGTCTGGATCACAACAGCGCTCTGCAGCACCGGACTGCTTCACATCGTCGGCGCCGTCTTGCTCTGGTTCACGCTGAGACGTCGCGTCAACGTCGAACGTGCACTGCAGCGCAGCCGCAACGAACTGCAGGCCTTCTTCGACGCCTCGGCCGATCTGCTCTGCATCACCGACCGCGACGGACGGCTCGTCAAGCTCAATCGTCAATGGGAGCGACTGCTCGGAATCCCGCTTGAGGACATTCTCGGCCGGCGATTCATGGACTTCGTCCACCCCGATGATATCGAAGCGACCCAGGGCGCCGAGCAACAACTCGCACGCGGCGAGCCAATCATCGACTTCACCAACCGCTATCGCGACGCGCGCGGCTCCTACCACACCATCGAGTGGCGCTCCCGGCCCGAAGGCGATCTCGTCTACGCCGCCGCCCGCGACGTCACCCACCAACACGAACTCGCCTCGCGACTCGAGATCGCGCAGCGGTCCGCAAACGCGGGCGTCTGGGATTGGCGACCCGATGAGCAACGCCTGATCGCCAACTTCGAGTACTACGCCATGCTCGGCGAAGGCGTGCCCGACGAGCCCGTGTCCGACCGCTTCTTCTTTGACCGTCTCCACGAGGACGATCGCTCTCGGGTCACAGCCGGCGTGAAGCAGTCTCTGCAGAGCGACACCCCCTACCACATCGAGTTCCGCATCCGTTGCGCCGACGGTCGCTACAAATGGATCCGCGCCAGCGCCATCGTCGCCGAGCGCAACCCCGACGGCTCTATTCGTCGCATGATCGGGCAACACATCGACATCGACGACCTGCGCAACGCACGCCAGCGCGCCGAGGAGGCCAACGCCGCCAAGAGCAGTTTCCTCGCCAACATGAGCCACGAAATTCGCACCCCGATGACCGCGATCCTCGGATACTCCGAATTGTTGCTGCAGGAAGAAGGGCTCGACAAAGCCCCGCCCGAACGCCGCGAGGCCTTCGAGATCATTCGCCGCAACGGCGAACACTTGCTCGGCATCATCAACGACATCCTCGACCTCTCCAAAATCGAAGCCGGTAAGTTCGTGATCGATCGCGTCGAGTTCGATCCGGCCCGCGTCGTCGCCGAAATACGTGATCTGCTGATCGTTCGCGCCCAGGGCAAGGGCGTCGAACTCGCGCTCAGCGCCGACCGCCGCATTCCGAAATTGATCCAGGCCGACCCCATG
>CAZLYU010000037.1:0-33077 GCA_964563855.1 uncultured Planctomycetales bacterium | reverse complement strand
CGCAAAGCCCGCGTCGTGATGGTTCACCGTATCGCGCAGGAACACGTCGAGCTCGTCCGCAAAACCGGGCCCCATCGCGTCGTACAGGCACAGCGCCTGCAGCGCCAACGCCCGGCCCTGACTGCGTTTGCGTTCCAACATCGGGTGTGCGCTTTGACTCGGATGAACCGTCAAGACCGCAACGCTTTTGCGACGCCGCACATCTCGATCGCCGCCAGCGCCGCCTCGGCGCCCTTGTTGCCGGCTTTCGTACCCGCCCGCTCGATCGCCTGCTCGAGCGAGTCGGCGGTGATGACGCCGTACGTCACCGGCTTGCCGGTCTGCAGCATCACTTGGGCCACGCCCTTCGTGACCTCGGCGGCGATGTAGTCGAAGTGCGGCGTGTGCCCGCGAATCACGCACGCAAGGCAGACCACCGCGTCGATGTCCTGGCGCGACGCGCACTGCTGCGCTGCGAGCGGAACCTCGAAAGAGCCTGGCGCCAGCACTTTGGTAATCGCGTCTTCAGCCCCGCCGTGGCGCACGATCGCGTCGACCGCGCCCTCGGCCAGACGCTGGGTGATAAAGTCATTCCAACGCGAAACGACGAGCGCGAATCGAATGCCAGCAGCGTTCAGCGGGGCTGAGATCGTTTTCAACGGCGCCTCCAAGCGGCGGGGAGTCCAACCGGGACGAACCTCGTGCTACGCCGCGAGTGTAGCGCGACGACCGTCAGCGAGCAATGCGGCCGGCGGCTGTCGTCGTCGCTGCGACAACCTATACTGCCAGCCATGCAGACACGGCTAAGGCAGTTCGGTTTCGCGGCCCTCGCCGCGGCGGTTCTGGCGGGCGCGATCGCGGCCGGGCGCGTCGGCCAGCGCTGGGTCGACGACGCGCGGATCAGCAACGCAATCGCTTCCGGATCCGTCGAAGCGCGCAAGCAGGCCGCGTGGCGACTCGCGGATCGAGGCGTCTGGGCCCCGGCTTGCGACCAGATGGCCGCGGCATTGGCTGACCCCGACCCCAATGCCGCCATCGACGAGCACGTCCGCGAAGCCTACGCCTACGCCCTCGGCCAGATACGCGATCCACGCGCGACGGACGCCCTGCTGCACACCGTTCAAAGCGACGCGTCGGGCTTCGTCCGTCAGGCCGCCTGGGTGGCGTTGGCCCGCGTCGCGCCACGCACTTTCGAACAGCAGGCCGCGGCAGCCACCGACAATGACTGGGATGAGTTGGGACGGCTCTGCGGTCGCATGGAGCTGCGCGACTTCGCCGCCGCCGGCCAGCTCGTCGACCTGGCGCGAAGCGATCAGGTCTGGCTGCGCGAGGTTGCGAAACGCGCCGTCGCCAAGTGGCTCGGCCCGACGCTCGACGCCGCCGGGTTGCTGCCGATCGGCCTCGCTGAAACGAGGCCGGAAGCATGGTCGAGCGAGGACGTCGCCGCGCTGGCGCGCCGCGTGAACTGGATCGACCTCCCCGCCGCAGCGCGCGCCACCGAGCAGCAACTCGCGGCGGCTCGCGACGTCCGCCGAACAATGGGCAAACTCATCACCGCGCGCGAACGGCTGGCCCGCTTGCTGACGCTGGCGCTCGGCGATCAGAAAGGCAAGCTGTGATGCAGCGGCGACTCCACGGCGCGCCGCGCGACGAGTGACCGCCGTCGCTCCGTTGTCGTCGCCGCTAGAACATCGTACGCTGTCGATCGCCTCCACCCGCGAACCACTTGGTCAGTAGAGGGAGCCGACGATGAGTGACGCGCCGAAGCCTGATAGCAAGCCAACTGAGCCCAACGCTGCCGACGCGTTGCAACCGCCGGAAGATTCGCACGACATCAACCCGTCGGCGGAGCGCGACCTGTGGCACGGCCGGCAGAGCTGGAAGACGATGTACCCCATGCTCGGGCTGTGGCTGCTGGCGTTGATCGGCGTCGTCGTGCTCATCATCGTGTATCCGAATCTACGGAGCTGGTGGTGGTTCGCCGGTTTGGGTGTGTTGTTGCTGGTGCTCGTGGCGCGCACTGGGTGGCGTGTGGTCAGCACCTCATACCGCATCACGACCCAGCGAATGTTCATCCGCCGCGGCGTCTTCTCCCAAAGCGTCGACCAAACTGAGCTGCTGCGGGTGGATGACGTGACGATGCGCCAATCGCTGCTTCAACGGGTGCTGGGCATCGGCAACGTCAAGGTCTCGTCCAGCGACCGCTCCGACGCCAATGTCGAGCTGGTCTCCATTGCCGAGCCGGCCAAGGTGGTCGAGTTCATCCGCCGGCACACGCGGCTCGTGCAAGGCAAGCGGACACTCTTCATGGAGCAGTTGTAGCGCAGCCTCGTCGAGGCCGAGGCCTCGCATGAAACGCCGCAACGGGCCATCCTCGCTTTACAAGGCGCGCGCACGGCCGGATACTTCCCCGACACAAGCGAGCCCCTGACGCGCGGTGCGACGCGTCGTCGCTCGACACGGCCCAACCTCAGTGCGGAGGCCCCAAGCCCATGGCAGGACGACCCGCAGCCCGCGGCGGCGGACTCACCGGCGTGCACTACTCCCTCATCGCCTTCATCGCCGTCAGTGTGCTGGCGCTGGGAGCGTTCATCTTCCAGCTCACGCAAAACGGCCGGCTGCTCGAAGAAGCCCAGCGGCTCCAAGCGCAGATGGATCAGTGGGGCTCTCCACCCAGCTTCTATCTCAACGAGGCTCGGCAGACCAACGGCCGCGCCGTCGCGCTCATGAATCGGCATCTCTCTGACTACGCCCTGATGACGGTCGGCGACCCTGACGCGTCGTTCGCGGCTGCCAAGCTACAGGCCGATCAGGTGCGCCAGCGCGTCGCGACCCAGCACGCCGACCTCATCCGCGACACAACCGCCCCGCTCAGCGTCGTGACGCAGCGACTGTCGGGCGAGTTGGCGGACGTGATGCGGCGAACGCGCGCCACCGAAACCGAGCTGCGCGACGCGCGCGATCTCGTCGCAGCCCTCGAGGGCCGCAATCGCCTGCTCTCTGAGCAGTTCACGCAAGAGATCAACCGACTGCAAGAGCAGGTCACGCAGATCGAAGAGACCAGCCAGGCCTCCCTCGACGAGAAGGAGGCGCAGCGCACGCAGCTCGAAGAGCAACTGACGCAGGCGTCGCAAGCGCTCCAGCAGATGCGCATCGACCTCGAGCGCGGTACGCAGGTGAAAGATCAGCAGATCACGCAACTGCAGGGCTTGGTCGACGAACTGCGCAACCGCATCACAGAGATTCAGCCGCCCGAGGTCGATCCATACGCCATTCTCAACAAGGCCGACGGACGCGTCGTGCGGGCCATCCCCGGCGCCGACGTCGTCTACATCAGCCTCGGCGCCAACGACGGCGTCCGGGTCGGCATGACTTTCGAAGTCTATGGACAAGACGCGCCCCCACGCGGCCTGCGCGGCAAAGCGTCGATCGAAGTCGCGACCGTACTGCCGGCTGCCGCCGAGTGTCTGGTCACGCGTTCAACCCCCGCGCGGCCGATCATCCCCGATGACCCGATCGTCAACCTCGCCTACGAGCCGGGACGCAGCCCGCGATTCCTCGTGCGCGGCGACTTCGATCTCGACTACGACGGCGTCGTCGACGCCAACGGCGTCAGCAAGATCAACGCGCTGATCCGCCAGTGGGGCGGCGTCGTGGCGGATGAGTTCGACGAGACGATCGACTACGTCGTCGTCGGCAGCGCCCCGTTCGTTCCCGAAGCCCGACCCGGGCGCGTCATCACGCCGACCGTGATTGCCCAGGAAGAACAATTGAGGCTGGAGCGCACGGCGTTTCGCGATGTCGTGCAGCAAGCGAACAATCTCTATATCCCCGTGCTCACGCAGTCACAATTCTTGTTCCTGAGCGGCTTCACACCGGGACAGCTTGCGCGCCCGTAATCGCACGACCGCGCCGAGTGACGCAACGTGGCTGCACCCCTTTGCGGAAACTTAGCGCGACGCACATCAACTCGCCGTGTTCAATGCGCACCATTTGAGGTGTTCGGAGGAGAGTCCACACTTAAATTCTGACGAGGAGAGTTAACATGACGACGCGTCACCTGTTCGCGTGCGCCACGACCGCGCTGTTCGCCACCACCGTTTTCGCCGCTGCCGACTTCAAAATCACCGAGGCCTATACCGGCGTCAGCGGTAGCGACGGAACTCCCGATTGGTTCGAGCTGACCAACTTCGGCGACATGACTGGCAACACCGGCGGCCTGTTCTACGACGACAATTCGGCCGACCCGACCAACAACTACGCGTTGCCGGCCTTTGACGTGGACCCCGGCGAGTCGGTCATTGTGTTGATCGAAGCCGTCGCGGCCGACGTCAACATCTTCTACGCCTTCTGGGGCCTGACCGCGGCCGACGTGCAGGTCGGCATCACCGGCGGCGGCTCGCTCGGCCAGGGCGGCGACGCCGTCAATGTGTTCGACGGCAACCTCGCCACCTCCAATCTCGTCGACAGCCTCGTCTATGGCGGAGCGCTCGCCGGCCTGAATGGAACCATCGAAGACAACACCGGCGTGGGACCGCTCGCGAATTCGGTGCTGGGCGTCAACGGTGCGTTCGCGTCGGCCGGAGTCAGCGGCATCGGCACGCTGATCGGCTCGCCGGGCATCATCCCTGAGCCGACGTCGCTGCTGCTGATTGCGCTCGGCGCGTTTGCCATTCGTCGACGCTAAGTACGACCCGGCGGCCCGCGCTTCATGCCTCGGCCGCATTATCACCGCCTTGGTCGCCGTCGACGTCATGAGGCGTCGGCGGCTTCTTGTACATCGATCAATCCATCGTCGCGCCGCTTCACGTGGCCGAGTCAGGGAGTGGACCCAAAATGATGTCGCGAATCTGCTTGCTCGTCGTGGTCGGCGCGCTGTTGAACGGCGCCCACGCACAACTCATTCTGAACGAGGGCAATTGCGTCGGCCCCAATGGCCGCTGGATCGAACACGACACGTCCAAACCCTACGAGGGTTTCGACTACGGCGTCATTCCCCACTCGATGAACAACAACAGCCCCATCGCCCCCGTTAACCCCGGCAACCCCTTCAATGACGTCGATTCCAGCATGCCCGGGGTGCAGATGGAGTTGCCGAACGGCTGGACCGGAGACACCGGCTTCGCACGGATCAGCGAAAACGGCGGCGACTGGATCGAGCTGGTCGTCACCCAAGACTTCGCCGACTTACGCGGCTACACGCTCTATTGGGAGAACGACGACAATGGCAACGGCGTCGTGGGCGATGGAGCCGACGAGCGCGGCATCATTCGCCTCTCGAATGACGCGTTCTGGTCGCAGCTGCGCGCGGGCACGATCATCACGATCAGTGAAGACATCCAGTTCGCCGAAGTCCGCGACGGCTATCCGCTCGCTCCGCCAAACTCCAACATCCACAACACCGGCTTCTTCTACGACCTCAGCACCGATCTCGCGTTCGACCCGATCGGCGTCGGTACGCCCGCGATGCCTGAGGAAGATGGCGATTGGCATGTGCATCTCTGGCTGAACGAGGGCGGCGTCACGCCGTACTTCGTGTCTGGCGCCGACCTGCGAGTCGATAACGACAATTGGCGCATGTGGATTTTCGACAGCACCAACCTCGACCCCGTGAGCGACAAGGTCACCGGACTCGTGCAGTCGGCCGTTGGCGAGAGCGCGCCCGGCTGGGGCGCGAACACCGGCGCCGGCGGCGTCAACTCGCAGGAGCTGGTCGCATGCCTCGCCGACATCGACCCCAACGCAACGATCACCGCCGCCGATTATGAAGACGTCGACTTCTCGACGTTCGGCCGCCCCAACCTGTACAACATGGCCACCGAAGCGACGCTCGATGGCGTGCAGGACTTTTCGCCCGCACGGGCGTGGCTGGCCATGACACTCAATGGCGACAGCGACTATGACGGCGACGTGGATGCAGACGACCGCATGCGCCACTTCGACAATTACACCGGGCCGGACGGCGCGACCGACCTCCCCTGGGCGGCGGGCGCCGTGGATGGCGACGGCGACATCGATCTCCGCGACACGTCGCTACTCCAGGCGGATTACACCGGGTCGCTATAAGCTCGTGCTGGCGGCGGGCGACCAGCTCGCCCGCCCAGCCGCGCACCGAGGGTCCCCGCAGTCAGCAGGAGGCTGATGTTGCACGACTCAATTCCGCGCCGCGCCGCCACGCGGTCTCATGGCTTCACGCTCATCGAGTTGCTCGTCGTCGTCGCGATCATCGCGCTGCTGATCTCGATCCTGCTGCCGTCGCTGCGACGGGCGCGTGACCAGGCGCAAGCCGTCGTCTGTGCGTCGAATATGCGTCAGTGGGGCGCGGGCCTACACATGGCGACCGAGCAACTCGGCGGTGCGATTCCGTGGGACGGACCGAAGGACGACAACCCCGGTGCGTTTGTCGAGAACCAGCCCGTCTACACCTATCCCTACTGGTACGCGAACATCGTACCTGAGCAACTCGACGCGACGCCGTATCGACAAGTCATGGAGCAAGCCGCCGCGATCGGCGCGCCGAAGCAGGTTCCGCTTCCCGGCGATGGCGGCTACTTCGTGTGCCCGACCGCCAAACCCCCGGGCAACCATCCGGCCGACTTTCCGACCGAGATTCCCTATGCGGTCGATTGGACCAACCCGACCCTGTACTTCTACTTCAACTACGTGTTGAACTCGAAGCTCGAGAACGGCACGCGCGACGCGTGGCCCACCGGCGAAGAGAAAATCCGCATGACGTCCATCGAGCGGCCGGGATTCACGGTGCTGCAGCTCGAAATGCGCTCGACGTTCGAGGAAATCCCGAATGACGTCGACTTCGACATCGGCAGCAACGGCAATCTACGCCGCGTGAAGGGCCGCTGGGTGCATCTCGCGGCGCGCCACAACCGCGGCGGTTACGTCGTGCTGGCCGACGCGTCGGTCAGATTGGTCGACTTCGAGTACGCAAACATCGAAGCAGCGGAAGACTACGTCGTACCGACGCTACCCGGATACAACAAAGTCGATCTGGTCTGGAGCCCGCTCGGCCAGGCCGACTAACTCGGCGACGCCGTGCGGACGCACCTCCCTAACGCCGACCCCCAACCAGTCGCGCCAGCTGCAACGCCGACTCGTTCAACATCGCCGCCTGGCCGTTGAGCTCCTGCACGCCGGCCGAAGACTCTTCGGCGCCGGCTGCGTTCTGTTGCGCCACTTCGGCGATTTGCTGCATCGTGTCGGCGACACGCTCGACACCGACGAGCTGAGAATCTGCGAACGAGCTGATCGCCGTCACAGACGACGCCGCCTCCTGCACCTGACTCTGAATTGTGCTCAATACCTTCTGTACGCGCGCGGCAATGTTCACGCCCGAGCCCGCGCTGGTCACTGCTTCTTCAATCAGGGCGGTGGTTTCGTTCGCGGCGGCGCTCGCCCGCAACGCCAGCGACCGAACTTCGTCGGCAACCACTGCGAAGCCCTTGCCATGTTCGCCGGCGCGGGCCGCTTCGACTGCCGCATTCAGCGCCAGCAGGTTGGTCTGAAACGCGATTTCTTCAATCACTTTGATGATCTGCCGCACCTTGTCGGACGAGCTGGTGATCTGCGTCATCGCCGTGTTGAGATCGGTCACGGCTTCGGCGCCCTCGGTAGCGGCGTCGTTCGCCGCCGAGCTCCGCGAGCTGGCGTTCTTGGCGTTGTCGCTCGTTTGCCGCGCGCTGCTGGTGAGTTCTTCGATCGCGCTGGTCGTCTCCTGCACGGTCGCCGACTCTCGCGTAGCAGCTTCGGCGAGACTCTGGCTCGAGTCGCTGATCTGCGCGGTCGCGGTCGCGATCGCCGTCGCCCCCTGACCCAGGTCGGCCCCGATCTTCATCACCGGCCGCGCGATTTGACTCGCCGTCCACTGCGCCGCAAACACCGCCAAAATCAACGATACGAACGCAGCGACGGCGGCGTAAGTGTAGATATCGTTCTCAATCTCGTGCTCGACCCGCGCAAGTCCGGTCAGAAGTTCGTCGGCCTGCTCCTCCATCGCCACCGCCGGCTCCAGCAACTCCTCGATCGGCATCCCAGTGCCGATGACCCAATCCCAAGGCTCGAAGTAGGCCACCTCCACAATCTTCGTGTGGAGCGGCGCCGACGCGTCGTTGCGCCATGGGTACCGAAACTCAGCAACCTCCCCCGGTTTCAGTGTGACCGCGCGGTTGCAGATGTCCTGAATGAACAGATTGCCGTCGGCGTCGCGCGCCTCCCAGATATTCTCACCGTCACGCTTGCCGTTATGCGAAATCACATAGTCGCCACGGCTGGGGCCTTTGGCGTTGAGTACGTACACATATCCCTCGCGGCCGACGTCGATCGCCATGATCGCATCGCGCAGCGACGAGTTGCGCTGTTCCTTGATTCCAACGTACAGCACACCCACGACCTCACCCTGTTCGTCTTTGATGGGGCTATACGCCGTGATGTACCATTGATCGACCACGAACGCCCGTCCGCGAAACGTCTCGCCGCGCAGCACAGCGCTGATTACCGGGTTCGACGATCCGTCCGGGTTCACCGCCGGAATGTACGTGCCGATCGCGCGGCGACCGTCCGTGCCGACCACGTTCGTCGCGACGCGCAGCATGTCGCCGGCCGCGTTGAGCCGCTGAAAGACGGTGCACGTCGTGTCCAGAACGCTGGTGACGTCGTCAATGAAAGGCGTGACGGCCGTCGGATCGTCGTTCTGTGCCAGCCAGTTCTCGCCGACCATCATCCGCGGCAGTTGGGCTTGGCGGGTCTCGCCGGTGAATTGGTTGCGGGCATCCCACGAAATTTGGTTCTCGGAGTCAAAGCGAACCGGACCTGCGTCGCGGAGCATTCGTTGAGCAACAGAAAGTTGCTCGTTGACGCGGGCCTGCAAACTGGACTGTGCCGTCGCGCAGAGGCGATAAACGTCTTCAGCAATCCGCTTTAACATTTCGCGCCCGTCGGAGACTTGGTCTTCCCCGACGCCATCCGCCATTTGCGATAATTGAGTCTGCGTTTCGGCGTTCGCGGCCGCGAATCCAACCTGCGCTCGCCACGTCAGGACGCCGGCGAGCGCTGACAAGCTGACCAGTAAGATGACTACCTGTCCAACAATGATGCGGCTCCGAAGACCCATCTTGAACTCCGAAAGTCGTGAATTCGATCAAACCATCATCTGGAGGTTCATCGTCGCAGGGACCCTTAGGGTTCAAAGCTCAGTGCGAAAAACGTGCGGCCGGTCAAAGCTGCGCAGCGTCGCTTATCGGGCGTTTCACTGCGTTCTAGGACGTTTAGACGCCGCCGCACGTTGACTTCCAAGCCGCTTGTCGGGTATACAAAATCACTGAGGAGTCAGGACTGGCGCTCCGGAGTTCGGAGCCCGTTCGTTGCAAGAGTTTCACATCCGAAAAGTCTCTCTGGAGAGGAGAATCTGAATGCGCGCCATCACGTTCACCGCCGTCCTTGCGCTTTCGGCGAGCGCCTTTGCCGCCCCCCAAGCCACCACCCAAACCAGCACCGATGTCAACGCCTTCAACGCGCTGCTGTCAAACAGCGATCTCATTGCCGGCAAGATCGGTACCGAGCTCGCCGGTGACACGGGCTGGCACCCCGCCAACACCAACCCGGTTGACCAGCTCCCCGCCCTCACCGACGGCGTCGGCCCGGCCGGTCTCGCCGGCCTCCTGAACGACTTCCCGCCGGCCGGCGCGCCGACCAAGATCGTCCAGTACACCCTCGACGCCGCCACCGACGTCACCGACATCAACATCCTGTCGGCCAACCCCGGCGCCGATGGTCGCGTCTTCATGACTGCCTACATCCAGTACTCGACGGACAACGGCGCCAACTTCCAGGATCTCGGCTTCTTCGCGTCGGATACCTTCGGAATCGCCAACGACAACGGTCGCACCGCGACGTTCGTCAACATCGCCGACGATCAGGGCGGCGCCCTTGCAGCCGGCGTCACTGACCTCATCTTCAACTTCTACGCGGTCAGCAACACCCAGGGCGCCTACTACGACCCGTTCAACGGCGTCAATCCGTTCACCGGCGTCGACGACGGCAACGTGGCCGCCATCGAGTCGCCGCTCATCACTGAAATCGACGTGCTGCCCGAGCCGACCAGCCTCGCGCTGCTCGCCCTCGGCGCCCTCTGCTTCCGTCGTCGCTAAGCCGCACCGAAGCAAACGTGTGAGCCGAGAACGCGGCTCAACGTCAAAGCGCGTGAAGGCCGCTGCCGCTTGACTGCGACGGCGGCCTTCGCCTTTCGTCGGTCGCCACGACAACCGGCCGCCTCCCCGCGTAAGCTGCACCGGCCATGGCGACCGATCCCCACAATCCCCCAGCCCCCTCTGCGCAGCAACCCGGCCCCGCCAGCAGTCGCGGTCGATCCCTCGCCCGCCAGCGCGCCGCCGACGAGCCGTTGCTCAACCCAGCCTTCATGAGCAAGCTCGACCAGCTCGAGATCGTCAGCCGCAAGATCTTCGCCGGACGCATGAAGGGCGAGCGCCGCAGCAAGCGCAAGGGGCAAAGCGTCGAGTTCGCCGACTATCGCAACTACGTCGTCGGTGATGACCTGCGCTTCCTCGACTGGAACGTCTACGCCCGCCTCGAGTCGCTGCTTATCAAACTCTTCATGGAAGAGGAGGATCTCAACGTCAGCCTTCTCGTCGACGTCTCGAGCAGCATGGACTGGGGCGATCCACACAAAGGGCTCTACGCCAAACGCGTCGCAGCGGCGGCGGCGTACATCGCGCTCGTGAACTACGACCGCGTCAGCCTCTACGCCTACACCAGCGGCCTCGTGAAAGAGATGGTTGGCGTTCGCGGCCGCCGCATGACCGGTCAGGTGATCGACTTCCTAGACACCCTGCCAGTCGACGGCGCCTCGAGCTTCGCCGAGGGCGCCCGCCGCTACGCGCTGCGGCATCGCGGCGGCGGCGTGTGCATCGTTGTCAGCGACTTCCTCGACAAAGACGGCTACGAAGCCGGCTTTCGCTATCTGCTCGGCCGCCGGCTCGACGTCTACGCGATCCACGTGCTCAGCCCGCAAGAGCTCGAGCCGCCGCTCGCCGGCGACCTCAAACTGCGCGATGTCGAAGACGGGGAGATTGCCGAGGTCACCATCTCCAAGCCGCTGCTCGACAAGTACAAAGAAACGCTGGCCGCGTTCTGCATCAGCCTGAAAGACCACTGCACAGCCCGCGGTGTGACCTACATGTTCGCCAGCACGCGCACCCCGTTCGAAACGCTCGTGCTGACCTACCTGCGGCAGCGGGGGCTGGTGCGATGAGTTTCCTGAGTCTCTGGGCTGCGGCCGGTCTCGCGGCAATCGCCATCCCCGCGCTGGTGCTGCTCTACTTCCTCAAGCTTCGCCGCAAGGAGGAGCTCGCCCCAAGCACGTTGCTCTGGCGGCGCGCGGTGCAAGATCTGCAGGTCAACGCCCCGTTTCAGCGTCTGCGGCGCAACTTGCTGCTGCTCTTACAGTTGCTCGTGTTGCTCCTGCTGCTGTTCGCGCTGGCGCGGCCGATGATCGAGACGACCGCGGTGCAAGCCGAGCGCATCGTCATGCTGATCGATACCTCCGCGTCGATGAGCGTGATCGAAGAAAACGGCGAGACCCGCCTCGACCGGGCAATCGAACAAGCCCAGCGCCGGCTGCGCACCATCAACCGACGCGCCGCGTGGTTTTCACTCGCCCCGCAATCTCCAATCGAAGTCATGGTGATCCGCTTCGCGCGTTCGGCTTCCGTCGTGGCGCCATTCACCACCAACACATCGACACTTGCGAACGACCTGAGCCAGATTCGCGCAACCGATGAACGCGCCGATCTCGCGCGCGCCCTGCAGCTCGCCGCCGCCTACGTCACTCCCACCAGCAACGAAGACGAAGCCTCCGCCGGCGCTCCCACCGCCCGAATCCTCCTCTTCTCCGACGGCGGCGTCGGAGACCTGACCGAGATGAATCTGGCGAACGCCACGCTCGAACAGGTGCGCATCGGCGAGGCGACCGACAATGTCGGCATCGTCGCGCTGACCGCCACGCGGCAGTACGAGGCCCCCGCCACGCTCGACATCTTCGCCCAAGTGGAGAACTTCGGCACGGAAACGGTCACCAGCGACGTCTCGCTCTACGTCGACGACGTGCTCCGTGCGGTGCGCACCGTCGAGCTCGCTCCCCCTGCCGACCCGAACCAGCCGACCGATGCCTCCCGGCGCAGTGCGGCGCGACTGGCGTGGGAGACGCGCGTCGCCGATGCGGGCGTCATCCGCGTCGAGATCGCCCGCCGCGACGCCCTCGCCAGCGACAACCGCGCGTTGGCGGTGGTTTCTCCCCCCCGCCGCCTCAGCGTGTTGTTGGTCACCGAGCCGACCCGCAGCACCTTCATCGATCACGTGCTTGCCGGCTTGCCGCTCGAGGCGGTGACCAAGCTCTCCCCGACGCAATACGAGGCGTTGCCGACGGGGCGGCTCGTCGAAGGCGGTCGCGTTCGTTACGACGTCGTCATCATGAACGGCTACGCTTCCGATCGTCTGCCGCGCGGCGCGTATCTGTTCATCGGTGCGGCTCCCACGATCGAGAATGTCAGCCTGAGCGGATCAGCCGAACGGTTCTTCATCGTCTGGTGGGATGCGAATCATCCAGTGTTGCGACACGTGGCGCTCGAACGCGTCTTTGTCGCCCGCGCGGGTCAGCTTCAAACGCCGGACGACGCCGAGATCCTGGCCGAGGGGCCGGCCGGCCCCGTGCTGACGCGCTACAGCCGCGACGGTCGACAGTTTCTCATGCTCAGCTTCGCGGTCGAACAGTCGACCTGGGTGACCAAGCCGAGTTTCCCGGTCTTCTTCGACAATGCGCTGCGTTTCCTCGGCGGGATGAGTGACGAGAGTCAGGCCGCCCAACGTCCGGGCGATACCTTGCGCGTCGCCGTCGGATCGAGCGTGAGCGCGGCGCGTCTCACGCGGCCGGACGGCGTCAAGGTCGATTTGCCGCTGCAATCCGACGGAACGCTATACTACGCCGACGTCGACCGCGCCGGGCTTTACCGCATCGCAGGCGATGGCTTCGACCCGGTGCGCTTCGCGGTGAACGTCGCCGATGAGACGGAGAGCAATGTTCGGCCACGCGAGCCTGAACTCGTCGGCAGCCAGCGCGTGGTGCAAGGCGCGAGCATCGATACGGCGACCCCCGAAGTATGGCGTTGGTTCGCAGGCGCCGCGGTCGCACTGCTGCTGCTCGAATGGTGGATCTACAACCGGCGTGTCATGGTGTGAGGACCAATGCAAACAATCAGCGTGGAAGAATTGCGTCGTGGACAGCGCGTCGAAATCAGCCAAACCGTCGGACGCCGCGCTCGTCCGTGGCGCTCCACCATCACGGGCGTTATCGAAAAGATTACCGAACAGAAGACCGGCAGTTGGTATGCGCACGCCAAGGACGACAAGCTGTGGCTGAGGCGCGTCGAGCTGCGCAAGGACGACGGCGAGTTGACGCTGCTCACCCTCGATCGCTTCAGCGAGATTCGACTGCTCGACGGCGCTGCAGGACCCGCCCCGGAACCCGCTTCCCCCACGTCCGACTGACGACGCCGCTGGTCGTTCTGCTTGCGCTGCTCGTGAGGGAGCTGCGGGCCGACATCCCGACGCGCACCGATACGCTCTTCGCCGACGCAGTCTACCGCGACGAGTTCCAACTCGACGCCGCCCACGCCGCCCGGCTCTACGAGTCGGTGCTCGCGAGCCCATCCCTCGCGGCCGAAGCACGTCGCGAAGCCACATGGCGACTGGCGCGGGCTTACCGCCGCGACAACCGCGTCCGCGAGTCCCGCGCGCTGCTTTCCGAACTGCTGCTCGCTGCCGACCTCACGCCAAGGTTGCGCGAGATCGTCGAACGCGAGATGGCCGCCCTGCCCGCCGACGAACCCGCACGTCTGATCGACGCCGACCGCACGGTGTACATGGAAATGCGCCAACCCGGCGTGACGCTGCTGCGATTGGCGCACTTACTTCGCGCGGCCGATCTGCCGTCAGAGCCGCAGTCCAATCTCGGTCGATGGTTTACAGCCGCCCGCGCGCTGACCGACGCCGACTGGGATGCGGAAACGCTGGCCGCCATTCGCGCCATGGGCGCACTCGGAGTCGGACTGCGCGACGTCGATATTCAATTCGAACGTTCGAGCGACCCCCGACTGAGCGCCAACGTCGTGCTGGCGCTGTTCACCGGCGACAGTCCGGCAACCGTCGGCGTGGTCGAGGGTGTGGTGTCGAACATCATCGCCGCGCCGGTCCAGGTCGACGGCGCTGCCGTCTTCACCGTCGCGGGCGCCAACCGCGCCCCGCAATTCGTCTGGGCGGACGGACTGTTCGTGATCGCCTCCGAGCTTTCCGAAGCGGTCGCGGTGCTGCGGCGTTATCGCGGTGAAGCGGTCGAACGCACCCTGGCCGAGACGCCGCTGGGCCGCGCCAATCCGCTCCAGGCGGGCGCCGACGTGCGTATTGCGATCGACTGGCCGCGTCTGATCGACGGTCTCGATCGCTCGCAGACCAGACTCTTGCGTCTGGCCCCCTTCAGCCGCTTGCTGGTCGATTTGCAACTCGTTGGCGAGGAGCTCGAATTCGACCTGCGCGCCGCATGGATGGACGCCGCCCCAACCACCCTGCCGCCGGCGCCGCCGCTCGATCGAGCCTGGTCCCAGTGGCTTCCTGAACGCGCCATGTTTGCCGCCGCGGCTTCCGTCAACGCGGGCGCAACGCGCTGGCGGCAGTTCGTGGGCGCACTACGACGCATCAAAACGAGCGAGAGCCCAGCGATTGACGAGGCGGCGCCGCTTCTCGACGACGCCGTCAGCTGGATCGACCGCCTCCGTAACGAGGATGCGGCCCGCGTCGCCCAGCTCGCTGACGGCTTGCAGGCCATTGGGTACGTCATGCTGCCCCCGCCCGCCGCGGATCTGTCACCTGCGCATCTGCTCATCCTCGAACTACGCGAACCGTCTGACTGGATCGCGCAGCTCGATCGCCTGTTGGCGGCGCCGTTCGGCGATCCGTCCTTGCACGTGCTGCGGGCCGACGCACTTGCCGCCGGCGAGGCGCTGACCGTCGGCCTCCCCTGGACCCCCTTCCGTGTCTCCCTCCAACTGCGCGGCCGCCGCTTGATCGTGGCCGCGGCGCCGGGGACGCTGCAACGCTATCGGGGGATGATCGACGACGCGAATCACGCGCTGGTCAGCGTCGAGCGTGACGCCGCGGCCGTTGTGCACTTGCGACCCGCCGACTTCATCGAACCCGGCGTCAGTCCGAACGGCCATGTCCGCGTGCTTGTTTGGGAGGAGGTTCGGGCGATACGTCTCGCAGGACGCGTCAGCCGCTTGGGTCGCCAACTCAACGCGCTGGCGCCTGACCGCTGATGCCAGCGCAATTGCGAACAGTTATCAGACAAAGCACGTCTTGCGCGTTTTTCTCGGAACCAGTTCAACATTCCGGCATTCCCGCGTGTCTTCAGCTAAATATCGCTGCCAAAGCACGTTAGCGATCCAATCGCGAAGCGCGGCGCAACACGTCGCCGCGCTTCCTCGACTTCGCGCGGCGTCGAGCTTGCCGCCTGTCGTCCAGCGCGCGTAAACATTGGATGAGAGCTGGTTCATCACTCGGACTGGGGAGCCTCGGGTGACGGACCGAATCAAGGAGGAAGGTTCGGCGATTCTGCTGGCCTTCCTTTTTTATTACGGAGCCACCCCCGCATGTACAGGCTCCCCCTTGCGCGCGGCGGCTCCAAGAAGCGGCGGCCGGACGCCCACCTTCGGAGAGGGGAAGGAGTCCGCCGCCCTTCATTACGCGCATCGTAATCCCCAAACTTATCTCGACCGTCCTGTAAGAAGCCCCGCTGGCCCACCAGAATACAGCCTAAACTTGTGCTATGCTGCCGTTGCGGCGTGCGCGGTCGCCGCCGCCCACGCCTTCATCTCGTTGCGGAGTGAACCGATGCAACTACGCCTCTCTGCAGTACAAGCGATGCCGCGTCTGGCCCTGCTGGCAGCGGCACTCGCACTCACCAGCGGCTGCCAAACAACACTCGACCTCGAGCTTCCCAGCGGCTACTGGTCCGGCAACGGATACTACTTCACATTGCCCAGCCACGAAGGCAGCGACGCCCCGCCACGGAGCGGCGAGTACCACACGTGGTTGAAATTGGACCGCACCGACTTTGAAGGTCGTCCCGCATTCCGGTTCGAAGTCATGTCGATGCGCGGCCCAATTCGTGTCGGCGACCCGAGTGACGACCGATTCGGGGACCGAACCCACCTGATTTTCCACCTTGAGCCAACACGGAGCCCCAACCCCGGCGTGATGACCTTTGCCATCGTCGACGCGTATCTGTCAATGAACAGTGAGGCGCCCGAACGCACCGAGCCGCCGAATCAGCCGGTCGACGCCACGCTCGCGTTGCTGGACAAGCGCTACCTTTCACTTCAGGTGCGCTACGCCGATGGTTTCGTGGATACCTACGTCTTTCGGGACGACAATAACGAACTGATCAAGGCCGGTTCGTTCGCCCCTTCTGAGGGCGCAGGCAGCGATCAGGATGGGATGCAGTCCCCCGGATCCTTCATCTTCTGGTCAGAGCACCTGACGCGGGGCAAGCGCGACGAACATCGGTAGACGGCCGGAGTGCGACGCGCCACGACACATTAACGCGACGCAGTTTCGCTGTCGCTCGGGGGCTGCTACTGCTTGACTTGCGTGACGTGTTCGGTTAATGTTCGCATATAACGACGGAGCCGGACCAGCAATCGGTAGTAAAAAATCCCAAGATTGCGGTCCAGCAGGCCGGTTTGTGGTAACCTAGGTGCTTAAGCGTGAATGCGCAAGCGCCCAGCGGGCCAAACGCACGTGCATACGCGGAACCTAGTTAGCCTTTGGAACGGATGCGATCGATTTCGGTGATTTCGACGATCATGGGAGGTGCTCCTGACCGATTTGCGGACTAGATGTTGGTGATCTGATCGATGACGGCGAGCGGTTCGATTGTCCACGCCACGAAAACGTTGATCCCGTCAACAAGATGCGCCACCAACGCGAAACTCCAAGCAATCATGCGACAATCTCCGGAAGGTGCTCACGCCCGGCCGGTGGTTGACCGGCAACGTTCGCGAAAGCAGGCTTGAGAGAACAGTGCAGCAGTAGCCCGCGGTTCCCGTGAGCCACGAGCAATATCTGCGCATTTTGAACCCAACGGCCGTCAGAGTACCGATAATCGCTGCTGGGTCAAGTAAAAACTGCCTTGCCAGCCCGTGGCGGCCAAATGCATCGGCAAGAAACCAGTCTCGTCGCGCGCCCTGAATCCGAAGCCGCCTGCGCGGTTTGCGCCGAACCTGCGCCCCCCACGCAACTTGCGAGCGGGTTGACCTGCTGTCCCGCGTGCCACGCCGTCACCCCCAGCGATCGATTCGATCGACCACGAAACTCAGTCGCGGCGCCCCTCCGCGGCGGGGCCGTCCTGCGCGACCGTTACCGCCTCGTCAAGCCGCTCGGCGCCGGTGCGCACGGCGTCACGTATCTCGCGCACCACGTCTTTCTCAACCACCCCTGCGTCATCAAGCTGTTGCACGCAAGCGCCGCGTCGGAATGGTCCAGCAGCCGACTTCGTTCAGAGGCGTCAGCCGGCTTCCTTGTCAGCCACGAGTGCGTCGTACGCGTCATCGACTGCGACGTTCACGAAGACACGTGGTACTTCGCGATGGAGTATGTGCGCGGCGCAGACCTCGCGAGCTTGATGGAAGCTCATCAGCCGATGGCTTGGCGGCAAGTGGCGCACCTGGCGCGCGAAGCCGCCCTCGGACTCGAGGCGATCCACAAAGTCGGCCTCATCCACAGTGATCTCAAACCCAGCAACCTCCTGCTCGGCGCCGATGGCCGCCTACGCATTGCCGACCTCGGCGTGGCGCGCCTTGCGTCTCGGACAGCAAGCGAACAGTCGAGCAGCGGTACGCTCACCTATGCCGCGCCCGAGCTGCTCACCGGCAACCCGGCCACGCGCCCATCCGACCTCTACGCGCTCGGGTCGGTGCTTTATGAACTGCTGACTGGAAGACCGCCGCACAGCGCCAGCATCTACCGCCGCTATATGGGCGACAGTCCGCTGCAGTGGCCCGATCGCGATGACGGCCCGCCGGAGTGGTTGCGCGCTACCGTCGAACGGTTACTCGCCCCGCAGCCCGCCGCACGCTTCCAATCCGCGGCAGAACTGGCGGCAGCGCTCAGTACCGCTGGTCGCGCCGGCCAGTCCGACGATGTGGACGCCGACCCGCCGTCCCAGCGCGGTGACGACGCGCCACGCGGCGTTTTGGTGCTGCCGTTCGAGCCGGTCGACAAGGCGGCGGACGAAGGCTGGGTCGGGCAACAGCTCGCCGATCTGCTCGCTCGCTCGCTCGCCGATCAGCATCGCGCGTACGTTCCCGACGTAAACCAGTTCATGGCGACGCTGCAACGCATCCAGGCGCACAGTTCGGGCGCTCACGCGGGGCGCCTGCGCCAGGCGGCGCGGCTCAGCGGCGCCGCCTGGATCGTGTCGGGCACTTACCAGCGCGCCGGCAGTGATTACGCCGTCACTGGAACGCTCTACGGACCCCACCACGCGGATGAGAAGCACTTCGGACCGATCACCGGCGGCATCTACGACGTGAACACGTCGCTGCTGAGTACGGTCGTCAGCGCCGCGGCGCTCGAGCCGCGCCCGCGCCTGTGGGCCGCGGCCCCGCGCGAGCGGTCGGCTGAGGCCCAGCGACGCTTCTTCGACGCCAAACGCAGTTTCTTGCGCGGCGACTACGGGGCGGCGCTGGCGTCGGCCCTTGACGCCGTGCGTGAAGAACCCGACTTCGGCGAAGCGGTCGGTTACGCCGGCGTGTGTTGCGCCCGTATGGGACGCTACGACGAGGCCGCCGCCTATAACCGACGCCAGCAGGAACTCGCAGATCTCGGCGGCGACGAGCGTTTACGCGTGGAGGCGTTCGCCAATCTCGGCTCGATGTACTACTTCCAGGGTGACTACTCGCGAGCCCACCAGGCGTTGAGCCGAGCAGCGGACGTCGCGCGCCGCCTGGAACTATCCCCGGAACTCGCGCTGATCCGCAATAATCTCGGGTTTGTGCTGCTGCAACTCGGACGCGCCGAGGACGCCGAAGAGGCCTATCTCCAGGCGATCGAAACCCACAAGGCGCACCACGCGCTGGTGTCGCTCATCGGTCCGTACAGCGGCCTCGGCCACGTCCTTCGCGAGCAACAGCGATACGCGGAGGCGCGGCGCTACTTTCGGCGGGTGCTGGCGCTGGCGCAAGAGAGCGACGATCAGGTGAATCTAGGCGTCGCGTATATGAATCTAGGCCATTGTTCGCTTCTACAGGACCGCTTATCCGACGCCAAACATGAATTGGCGATTGCGCTCGGAACGCTCGAGCCGACCAGTTTTTGGAACGGACTCGCACGCGTGTACGACTATATGTACCAGCTAAACTTGCGTCTCGGCGACCGCACCGAGGCGATCCGCTGCGCCCGACAGCGATACGACCTGGCCCGTCGGCACGACAATCAGGTCATCGCCGAGGAAGCAAAGCGGCAGTGTGCGGAGGCAGGCGGCCAACTGGCCGATAACAATGGCACGGTCAGCCGACCGGCGACGGAGAGGAGCTAGAACCCGTGGAATGGGCGTTGGTTCGACAGCGTGACGCGCAGTTCGAGAGCGTGGCCGACGCGTATGGCCTGACGTTCAACGAGGTGATGTCTCGTCTGCCGCAACCCGCACACGAAGAGTTTCGCAGCCTCATCCTCGGCGCCTGTCGTGATGGGCAGCAGCGCCGCCTGAACATTTCCCAAGCGACCGGCTTGTACGTGCTGGACATCGTTCCGGTCACCACCGCTCCCGCCCAGCCGATCGCGCTGATCTTGCTGCGCGATGTGGATGAGTTCGACAGCACGCGTGACCGACTGTCGCGACTGGCCCGCCGCAACGACGCGATTTTGCGCTGCTCGATGGATGGCTTCTTCGTCGTCAACAGCGACTTTCGCTTCCTCGAGGTGAACGACGCGTTCTGTCGCATGGTCGGTTATACCGCCGACGAGTTGCTGCATTTGCGCGTGACGGATCTGGAAGTGATCGACAGCCGCGCCGAGCAACTCCCCGCGCACCAAGCAACGGGCCTGCATCACTTCCCCACCGCACACCGACACAAGCGCGGGCACATCGTCCATCTCGAAATCAGCGTCAACGTGCTGCACGATAGTGGCGCGCGGATTCTGGTCGGATTCGCACGTGACGTCACCGAACGCCTCGCCGCCGAGGCCGAACTCGCCCGGCTGACACGCGAGCAGCGGCTCATCCTGGATAGCGCCGCGGACGGCATCGCCGGACTTGACGCGCAGGGGCGCTTCACGCTGCTGAATCCGGCGGCGCTGCACATGTTGCGCGCGACCGAAGAAGAACTGATCGGCCGACCGCTCGGCGACATCGTGCACAACCAGGCGGCCCCGCGCGAACAATTGACCTCAGACGCGATCCGGGCCGTGCTCGCCGGAGAGCTCGAGTCTGCGTCACGAGAAGCCGAGTTCGAGCGTCCCGACGGATCGCGGTTCCCGGTCAGCTTTTCGATCACGACGATGAAAATGCATCGCGAGGCGGTCGGCGCCGTGCTGGTGTTCAATGACTTGACTGCGCAACGCGAAGCGGAAACGCGAAGCCGCGAACTCGCCGCGCAGGTGCAAGCCGCGCAGCGGCTCGAGAGTTTGGGCCTGCTGGCTGGCGGGCTCGCACACGATCTGAACAACGTGCTCACCGGCATTCAGGGCAATGCCGCGTTGGCGATGCGCGAACTGCCCGCGGACTCGAGCATCCGACGTCGCATCGAGCGCATCGTGGCGTCGTGCGAGCGCGCATCGGGCGTGATCGACCAAGTACTGACCAGCGCCGGGCGCAAGACCATCGAGCTGCGCCCCGTCGATCTGAACGAACTGACCGGCGAGTGCTTAGAGCTTGTCCGTCCGCGTGCCGCCGCTGGCGTCACATGGGATCTCGACTGCGACTCCGACGCCCCGTTGATCTCGGCCGACGCGGGGCAACTCGAGCAAGTCATCACGAACCTGCTCATCAACGCGCTCGAGTCACTCGGGGGCGAACCTGGCGCCGTGCGCCTCACGACGCGGCGAATTGTCCTCGGTCGCGACGAGCTGACGCGCCTCTATCCCGGACAGAAACTCGAGCCCGGCGCCTTTGTCGAGCTGACGGTCGCCGACACAGGGTGCGGCATCGAGCCCGAAGCACTCGCCCGAATCTTCGATCCCTTCTACACGAGCAAAGCCACCGGCCGCGGGCTCGGACTTTCCGCCATGCGGGGCGTGGTGCGGGCGCATGGGGGCGGCGTGCGCGTCGAGAGCGAGCCCAACGTCGGCTCGCGCTTCGGCGTCATCTTCCCCGCCGCGTCCTCGAATGCGCCGAGCGAATCCGAGAACCCCGCGCCGCAGCCGCCACGCATTCTCGTCGTCGATGATGATGATGGCGTTCGCGACGTGGTGCAGGACGTGCTCGAAGGCGCCGGCTTCATCGTCGAGACCGCGGTGAACGGCGAGATGGGGCTGGAGCGGTTCCGCACCAATCCGCACCGGTTTGACGCGGTCCTGCTCGATCTGGTCATGCCCGGAAAGAGCGGCGGGCAGGTGCTGCGCGAGATGCGCGAACTGCACCGCGACGTGAAGGTAATCGTGGTTACCGGGTATAGCGACGAATTGCATCACGCCCGGCCGCGCGACATGACCCCGGACGGCCTGATCCAGAAACCGTTCATCAACGAAGAACTGATCGAGCAGGTGAACGAAGTCGTCGGTCGGCGTGTGCTGCCAGACGCGGAATCGGTCGACCGCCTGCGTTCCTGATACGCGCCCCGCAAACCGGACGCCGACTTACCACTGAGCGGCGGCGGAGACGCACGCCGTCTCGATGCGCAAAACGTGCTCGCCGAGCGATACGCATTCAAACCCCTGCGACCGCCACTGCTGCAACTCGCGCTGGCTGAACCCCCCTTCCGGTCCGACGAAGATCGTGGCTGCCTCGAGCCCCGCCGCGCGATCGCGCCAGCGCAAAACCGCCGGCTCCCGATGCGCGACGAACGCGGGTGTATCGAACGGCGGCGCTTGGTTTGCAGAGACCGCGAGTTCGGGAAGCCACGCTCGACGGCATTGCTTGCAGGCTTCGATGGCGGTTCGCCTGAGCTTTCCGACGTTTGCCGGCGACAACTGTACGACAGAGCGCTCGAACGCGTGGAATTGCAGGCGTGCTACGCCGAGTTCGACGCACTTTTCCACCAGCCATGTGAGGCGGGGCCCCTTGCACGCCGCGGTGACGATCGCGAGCGGGCGCGACAACGGAGGCACGGAGCAAAGTTTCTCGACGTCGACATGCCCGGTGCGGCGCTTGCCGGCGCCCTGCACCCGCAATGTCCCGTGCGCGACGCCTCCACGGCCGTCAAACGCTTCGACGGGCTCGCCGTCGCGTAATCGCAGCGGCCCCGCCGCATGCAGCAACTCTTCCGGAGGCAGCAGGATCTCGGTGCTGTCGAGCTGATCGACGAACAGACGCGGTGCGCTCATGCCGTGCATCGTCGTCCGGGCGTCGCGGTCTGCAAAGCCCGGCGTGACGCGTGTGCGGCGGGTCGGCTAGACTTTCACAGTCGCCGCCGCGATCCCGTCATACGAGGTGTCACGCGCATGTCTGACCGATTGGAGCAGTTACGCAAGCTGGTGATGGCCGACCCGAACGATCCGCTCACGCATTACTCGGTCGGTCTCGAGCTCTGCAATCAGGAGCGATGGGATGAAGCCGTCGACGCGTTTGGCGACGCGATCCGCGTCGGGCCGGACTACGCGGCTGCGTACTACCACCAGGGGCGGGCGTTGATTAAGGCCGGACGCGGGGAGCAGGCGCGGGAGACGCTCAACGCGGGTCTCGCCGCAGCGGCGCGCGCCGGCGACGCCAAGACGATGCGCGAGATGGAAGAGTTGCGCGACTTGATTTAGCGCGGCTTTCAGCGGGATCGCTCGCGCTGCGGTGCGCAAAACGCGTCACTACTTGTTCGCCGGGGGGAACCAGTTTGTTTCGCGAATGCCTCGCGGCTACGCTACTGCCTGAGCCAAGTTGACCGGAGAGGGGTTCGCCGCACCTGCCGATAAAGTGGGTGACAAAAGGCGTCTCCCCGGCTCGCCGCTACTGGAGGATAAGGAATGGCTATCAATCGATCGGCGCAGCGCGCCCTGCTGGGCGCGGCCGTCGTGCTGTGCGTGGGCGTCGCGCTAGGCGAACAAGAGTCGTTGTTCCGGGGCGAGCGCCTGGGCCCCGAGTTGCTGCGCCCCGGCGTCGTCGAGCCCCTCTCGGCGGCCGTCGAACGCCAGCGCAAGATCGACCAGCTCGCCGCCGAACAGCCCGTCACGCAGGAACGACGCGGCGAGTGGGTGATTCCCGCGGCCGGCGCGGCGCTGAGCCCGACATCGGGGCGCTTCTACGCCATTAACCGTCATGGCGCCACTGAGATGCCGATCGGCTTCCCCGCCCCCGTGGACGTCCGTGGGGCGTACTTTGTCGCGCAGGGCGCCGAGGCGCTGTGGGCCGAGTGCCTGCAAGTCCGCGGCTATCGCGATGGCGAGTTGGTCGGCGTGTCGGAGTGGCTCTCGTATCTCGATCGCGATCCGGCCTGGCTCGATATCAACCTTCAAGGCGTCGATCGCATCGTCGTTCACGCGCCGGCGCGGCTGAACAATGCGGCCTTCTTCGGTATGGATGACCTGACCTTCGTCACGCAAGACGGGAACGAACGGGTGGTCGACTTCGAAGGGCTCAACTTCAAGCGCAGCCTGACCAACCTGTTCTATGAAGGCGTGGTTTGGGAGGAAGGCAATCTCGGCTTCACGACGCCCACCGACATCGTGCCCGCACCGCAAAAGCAAGATCTGGAGCGCGTCGGCGAACCGGAGCCAAACGTGGAAACGTCGATCGAACAGGCGGCCACCGACCCCGTGCTGGGGCTGACCTTTCGCGGCGTGGTGCGCGGCGACGCCGGTTCATTTTCGTCTCCCCCAGATACACATGGCGCCATCGGGCCGACGCAATACGTCATCACGGTGAATCGCAACTTCGCGGTCTACGACCGGACTACGGGGACGCAGTTGCAAAATGTGAGTCTGAGCGCGTTTCTGCCCGGATCGAGCGGCGACCCGCGTGTGCTGTGGGATCAATACTCAGGTCGCTGGGTGGTGATCGTGTCAGACTTCAACACCACGCTCTATCTCGCGGTGTCGCGCACCGCAGACGCGACGGGCGACTGGTTCCGCACCAGCTTCGTTGCAAGTGCCGGGTCAGACACCGGCGCCTTCCCGGATTACCCTACGCTGGGCGTCGACGAGAACGGCATCTATGTCGGGGCGTTCATGGCGCCGTTCGGCATGACCATCTTCGCCATCGACAAGGCCCCGCTCATCGCCGCCACCCCCACGCTGGGCGCCGTGACTGCGTTTCGCGGCTTCCCGTTCGAGGGCGCGTTACAGCCGGTCCATACGTACGGCGACATCCAGGGGCAGTTCTTCGTCTCGACACGCGACAACACCAACCTCGCGATTCGACGCGTGAACCCCCCGCTGACCAGTCCGACGCTCACCGATCTCGGCAATGTCGACATCCCCACCTTCAGCGAGCCGCCCGACGCACCCGCGCTCGGTGTCGGCATCCCACTGGATACCGTCGGCTCGCGGCTGATGAACGCGATGCTGATCAACGGCGTGTTGTACACGTCGCACTGCATCAACATCGGTGGTCGGGCGGCGATTCGGTGGTATGCGGTCAACCCGCAAACACGGCAGTTGCTGCAGAGCGGCGTCATCTCCGACCCCGTGCGTTACTACTACTTCCCCGCGATTTGCGCCAACCGCAACGGCGACATCGTGCTAGGCTTCAGCGGTTCAAGCCCCGGCGAGTTCGCGAGCGCCTACTACGCCGGACGCCTCGTCACCGATCCACCGGGCGAGACGTCGACCCCGACGCTCTACCGCGCCGGCCAGGCCGGTCAGAGCCTCATCGATGGCTTCGGTCGTAATCGCTACGGCGACTACAGCCAGACGACGCTTGACCCCCAGAACGAGCTGGTGATGTGGACCATTCAGGAGTACATCCAATCGTTCGACATCTGGGCGACGTTTGTCGCCGAGATTCAGCCGCAGCCGCCGGCCCTCGTGGTCCGGCTCACGTCGTCGGTTCCCGAACTACAGGCGCCCGGTGTGGCGTTGCCCGTGACGGCTTCGATTGAAGAGCAGGAAGATAAGCTGGCTTCAGCCGTCATCCGGTATCGCTTCGACGACGGCCCGTTCCTGAGCGCACCGCTCGAATCGGCCGGAGGCAGCAGCTTTGCCGGGTCCGTCCCGCTCGCGCTGTGTGGCTCGACGCCGGAATTTTTCATCGAGGCGCAGGCCACGGGCGGCGAAGTGCTGACCGACCCCTTTAACGCCCCCGATGATGTCTTCAGCTATGGCACTGGCGTCATCACTGAGGTCGTAAACGACAACTTCGAAACCGATCTGGGCTGGGGCGTGACGAACACAGCGCTGCAAACCGGACCCTGGGAGCGCGGCGTGCCGTCCACCGGCGGCGATCGATTCGAGCCGCCGAGCGATTTTGACGGATCGGGCCAATGCTACATCACGGGCAACTCAGCGAACGAGGACATCGACGGCGGCCCGACGGTGCTGACCTCGCCGGTGTTCGATCTCTCGGCCCCCGAAGAGTGGTTCATCGACTATGTTCGCTGGTTCTGGAACAACAATGCCGACCAGGATCGTCTCACGGTCGAAATCTCGAACAACAACGGCGCGAGCTGGGTGCTGGTCGAAGATGTCGGCGGTACGCAGGTGTGGACCGAGCGTCGCATCCGCGTGGCTGATTTCGTGACGCCGACTGCTCAGGTTCGCATTCGCTTCAGCGCCGTCGATAATCCCAACAACTCGATCACCGAAGCGGGTCTCGACGCCGTACGCGTCTTTTCGATCGCATGCGAAGATCCGGCGCCGTGCGTTGGCGACTTTGACGGCGATCGCGTCCGCACGATCAGCGACGTTAACGCGTTGCTCGGGTCGATTGGCAGTTCGACGACCGATCTGCCGACCGACCTCGACAACGACGACGACGCCGACCTCGCCGACGTCGCCATTTTCCAACCGCTCTTCGGGCAGCCCTGCCCGTAGGCCGATCGTCGCGGCGGAGGCGGGCGCCTGAGCCCGCTTTCACTGACGCACGCTGCGACGCAGCCAATCGACACGCCCGCGCTCCCGCTTCGTTACGGGGCGCGCGGCCGGTCGCGGTCGCGATCAACCACGCAAAAGAAGCCGAACGGCGTCGACCCCACATTGCGAAACTGATGGGGTTGCTCCGGCGGCGTGAAAGCGACGTCCAGCGGCGCCAACGGATGCTCGTCATCGCCCACCACAAACGCGCCGGATCCGCGAACCGCCACCACCACGTGCACGTGCGCGTGCCGCTCGTGGCTGGTGTAGCCGCCGGGGGCGAGTTCGAAGTAGCGCAAATCAAAGTTGGCGGGCAGATCCGATCGATTGAACAACTCAGTTCGCGCGACCCCCGCGAACGGCAGGTGCTGATCCGACTTGTAGACGACCGCGTCACGACCGTCCCAGTGAAAGTCGCGCTGCGCCAGATGAACCCGCGCGCGAGCCGACGTCTCACTCTCCATGTGAGCGGGCGGCCACTCGCAAGCGCTGGTGAGCGCCGCTTCATGCGGCCGCGCGTCGGCGCCTTCGAAATGCGCGTCGATCGCCGTGCGGAACGCATTCGCACCCGCCTCAACGCCGTCCGCATGACCCAGCAGCCCCCCCCCGATAAGGAAGACGGCGTCGGGTCCGTACAGCTCAGCCATCGCGGCGACGTTCGAAAGCTGCATCCCCCCTGCCGGCGCGGGTGTGGCGGCATGCAACCCGCCGAGCGGGTCGGCGAGGCCGTCGGCGATCGCCGCGCACTCCTCGCGGGCCAGGCCAAACCGACCACCGTGATTGGGGAAGATCGAGATCGTACAACCCGCGAGGCGCGGCAGCGTTCCAAGCAGAACGCGCGGCGCGACGCCGTGTGTGCGATCTTGCAGGAAGGTTCCCGCAAAGGCCGGATGCGCGAGAAAGAGCAGGTGCGGAAAACGCTCCGCCGCTGAACGAACCACATCCAGCCCGATGATGAACGGGCAGACCAGCACCCCAGCGGCGCCGATCGACGCAACATGCCGCAACTGAGCGTCGAATTGCTCGATCGGTCCGGCGACGAGCGGGCAGTAGAGCGCGGGGCGACCGCGCTCGCGTGCGGCTGTTTGCACGGCCGATTGGCAGAGATCGACGCGCGTGCGAAAGGCGTCGAGCGATGGCTCGGCTAGATTATGGTCGTCTTTGATGAGATCGCCGCCGCCGCGCACGAAGTCGCGCGCCAGGCGTGCGAAGTGATCATTGCTCACCCCGCGCGGCTTGAGCGCCGTCGCCAACAGCGGCCGACGCCCCGCCCCGATGCGCCGCCACGTTTCTGAAGGCGCCGCCGCCGGGCCACGGAAGCGTTGCAGCAGATCGGCCGGCAGCTCCAGTGCCACCAGCCGAATCCCGCTTTTGATCGAAATGTTGCCATACAGCAGATTCAGCAGTTGCGAGAGATGACCCGACGCCAGATGGCTGGCGAACGCGACCCGCACGCGGCTACGGCCATCGTCGAGCGGCTCCGGCTCGTCGATCAGTTGAGCGACGGCGTCGTCGGGTACGCCCGCCGCGTGCGCAACCGCCGGAGGAACCTCCACGGTCTGCTCGTACGCGAGATCGGTCGCGACGGCGGTCGCTTCCGACAGGGAGCAATTCAGGTCGTAGGTAACGACGATCTGCGACATAGCGGCATGATAGTGCGCCCGCCGGATCGGCGGGCGCGCTGCGTTGCGGTGTGGGCCCAGTCGCGGCTAGACTTTGGGATTCGCTGGCCGTTTCTAAAGTCAACCCGGGAGCCGCCCTGCATGCCGAGTTCGCAGTTGCTCAAGCTGGTCGAAGCTGGGAACTACGATGAGTACGAAAGTCGCTGCATTCAATTTGTGCAGTCGGGCGAAGTTGGCCCGGCGGATCTAGCGCCAGCGCTCGAACGCCTCGCCGATCTCGGCGAGGCCGATCGCGCCAAAACGCTGGCGGCGACACTCAACGAAAACCTGGATTGGGAGCGAGACCCCGCGGGCAACGTCGTGCTCTTGCGCGCCTTCCTCGCCGCCGACCCCGAAGACGCTACGCTCACGCAGCGGCTGCTCGAGGCATACCGAAATGCGTACGGCGACCTTGACGGCTTCGAGCAGGTGGTCGCCGCCTCGGGTCTCCAGGCCGGGCGGCCCTTTCGTGTCGCCTGCCGCGTGCTCGATGTGGGCTTCGTGTTTCAGCCCGGCGACACGCTCGTCAATCGCATGGACGCCTCCGCCGCCGAGATTCGCGAAGTCGACCGCGAGAACGGGTTGGTCGCGCTCTATCAGGGTGGGCGGCCGACGACGGTTCCGCTGCCCGAAGTCGCCCGACACTACGACCGCGTTCCGCAGGACGACTTCCGCGTCATGCGGCAGCTCTACCCCGACAAGCTGCAGCAACTGATCGACAAGGATCCGGTGGCCCTCGTCATCGGCCTGATCCAAAGCCACGGGCAGCACATCGACCAGGAAATGCTGCGCGACGAACTCGTCCCCCGCTACCTCGAAGAAAAAGCCTGGTCGAAGTGGTGGACCAGCACCCGCACCAAGCTCAAACGCAATAAGCACATCATCATCGAAGGGCGAAACCCCGTCGTGCTGAGCTACAGCAAGCACGGACTCACGCTCGAAGATGAGACCCGCGAGGCGTTCGATGCGGCGAAAGAGCCCATCGAGTACCTCAAAATCATCGAGGGCTATCTCCGCGAAAAGAAAGCCCAAAACGAAGAACCGGATGCGGAGCTGCTCGGCTCGCTCCGCGACGGGCTCATCACTCTCGCCGAACGTGCCGAAGCGCGGCGTCCGAGCGAGGCGCTCGCCTTGGCGCTTGTGATGCAGCGCTTGGGGGAGAAGGGGCTGCCGGTCGAAGGCGAACCCATCGCGCACACCGTCTTGGCCGCGGCGAGCGATCCGGTCGCGCTCATCAAAGATCTTTCCGACGCGGCCCTCTGGATCTCCGCGTGCGACATGCTGCAAGTCGCGAAGCCCGAGCAATACGCGGAAACGTGTGCCGCACTGATGGGGCACGCCCCCGCCACGGCGCTGGATCGCGTCGCGGTCGACGCCCTCGCCGGCGGTCAGCTCAGCGAGGTGCAGAAGTGGATCGAGAAAGCGCTCGATAAGCCGGTCGACTATCCCGAGATCCTCTACTGGCTCTGGAAAGGACCGCAGCCGCTGCCCGACGTGCACTTGCCGGCCGACCACCTGCTCTTCGCAGAAATCATCGACACGCTCTACGCCCTGGGCCGCACGCTGAATCCCGAAACAAGCAATATGCGCACCTTCCGCCAGCGGATGCGCACCGTGCTCGCCTTGCGCGACTTCGAACGCGTCAAGCAGGTCATCGCCGTGACCGACGTCGGCCGGGCAATCTCATTGCGACACCAGTTGATGCGGCTCGAAGGCATCGGCGATACGGCGCAGAACGCGCTGATCAACGCCCTTCGCAACCAACATCCCGAATTGTGGATCAAGCCGGACGTGCGCCGCCTCGAACCGTGGGAGGATCCCGACGTGATCTTCTCCACCGAAGTCGGCATTCAGCGTCGCACCGCCGAACGCGACGACATCATGAACGTGCAGATGCGCGAGAACGCCAAGCGAATCGGCGAAGCCGCGGCGCTCGGCGACCTCAGCGAGAACTCCGAGTACAAGTTCGCGCTCGAGGAGCGCGATTTGCTCCGTGGTCGGCTCGCGACCGTGAACAACGAACTCTCGATCTCGCAGAAAATCGAGCCCGAAGCGATCAACACCGAACGTGTCGAGATCGGCGTGCGGGTCAAGCTAAAGAAGACCGGCGACGGCAGCGCAATAGCGATGACGTTCTTCGGCCCGTTCGACACCGACGTCGAAGCCGGGATCTACAACTACCGCGCCCCCGTTTCGCAGAAGCTGATGGGCAAACGCCGCGGCGACAAAGTCACTTTCGCGCTCACCGACGCCGACGAAGAGTACGAAATCGTCGACATCGAGAACGCACTCGGCTAGCGCTCGGTTCACGGCGTTGGCGACGGAGCGCGGCCAAGGACCGGGTCGGCATTGACCGACCGAAACTCACGCGCTCAGACATCGCGCTGTCGCGGACTGGAGGTCGAAGCGCTGTTGCGGCCCGACGTGGCCGCCGCAGGACCTTCATTCACGCTCTCGAGTGGAACTGAGGAGGACGGTCGCTCTTCGTTAGCACCACGACGCCGTTGCTACTGCAGACGCTGGCGACGCTGCTCAATCCAGAGGCCACTCATCATCGCCACGGCCCCGAGTGCGATGATTACGACTGGCCAACTGAAGTAGTCTGAGAAGTGTCGCTCCGTAGTGCGTAGCACAAAGACGGCCAGGTGAATCAAGCCGTAGTAGACGAACCATCGCAGCTGCAACTGCGTGCCCGCAACAAGAAACGCAATGCAGACTAGCGGCACCCCGAGTTCGAGCGGATACAGATCCGCTTGCCCGACGCGACCGATACTCCAAAGCGGCTCGTTGCCGAGTAGATCCAATGGAATGATGCAGCTTGGTGGTACCACACGGTAATAGAGTCGTCCCCACAGTCGCTGTAGCCGCGTCCTGCCATGATCATGAACTACGGCGATAGCAAAAAGTACGAAACCCATCGAGATAAAGGCGATCTCCCGCGTGATTGCCAACCCATTCGGAAGCGTCTCATCGTCGGGCGGAGTCAAGCCTAGCCATGACTTAGGTCCGTCGTAGCTGATTGCCGCCAAGACCAAAATGAAACCGATCCCAGAGATCGCATATGGAGGCCAGGCCAGGGAGTCTCGACCGAAGTGATCCACCGTGCGCGCACTGGCATAGGCGAGGAGCGGAACAACTGCGAAGGCGGCCGCCGTCGTCGCGTACCACTCTTGCGTGATCCAATGCTTGAGGCCGGCAAGCAAGAGCGAACTTGTGAACGCCAAGAGCGTGATGGCGCAAAGCAGTGCGACAACTGCGCCGAGTCGATTCCGCCACAGCAGCCATGCTGTATACGCCGCACCAATCCAGAGGGCTGCGGAAAGCTGGCGATTAGTGAAATAATCGGGCGGGAAAAGCTCGTACTCCTCGGTCGCCCGCGTCGTCAGGAGGCCCGACGCCGAGCAGAGCACAAGCAGGAAAAATGGGATCAACAACGCCCCCACAATCGTGAGGGTTGTGGCGACAAACTGACTCGAACGACCCCACATCGCGAACGCCCCGGCGTTTACGATCAAAGTCGGGAAGCCGATAGCCAAGACGCGCTGCAGTGCATCGAGGTCGTTCCAATAGAAAGTCGTCCATAATGCCGTGCTCAGCACGACCATCCAACCGCCGGCCTGAAGCAAGACTGTGCCAGGACGGAGACGTTTTGGGTCACCTGATACAGCGTCGGCGAGAAGCAACGCGTAGCGATCCTGCAATGAGTCCGCTTCTCGCCGACCAATCAGGTTCTCGCGCTCCCAGTCGCGTATTGCGTCGATATGCATGCGTACACGGTCGTCGAGCAGTTGGGCGTAGCGTGTGGGCCGAGCAGTAACGGGGCGCCCTTGCAGGAACCGTTCGAGGTCCAGTGCAAGCTCGTGTGCCGAATCGTATCGATCCGATGGTCGTACTTCGCTTGCCTTTAACACGATTCGTTGAAGTGGCTCAGGAATATCGGCTCTTACGTCACGCGGCAGCGGCGGCGGCGCATTCACGAAGAGCTGCAGATCTAACGTCGCCCGACCGGGTCGCGCCGGACGCCCGGTCAGAAATGTGTAGAGAATCAATCCAAGCGAGTGCACGTCTGCTGAAGGACCGACCTGACTCGGCGACTCAACCTGTTCTGGGGCCATGTACTGCAACGTGCCCTTGATCGCGAACGATCCCGACCCAGCTTGCTCAAGTATCGCGCGAGCCAGGCCAAAATCCAGCAAGCGTGGCTCCCCTTCGCGATCGACGAGGATATTCCCAGGCTTGAGATCGCGGTGCACGACGCCCTTCTCGTGCGCAAACGCAACCGCTTTGGCAATCTTCAGCATGAGCGCGGCGCGTTGGCCATAGCTCATATGTTGTGCGGCGACATTTGCCGGAACGCCGTCAACCCACTCCATTACGACGCACGGCGGCTCGACGTCATCGAGCAACGCATGAACCGCGACGATGTTCGGGTGCCTCAGCCGAGCAGCCAGCTTCGCTTCTTTCCGTAACGCGTCGAGATGCTCGCGCTCGCGGTACGCCCCCAGAATCGTTTTGATGGCTACCAAACGATCGAGGCGCACATCTCGGGCTTGGTACACAACGCCCATACCGCCGGCCTTGGGCTCGCCTAAAACGCGATAGCCCGTGAGCATAGGCGCCGGCAGCTCACGCTTGCCTGCACCCGCTTCGGCAGTCACTTCACTACCTTCCAACGTGGCGTCCGCGTCAGGACGCGACTGGACTGCGCCACGGGAGCCAAACTCAGGGTCCCCCTCAAGCATCGACCGTACACTTGCCAAAAGTTCTTGATCGTCGGTCTGAGCAAGCAGCCAAGCCAACCGATCGGTAGCAGGAAGTTTCGACGCCTCAACGAACAGATGGCGCGCGAGCTCCGAGTGTTCGCCGCGCGCCATCTCAGCCCCTTTGTTCTGCGACGATCGCGACCTGCGTCAAATCTGGACGTCCTGCTGAATGGACGTTGCAGACGTGCGGTGCTTGACTGCACAACGGAATTCGCAACGCACGGTTGTTGGTAATGCTCCGCGGGGCGCGCGGACTACGCCCCGGGAGGCTGCATCGAAGCTGCGGCGTCCGCTAGCCCTTCGCCGCGGCGTAGAACTCGTTCACCTTGTCCCAGTTCACCACGTTCCACCACGCCGAAACGTAGTCCGGCCGGCGATTCTG
>CAZLYU010000036.1:0-34287 GCA_964563855.1 uncultured Planctomycetales bacterium | reverse complement strand
ATAAAACAGCAGATACACCCGCCCCCCCAGCCGATCGCACACGCTGTTGCCGAAGATCCACAGGAACAGCATGTTGCCCGCAAGGTGCATGATGTCGCCGTGCAAAAACTGGTACGTCAGATATTGGTAGAGCGCCGGCCATCCGGCATCGAGCATGAACAGGTCTTTCACCGCCCGCAGTTGCGGACCACCCAACACGTCGGTCATCAAGAAAATGAACACGTTCAAACCGATCAGCGCGTAATTCACCACCGGCGTCTTCCGCGGCCGAACTTCGGTTTTGATGGGAATGACCAGCATGCCGGCGGCGGGGCTCGCTCGCGTGAATCAATCGTTCGCGGCGCGCTAGTCGCTACGCGCCAATCGTAGCAAGTGACGATGCACCGCGCGGGCGACCGGCGCAGTCGACGAACGCAGCGCTTCGAGCATCTCCGGACCACCCGCGGCGGCCACTTGCCGCAACAAAACCCACTGCGACGCGTCATCGGGCAGCTCAAGCAATGCGGCGTCGAGTCGCTGCGGAAACTCACTATAGCGGCCGCGCAGATTCTGATCGAGCACGCCCAGCGTCATGTGCGCCAACCCGCGCACCCACCCCGGCTGACCCGCGCTGCGCTCAATCGCAGCGACCTCATTCCACACATCCACCGCCCCCTCCTCTGCGACCAGCGTCAGCGCCGCCGCCGTTTGCCACGGGCTGGCGCCATCATCCAGCCACGTGCGAGCCCGCGCGTTCAGCCCATAGCCGCTGGCCCGCCACGCCGTCAGCGCCATGAGCGACGCCTCGCCTCCCGACGCCAGTTCGGTCGCCAATTGATCCGGATCGCTGCTCGGCCGCGGCGCGACGCGCCGCGTCAGCCGCAGCGGGGGCGCATAGCGCGGACGCACGCCCCGACCATCCACCTCGCGGCCGCGACTCGCCAGCCAACGCAACACGGCCCACACCACGGTCGCGTCCACGTCACGCAGGTCATCACTCGAATCAAACTCGGCGAACGGCCTGCCTGCGATCCGTGTCAGCGTGAACGCGATCACCTGCTGCTCCGCCGCTGATGCGTCAGCGAACCGCTCTAGCAGCCGCTCCTCGATCCGCTCGCGCGCCGACGAATACTGCGGCGCCTCCTGCAGCAGCGCCAAACCCGCCGCCGCCGCCGCCAGCGTGTCCGCCGTTTGCGACAACGCGTCGAGCGTGCTGCGCGCGTGCCGAATACTGGCCACCACATCCGCTTCCGACGTCGCAATGCCTCCCAGACGACGCGCGCGGTAAGGCTGCGCCGCCCGAAACAGCGCCTTCAGGTAGCCCTCGCCGCGCTCTTGTCCAAGCCACGACCAAGACGACCAATAACCAGCAGCTACTCCCGACAGCGCCATCGTCACGTCGTCTTCCGCGAGCCGCTGCAGCGCCGCCGTCAGTCGCCCGACCCGCTCGTCAGCCTCCGCGATCGAGGCCAGCCCGCCCGGGCCGGTCGCCGCGTCACTCACCGATAGGTGCAGCGACTGCTCCACCGCGCTCCGCCAAAACACGCTCAGCGGCTCGATCACCGCCGCATCGCCCAGCATCGCGCGCAGCAGCACCACCCCCTCACGTAGTTCGCGATACCCCTCACACGCCGCGATCAATGCATCCACGTCCGACGGCGCCAACGCGTCGGCACGCTCCGCCAGCAGATGCAGGGCCGCTCTCACCCGCGCCCGTTCGGCTGCACTCAGCGTCTCCCCACTCAACTGCGCGTTCGTCTGTTTGACCAACTCCTCTAGCGCAGTCGCGTCCAGTTGTCGGAAGTCGGCATAGGCCGCGCGCGCCGCGTCGAGATCGTCACCAAAGAACGCCTCCCCGGCCGCCTCGGCTTGTCTCGCCTGCTCGATGTCGGCCGGTCGCGGAGCCGAATGCGACGCCGACGCCTGCGGCGCGCCCGACCCCGGTCTCATAATGCGATACGTCTGAACGCCGAAGAAAGCCGCCAAAATCGCCAGCGCCGCAGACACGCTCAAAACGACGAGTGTCCGCGGCGAGATGCGCTTCAGACGTTGTGAAAACGCTGCAGCGCTCGGATCATTCAACCGCGCCGCGCAGTGTTGACACCGCTCAGCCCCCGGGGGAACGCTCTTGCCGCAGCGTGGGCAGGTGATGATCGTGGGCGTCGGCTTGTCGCGGCCCCAGGGCATGTCGTCCTCACGATGACGGACGGCGCCAACGCGTGCAGCGCTCGCGGAAGTCCACAATATGATACGCTGTGCGGAGCGACGCGTCGCAGGCGAAGCGGATTCGCCTACCGCGGCAAACCGCTTCCGAACGCAGCCTCTGGAGTATGCCGACCGTGGCCACGATGACCCAAACGCCGATCGACGTTCTCGCCCCGGACTTCTATCACGTCGCCGACCTTTTCACCGAAGAAGAGCGACAGGTGCAGAGCGTGGTCGGCCGCTTTGTCGACGAGCGCGTCCTGCCGATCATCGGCGAGTGTTTCGAACACGGTCGCTTCCCCAAAGAGCTCATCCCCGAAATGGCCGAGCTCGGCCTCTTCGGACCCACCTACGAAGACTACGGCTGCGCCGGCCTCTCCAACGTCGCCTACGGCCTCATCATGCAGGAGCTCGAGCGCGGCGACAGCGGCTTGCGCAGCTTCGCCTCGGTGCAGAGCGCCCTGGTCATGTACCCCATCCACCGCTACGGATCCGACGAACAGCGCGAACGCTGGATGCCCCAACTCGCACAAGCCAAACAGCTCGGCTGCTTCGGACTGACCGAGCAGGACGGCGGTTCCGATCCCGGCGCCATGAAGACCAACGCCCGCCGCGACGGCGCCGACTGGATTCTCAACGGCTCGAAGGCGTGGATCACCAACGGCACGGTCGCCGACGTCGCCGTCGTCTGGGCCATGACCGACGACGGCGTGCGCGGCTTCCTGGTCGAGCGCGACATGCCGGGCTTCAGCACCCGCGAGATCGAACACAAGATGTCGCTGCGGGCCTCAATCACCAGCGAACTCTATTTCGACGATGTCCGCGTGCCCGAGAGCAACCGCCTGCCCGACGCCGCCGGCCTCGCCGCCCCGCTCAGTTGCCTCACGCAAGCCCGCTACGGCATCGCGTGGGGCGCCATCGGCGCCGCCCAGGCCTGCTATCGAGAGGCGCATCACTTCGCCGGCCAGCGCGTCTTGTTCGGCAGCCCGCTGCTCCACAAGCAGACCCCCCAGCGCCGCCTCGCCGACATGGTGCGACAGATCACCCTCGCACAAATGCTGACCTGGCGCTTGGGCCAACTGAAAGATCAAGGCGTCATGCACCATACCCAGGTGTCACTCGCCAAATGGCACTGCGTCCGTATGGCGCTCGACATCGCCCGCGATGCCCGCGATCTGCTCGGCGCCGGCGGCGTGAGCATCGAGACCTGCCCCATTCGCCATATGCTCAACCTCGAGAGCGTCGTCACCTACGAAGGCGCCGAGACTGTTCACCAGCTCATCGTCGGCCGCGAACTCGCCGGCGGCGTCGCGTCGTTCTAGACCATCGAGATGAACGCACTCGTGCGCCACTCGCTCACCCGATGCACGTGAACCCGCTTGCCCACGGCGTCGATCTCGTCCACATGCCCCGCCTCCAGCAGGTCTGGCAAGCACACGGCGATCGCTTTCTCGAACGAATCTACTCCGCCGCCGAACGCGGCTACTGCCTCGACTGCCGCGATCCCCTCCCCAGACTCGCCGGACGATTCGCCGCGAAAGAGGCCGTGCTCAAAGTCTTCGGCACCGGACTACGCGCCGGCCTCAATTGGACCGAAATCGAAACCCTCCCCGACGCCCTCGGCCGACCTCACGTCACCCTCCACGGCGCCGCGCAGCACCGCGCTTGCGAGCGCGGACTCAGCAACGTGTTGATCTCCATCTCACACGCCGGCGACTACGCCATCGCGTCAGCCATCGGCATCGGCGACTGACCGGCGTCGAGCGGCCGCACAACAACACCCAAGATCCCGTGAGTCTGACTAAGCCTCCCGACTCGCCGCCTCAACGCGACGAACAATCCACCGCACCAGCCAGTCGGCGAAGTCGTCTTTGCTGATCGGCCCTTCGGACGGCGTGAACATCTCGTCGCGCGTGTACAGCACCGCCTCCACGTCGGTCGCGTCGATGGTCTCCAGCGGGTTCGCCACGATCGCGTCAACATCCTTCCGCTGCAGCTTCTCTCGCGCCCGCTCGGCAAGCGCGGCCCGTGGCTCCAGCGCAAACGCCACGATCAGTTGACCCATCCGCCGCGTCTTCGCCAGGTTCGCCACCAGATCCGGCGTCGGCGTGAGCTCCAAACTCCAGATCGCCGCCGTACGCGGCCGCTTGGCGCCATCGAGCTGCTGCACCGGGCGATAGTCCGCCACCGCCGCCGCCATGATCAGCACATCACACTGCAGAAAACGCCACTCCAGCAATCGCTCCAAGTCCGCCGTCGACTGATGCCGCAACGTCATGACGCCTTCCGGCGGCGCCACCGACGTCGGGCCCAGCAACAACGTCACGTCCAGCCCGCAGCGCCGCGCCGCCGAAGCGATCGCGACGCCCATCCGCCCCGACGAACGGTTCCCAATGAAGCGCACCGCGTCAATCGGTTCGTACGTCGGGCCGGCAGTGATGAGAACGCGAAGCATTCCCGCATGTTACGCCGACCACCCACCATTCCGCTAAGCTGCCCAGCATGACGCGCGACGAAGTCCTGCCGGCGTTCCTCGACACGCTCAGCTTCGATCTCTACGAGTACCAGGAAAACGCCCTCATGGCCTGGTTCACCGAGACCGAATTGGGCGGCGTGATGGTCTGCGCCCCCACCGGCATGGGTAAGACGCTGCTCGCCGAGGCGGCCCTCTACGAAGCCCTCGCAACCGGCCAGCAGCTCTACTACACCACGCCGCTCATCGCACTCAGCGACCAGAAGTTCCGCGAGTTTCAAGACCTCGCCGAGCGCTGGGGATTCGAGCGCGATCAAATCGGGCTGATCACCGGCAACCGCCGCGTCAACGCCGACGCCCCCGTCCGCGTCGTGGTCGCCGAAATCCTGCTCAATCATCTACTCGCCAGCGATCCGGCGATCGCCGACTTCAGCGCCGTCAGCGCCGTCGTCATGGACGAGTTCCACAGCTTCAACGACCAGGAGCGCGGCATCGTCTGGGAGCTGTCGCTCGTGCTCCTGCCAACGCGCGTGCGCGTCCTCCTGCTCTCGGCCACGGTCGGCAACCCGATCGACTTCGCCCAGTGGATTCGCGAAAAGCACCAGCGCCGCATCCGCGTCATCACCTCCGACGAACGCCGCGTACCGCTCGAACAGCACTGGGTCGAAGACCAGCTGCTCACCGAGTTGCTGCCGAAGATGAGCGACGGCGACGAGCACACCCAGCGCACCCCCGCGCTCGTGTTCTGCTTCAGTCGCGACGAATGCTGGGACGTGGCCGAAAAACTCAAAGGCCTGCCGCTCATCAGCAAACAGGCCAAACCCGCGATCGAAGCCTATCTCGACGAGCACCAAGACGCCCTCAGCGAAGGCGTCGGCCCCAAACTGCAGCAGATGCTGATCCGCGGCGTCGGTGTGCATCACGCGGGTGTATTGCCGCGGCACAAATACGTCGTCGAAGAACTCTTCCTCAAGCGCCTCGTGCCCTTCGTCGTCTGCACCGAGACGCTCGCCGCTGGCATCAACCTCCCCGCGCGGTCGGTCGTGCTCGGCACGCTGCTCAAAGGCAAGCACGGCGAGAAAAAGCTCATCCCCCCGTCAACTGCGCACCAGATCATGGGCCGCGCCGGCCGACCCCAGTTCGACACTCAAGGGCATGTCTACGCCGTCGCGCATGACGACGACGTCAAGATCAACAAGTGGAAAGCCCGCTACGACCAGATCGACCCCAACAGCAAAGACCCCGGCGTCATGCGGGCCCGCAAAGACATGGAGCGCAAGCGACCGCGGCGGCGCAACACCGAGCAGTACTGGAGCGCGGGGCAGTTCAAACAACTCATCGAAGCCGGACCCGCACGCCTCGCCAGTCGCTCCATGATTCCCTACAACGTGCTGGTCTTTCTGCTGACCAAGTTCGGCACACTGCACAGCGTGCACGACTTTCTCGACAAACGCTTCGCCACCAGCGAGCAGATCGAGAAATTCCACCAGCAGCTCGACTTCATGCTCGGCAACCTTGACGGGCTCGGCTATCTCGAGCGGTCGGAAGACGGCGATCACATCACCGTCAACGAGAGCATGTTCACCTTGCTCCAGTTCCGCAGCGTCGACCCGCTCTACGGCGCCTGGCTCTGCAAACGTCTCACGCCGGCGAACGACGTCGAAAAACTGATCGCGCTCGAAAGCGTCCTGCAGATGCCCCCGCCCGTCGTACGCAAGACGCGCCTCCCCGATGAGCTGCCGAAAGGCCCGCTTCAAGAGCACGAACTCGAGCCGCTCATGGTGCAAATGGGCGTCATGCTGGCCCGACCCGCCACCGCCGACGATGACGACGAAGACGCGTGGGAGGAAGAGGAAGAGCGCCCGCCGACCTTCCCCGAGATGCTCAAAATCGATTTCGAAGCCGGCCTGCCCAACCCCGAGCCGATTTACGTGCAGCCCAAGTGGGTCGCCGGCGGCGCGTTCGAAATGAAGTGCGAGTTCTTCAAGTTCGTGCGTTCGCGCGATCTCGTGAAGCAGGAAGGCATCGTCTTGCGACACCTCCTGCGCCTCGTGATTCTTGCCGGCGAGTTCTTCACCTACACCGCCGACCCGCAGTATCAGGAGATCGCACAGCAAGCCACGCAAACCTGCCGCCGCGTCGATGCCGATTACACCGATCGCTTCCTCAGCGAAGCCCAGCAGCGCGCCGCCCTCGACGTAGAAGCCAAGCCATAGACTAGACTAGACAAGGCCGAAGACGAAACCGCGTCGTATTGCCGCCGCCGGGGCGGCATGCGGCACGGAACGCAACCCGCGTCTTCCCAAGCCGGATTGGGCCAGCTCCCCCCTGCGGGGCGCCATGGGTCACGGAACGTGACCCGTGTCTTCCAAGCCGGATGGGCAAGCCCCCCCCTGCCAGATGGCACGCCCCGCAACCCGCTAACACCCCCCGTTCAACACACAATCAACAAACGTATCAATATCGCTGCTATTCAGCGAACCGTCGCCATTCGTGTCAGCCGCTTCCAGCGAACAAGTGTCGCACGCGACGCCGCTGACAATCGCCTGCACAAAGCAGTCAATGTCGCTGCTGTTGACGGCCCCGTCGCAGTTCACATCACCCAACGGCGCCGCAACCACGATCACATAATCAAGCACCACCGGCAGATGATCGCTCACCGTCACGAGCGCGCTCAACACGTTCGGCGCAGCCCCAGTCCCGCTGGTAATCGATCCGTTCAGCGTGTGCGTGCCGTTGTTCCCAAACACGCGGTACGAACCATCGATGTAATCGAGCCCTTCATTGTCGAACAGTTCGTCCGTAATGAGCTGCAAATCGAACCGGTCATCCATCCCGCCGCGCGGATCCTGCGAGTGCAGATCGATAAATGCGATGTTGTCGCGCCACGACCCCGGCGCATTCACCGGGTCAAACGCCTGACCATCGCCCGGCGCGAGAAAATTGCCCCACGCCCCTTCAAAGGAGTTCTGCCAGTTAAAGTCGCCCGCATAAATCACCGCCGCCGAACCAAGCGCATTCGCATTCGCGCGAACCGTGTTCGCTTCGCTCGCACGCCGACTGCGGTCCGAGCCCGAGTTGCCGCTCTTCAGATGAATCGCATACACGTAGAAGTCCGCCTCGCCGTTCGTCCCCACCGGCCGAAACTGACCGCGCAGCGCCGGATGCGTCATCCCACCCACAACCGTCGTACCGATCAACTGAACGGTCGCCGTGTTGTACACAAACCCCGTGCGATCCCCACCGCCATCCGGCGCCGTCACCTGCACCGCATAGCTGCCCACGCCGTACACAATGTTGAAATCGGTGCGGGTGTCCGCAGACGAACTCGTGTCGGTCTCCTGCATCACCAGAATGTCGACCGGGCGCGCTGCGCCGCCGATCACTTCGGCCCCCATCGCCTGAATCACGGTGCGCAGCGCCGTACGATCGCTGCTGCTGTTCGGACGGTTGAACATGTTCCAGTTTGCGATCCGAATGTCCGACGCCGTAGCGACTGACGCCAGCAACAATGCCAAGCCAAGCACACACGGAAAATGGTGAGAACGACGCCTAGTCATAACCAATCCTCAATAGCAACCCATCAACAAACAGCGGCACACACACCGCACCGCAACAGAGATACCGCCACGCGCGAGCATCTCGGGCGCCGCCGCCCGCACGCCGCAGCCGCCCGAGCCCTAAAATCTTCCAAACGTGTACCGCGCCACGCGCCCGAAACACCGGCGAACTCAGCTCAAATCCCTCAGCCTTCGCGCCCCCGCCAACGCACCTCCGCCCACACCGGGAAGTGATCCGACGGATAACGGCCGTCAATCTTGCGCCGGTCGATTCCCACCGCGACCACTTCGACGTCCGCCGTGTTCAGCACATAGTCGATGCGGTGCTCGCCGCCATCCGATTCCGGCTTGAACGCCGTGTATGTGCCGCCCCGCTCGCCAGGGTGCAGCCTCGCGAAGGCGTCCACCAACTGCGATCGACCCGCTCCGCCCAGCAACACGCGCAACGCGCTCGAGTCCGGTCGCGCATTCAGATCGCCGGTGACAAACGCCGGATCGTCATGCCGGCGTTCGGCGATACGCTCCAGCAGCAGCGCCGCGCTCTTGTCGCGCGCCGCTTGCGACGCGTGGTCGAAATGCGTGTTGAAAACGTAACACGCCTGCCCGCTCTCGAGATCGAGCAGCCGCGCCCACGTGCACGTCCGGTTGCAAGCGGCGCCCCACGTGTTTGACCCCGCAACCGTCGGCGTATCGCTGAGCCAAAACGTCTCGCTCGCCGCCAGCGTGTAACGCGTGCGATCAAACAGGATCGGCGTCCCCTCGCCCGCAAGACGTCCGTCGTCGCGATGCACCCCAACCGCGGCGTAACGCGGCAACGCCCGCAGCAGTTCACGCACCTGAAACGCTTCGACTTCCTGCAAACCGATCACGTCCGCATCCAGGTCTCGAATCGTCTCCACCACCTTCGCGCGGCGAACCTCCCAACGATCCGGGCCGTCATCCGCGGAGCCGAAGCGGATGTTGAACGAGACGATCCCGTGGGTCAATCCGACCGCGTCGGCCGACGCGGTCGACGCGACCGCCCCGATGAGAAGCGCTGTAAGCACGTGCGATACCTCGCGAGTCACGCGACAAAACGGGTCGGCCCACGCAATGCCGTCGACCAATCTTGAGCCAGCAACGAGACCGGCGCCACCGCCGCCAACCCGGCAGTGCGGCCCGGCCGACGCACTCGAGTGAACCGTAAGCCAATCGCCATCGGCGGTCATTGGCCACGCGCCGCGATTCTCCCTAGTATCTCCGCGACAACCCGCGAGCAATACCCACAAGGAGCTTGAAGCTGATGTCCGACGCCCACCTCATCGCGCCCCACGGCGGCGATCTCATTGACCTCGTCGTCGACGACGCCCAGCGCAGCAAGCTCGAAACGCAAACCAAAGAGACGCTGCGAATCGCGCTGCCCGAACGCGAACAGTGCGACCTCGAACTGCTCGCCGTCGGCGCCATGAGCCCCCTCACCGGCTTCATGTCCGAGGCCGACTTTCACGGCGTGTGCGACAACATGCGGCTCGCCGGCGGACACGTCTGGCCCGCGCCGATCACCTGCTCGGTCGATAAGGCCACCGCCGAACGCGTCGAAGTCGGACAGCCCGTCGCGCTCACCGACGATCAAGACCGCCTCCTCGCCGTCTTGCACGTCAGCGAAAAATACCCCCACGACAAAAAGAAGGAAGCCGAAAAGGTCTATCGCACCACCGACGAGAACCACCCCGGCGTCGCCGTCACCAGCACGCAAGGCGACGTCTGCCTCGCTGGACGCGTCGACGTCGTCACGCCCCGCCACGACCCCGAGTTCACCAAGTACCGCCTCACGCCCGCCCAGACGCGGGCGGCGTTCGCCGAGCACGGCTGGAAGACGGTCGTTGCGTTCCAGACGCGCAACCCGATTCACCGCGCCCACGAATACATCACCAAGTGCGCCCTCGAAATCGTCGACGGTTTGCTCGTCCACCCCCTCGTCGGCCAGACCAAGTCCGGCGACATCCCCGCCGACGTCCGCTTGCAGTGCTACGAAGTGCTGCTCGACAACTACTACAACCCCAACAACACGATGCTCGCGGTCTGGCCCGCGGCGATGCGCTACGCCGGACCGCGCGAGGCGATCCTCCACGCCCTCGTCCGCAAGAACTACGGCTGCACCCACTTCATCGTCGGCCGCGATCACGCCGGCGTAGGCGACTACTACGGCACCTACGACGCGCAGCAGATCTTCGACGAGTTCGACCCCACCGATATCGGCATTACCCCCCTGAAGTTCGAACACTCGTTCTGGTGCAAGAAGTCGGGCGCGATGGCCAGCGACAAGACCACCAACAGCGGCAAGGAAGACCGCGTCTTTCTCTCCGGCACCAAAGTGCGCGAGATGCTCAGCCAGGGCCAGCGGCCGCCCGTCGAGTTCACCCGCCCCGAGATCGCCGACATCCTCATCAAATCCATGAAGACGTAGCCCCCAAAACCTCGCCGCCGCCGCGCGCGGGCGCCATGGGTCACGGAACGTGACCCGTGCCTTGCAAACCAGGTTGGCAAGCCCCTCCGCCGCGCCCTACTACTCCCGACGCGGCATACGAAGCTCTTGGCCGATCTCGATGTGATCCGCCGACCGAAGCTTGTCACGGTTTAACTCATAGATCTCGCGCCACCGCGCAGCACTACCGAAATAGTTCCGTGCGATCACCTGCAGCGAGTCCCCACGCTCGACCTTGTAAATCGGCAAGTCCGAAACCGCCGACCCGCTCACACCCGCCGCAGCCCGCGTCGCTGGCGCCGCCGGCTCCCGCGCGCGAGCCCGCGCAATGCCAAGCTCCTCATCCAGACGCGACTTCGGCGGCAGCGTAATCTTCTCGCCCGGACGAATCACATCGGGATCAATATCGGGGTTGGCTTGCGCCACCACCCGCCAATAGCGATCCGAACCGTATTCCGCCCGCACGATACGCATGAACATATCGCCTTGCTTCACCGTGTACGTCTTCACCGTCGCCCCACGCGTCGGCGGCGCAGCCGGCGAATCAGTCCCCTCGGGCTCCCGCCCCGGACGCACCGCTGGCAGCGCCGGCCTCGTCGGACGCGGCGTCATGACGGCCGCCGCCTGCGGCGCAGGCGCTTCAACCACCGAGACCTCCTGCTCATTCGACGCCGGGGCCGGCTGAGCCGCCGCCGTTTGCACCCCGGATCGTGTCGCATTCAACTCCGGAACGGCCACTGGTGCGGCCGTCGGCGAATAGCTCGATGGCGCCGGGGTCGGCGTCTCGGATCGCCCCGCGTCGCCCGCCCCCGACTGCAGATCGCGTCGAAACTGGTCGCGCACCCGCGACAGCTGCTCCGCGCCCGCCGGCCGCTGCGGCTGAGCCGGCGTCGCCGCTCCTTCATCCGCATGCCCCGACGGACCAATCAGCCGCAACCGATCGCGAATCGACGGGGCCGCCGACCGCTCATCGCCAGCCGGCTCTGCCGCCGGCGAAGCACGCCGCGTCGGCGGCGCCGGCGACGCCTGTGGCGCAACCACCGGCGTCGACGCTTCCCCCGCAGACACACGCTCTTGTCCAGCGTCCTGCTGGTTCGGCGGAACATCCGTCGCCGGCTCCGTACCGCTCAGAGCGCTCCAAGCAGCGACCCCAATACCCGCGATGGCCACCAACAAAAATCCAAGCTTGACTTCGGGCCGCATGAAAACTGCTCCCGGAAGGCGTGAAACAACAGCGAGGTCGCTCATCCATGAGCGCCTCGCTGCATTATACGCACACTTCAGCCTCAAACGCTAGATCGAAGCCGCATCCGCTCCCAGCCGCGCCGCTTGCCGCCGCATGCTCAGAACCAGCAGCGGCGCCGCCACCGCGATCGACGAATACGTCCCGGTCAAAATGCCGATGATCATGCAATAATTGAACCCACGAATCGTGCTGCCGCCGAAGATATACATCGTCCCCAGCACCAACAGCGTCGTGAAGCTCGTCATGATCGTACGCGCCAGCGTCTGGTTGATCGCAAGATTGACGATCTGCGGCGTCACGACGCCAAGCCGACCACGCGTCTCGCGGACGCGGTCGAACACCACGATCGTGTCGTTAATCGAGTAACCGATGATCGTCAGAAACGCCGCCACGATGACCATATTGATATGAAAGTCATCGATCAGCAGCGCCTGACCGATCGGGTGCTCAATCCCGCCAATCCAACCACTGATGCCAACCGCCGCCAGCGCGATAAACACGTCGTGAATCAGCGCGACCACACCCGCCACACCGTACGCCGGCTTGCCGAACCGCAGCCACATGTACCCGATGATCACCCCCCACGACAGCAACAGCGCGATCGTCGCCCGCGTCTGCGACTGCGCCGCAATCTGCGGCTTGAACTGCGAAACCTTCCGCAGCGACTGCTCCGTCGAAAGCGCCGCTTCCACCAGCCGCAACTCAGGCTCCGCGAACTCGTCCCGCCACTGCTCCGGCGACGACTCGCTGTACTGCAAATTGTCATCCGCCACGAGCACGACCATTTCCGTGAACGTCGGATAGCCCCGCGGATCAGTCGCTCCCGTCGCGCTCGCCCCGATCACATCGAAGTCACGCCACGGCAACTCGCGAAAGTCCGGCTGCAGACGCATGTCTTTGATCCGCTGCGTCATCGCCTCGACCGACAACGCCGGTTGCAAGTCCGCGAAGTACAGCGCCGCCCCTTCGCGGAACTGCGCCACATCGCGGCCGGCCGCGTCCGATCCAATCTCCGGAATCACCGCGCCCAGGCGACGCCCGCTAACCGGATACGGCGACCCACCCGGCAGCGTCCGAACGACATAGTCGATCCGCGGACGCCGATCGAGGTTGTCGCCCATCGCCCGCTCCAGCACGTGCTGCACCAGGCTCTTGTTCGTCGCGATCGTCGTGATGTTCCATGCGCTGCCGCGCGGACGATCCGCCTCAATGATCTCCACCACCCGCGCCGCCTCAATCTTCGCCGCCGCGTCGGCAACGTAGCCCGACAAACCACGCACCACGTCACGCAACGTATCCACGCTCACCGTTTCACGCGTCCGGATTGCGATCCGCTCTTCACCCTCCCCAACATCAACACCACCCCGCGCCAGATAACCGGCGTCCTCCAGCGGCTCCGCGATCATCGCCTCTACTTCCGCCGCCGGAATGCCCGGCGTGCTCACGATGAACCGCCGCGGATTGCTGGCGTCAGCGCTCACCTCGGCATTCGCCAGCTTCGCCGCATCCTCACGCACAATCCGCGCCGCGCGGCCCACCGCCTCGCGCATCGCGATGTCGCCGGCTTCGCGCGTCTCACCGTCAATCGTGACCGTCGGTTCGCGCAGCACGAATTCTGCGTTCACACCGCCACGAAACTCCACATCCAACGCGTCAGCCCCGCGCGCAAACAGCAGGCCGCCGCCGATCGCAATGAAACCGAGCGAGATCGGCAGGAAGATCTTCCGCTTTGCATACCAGTCGATCTTCGGGACCCCGACCAGGTTCACCGCTTTGATGTCCTTGATCAGGTCATACTTCAGCAGCAGCGCGAAGATCGTGCGCGTCACGAACAGCGACGTGAACAAGCTCAGCACGATGCCCCACCCCAGCGTCAGACCGAACCCCTTAATCTCCTCCGAGCCGACAAAGTAAATGATGATGCTGGTCAGCAGCGTCGTCACGTTCGCGTCGACAATCGTCGACAGCGCTTTGTCGTAACCATTCTTGATGATCATCCGCAGCGATGACCCACGCGCCCGCTCTTCACGCATGCGCTCGAAGATCAGCACGTTCGCGTCCACCGCCATACCGATCGTCAGGATGATGCCCGCGATGCCCGCCAAACTGACGCGCGCCTCGAGCATCGCCATCGCCGACAGCACCAGCACAATGTTCAGCATCAGCGCCGCGTTCGCGACCAGACCCACGCTCCAGTAATACAGAATCATCACCACCGCGACGATCGCGAACCCCACAATGCCCGCCCGCAACGCCTGACTCAGATTCTCCGCACCCAAACTCGACCCCAGCGTCCGTTCGCTGATCGGCGTGTCCTTCAACGCCGCCGGCAACGCCCCCGCTTTCATCGTCTTGATCAGATACGCGATCTTCTGCTGGTTGAAGTCGCCCGTGATCGTGCCCTGCCCTGAAATCTGGCTCTGAATGCGCGCCGCCGAATACGCCACTTCATCGAGAAAAATGCCCAACTGAGCCCCGATGTTGTCACCCGTCAGCCGCGCGAATCGCCGCGCTCCGACCACGTCCAGCGAGAACGCCACCGACGGCCGCCCCAGATTGTCGCGATCGGCGTAAGCCCCGGTCAGTTGCCACGAACGATCCGTATCGCCAACCAGCGCCCCCTCCGGATCTGTTCGCGCCAACACGTAATAATCGCCCTGATATTGACCCAGGATGAACGTGTCGCCCTCCAGATCGCGAATGTCGCGACCCTCGAGGTCAGCCGCCGAACGCAAGTTGAAGAACGCCACCGGGTCATCGACCTTGAACCACTCAAAGCCCGGCTCACGGGCCGACGCCGCACGCGGCCCACGCTCCTCCAGATCCTCACGCAATTGGTCATAGCGCGTTTGATTGTCCGGCAACGGCTCCGCCAGCAACCGAAACGACAGCACGCCGCTGCCGCGCATCAACCGCCGCAAGTCGTCCGGCCCGTCGAGCCCCGTCGTGCGACTGCTCCACGCGTTGTAGGTCTCGACAACCGCCGTGATCTGCTCCGCCAGACTCGGATACACATCCAGCCAGCGCTCTTTCAGCTCGGTGTAGCGTTTCCCCGCCTCCGGATTCGTGCTCAGCTTGCGCTCCAGCGCCGCTTCGAACGCCGTCGCCGGGAAGTTCAACTCCAGCACCGCGTCCGTCGCGTCCAGCAAGTCCTCCTCGGCGTCGCGCACCGCGTTGTCCAGCGCGTCGACGTCGACCTCGGTCGCCGGCTGAGTCGCCGACGCTGCCGCATCCTCCGCCGCCGCTCGTTCCGCCCGGGCCGCCTGCCACGCGTCATACGCATCCGCCGCATCGGCCAACGCCGCCGCCCGCTCGTCACTGCCCCGCGCGACTTCTTCGAACCGCGCACTCCGCTCATCAGCGGGCAGCGCCAGAATCGTCTCCAACTCCGGCTCGCGTATCCGAGTCGCATAGAGCGCCGCTTGCGCCTCCAGATACGCCGTCTCATACTGCTCAATGTCCGGCGGCGGCAGCGGCATCTGCACTTCAATGCGATTCCGACCGTGCACCCGCCACTCCAGACCAAACACGCCTTGCGGGTCGACGCGCTCCTGCAGCAGCAGCTTCATCTCTTCCGCGATGTTGGTCGACGTCGCCTGCTCCAGCCCCGTCTCGTCGATCTCGAAAATCATCGAAACGCCGCCCGCGATGTCGAGACCGGGTCGCAGGTTCGTTCGCAGCGCCCCGTCGTCAAAACGGAACAGAATGACCAGGGCGCCCAACAACACGACGCCGATCACGATAAATCGTTGCAACAGATTCTTTTCCGGCATGCTTTCCTCGAGAGTCGCGAGGGTCGAATGGGTCAGGGCCGCGTCAATCGACGCAGCGCCGTAGCAAGTAAGTATTGTGCTTGGAAGTCGCCAACGGCGTTGCTCAGCCATCAGCGCTGACAGGACGTGTCGCTAAACGCTCGGCGGCGCGAGCGCGCTCAGCACGCTGCCAATCGCCGGATCACGAACCGCCTCACACTGCGCTGCAACCTGAACCTTCGTCCATCGTTCGTACGCCGCGGCCCCAGGAAACGTGGGACTCACAACAATTCCAGGGCAGCGCGGCTGAGCCTGCTCATCTCGCCCCGACGATCGCGACGAATCGGTCACCGCCAGCGTCCGATCGCCCGACGCCGGCCGGCGTTGAGCGACCGCGTCCGGAAGCAGGTCGCGGAGCGTCAGCGGGTCAGTCTGCGATGACGACTCACGCTCGCGCTGCGGCGTACGCACCGGTCGCTCGAGGGGCTCCGCGACACGCGGCCAGATCCGCTCCTCAGCCGCCAGCATGACAAGCACGCCGGCGCCGGCAACGAGTCGAGCAACGTATGGAGAAGCTGGCCCAGACATAACGCGGATGGTAGCTCCACCTGTCAAAAACCACCAGTTTGCAAGCAGGAAATGCGAAAGACCCACTCTAGATCCCGTTCGCTGCGGAAAGGCCTTTAGGATGCGACGGACTCGACCGATAGAACACGCATCGCCGTACTTCTCCGGCCTATCTAAACGAATTTCGCGCTCGGTTTTGGCGCCACGGCTTGCCGCTCCGGGACTCCGTTTTGGATCCTGTCTGTGGGACTTGCGCGCCTGTTGTTCTTCGCCGGGCGCACTGGGAGCACGACAATGCCTGCCATGGCACACCAGCCGCTCGGCGCCGCCGCCGTCGCGGTGACACCGTCACAGCCTTCCTGGCTGACACGCTTTTCGGGCCTCGTCGGCAGCCTGCCTCGGCCGCAACGCATCTCGGTCGCGTTGCTGATGATCTGGACCATCGCCGCCCTGGACCTCAGCTTCACGCTCCAAGAGTCGGTCAAAGGCTACTTCTACGAACTCAACCCGGTCGCGGCGAAATTCCTCGACCATTCGCTCGAAGCCGTGGTCGCCTACAAGTTCACGCTCCTCATCATCGCCACCGCGATTCTCGCCGCCCTCAGACACCACCCCGTCACCGAAACCGCCGCCTGGTTCTCCGCCGCGGCGTCAGTCAAACTCGCGCTGCACTGGTACATCTACTTCCAAACCGCCCCCGCCGAATTCCCCAGCTATTTCCCCCCGCTGCTAGCCGCGCAGTAACGCAAGCATCCCCCGCTACACGAGGGGCGCCATGGGTCACGGAACGTGACCCGTGCTCTCAACGGACGATGGGCCAAGGCGACCCAACGAGAAGCCCAACCCCCACCTATCATCACACCGTGCAAACCGAAGACGCCTACATCTGCGACAGTTGCGGCGAGGAAATCGTCATCCCGGTCGATCTCTCAGCCGGCGCCGCCCAGGAATACGTCGAAGACTGCCCCGTCTGCTGTCGCCCCAACGTCATTCGCGTCTCCGTCGACAGCGACGGAACGCCACACATCGCCAGCCACCCCGAACAAGACCGCATCTAAACGGGCGCCCGCGAGCGTCCGCTTGACCCCAGAACCGCCACCCTACGCAACGATGTGCGCAGGTTGCGGCGTATCCTCCTTGATCTTCTGCTGCTTCACCGACTCGCCGTCGCACGTCAGCAACACCATCTCATCATCCAGCCGCGCCTGAAGGTGCACGGGCCGCCGCCAAATGTGTTGCAGATTCTTCAAACACTCATGCGCGTAGCGCAGATCAAGATCCACCCCCAGGTGCTTGTGAGCCAGATAAAGCTCACCCCGGTTCGCATAGTTGCCGTCGACCACATAAATGTAAGGCTGCGCGTGGTTGGTCAGTTGAAACAACATCGTCTGCTTGATCGTGTCAAAGTCGCGATTCACAACCACCATGCGACCGGTCGAAGGATCCCGCCGGTAGTGATAGAGCTTGAAGCGATCGACAAACTCCGGCGTCAGAAAATCGTCGATAAACGTCACGTCGTTATAGATGTGCCGCACCTCAAAGATCTTCTCACGACCTTTGCCCAGCCCCGTATCCCACACACGCCGACGCTCCATGTCTTCACACTCGTCATACTCCTTGCCGAACCGCCCCGTGTTCCAGCGCTGCTCAATGTCGCGGAACAGCTCAATCCCCATCTTGTACGGGTTCAGCCGGCCCGGTGACGTCGCCAGCGTGCCCGAATGATGCTCGGCATAGTCGATCAGCTCGTCGTCACGCAGGTGGTGACGCGTCATCGTGTAGCTGTGCCAATAGCTGGCCCACCCCTCGTTCATGATCTTCGTCTGCCCCTGCGGCGCAAAGTAGTACGCTTCGCTCCGGACGATCCCCAGCACATCCGCCTGCCAGTTCTCCAACGGTGCGTACTGCAGCAAAAATCCGAGTATGTCCCGCGCCGGCGACGACGGAAATCGCTGCCGCTGCGCCGCCTCGCTCTTCTCGTCCGCCTCTCGCTCCGCATCGAGCTGTTCCGGGGGGTTGATCCAACGCTCCATGTAACGCTTCGCCGGATAACGCGTCACCGTGCGCGGCGGCCGATCAGCCACCGCCGTCGTCTCACGCTTCGTCCGTTGCGGCTGACGGCGCATGAACGGCGCGTACGGATCAATCAGATTGTCCAGCGAAAGGCACACATCCAGAAACTGCTCGACCGGCCCCTGACCCTGACGCTCGATATGACGCCAAATGCGCGTGGCGTGGTTCGCCATCCCGTCCATCATTTTGCGGTTCGTATGCGCAAACCAGACGTTGTTCTTGAAAAAGTCGCAATGCGCGTACACGTGCGCCATGACCAGCTTCTGGTCCACCAGCATGTTGTCGTTCAGCAAGTACGCGTAGCACGGATCGTTGTTGATCACCAACTCGTAAATCTTGCTCAAGCCATACGAGTAGCTCTTGCGCAGCCGCTCATACTCCATGCCGAAGCGCCAATGCGGATAGCGCTGCGGAAAACCGCCATAAGCCGCGATCTGGTTCATCTGGTCGAAGTCGACCATCTCGAACATCACCGGGTAAAAATCGAGCCCCTCGTCTTTCGCAACCTGCTCGATCACCCGGCGGTGCGCTTCCAGTTCGGCGGGAAATGTCGCCAGCACGCAATTCTCCTCTCTTCGCGACGCCCCTCACACAGCAGCGCCGACGGATTCGCGACCAGCGGGCGCTTAACGACCACGCAACGCGACCTTAAAGTACCACTCGGCGGCAGTCTACGCTCACCGCCCACGCGCCATTCTCGGGAGGCATGCCCATGAGCGACACAAGCCCAAGCCCGGCGTCATCCACCACGCCCACCTCGCAATCCAAGCAACAGCGCGGAAACCCGGTCCTGGTCGGCATCATCTTCCTCGTACTCATCATGATCGGCTTTGTCGCAGCGCAATTCGCAGAACGCGCCGGACCACCCTTCGAATGGCGCACCGATTTCGACGCCGCCCTCCGCGAAGCCCGCCAAACCGATCAACGCATCTTCCTCGTGCTCTACGAACCCGGCGCTACCGCGCTCGGCCGCTACGACCGTGGCCTTTTTGAAACCGCGCTCGTCAAGCAGCGACTCGCCCAAATGATCCCCGTCCGCGTCGCCGTCCCCACCGTCGACGCCTTACGCGTCCGCTACCGGTTCGACGGCGAAATCATGATGCTCGTCCTCAAGCCAGACGGCGACGTCGTCGGCGAGCCAGGACGTGGACCTAATCTCGATGAACTCTGGTTCAAAACCTATGTCTTCCCGTCCCACGATCGCTAGTCACCCGCAAAACGTTTGGCTGCCCATCGCCGCGTGCTGCGCGTTGCTCGCCCCAATCACGCCCGCGGCCGCCGAAACACGTTCATCCCAGCCGCCATGGCTCGAAACACCCGATCTCACGAACCAATCCACCGCGCCCGTCCTGCGCGTCATCTCCGCCGAACTCGTCGTCGTCGAACTCGCCGGCGTCCCCGTTAGGCTCCGTCTCGCCGGCGTCCGATCCCCCTGGACCAGCGAATTCCTCCAGAATCTGCTCCGCGGCGAACGCGTCTACGTCCTGCCGCACGAGCAGGAAGACCCAGCGCCGGAGCCAGCCTCCGATCAAGACAACACTGCGTTGTCGCACATCGACCAGCCGTCGACGGACAGCCCCGCGTCGCGCTCCTTCACGCCCGCCACGCCCGTCATGCTCTATCGCGCGCCCGACGGTCTCTGGATCAACCTCGAACTCGTTCGCCAAGGCCACGCCCGCTGGGACCGCCGACTCCGCGGCCCCGCCGCACCACTCTTCGCCTACTACGAACAGGCCGCCCGAGATCACCAGCGCGGCCGCTGGGACCCAAAGAGCGATCACGCCAAACGCGACCAAGGCGACCAACCCGACGGACACGCCGAACGCGACGGCCGCGACGACCCCAACGAAAGCGACCAGCGCAGCAACAACGCCAGCCAAGACCAAAGCCGCGACAACGCCCGCTCCCCCCAAGAAGCCACCGATGCCGCACCAACGACGGTCTACGCCACACCCAGCGGCCGCCGATACCACACCGAAGACTGCACCTACGCCAAGTCCGGCAGCCCGCTAACGCTCGAAGACGCCGCCCGCCGCGGTCTCACCCCATGCTCCCGCTGCCAACCCACCGCCAAAGATGACTGACCCTCACCGCGCCAAGATTCGCCTTCTCAACCACCACACCATTCAACCGCACGGCAATAGTGCGATTACCCCAACGACGGCCATCCCCGGGGCGCCATGGGTCACCGAACGTTTTCTCCCTCGATAGATGAACAAAGGCGCAGGGGTGCCATGGGTCACGGAACGTGACCCGTGCCCCTCCCTCAAAGGATGAACAAAGACGCCAAGTAACCGCACGAGCCCCCGCCGCCCGCCAAGCCCAGACCGTCAAAGCGCCGTACGCACCACCACACTCTTCGCAAACGCCGCGTCACCTTCAAAACCCGGCGCCGCCGCCGGCTCAAACACATCCACGATCGAACGCCCCTGCTCGCGGCAAGCCCCCTCCACCGCGTCACGCAACACCGCCGACGTCGTCCCGCGGTGATTCACCGCCAACAGCAGCCGACCCGTCGCAGTCAGCCGCGACACGGCGCCAGCCACCAACGCATCCAGTTGCTCAGCAAGCACGAACGTCCGCGCCGGCCGCCGCGTCCGCGAAAACGTCGGCGGATCCAGCAACACCAAATCAAAGAAACGCTCCTGCCGCTCGGCGCGCTTGAAGTAATCAAAGACATCCGAGCAGATAAACCAAGCCCCCTCCAGCGACGTCGCGTTACACGCGAAGTTTCGCTTCCCCCACTCCAGATACCGCTTCGACAAGTCGACGCTCACCGTCTCCGCCGCCCCCGACGCAGCCGAGCACACCGACAGCGTGCACGTATATGCAAACAAGTTCAACACCCGCAGCGGCGTGCCCGTTGCGCTCGCCGTCGCGCACCACTCGCTCACCAAACGTCGATGATTGCGATGGTCGAGAAACAACCCCGTCGCCACGCCGTCATAAGGCCGCACCTCCCACGCCCGCCCGTCCTCACGCACCAGAAACGCTTCTGGCGCCGGCTCACCCAACCACGGCGTAGCCCGCGTGTGCTCATCAAGGTGCGAAGCAACGGCGCGGTCGCGCGTGAAGTGTTTGCGATACGCGCAGCGCGACCCACACGCCTCCATGAGTTGCGTCGCCACGAGCCGCAACTGCTCCTCACCCCACGCCCCCTGCTGCTCATGCACCTGAAAGATCAGCACCTCGCCAAGCTGCTCCACCACCAACCCCGGCAGCCCGTCCGCGGCCCCATGAATCAAACGCATCGCCTCGCAGTCGCGGTCCGCAAGCAGACCCCCGCGCCGCTCGAGCGCAGCCGCCACCCGACGCCCCAACTCCACATCATCGATCACCGCCGCCACGCGCCGCCTCGCCGCTCGCCCGGCCCCGGGTCGAACGCCTCCGCGTCGGCCGCCGCCGCGTCCCGCAGACCGCCGCCCGGTCATGCGTCGTCGGTGACCCGCAGCACGTGGTAGTTCTTCTTCCCCTTCCGCAGCACGATGTACCCCCCCGGCAGCACGTCGTCGCGCGTCAGAACGCGTTCCGCATCCCGCACCGCGACGTTGTTCACCGCGACCGCGCCTTGCGGAATATCCTTCCGCGCCCGACCGCGCGACGGATACAACTGCGTCTCCGCCAGCACCGCCGTCAAACTCGCCGCTTCCGCCCCCAGCGCCGCACCGGCCAGCGTCGTGCTCGGCGCATCGCTGAACGCCTCCCCCAACTCCTGCGCTGTCAGCCCGCGATAGTCGGCGTGCTTATCGAACAGCACCTGCGTCAGCCGCTGGGCGCGCTCCAGCGCCGCACCATCGTGCACCAGCGTCGTCAGCTCGGCGGCCAGACGACGCTGCGCCTCACGCGCTTGCGGCGCACTGCGCACCCGCTGCTCGAGTTCGTCGACCTCCAGCAGCGGCACGTCCGTGAAGTACTTGAGATACTTCACCACATCCGCGTCTTCCACGTTCAGCCAAAACTGATAGAACGCGTACGGACTCGTCCGCTGCGGATCGAGCCACACATTCCCGGTCTCGCTCTTCCCAAACTTCGAGCCGTCGCTCTTCGTCACCAGCGGAATCGTCAGACCATACGCCTCCGCCCCTTCGAAACGCCGCACCAGATCCACCCCCGACACGATATTCCCCCACTGATCGCTACCCCCCATCTGCAGCGTGCATTGGTGTCGGCGAAACAGCTCGAGAAAGTCATACGCCTGCAGCAGCATGTACGTGAATTCGGTGTAGCTCAGCCCCTGCTCCCGCGTCTCCAGCCGCGTGCGCACGCTGTCACGCGTGATCATCTGATTCACGCTGAAGTGCTTGCCGATATCTCGCAAGAACGGCAGCAACTGCAGCGACCGCAGCCACGCCCCGTTGTCGACCAACACCGCCCCCGACTCAAAGTCGAGCAACTTCTCCATCTGCCCCCGAATGCCCGCGACGTTGTGCTCGATCTGCTCCAGCGTCATCAGCGACCGCTCCGCCGTCTTGAAGCTCGGGTCGCCGATCATCCCCGTGCCGCCGCCCACCAGCGCGATCGGCTTGTGCCCCGCCTGCTGAAAACGCCGCAGCGTCACCAACTGCAGCAGGCTGCCCACATGCAGACTGTCAGCGGTCGGGTCGAAACCGACGTACGCCGTCACCGGCCCACGCGCCAGATGCTGCGCCAGCTCCGGCGCCGACGTCTGATGCACCAAACCCCGCGCTTCGAGATCCGACAGAAAATCCACGCTCATCACCGCAAATCCAGAAAGACCGTATGCATCGCGGCCAATCGTAGCCCCGCACCCGCGCACCGGCCATCGCGCGCCGGAACCCCCGCAGCGTCCGCCAGCTACATACCCACGTCTTCACGTCGCACGCGCCGCAACGCAAACCAACGCGTCCAAACAATCACGCCCGAACGCGCAACACCACACGCTTGCTCAATGGGGAAATGGACGACCCCGACGGGACTCGAACCCGCAACCTCCGGCGTGACAGGCCGGCGCTCTGACCAATTGAGCTACAGGGCCAGCAAAACAGCGGATCAATCCGCACCTGCTGGGGGCATCGCCGCCCATCATCCGCCGCAGTCTCCTGCAGCAGAGCCACATATCATACGCCGCGCCGAACCGGCGTCAAACAGCCAATTTCACGCCAGCCCGACGCCCACGGCCACTCCCCCGCCCTCGCTCCCAAGACCCGCCAAACGCTCACGGAAGTTACCGGCGGCGCGGTTGCTGGTCCGGGTAAAACAAACCTACGCAACCGCGTTCACTCAAACGTCAAGTAGATCGGGTCCGTCACCGGCCCCAGCGGCAGGTCGTCGTCGTCCGGGTCGATGATCGCGGCGACCACGCCCATCGGCAGCTTGCCGGGATCCATGCTGAACGGACGCTCCGGGTGCGCCGCAAACGAAACGCCCGCCACATCAAAAAAGCGAAACCGCTCCGTGATGTCCTGCACCTCCCCGGTCAGACGCACATCAACCGTCTGAAACTCCACCGCGTTGTTCGCCGGAAATTCGGACTTCGCGAGCCGCTCCAATTGCTTGTGAAGCGCGCTGTTGTACGCCGTCACCGGCTGAATAAACCCCTTCGTCAGCACAACACGCGCCGTCCGACTGGCTGGCCCTTCAATCGTGATCCGCGGCCCATCCGCGCCGTACGTCCCAACACTCCCCGGCTCCATCCCGTTGACCCGCAACTCGGCGCTCAACGCCGCACCGGCCTGCGACGCCCGCCCGTGCGAACCCGCCTGGGTTCCCGTGCCGTGCAGTTGACCGCTCGCGCTGCTCCCATCGGCAAACGTAACGGTGAAGCGCGAGCCAATCAGCTCCGCCCCCGATATCCCGCCCACGTCCCACGGCGGAACCGAGCCGGCATCAAGCGGGGCCTTGTTCGTCCCCGCGATCGAGCCGGGATCCATGTCGATCGAGAAGCCGAGTCGCTCGCCGGGGTTGAAACCCCCCTCAATATCCGGGTCGAACACGAGCACCAGCCGCTCATACCCCTTCGCGCCCCCCGGACCAACGTAACGTGTGGAATGCGGCTGGCCCGCGTCGACCACCCCCGTCCCGCCGCGCGTATCGAGGTGCAGCGGCTTCGCCCCGCTGTCGCCCGCCAGCCCCTCCGGGTCAAAGACAGCATCCGGATACAGCGCCCCCGTGACATCGATCACCACCTGCGTAATCGTCTTACGCCCGACGTTCGCAATGCGAAACGAGTTCTCCCCGAAGTTCGAACTCTGAACGTTGTCGACGTCCGCCATCACACGAAGCACGGCGGCGCCATGGTCAGTGGTGTCGGCGGATGCACCGTCGTTCGGCCGGGCGACCGCGCCAATCACACAGGCGCAAACTGCGGCCACGCGTGTGGCCAGCATGACATGAACATGCACTTCCTCGCCCTCCACTCAGTCACTCGGCCCGACAGGACTCAAATCTGCGACCTCCAGCACTCCATCGAGCCGCAATGCAGACCTCAGCCTGCGCTCCGACGGCAGTGTAGCGTCCAGCGAGTCGGTGCGATTCACGGTTCTCTGCCTCCGACCGCCTTAGAAAGGGCGTAAAAGGTGTGTTTCATTCTGAAGAACGTACTTCAGAATTCACAAAGGTGCGGCGGCGCCGACCCATGGCGTCAAGGCAACACTGTTCTCCGCGCTGCAATGACGTCAGTCGAAGGTCGGCCCCGCCGCCCCGCTAACTGCTTTTCACAGATGAACTCATGCTCCGCGGCGACGCAGCACAGTCAAGCCGGCGAGCGCGAGCAGCATGAGCGAAGCCGGCTCCGGAACGGGCGACGAACCAAACCCGAAGAAGATCACGCCGGGGTTCGTGCCAACGAGCGACCACGTTCCGTCGGTGAGGTCGTAGCGCGCCACGCCGCCAAGACGCTGCACGTCGGTGGCCGGGTTGCCGTCATCGTCGAAGAAGTTCACCGCCCCAAACAGCGCGTCGAACGCCCCATCAGCGTCTTCGTCAACACCCGTGAGGCCCGCGTAGCCCGAGTAAGCCCCGCCGCCGATGCTGTCGACCGCGCCAACGGCGCCAACGACCGAAGCCGCACCGGAGTCAGCATCAAGCGCGATGAGCGAGTCAGTGTCGAGATCCACGCCGTACAGCGTTTCTCCCACCGCGCCCAGACTGATGATGAACGGCTGCGTCGTGCCCAGCGGGTTGCCGGCCGCCGTATCGATCACGTCGCCAATCTCGGTCGGACTCGCGCTGATCGGGGTCGCGGCGCCCGTTGCGATGTCGATGCCATACAACTGCTGCGTATTGAAGCTGCCGTCGAACGGCGTCAGGAACCCGCGATCGTCGGGCAACACTTCAAAGCCGGTCGCGGTCAGGCCGTTGTTTCCGCCGATCGGCGTTTGCGTCGCTGTCGTCGGGTTGATCTCATTCAACTGACCGCCGCTGAAACCGAGCAGTCGCTGATCGAGCGTGCCGGCGAGAGCCGCCGGGAGTCCCGTTGTCACTGGGGACACCGGGGTGGCGTCGCCGGTGACGGTGTCGATTTCGTAGACGAAGTTCTGGCGCGTGTCGTCGTGGCCGGGTTCGCCCGGCGGAATCGACGGGTCGCCGGGAATCAGCAACTGGCCGGACGCATAGATGGATGCTGCGGTCGCGGGACCGGATAGCATGAGCGCAAGGCCGACGGAGAGTAACGGAAAACGCATGGAATCCTCCTTCCTGTCGGCGGCCGCAGATGCACACGCATTTGCAGCAAGCCGCCCAAGGGCCGATGGTAGCACACGCAAATGCATTTGCAAGCATGCGCCCGCAACTGTTAAGCTTTACACTTGGTAAGGTGCGCTCAAACTGCCGGAGCGCTGCGAGGAGACAGCAATGCAACGTCAGACACCGCAAAGAGTTGCAATCGAAGCTGCATTCACCAAGGCCGGCCGACCCCTCGGACCCCAAGAGATTCTCGACGCCGCGCGGCAGAGTGTGCCCTCGCTCAACCTCGCCACCGTCTATCGCACCCTCAAGCGCATGGTCGATGATCAAGCCATCCACCCGGTCGAACTGCCCGGCGCGGCGCCGCGATACGAGTTGCACGCCGCCGCCGAGCACCATCACCACCACTTCCAGTGCCGTCGCTGCGACGCAGTCTTTGACTTGGAGGGGTGTGTCGACGGGCTCAAGCAGTTGCTTCCGAAGGGGTTTCGCATGACCGGGCATGAAATCGTCGTCTACGGGTATTGCCGAGCATGTGGCGATTGAACATGTGGCCTAGCGATACCCGGCTCGCAGACAGCGGACTCCTGACGCTGTTGCTGGTTAGCCTCGCCGCGCTCTCGGCTTCCCTCGCAGTAACCGAGCCTGGCACGGCTTGGTACTGGCCCACGCTGCTGGTCCTCGGCTACGCCGTTGGCGCGGTCGTGGTTCGGACGCTGGACAGAAGCACGGAGTGGTTGAGCCGCGATCGACGCGGCGCCGTGACCATCGCCCCCATCGGCGTCGGCGTGGGCGTCCTGCTCGTTGTCGCTCCCTTCGCCGAGGGCGCCGTTCGCGTCTTCTCGAGCACGCACTTCCGACCACTCGAGCAGGTGACGATCGTCGCCCTGATGAATGTGGCGTTTTTCATCACCGCGCTCCCACGCGTCCGCCGCAGCGGCGCGGCCGCGATCGGGGTCTCATTCGGTTTGGTGCTCGCGGGGCTCATGCTCGGGGAGCACGCCGCGATCGTTCCACTGACTGCCGCGTACGGCGGTCTCTGCGTTGCGTGGCTGGCGGCCGGATATTGGACGCGCCTCACCCGTGGCCTCGACCTGACCAACGCACACCGCATGCCCTTGTTCCCGATCGTCGGGCTCGTCGTGCTGCTCGCGACCGTCACTGCAGCGTCGACGCGGATCGCACAAGGCATCCCCGACGTCTGGGGCGAGTGGGTTCCGTCATCCGGCGGCAGCCGCTGGGCGAATCCCGATGCGCTGCTGGGTGTCGGTGAAGGCGACTGGGCCATAAGCGGTCCGAACGCCCAGAGCACCGGCTCTGTCGACTCCGACTACTTCCTCGAGTCCGACTTGCCAACGCTGTTCGACGTGATGACCGAAACCTACGGCGAACCCCGCCCGCCGGAGCAGGTGCTGCGGGCGATCTTTGTGAAGCAGGACCAGTTGCTCAGCACGTCGGCGCACAAGGCGCACGATGCGGGCGCCGGCGGGCGCCAGTTCTCGATCTATCGCAAGGGCCGCACGCAACACCCCTCCGAGAAACGCCGCGATGAAGGCGCACTGCTGTACGTCGAAGGTCACGTACCGCTGCACCTCGCGATGACCGTCTACGACACCTTCGACGGCGTGAGTTGGAGCGAACCCCCCGAACGCAACGAGGCGTGCCACCTCGAGTCACGCGGTCCAGACCCGTCGTGGCTCTGGTTGCCGCGCGAAGACAACCCGGAGTTCCTCGCTGATGCGCGAGAGCACCAACTGCGTCTGGGCCGGCTCTCGTGCGACTTGCTCCCCTTGCCCAGTCACCTCGAACGTTTCCGATTGGGACGACACGATGGTCGACACGTGAAGCGCTGGGCGCTAGCGATTCTCAATTGGGCCCACGACGGCATTCTGCGAGCCCGTCAGTGCCTGCCCTCCGGCGTCCATGTCGAAGTCGCGGCCCGGACCGTCGACCGGTCAACGTTGTTCCAACTCGACCACTTAGCCTGCCGCGGAGTCGCGAACGACGCGTATCTCAGCGTCCCCGATCATCTCGAGTCGAGCGCGCTGTCGCTCGCCGAGCGCTTCACCCATCTCCCGCGCGGCTGGCGGCAGATCGACGCCGCCGTCGAGCACCTGCGCGCCCACTACGCCCACGATCGTGACGCCGCCGTTCCACCGACGTGCATCGATCCAATCCACCACTTCTTGCATGAGGCGCGTGGCGGGCCGGCGTATCAGTTCGCGACGGCCGCCACGCTCGCCCTCCGCAGCCTGGGCTACCCCACCCGCGTGGTTTCCGGGTTCTACGCCCATCCCGACGACTTTGTCGCCCAGTCGGGAAACACGCCAATCCATGCCGACGACGCCCACTTTTGGATTGAGGTGCGCACCGCTCAAGGCGACTGGATCACGTTCGACCCAACGCCCGGCTACCGCACCGCCTGGCATCGCGCTACCTTCCTGGATTCCGCCGAGCATCTCGCCGGACGACTGGCCGGCACGCTACGCGAGCGCCCCCTGATCACATTCGCGGGGCTGTTCATGAGCGTCGTGCTCTGGTGGCGGCGATGGTGGCTGCAAGAGCGCTTCCTCACCCTCTGGTGCCTGTCGTGGCCGTATCGCAGTACCGAGTGCAGACTTGCCCATACTCTGCGGCTTTTCGATGTGCGCAGCAGACTCTCCGGCCGGCAGCGACCGCCGGCTAGCCCCCCCCTCGCCTGGTATCGCACCGTTGACGACCCCGCCTGCCGGGCATACCTCCATTGCCTCTACGCGGTGCTCTACGGCGGTGTCGAACACACCGCATCAGCCGCGCGACGAGAGGTCGAACAAACCTGCCGCGCGGCAGTAAAGGCGCTACGGCGCGATCAGTTGCGAAAACGGCCGGATCATGCATGAACAACAATGACCGACACGCCGTTGCGAATGCTGTCACCGGACACCCAGATGCTGCGCCGCCATCGCTCAGCGACCGGTTGTCAGCGCTGCGTACTCGATTGAATACGACGCTCAAGGGCAAGGAGCCGGTGATCGAGCATGTCTTGACCGGGCTGCTCGCACGCGGTCACATCCTGCTCGAGGATTTGCCCGGGCTTGGGAAGACAACGCTCGCCCGTGCACTCGCCGACGCAATCGGCGGTCGTTTCGCGCGACTCCAATGCACACCCGACCTGCTGCCGAACGACATCACCGGCTTCAATCTCTTCAATCAGAAGCTGCGCGAGTTTGAGTTCATGCCCGGACCCGTTTTCTCAGACGTCCTATTGGCGGACGAGATCAACCGCGCCACACCCAGAGCACAGAGCGCCTTGCTGGAAGCAATGGCCGAGCGGCAAGTAACCGTCGACAACCAGCGACACACGCTAAGTCCCGAATTCTTTGTCATCGCGACGCAAAACCCGATTGAGCACCACGGCACGTATCCGCTGCCAGAAGCCCAGCTCGATCGTTTCGCACTCAAGCTGAGCATCGGGTACCCCGCCCCAAACGACGAATTACGCATTCTCTCATCCGCCGTTACCGCTGACGGCGATGCCGCGAACGACAGCGCCGACCCCATCCTGCGTCCCGACGAGTTGCGGCAACTCCAAACGCTCGTCGCGCGCCTGCCGATCGCCGAAACATTGCAGCGCTACTTGGTTGACCTAGGCGCCGTGACGCGCTCAGAAGCCCAGTTCGAACATGGTCTCAGCCCACGCGCCCTGCTGATTTGGCAGCGATTGGCACAGGCCCACGCGTTCTTGGCGGCCCGGTCGTTCGTGACCCCCGACGATATCCAGGCGGTCGCCGAACCGCTGTTGAGCGTGCGCGTTGCAGCCACGCAAGCAAAGGTCACAGAACTCGCCGACCACATCCTAACCCAGGTCCCGGTCCCCACTGATCTCCCGCGACGCGCCAACCAGCTCGGGCGGGAGCGATGACGCTCTTGCTCGCTCACGGCGACGGCGATCTCTTCGGCGATTTCTCCAGTTGGACGTTCGTCCTCCGTTTTGGAGAGCAGGTCCTACATCTTGTCCCCTACTTGCTGTTTGGTGTACTGCTGGCCGGGCTGCTTCGCACCAACGCGGGGTATCAATGGCTCCGGGGAGCCCTCGATGGCCCCTGGTCGCACAGCCTCCCACGCGCGATCCTCCTCGGGCTGATTACGCCAGTGGGCGCCGTAGGCGGGTTGCCAATTGCGAGTGAAATGCTCCGGGCCGGCTTGCGACCCAGCGTGGTGCTGGGCTTCCTCGTCACCGCGCCGCTCTTCATGCCGTGGTCCTTCGGCTACGCCGCCGACGCCCTCGGCTTGCTGAACGCTTCGCTCATCGTTTTAGGCGGCGCACTGCTCGCGGCCATCATCGGCGCTGTGGCCAGGCCGTTCGAAGCTGCCCGACCCCCGCGACCCCAACCCGTCGCGACGCCCAAGCGTTCGCAGCTCCTCGCCGCCCTCCGCGCCGCCGCCGACCACGCCAGCGGCTGGCTCCTGATGTACGCGCTGCTGGCCGTTACCGCCTCTGCGGCGTTCGCGGCGGTGTTGCAACCCGGTTCGATCGAGGCGCATATCGGCGACAGTTCCGTCGTCGCGCTGCTGGAGCTAGCGGCGCCGATCGCGCTCGCAAACCCCGAGCCCGATGTCGCCGTCTTGTATGCCAGCGAGTTTTGGCGAATCGGCCTACTTCCCGGCGGCATGTTCGTCGCGCTCTATCTGGGCGCCGGATGGAGCTTCGCAACCTTGGCGTGGTGCATCCACCGCATCCGCGCTCCCGGCCTGCTCGTGATCGTCACCTGGCTGGCCGTCGCCGTCGGCATCGCCAGCATCGCAAACACGCTTCCCCAACCCAACCATCCCGGCGAAGCCGACTCACACAGCTTCGACATGCTCACCAAGCCCTACAACTTCGGCGGCGGCTCCACCGCAGACGGCGTCGCTGAACATCTCCGCCGCGCGGCCGATGGCAACGAACTTGCCCTCGCCGCATTCACCCTTCTCTTCGGACTCGGCGTACTGAACCGCTGGCGCGCACGACCTGGCCGCGCAGCGACGCCCGACACGAACCCGCCGAACGCCGTCGCACACGCCGGTCCGCCGCGCGTAACCATTCGGATGACGCTTCTGGGCGCAGTCGCCACTTGCCTCGTGGTGAGCGTGTTCACGTACTTCCCATCCCCAAGCGAGTTGCACGACCGCCTGCGGCTGCAGAGTGGCAACTTGTTCGAAGCGGTGTCCGTGCTGAACACCCCCCGGCACACTCCCGATCAACATGCCGCCGCGCGGAGCCGCGCCCGGCACGCACTCGCGCGGTTGGATGGCGCACTCGCGAAGTATCCTGTATCGCGGGCGGTTCATCTCTGGACCCCACACCGCGCGCCGATGGATGCCGCCGCGCTCCGCACGAAGGCGGCCCAGGTGGACCAACTCATCGCAGCGGGACCGTCGGACCAGTTGGAACTAGCTGCAGTTGAGTTCTTAAGACGACTGACGCAAGCTGACGCTTGAGCGGCCGCCACGAGCGGGGTACCGGCCACGCGCCTGTCATAGTTTCCCGCGAAATGACTGGCGCGAACTGAAATGTCAGGCCGGCTTCCGCCGCTATAGAGGAGGGATTATCGAATCGGGGCGACAGGATTCGAACCTGCGACCTTCTGCACCCCATGCAGACGCGCTACCAAGCTGCGCCACGCCCCGTGGCGACCCAGCACCGTACCGCCAGCCGACGTGCCGGGTCAACAGACGCCCAGCCTCCGCCGCCGACAGTCGCGCAGCACGCCGCGACCAACGCCGGCCCAACTGCTCGAACGCCCCCCGCATAGCCAGCCGTCGCGCCCGCGATCCCCGCTACGCCAGCGTCACGCTCTTATCCAGATACACATCCTGAATCGCGTTCAACAGCTTCACGCCCTCGTCCATCGGACGCTGGAACGCCTTGCGACCGCTGATCAAACCCTGGCCGCCGGCTCGCTTGTTGATCACCGCGGTCATCACCGCTTCCTGGAAATCGTTCGCGCCCGACGCCCCGCCGGAGTTGATCAGGCCGATGCGCCCCATGTAGCAGTTCGCCACCTGATAGCGCGTCATGTCGATCGGGTTGTCGCTGCTCAGCTTCGTGTACACGTCTTTGTGCGTCTTGCCGAACTTCAGGTCGGTAAAGCCCGGCTTGTTATGCGTCGGCAGCTTCTGCTTGATAATGTCCGCCTGAATCGTCACGCCGAGGTGGTTCGCCTGGCTGCTCAGGTCGGTCGCCGTGTGATAGTCGACGTCCCCCTTCTTGAAGTCGCTGTTGCGCGTATAGCACCACAGCACCGTAAACATGCCCAGCTCATGCGCTTCGGCGAACGCATCCGCGATCTCCTCGATCTGCCGGCTCGACTCTTCCGAACCGAAGTAGATCGTCGCACCGATGCCCGCGGCGCCCATGTCCCACGCCGTCTTCACCGTCCCGAACAGCCGCTGGTCGTGCTTGTTCGGATAGGTCATCAACTCGTTATGGTTGATCTTCACGATGAACGGAATCTTGTGCGCCCACTTCCGCGCACACACCCCCAGCACGCCAAACGTGCTCGCCACCGCGTTGCAACCCCCCTCCACCGCCAGCTTCACGATGTTCTCGGCGTCGAAGTAAGCCGGGTTCGGCGCAAACGAAGAACTGGCCGTATGCTCGATGCCCTGGTCAACCGGCAGAATCGAAACATAACCCGTCCCGCTCAGTCGACCCGCGTGATACAGCCACGCCAACTGGTGCAACACGCGCACCGACCGGTCCGTGTGCACAAACACGCGATCGAGGAAGTCCGGGCCCGGCTGATGCAGTGACTCCGCCGGAATGGTCTGGCACTTGTGGTTCAGCAGACTGTCGGCCTGATCACCGAGATACTCGCGAATCGCGCTGGCCATCAAATCACTCCTCGAAAGAAACGCCGCGGTCGCGGCGCGTGGTGCGACACACCAAGCCAAATCACTATTTTGCAAAGTACTTCCGCGCCGCAGCGCACGCAACGCCCACTCGCGTCCGCCGGCGCGCTTTCCCCACAATCGATCGGCGCCCTCGCCGCACCGCCCGCAGCGCTCACGCTAATGATGCGCCAGCCGCCGCAACGCCGCAATCATCGCCTGCGTGCCCAGGTCGCCCCCGTCCGGATCCGCTTCAACCGCCCGGAACAGTTGCTGCGCCAACGCCGTCCCCGGCAGCGGCAGCCGCGCCGCCTGCGCCGCATCCTGCGTGATCCGCAGATCTTTCTGCATCAACTTCACCATGAACGCCGGCGCCAAGTCATCGCTCGCGATCTTCGGCCCCAGATTCGCCCACGCCCACGAGCCGCCCGCCCCGCCCGACAACGTCTCGATCGCCTTGCGCAGGTCGAGCCCGCTCCGCTCCGCCAGCAGCAACGCCTCGCACACCCCAATCATGTTCACCGCGCACAAAATCTGATTGCACGCCTTGAGCGTCTGCCCCGCTCCACTCTTCCCCACATGCACGATCTTCGCCGCCATGTGCGTCAGCACCGGCCGCACGCGCTCCAGCGCGTCACCGTCGCCGCCCACCATCATCGTCAGCGTCCCCTTTCGCGCCCCCACATCACCGCCAGTCACCGGCGCATCCAGCAGCGTCAGGTCCTGCTCCGCCAGTCGATTGGCGAAGTCACGCGTCCGCTGCGGGCTGATCGTGCTCATGTCGACCACCACCGCCCCCGGCGACAACGTCTCCGCCAGACCCCGCCGCGAAAACAGCACGTTCGCCACGTCAGGCGTATCTGTCACGATCGTCAACGCGAGTTGCACGCCCTCCGCCGCGATCGCCGGCGAATCACACCAGGTCGCACCAGCGTCAATCAGCCCCTGCGCCTTCGAACGCGTTCGCGTGTGAACCCGCAGCGCTAGCCCCGCATCCAGCAATCGCCCCGCCATCGCGGCGCCCATGATGCCTGTCCCGATGAACGCGATCGGATGGTTCGACATGACCAGACGCCTCCGCGAGCTGCGCCGCGTAGCTTACCGAAGCGCCGCCCAGCAAGTCGAGCGAGCAACGATTTCGCATCCCCCAGCGATAGCCAAACTCGCTATCGCTCTCAAATCCGCCAAGATTGAGCAATGGAAGCACAGCGAGCATCGATGCAAGGCAACGAGCCGTGATCCGAGCAAAACTCACCGCCCCGCCTGCTGCAGCACCAGCGCCTCACCACCCGCCCCATCCGCCTCCGAAGCCGCCTCCCAACGCTCCGCCGAACGCTCCCGCCGCACCGCATCCGCCCCACGATCGCGATGCAGCAAACAGTACACCGCCGGAACCAGCAGCAGCGACACCAGAGTCGAGAACGCCAGCCCACCGCCCACCGCCCGCGCCCGCGGCGCCTGCGCCTCCGCCC
>CAZLYU010000035.1:0-36464 GCA_964563855.1 uncultured Planctomycetales bacterium | reverse complement strand
CGGCCCGCGGGTCCCTCCGCCCCGCCCGCGGCCGTCTCGCCCCCCCCCCCCCCCCCCCCCGCGCCCCCACCAGCGGGCGCGCAGCGAAGCACCCGCTCACTGGACACGCCCCAGCGCCATAGCTAACTTACTTGGTTCGCGAGAGCCGGCCACGCGCCGGCTGCAACGCAGATCCGGGCGTGTGTCCGAGCGGCCAAAGGAGACGGGCTGTAAACCCGTTGGCGTTAGCCTACGCTGGTTCGAATCCAGCCGCGCCCATCGAGCCCTCCATCGGGACTCACGCGAAGCCCTTTCACGATCGGTGTTGGCGGTGGGCGTTATGTAGCTCGCTGCGCATCGGCGATGCCCGTGCCGCGCCGCAGTGCGAAACCCCGCTGCAGAAGACGAGCACTTGAATCCTGGATTCGCTTCCCAACCGCGGTCGCGACGCGGCCCCGTCTGCAACGTGCATCAACGACCGGGCTCACGTCGTCTTGCCTTGAGATCGCCCCGTCGATCGTTGTATCGTATGTGGAACAGCCGGTCGCTCCGGAGCCAACACATGAACCGCCGCGCCGTCGTCCGCCAGCTTTTGTCTCCACTTCTCTGCCTCGCCCTGGTCGTGTTCTCGCCGGCCGCGCTCGCGCTGGATAACGGTGGTTTCGAGTCGCACGCCGCGGGGCTCGACGGGTGGACAACCTTCAACGACGTCACGGCGAACGTGTTATCAGCGCCCTACACGCCGCGGCTTGGGAGCCGTGTCGCCAAGGTGTTCGGCGGCTTCAACGGAACGCCGAACTTCTCGGGTCTGCTGCAAGGTGTGCCGGCGTCGCCGGGGCAGACGTGGCGGGCGTCGTGTTACGCTCGGCACAATGCCGGTGATAGCCTGGTCGGAACCGATAACGCCGTCGTCATGAAGATCGAGTTTTATCGCGTCTTCGGCGCATCCTACGGCGGGGCCGACTTTCTTGGCGAGCACGAGGTCACGATCGTCAACCGCGACTCCCCCGAGGACCGTTGGCTCTACCGCACGTTCCAGGCGACGGCGCCCGCACAGACCGTCGAAGCGCGCATCGCTTTCGTGTTCATCCAACCCAGCAACCAGGGTGGGGCGGCGCTCCTTGACGTGGTCGAGTTCGGCACGGTCGCCGACGGAGGCGACGCCGCTTGGGACGTCATCTGGAGCGACGAGTTCAACGGTGCAACGGTTGACCGCAGCAAGTGGCGGATCGAAGACCTGCACATCATTAAGAACAACGAACTGCAGTACTACGCGCCCGATGAGGTCTTCGTTGACAACGGAAATCTCGTCTTGCGCAGCAGACAGCGCTCGTATTGGGGTTTTGACAGCAACGGCGCCTGGCGGCGTTTCGACTATACATCCGGCCTGGTCTCCACCTGGGATCGCTTCTCCATGGTCAACGGTCGCATCGAGATCCGCGCCAAGCTGCCGGGCACCCAGGGCATGTGGCCGGCCCACTGGATGCTCTCGCAGCGCGGCGGATGGCCGCCCGAGATTGACATTATGGAGATGATCGGCAGCCTTCCGAATCGCGTCACCATGAGTCTTCACTGGGGACCGCTCGGCCCGAATGGTGAGCCGCCTTGGGAAATCGGCCAGACCGCCAACCATGACTATTGGGGGCCCGACTTCACTCAGAGCTTCCACACGTTCGCGCTCGAGTGGTGGCCCGGGCTGCTAATGTATTACGTGGATGACGTCCTGCGCTTCTCGACGACCCGCCCGCAGATTCCCAGCGACCCAATGTACCTAATCCTGAACACCGCGGTCGGCGGCGACTGGCCGGGCTCGCCGGACGGCGGCACCGTATGGCCGCAGTACCACGACATCGACTACGTACGTGCGTACGTTCCCGCCGATCCGGGGCTCGCTCTGTTTCAAGCCGCCGATGCGACCGCGTATGCCGGCACGCCCGACGGTCAGCTCTTGTCGGGCGAGTACGACGCCGCGTTTACCGGCATCAACAACGGATTCGGGGACATCATTGGTGCGAACTCAGAGTTGAACATCGCGACCACCAGCACGGGCCTGCTCACGATCGGAATTGACAGCGTTGTCGGTATCGATCCAGCGGGTGTCGGCGGTGCGGTGATCTACATCGATTCGACCGCCGGCGGCGTTGTCTCGACCGCGAAACTCGGCCAACCCGGCGATCTGTACACCAGGCTCGCGGCGGGACTCGGAACTGGGGGCCAGCTGGCGGAAGTCTACAAACCACCCGGATATCGCGCCGATGCTGTGATTAGTCTCGGCCCCGACCACGCCCGCGTGTTTCACGTCAACGGTACGACGCTCGTGAGCGTGCATGGCGCCGACCTGAACGCGCCCGCCGATCTCTTCGGCGGTCGCGACGTGCGCTACGTCGACAACGCGGCCGGCGACGTGCGGGAGTTTCAGGCTCCCCTCGAGCTGCTCCACATCACGCCGCGCAGCGAGTTCCGCATGGTCGCGACGTTCGTGGAAGGCGATTCGGCCTACCGCTCGAACGAGTTCTTTGGCGTCGGTCCGGGCAACCATTGGGACGACGGCAACCCGGGCCTGAACCACGTGACGTTCAAGCAAGGCGACTTCATCGAGTTCACCGCTGCTTCCCGAGCGGGCGACCTCAATGCTGACAACAGCGTCGACGCGGCGGACTGGCTACTGGCCGAGAATTGCCTGTCTGGCCCCTGCGCACCCGCGATGTGCGTGAGCGGCGCGTGCGGCTTCGGTGACTTCGAGCTCGATGGCGACGTCGACGTTCATGACGTCGCGGCGCTGCAAAGGGCCGTCGCACAGTAGCGGAGCAGTTCGGCTGATCATCCGGATTGCCGGGCTCCCGGTTTCAACCGTCAGCGTGATCACCGCAACGCGGCGGGACGTGCGGCGTCACGACATCGCCGTGTACACAGAGTCCCAAACATCTTCCATCGGAAATGTCCACTACCGGAAATCGAGCCCGCGCTGCGATTCATCCGGCGCGGATGCCGTTTCTGAGTCCGCCGGAATGTGATCGCAAGACGAGCAGCTCAAGAGCCGGGCTCGTTCCCCGCACTGAGTAAGCACGGTCTCAGGGAGGCGGCGCCGGCGTCAGTCGAAGACGGCGATCTTGAAGGTGATCGCGGGAGGGTCAAAGAACACGACATTGTAAAAGACCGTGAAACGCACTTCGTCGGCCCGAACCACCCGGGCGCGGGTGACGCGGATGTTGGTGAGCGGCTCCGTGATATCGGATGAGACCACCACCACGTCGCCAACGTCCGCCCCGGGGATCGTCACCGTGGTCTGCCTGAACGAGGCGCCGATGATGACCGATTCGTCGACGGTCACCGACGCGGTCAGAATCGCCGGACCGCTGTTAACCGCCGCGGTGCTCTGCACCGTCCCGTCGCCAAACTCGATGACGCCGCCCGGGGCGATGTTCACGTCGGCCCCGACCGTGAGGTCGCCGGATGTGCGGACCTGGTCGGCTGTGCTGTCGCCCAAGCGGATGGTGATGCCGGCGCCGCCGAACCGCACATCGCCGTCGAAGCGGGCGCCCGACGCCAAGCGAATCAACTGCGTCGCCGGATCGACCGTCATGACGTCACGACGGTCACCGCCGCGACATCCACCGTCGCGCCCACCTGACTCCCGAATCTGCCGGCGTCAAAGAGGCGGAAGCGAAAGTCGGCAGTCCCGTTGTAGGGTTGGTCGGCCTGGCTGAGGCGACCCTGATACGTAAACGCCGTCGGTTGAGCAAGCGCCGCCGCGGAAGCGAGGGCCATGATCGCGACGGCAAAGACAGAGTCGAGAACACGCGGCATTCCTGGGTCCTTCGTTTGGATACACGTGAACCACCGCGCTGGCCTGCGCAGATGGCTAAACACATGTGAACATGCAGACTACAGAAGAGCCAAGGTGTGAGCAACGTCTTTCTTGCCGCCGGACCAACGCGACAGCGCCCGCGTGCTCGGCGCGGCGTTGTCATCACAAATGATGAAAGCGGCGCGGTTATCAGGCCCCGCGGCGCCCTGACGACCGAACGCTCAACAAGCGATCGGTCGCACGCGCGGCTACTCGTCCGGCTCGAGCACCGTCATGAACGCCTTTTGCGGAATGTCGACGCTGCCGATGGTCTTCATCCGCTTCTTGCCTTCCTTCTGCTTCTCCAGCAGCTTGCGCTTGCGGGTCACGTCGCCGCCGTAGCACTTCGCGGTAACGTCTTTGCGGAACGCCTTGATGCTCTCCGCCGCGATGATTTTGCTGCCGATCGCGGCCTGCAGGCGGATTTCAAACTGATGCCGATCGATCTCCTTCCGCAGCTTCTGCAGGAAGCGGCGACCGCGTCGGTCGGCGGCGGAGCGGTGGCAAATCAGGCTGAGCGCGTCAACTTTGTTCTGATTGACGAGGATGTCCATCTTCACCAGATCGCCGGAGCGATAGCCGGTGACGTGGTAGTCCATCGTGCCATAGCCCTTTGTGCCGCTCTTGAGCTTGTCGTAAAAGTCGTACAGCACTTCGTTGAACGGAAAGTCGTACGTCAGCATCACGCGCGTCGACGAGAGGTATTCCTGCTTCTTGAACTCGCCGCGCCGCATTTCCGCAAGCTGCATGACGTTCCCGACGAACTCGACCGGCGTGATAATCTGCGTATCGATCCACGGCTCGCGCAGCTCATCGATCTGGCCCGAGTCGGGCAGGTCGCCGGCCGCTTCGACCGTAATGGTTTCGCCCGTCGTCAGCAGCACTTCGTAGGTCACGCTGGGCGCGGTCTGCACGACGCTCACGCCGCACTCACGCTCCAGCCGCTCCTGCACGATGTCCATGTGCAGCAGGCCCAGAAACCCACAGCGAAAACCCGGCCCCAACGCCTCGCTCTGCTGCGGCGCAAACGTGAAAGACGCGTCGTTCAGACTCAGACGCTGCATCGCCTCACGCAGATTGTCAAACGTCTCGCCGCTCGACGGGTAAAAGTCGCAGTAGACCATCAGCGCCGGCGGCTGATAGCCCGGCAACGGTTCGCTCGCCGGATGCGTGGCGTCGGTGATCGTGTCGCCAACCGTCACGTCCTGCAGCGTCTTGATCGACGCCACCATGTACCCGGTCTCGCCCGCGCCAAGCGTTTCGCAAGGCGTCATGCGCGGGCGAAACTTGCCCAGTTCGGTCACCACGTACTCGCGCCGCCGCCCCATCAGCAGAATCTTCTGACCCTTGCGCACCGTCCCGTTCACCAGACGCAGATAGCAGATCACGCCCCGATAGTCGTTGTACTCCGAGTCAAACACCATCGCCTGCAGCGGCCCGTCAGGATCGCCGGTCGGCGCGGGCAGCACCTTGGCGATCGCGGCGACCAGTTCCTCCAGCCCCAAGCCGCTCTTGGCGCTGACAAACTGCACGTGCTCGCTGTCGATGCCCAGCACGTGTTCAATCTCCAGCGCCGTGTCTTCCGGCGCCGCGCTGGGCAGGTCGATCTTGTTCACAACCGGAATAATCTCGAGATCGTTCCCCACCGCGGCGTAGGCGTTGGCGACCGTCTGCGCCTGCACGCCCTGCGTCGCATCGACCACCAGCAAAGCGCCGTCGCAAGCCGCCAGCGCACGGTCGACCTCATAGTGAAAGTCGACGTGACCCGGCGTGTCGATCAGGTTGAACATGTACATCTCGCCGTCCACCTTCATGTCGACGGTGACGGCCGAGGCTTTGATCGTGATCCCGCGCTCGCGCTCAAGATCCATGTCGTCGAGGGCCTGATCGCGAAACTCACGCTCGCTGATCGCCCCGGATCGCAGCAGCAGCCGGTCGGCGAGCGTGCTCTTGCCGTGGTCGATGTGCGCGATGATGGAGAAGTTGCGGATTTTGGAGCGGTCCATACCTGCTTCGCGTCAGAGAGAAAGCGTCGCACAGGGGCGGGAGCGTCGACGGCCACCCGTCACTGCCAGCCAGGCCGCCGCCCGCGTCTCAAGTATAGCCGCACTCGACCGCCACAGCCCGCGACCACGACGACGACCCGCCGGATTTGAAACCCCGCCTCGCACAAGCGGTCCGATTCAGATGTGTTTTCTTGCGGCGTGCGCACCGCGGCACATGAGATGCGATTCGGCAATCATCGGGTCGAATTGCCGAAAGCGGGCTGCTCACATTTCTGCTTGCAGTCCGCGTGTAACACCAAACGAGGAGCCGCACGCCATCTTTCCAAGCGAATCGCGTCAGCACTACCCGCGTTCCGCTATCTCCCGCCAACCAAACGGCGCCGTCGTCGTGATCCCGCAAACCATTCCTAGACGCGCGAACTGGCGCGTCCCATGACGTAGGTCACGGTGAAGCCCACCATCACCAACGCCAGCGCACCGACCCCCGTCATCAGCGTCACGTCGGTGGTCTCGCGGTCACGCCAGATCTCCTCATCGCTGATGAACGCCACCAACGCGTTCGGATCGTCAGCGACGCCTTCACGACCCGGCAGGCCGACCGTTTCGGCGAATGCCCGCAGTTCAGCCACCGTCCGGTTCTCGAGCGCTTCTTCGCTGGGCTGCCGACCGAACGGCCACAGCCCGATCACCGACCCCAACAGCACGCCCAGCAGCACGCCGACAGTCGCGCGGTGATAATGACGCAATAGCCACTTCAACAGATTCGACAGGCCGATCACGCCCACAATCGCACCGATGCCGACCGGGACAATGATCTGCAGCGCCTCGCGAACGACCGCCATGTCGCGCCCGCTCAGCCCGTCTTTCAGCGCTTTGATCGATCCGATCACCCGATCGTACTGATCGAGCACCAGCAGCATGTACGACCCGCTCACGCCGGGCAGCACCATCGTCGTCGCGCCGATCACCCCGCTGACGACGTCCATGCCCGTATTGTGGGGCAGCCCCGCCTGCTGCAGAAACCGCACGCCGATCATCGCCAGCAGCCCAATCACCGCCGCGATGATCACATCCGAGCGAACCGGGCGCAACATCGTAACCAGCACCGGCGCGCCGCCCAGCGTCAGCCCGATGAACAAAGCGAACATCGCCGCCGGATAATGAAACAACAGATACAGAATCCCCGTCGCGAGCCCGAAGATCGCGATGACCGCGCTGGGAATGAGGACTGCGAGAAAGACCACGCGGCGCCGCGTGAAGCGGAGCCGCGTGAGATCGGCGACTGAGCCTACGAATTCTTCATAGAAGCCCATCGCCAAAATCATCGTGCCCCCAGACACGCCGGGAATCAGGTTCGCGACGCCCATCAGCACCCCCGTGATCGCGATGCGGATCAGGCGCAGCGGCGCGAAAATCGCCGCACTCGAACGCGGGGCGCCTTCGGCAGGTGTCGTTGGCGCCGGTTCGGCGGCTGGTCGTTCGGCTGGGGGTTGCTCGCTCATAGGTCGGGAACTCTAGCTGCTCCCGCCGACCCATGTCCACGCGGACCGCGCCGCTCGGTTTCGCCGCGCGCAGCCGACAGCTAGACTACCGGATGCGAACCGTCCGGCCCCGCCGCGCCGGGCTCAACCACGGAGGCGACGCAATGCCCCAGATGACCATGGTGCAGGCCATCAACCACGCCATGCGCGAGGCGATGGCCGCAGACCCGAACGTCCTCGTTCTCGGACAAGACGTCGGGCAAGACGAGGGGGTGTTTCGCGTGACGGCCGGACTGCTCAAAGAGTTCGGCCCCGACCGCTGCATCGACACGCCCCTCGCCGAAGCCGCCATCGTCGGCTCCAGCATCGGGCTCTCGATGGTCGGTTTCAAACCGCTGGCCGAGATTCAGTTCGACGGCTTCTCCTTCCAGGCGTTTCACCTGGTCGAGGGCCATCTGCGCCGCCTGCGCAACCGCACCCGCAGCCGGCTCACCTGCCCGGTTGTCGTGCGCATGCCCTACGGCGGCGGCATTCGTGCGATCGAGCACCACAGCGAGGCCCCCGAGGCGACCTACGCCCATCTCGCAGGCCTGCAGGTCGTCATCCCATCGACCCCGCGTAACGCCCGCGCTTTGCTCCGCTCGGCGATTCTCGGGGAGGATCCGGTGATCTTCCTCGAGCCAAAGGCGCTTTATCGCTCGATCCGCGAAGAGGTGCCCGAAGCGCCCGAAACGCTGCCGATCGGGAAGGGCCGCGTGGTGCGTGAAGGCGGCAACGTCACCATCATCACCTATGGTCCGACGCTGCAACCAACGCTCGACGCAGCCGAAGAATTATCCGACGACTACCATATCGAAGCCGAGGTGCTCGACTTGCTGAGCGTCAATCCGCTCGACAACGAGCTGATCCAATCCTCCGTGCAAAAGACCGGCCGCGCGGTCGTGGTGCATGAAGCGCCGCGGCATTGCGGCGTCGGAGCCGAAATCGTCGCCCGCATCGTCGAGCACAGCCTCGAGTTTCTCGAAGCGCCGGTAGCACGTGTGACCGGGTTCGACACCATCATCCCGTACTTTGCGAACGAGCGGACCTATCTGCCCGACGCGGGGCGCGTGGTGCGAGCGGCGATTCAGGTGACGCAATACTAGGCCAACCCGGCGGCGTGAGGTTGGAATCACGCGCCCTTGCGGGCGGCGATGAATCCGCTTCAAATCGCCGCAGGCCTGCTGCGGGAGCTGTCAAGCATGATTGAATTTAAGCTTCCTGACCTAGGCGAGGGCGTCGCTGAGGGTCAGATCGTCAGTGTCTTGGTTAAGGAAGGCGACGCCGTCGACGAGTTCCAGCCCATGCTGGAAGTCGAAACCGACAAGGCCGCCGTCGAAATCCCCGCCCCCAGCGGCGGACGCATCGCCAAGCTCCACGTCGAACCCGGACAAACCGTCAAGGTCGGCGAAGTCTTGGTCTCCATCGACGACGACGGCGCGAAGGGCGGCGGCGGCGGCAACGGCGAGGCCGCCACGTCGGCGTCCACGTCCACCGAAGAACCACCCGCCGAGAAGACCGCGAAGAAGTCGGAAGCGTCCACCAAATCCAAGTCGTCCGCGGAAAGCAAAGCTGCCTCGGAACGCAAAGCTTCCTCAGAAAGCGACGCGCCGTCAGAAAGCAAGCCTTCCGCCAAGAGCAAGGCGGCCCCCTCCGAGGCTCCCAAGCGATCGCCCGGCGACGGACCGATCCCCGCCGCCCCGGCCGTCCGCAAATACGCCCGCGAAGTGGGGGTCGACCTGGCCGACGTTCACCCAACCGGCCCCCGCGGACGCGTCCTGCGTGAAGACGTCGAACGCGCCGCCCAAGGCGAACGCCGCCCCGGCGCGGCCGCGTCATCCGGCGGTGGGGGCGGCGCCAGCGCCCCGGTCGAAGTCCCCGCCGTCGACATGCCCGACTTCGCCCAGTACGGCGCCATCCGCCGCGAGTCAGCCCCGCAGATCCGCAAGACCATCGCGCGGCAGATGACCTCGGCATGGCTCAACGTGCCGCGCGTCACGCATACCGACGAGGCCGACATCACCGACCTCGAGGCCGCCCGCAAGGCGTACAACAACGAACTCAAAGACGGCGACAGCAAGCTCACCATGACCGCCATCATCGCCAAGGCGGTCGCCACGGTGATTCGGCATCATGAAAAGCTCAACGCCACCTACGACGCGGGCGCCGGCGAGATCATCTACAAGGACTACGTGCACATCGGGATTGCGGTCGATACGCCGCGCGGCCTCATCGTTCCGGTGTTGCGGAACTGCGACGAAAAACCACTGCCCGAACTCGCGACTGAGCTGACCGATCTGGTCACCCGCACGCGCGACGGCAAGTTCGAGATCAGCGAACTACGCGGCGGATCGTTCACCATCACCAACGTCGGCCCCCTCGGCGGGCGTTTCTTTACGCCGATGGTGAACTTCCCCGAGACCGCGATCCTCGGCATGGGCCGCGCCGACATGCGGGCCGTCGTCCGTGAAGGACAGGTCGTGCCGCGTCTGGTGCTGCCGCTGTCGATGTCGTTCGACCATCGCTGTGCCGACGGCGCCGACGCCGCCCGTTTTTGCACCGCGCTGATCGGCGCCTTGCAAAACCCGCTGCGCCTCATCGCGATGATGTAGCCGCGCCGGGGCCGGCGCGTACGCGGGCTTAAGTGGCGGAGCAGCACACTTCCGAACACGGCGTCCCCTGGCGCTCCTGTTTCGGCGCAACAGCGGTCGGGCTGCATGATCTGGCGAAGTGGAAGGCGGTCGGGCGGCGCGGCCCGGCGCAACGAGTGAATCACGAGTGGAGCGAGACGTGGTTGTTGGCGAGCTAACCGAACAAACCGATCTGGTCGTGCTCGGCGGTGGGCCGGGTGGATACGTGGCGGCGTTTCGAGCGGCCGACCTCGGCCTCAACGTCACCCTCATCGAAGAAAATCCATTGCTTGGCGGCGTGTGCCTGCGCGAGGGCTGCATCCCCTCAAAAGCCTTGCTCCATATCGCCCACGTCATCGAGAACGCCAAAGAGGCCGCAGAGTTCGGCGTCGCGTTCGACGCGCCCGAGATCGACCGTGTCAAGGTCGCCGGCTGGAAGCAGCAGGTCGTCGACCGTTTGTGCGGCGGCGTCAAGACGCTCGCGTCAAAGCGCAACGTGACCGTGATCGAAGGTCGCGGCAGCTTCCAGGATTCCCATACCATCCGCGTCGAAGGCGACAACGCGACCAGCGTCGCCTTCAAGCACGCGATCATCGCCACCGGCTCGTCAGCTTCCAAATTGCCCGAGAGCATCATGCCGGCCAATCTCGCGATGGATTCGGCCAAGGCCCTCGAAGTCGAGACCATTCCAGAAAAATTCCTGGTGGTGGGCGGTGGCTACATCGGCCTCGAGCTGGGTCAGGTCTACGCAGCGCTCGGCTCCCAGGTCACGGTGGTCGAAGCCCTCGACCGGCTCCTCCCCGGCGCCGATCCCGACCTCGCCCGCGTGCTCGCCGCCCGGCTCAAGAAGCAGTTCGCCGAAATCCACACCGGCGCCAAGCTCGTCGGCGCGCGCAAGAATGGGGCCGGCGTCGAGGTCGAAATCGAGACCGGCGGCCAGCGCCGTTCGCTTTCGTTCGACGCGGTGCTCGTGTCGGTGGGCCGCAAGCCCATCTCGCAAAACATCGGCCTCGAAAACACCCGCGTGAAGGTCAACGACCGCGGCTTCATCGAGATCAACGAACGCTGCCAAACCAGCGACAAACACATCTACGCGATCGGCGATGTCGCCGGCGACCCCATGCTCGCCCACAAGGCCAGCCGCGAGGGCGTCGTCGCCGCCGAAAACGTCGCCGGACACGACAGCGTGTTTGACAATCGCGCCATCCCCGCCGTCGTCTACACCAGCCCCGAGGTCGCGTGGTGCGGCATCACTGAGTCGGAAGCCAAAGCGCAGGGCGTCGAGCACCGCATCGGCAAGTTCAGTTGGGGCGCTTCCGGCCGCGCGATCGCCATGGGGCGACCCGAAGGACTCACCAAAATCATCACCGACAGCGACGGCCGCCGCGTCCTCGGCGTCGGCATCGTCGGTGAACACGCCGGCGACTTGATCTCCGAAGCCGTGCTCGCCATGGAGATGGGCGCCGAAGCCGAAGACCTCGCCATGACCATCCATCCCCACCCCGCCACCAGCGAAACAGTCATGGAAGCGGCGGAGAGCGTGCTCGGCACCGCAATCCACGCGCTCAAGAAGTAACGCGTCGTCAGCCGTGGGAAGCTGTCGCGAGCACGCTCCGCCAATGGCTGTTGGCGCCGGCACGCGCAGCAAACGCGGCAATGCTGAACCGCGCCCCGGCGTCGCCGACCCTCAGAGCTCCAAAGGCCAGACACGCGGAATCACCGTCATCGCCACCACGAACGCCAACGCGTTCATCGGCAACCCAACCTTCACAAAGTCGGTGAAGCGATACCCCCCCGGGCCGTACACCATCATGTTGGTCTGATACCCGATCGGCGACGCGAACGACGCGGACGCCGCCACCGCGATCGCGATCGCGAACGGGCGCGGATTCGCCTCCAGCGCCGCCGCCGATGCCAGCGCGAACGGAAAGATGAGCACCGCCGCGGCGTTGTTGGTGATCATTTCCGTCGTCACACTCGTCAGCAGATAGATGCCCGCCAGCGTGGCCAGCGGCGCCCACGGCCCCAACGTGCTCGTAAAGTGCACCAAGCCGCCCGCCAGCGCCGTCGCCAGACCGGTGCCCTCGATCGCCGTCGCGATCGCGAACGACGCCCCAATGGTGATCAGAATTTCCCACGCCACGCTGCGACGCGCATCGACCGTCGAGATGCACCGCGTGAGGATCATCAGCCCCGCAACCAGGAACGCCGCGACCGCCGTCGAAAGCACTTCCGTCGTAATCAGCACAATCAGCGCCAAGAGCAGCGTGATCGCGATGGCGGCCTTGTCGTGCCTGACTGGCCGTTGATCGTTCATCCCGCTCACGAGGAAGAAGCTTGGGTCGTGGCGATACGCGGCCACAAAGTTGGGACCGGTCTGCAGCAGCAGCGTATCCCCAGGCCGCAGAACGATGTCTCCCACCCGCCCCTTGAGCCGCTCGCCGTTGCGATGCACCGCAATCACCGCTGCGTTGTAGCGGGCGCGAAAGTTGGCGTCGCGAATCGTGCGTTCGACCACCGCCGAACTGCTCGAAACCACCGCCTCGCAGTACCGCCGAGCAGCCCCACGCACGTCGTCAGCGTCGTCGGTGATCGGGGTGAAGCCGGGAATGCGCTCGAGATCGACGATCGTGCTGACTGCGCCAGTGAACGTGAGTTCATCGCCGGCTTGCAGCGTCTCGTCCGGCTCGACCGGGGCGATGATGCGTCCGTCGCGCGAGATTTCAACGAGAAACAGCCCCGGCAGGCGGCGCAATCCCGCCGCCTCCACCGACTGACCCACGAGCGCCGAACCCTCCTCCACACGCATGTTGACGAGGTACTCGCGCATCGATTCCCCAAACTGTTCCAGAAGATCCTTGCGGTCGGGAAGCAGCCGGTTGCCGATAAAACCAAGGTAGAGCAGACCCAGAACAGCCAGCGGCGCCCCGACCACGGTGAGCTCGAACAGCCCCATCTCACCCAGTCGCGCCGCTTGTGACACCGTCAGGCCCTGCTGGTCGGGTGGCGTTTGCTCAGCGGCGGTCATCAATCCGCTAACCACGAGGTTCGTGCTCGTGCCGATCAGCGTGCACATGCCGCCCAGAATCGTCAGATACGAAAGCGGCAGCAGCAGCCGCGAGGGAGAGATGCGGTGCTTATGACACCAGTCGCTCACGACGCCGACCATCATCGCCACCACCGCGGTGTTATTCAGAAACGCCGACAGCAGCGTCACCGGTCCGGCGATGATCCACAGCACGCCGCGTTCGGTCCGCGCGCGACTCAGCAGCACGCGGCTGAGGCGGTCGAGCACGCCGGTCTCGCTGAGACCCGCGGTCACGACGAACAACGCCGCCACGGTCAGCATGCCCTGATTCGAGAACCCCGCGAACACCTCGGTCGCGGTGATGATCCCGGCCGCCGCAAGCGCCATGACCGCGCCCATCAGTGTGGCGTCGGGCGGAAAGCCGCGCACCAGCGCGGTCACGGCCACCACGACGGTCACCAGGGTGTACCACGCGCGCCAGTCTTCCAAGAGCGGCTCCTCGCCGGCCCCACGCGGCCGGGCTGTGAAAGACCGCGCAGTTTGGTTAGCTTGCGCATTAGACGCAATATGTCAGACGCACAGCCCACATCCAGCGACGCCACCCTCTCGCCGCAAGCCGCGGTCGCGAAAAACCGCGCCATGCGCCAATTCGAGAAGTGGGCGCTGTCGTACGACCGGTCGCTGCTCAACGGCATTCTGTTCTATCCCTGCATCCGCCGCTGCCAGGAGGAAATCATCCGGTGGCGTCAGGCGGAAAACCGGTCGAGCTACGATGTGCTCGACGTCGGGTGCGGAACCGGAACGCTGCTCAGTCTGCTTTCACGCGACGACGCCGCCCAACGCATGGTCGCGCTCGACTATTCGCCGATGATGGTCGCCAAAGCGCAAGAAAAGTTTCAGCACTTGCCCGCCGCCGAGCGCCTTAGCGCCGTCCAAGGCGACGCCGAGCATCTGCCGTTCGACGACCAGAGCTTCGACGTGCTCACCTGCTGCAACTCGTTCCATCACTATCCGCATCAAGACGCCGCGGTGCGCGAGTTCCACCGTGTGTTACGACCCGGCGGCATGTTGCTGCTGATGGACGGCTTCCGCGACAACGTATTGGGCTTCATCATCTTCGAGATCGGCGTCAAGCTCGCCGAACGCCACATCCGCCACGCGCGTGCGAAAGAGGTGCGGCGTATGTCGGATGCCGCTGGTTTCGTGGGAACGGTGCAGTCGAAAATGAACGTCTTCACCCCCGTGTTGGTGACGCGGGCGCGCCGCTAGGCGTCCGCGCACGGTTCTCCATCATGTTTCGCAAACGGCTCGCCTGGTTCCTGGTCGGCGTCGTGCTGCTCGCCGGCGTCGTCTCCGCCCGCCTCGTACAGCTACAAGTCAGCGAAGCCGAGTCATTGGTCGCGCTCGGCGAGCGCATGCTGACCCGCCAGGCGCGAACGCTGCCGGCCCCGCGCGGCGCCATCCGCGACCGAACCGGCCGCGCACTGGTGCAAGACGAAGCCACCTACGACATTCGCGTCCACTACGCCGTCTTCACCTTCTCCAACCGCGTTCGCTATCTGCGTCGCCTCGCGGTCGTGCTGCGACGTCGCGGCGAGTTTCAGACGCTGACCTTCGACCAGACGGTCGCGACGCTGCAGGCGCAAGTCGCCGAGACGTGGACGCAGTTAGAGCGATTCTCCGGACGCTCGGTCAACCAACTCGTCGAGCAGGCCGACGCGCTGCGTCGCCGCGTAAACCAGATTCGTCGCCAAGTAGCGGCCCATCGCGGCTTCGATCAGGCCGTGCTCGAGGAACGCATCTTCCACCCGGTCGTCGACGGCTTGAGTGAAGCCGACGCGATCGCCGCCCGCGACGCCTTCGTCGATCAACCCTGGGTGCGCATCGTGCCCACCACCCAGCGCCGGGCGCACGACAGCGACGTGCTCGCTCATCTGCTGGGTCGACTCGGTGAGGCCAGCGCCGAACGCATCGCTGACGATCCTCTCGCCGAAGCGCCGCTGCGACGATTGCGACCCGGCAGCCTGTGCGGCGTTTCCGGCGTGGAGCGCCTCGCCGAGACCGAGCTGCGCGGAACACGCGGCCGCGTCGTTGAATCGCGCGACGGACGCGTCGTCGAGCGCATCGAACCGCTCCCGGGGCGCGACGTCTTCCTGACCATCGATCACGCGTTGCAGTCGCGCGTCTACGACATTCTTCGCGACGTGGTCGAGCAGCCCGACACGCCCGAATCAGACCGGCGTCCATACCGCTCCGGGGCCGCCGCGGTCGTCATCGATGTGCACACCCGCGCCGTCGTCGCGCTGACCAGCTATCCGACGTACGCGTTCGACGACTTCGATCGCCAATACGCCGCACTGCGCCGCGACACCGTGCGACAACCACTCCGCGCGCGGGCGCTGCAGAACGCATACGCACCCGGCTCGACCTGCAAGGTGATCACACTGGTGGGGGGGCTCAGTGACCGCGTCGTCCGCCCCGACGAGCACATCGCCTGCACCGGTTTCCTGCTGCCGCATGATCGTCGGCGGTTCCGCTGCTGGATCTACAACATGTACAACACCACGCACGACGCCTATTACCCGGAGGGCGAAGACGGCGAGCTCGCGATCAAGAACTCGTGCAACATCTACTTCTTCAAGGTCGGGGCCCGCCTCGGGCCCCAGCGACTCTGCTCCTGGTTCGAACAGTTCGGTCTCGGCAAACGGTCCGGAACCGGCTTAATCGAGGAGAACGACGGCGTCGTGCCCACCGCCGATTGGCTCGCCGTCAATCGCACCCGCGAACCTGACCCGCAAACCGCCGACGCCTGGAACTGGTCGATCGGCCAGGGCGAGATTTCAGCGACCCCGCTCCAGGTGGCGAACGTTGCGGCTGCCGCGGCGACCGGACGGTGGGCGCCCGTGCAACTCGTACTCGACGAGCGCGGCATGCCGCTGCAGCGGGACGTCGCCGAACCGATCGCATTCGACTCGATGGCGATGGAAACCCTGCGCCGCGGAATGTGGCGCGTCGTGAATGACGAACGGCGCGGCACCGGCGAGCCCGCCAAGCTCGAACTCGAAGGCTGGGTCCTGTGCGGGAAAACCGGCTCCGCGCAGACACAGGCACTGATCCTCAGCAACCGCTATATCTTCGAACTTCCGACCGGCGATCGCCAGGAGATCATCGCGCCTTCACTCCCCGACGCCAGAAGGTCGCTCGACGATCCCAACGCGACGTACCTCGGTCGTCGCGCGCATGAACGCTACCCGGATCTGCCGGCCGGCGAAGAGCCGCCCTCACACGCCTGGTTCATGGGCTACACGCAGTCGGCCAGCACACCGCTGGGCGCTGCGCCCACGGGGCCGAGCTACGCCGTTGCGGTCTTGGTGGAGTTTGGCGGCAGCGGCGGGCGCGTCGGGGGGCCGGCGGCGAAGCGTGTTGCCGAGGCCGCCATCGAGGTGCTCGTCGCGGATAGACCCGGAGTGGCGCAGCGGTGAGCACCAAGCCGCTACGCCTCTCATCCATGGGTTGGGGCGTGGCCACGCCGGTGCTCGCGCTGACGGTCATCGGCCTGTTCGCGATTCACGCGACAGACCGCAGCGCCGCGCTCGAAACGCAACCCGTCCTGACGATCGACGACAACGCACCGCCGCCCTCCATATCCGACCAGTTCGTTTCGACGATCGGCGTCAACACGCTCAAGCAAGGGCTGTTCTTCGCGACCGGGATCGGTCTGATGCTCCTGGCGCTGCGGGTCAACTATCAGCACATCGGACGTTGGGCGTTCGTCATCTACGCGGTGATGATTGTGTTGCTCTTGCTGCTCGTCATCGACCGCTACCTCGACTTGCCCATTGTTCCCGTCAAGCGCGACACGCGTCGCTGGATCGGGTTCGGACCGATTCAACTGCAGCCGTCAGAGTTCATGAAGGTCGCGCTGATCCTCGCGCTCGCACGATACCTCCGCTTTCGCAGCACCTACCGCCGGCTGCTGGGGCTGATCCCGCCGTTCCTGCTGACGATCGGCCCCATGGTGCTGATCGTGAAACAGCCGGACCTGGGCACCACGCTCATGCTGCTGCCGGTGTTGTTCGGAATGCTCTTCGTCGCCGGCGCCCGCCTCAAACACCTGCTCCTCATCGGCGTCGCCGGAGCGGCGCTGCTCCCCGCGTTCTACTTCTTTGGAATGCGCGACTACCAGCGGCAGCGCATCCAAGTCATCTTCCGCCAAAACGATCAGGACGAACGCTGGCATATGAACCAGGGCTATCAACTCCGCCAGAGCAAAATCGCGCTCGCTTCCGGCGGCGTCTTCGGCGAGGGCTACGGCGAAGGAATGTTCGTCGAGCACGAACTGCTCCCCGAAGAGCACAACGATTTCATCTTCGCGATCATCGGGCACCAGTGGGGACTGCTAGGGTGTCTGCTGGTCATCGCCGCCTACACGCTCATCGTCATCTTTGGCGCCGAGGTGGCGATGTCGACCAATGATCCATTCGGGCGGTTATTGGCGGTCGGTGTGATCGTCATGATCGTGGTCCAGGCGCTGCTCAACATGTGCATGACCATCGGTCTCGCGCCGATTACCGGCATGCCGCTGCCCTTCGTCAGCGCCGGCGGCAGCAGCTTGTGGTCCAACTTTATCGCGCTCGGACTGCTCCTGAATGTCGCCCGCAGCCGGCCCCTGTTGGTCGGCCCACCGCCCTTTGCCCACGACGACCAGCGCTAGCAACCCCGCGGCCCACAAATCCCGACAATCGCGCCGCTTCCGCATCCGCGTCAACGTAGATAGCGTGAGGAACGTTGGACCACGCTCATTTCAGGGAGCCCGAATCGATGCCGCTAAATCGCTACTCGACGTTGCTCGCGCTAATGACGACGCTCGCCTGCGGACTCGCCCCCGCGTCGCAGCGTTTGTTCGACTATCAGAGCACCACCCTCGAGAACGGCCTCGAGGTCGTCACCCTCGAAGACTTCTCCACACCGATTGTCGCGGTCGGCGTGTGGTACCACGTCGGCGCCAAAGATGAACGCCCCGACCGGCAAGGCTTCGCTCACATGTTCGAGCACATGATGTTTCGCGGCACCGATCTGCTGGAGCCCAAGGAGCACGCCGACTTGGTCCAAAGCGTCGGCGGCAACGCCAACGCCGGGACGAGCTTCGACTACACCGTCTACTACCAGACGCTCCCCGCCAATCAGCTCGATCTGGCGCTTTGGCTCGAGTCCGAACGGATGGCGTTCCTCGAGGTCAATCAAGAAAACTACGACGTCGAACGCAAGGTCGTTGAGGAAGAACTCCGCGTCATGCGCGACGGACCCTACGGTACGCTCTTCGATCAAGTGCTCGCCGAGCTCTTCGGCGAATACGCCTACGGCTGGACGCCGGGCGGACAAATCAAACATTTGCGCGCCGCCCCGGTGCAAGAGCTGCGCGACTTCTGGGAGCGGTACTACGTGCCCAACAACGCGATGCTCCTCGTGGTTGGCGCCGCGAAACACCAAGACGTCGTGGCCAAGGCGAAAAAGTATTTCGGCTGGATCACACGTGGACCCGAGCCCGAGCGGCCGTACGCCGTAGCGCCCGAAGCAACGCAAGCCCGTCACGTGACGCTCAAGGAAAAGAACGCGCCCACCACCATCCTCGGCGAGATCTATCGAACCGTTCCGAAACGGCACGCCGATACCGCCGCGCTCTCACTGCTCGCCACCATCCTCGGCGGCGGAGAGAGCAGTCGCCTCTATCGCGACCTGGTCGCCGACACCCAGGCCGTCGCCGTGTCGATGGCGTTCGCCGAGAGCATGGAGGTCGACGGCGTGTTCGGGCTCGGCGCCGTCATGTCGCCGATGGGCGGCAAGTCGGAAGACCACATCCGCGAACGATTCGCACACCATATCGAGCGCTTGCAAAACGAGCTGGTGACGCCCCGCGAGTTGACCAAGGCCAAGAATCAGATGCTCAAGCAGGTCGTTGCCTCGCAGCTCACCGTCAGCAGCAAAGGCATGACGCTGGGGCGGACCTGGATCGAGCACGGCTCCGTCGCGCCGGTCAACGAACAGCTCGACGCCATCCGGCGCGTGACCGCCGCCGACTTGCAGCGCGTCGCGCGGCAATATCTACGGCCCGAGCGGGCCATGCAGGCGACGGCCCCGCAGAACATTCTCGGCGCGCTCTTTTCGCGCGGCGGAACCGATGAAGGTGAAGTCACCGCCGAGCCGGAAACCGAAGCCCCGCCGCCAGGCCGCCCAGGCCTGCAGCGTCCCGACGACTATCCGCGCAAGCCCCCGCTGGCCGATCTCGGCGACTACAAGATCGACATCGACAAGGCCGAGCAGACGCTCGACAACGGTCTCCGCGTCATCGTCGTCCCAAACCACGAAGTCGAGTTCGTCACCCTGCGCCTCGGCGTCCTCAACGGCGCCTACACCGAAGAAAAACCCGGCGTCGCGTCGATGGCGGCCAGCATGCTCACCAAGGGGACCACGCAGCATACCGAAGCCGAACTAACCGAAGAACTCGAAACCTACGCCATCTCGCTCGCTGGAAGTGCGGACATCGATGACGCCTCGGTCAGCGCCAACGCGCTCACCGAGCACACGCCGCGCGCGTTCGGCTTCCTCGCCGAAGTCGTCCAGCACCCCACCTTCCCCGAGGAAGAACTCGAGAAATTGCGCCAGCAGATGCGCACTGCGCTGGCCATCGAAGAGGCCTCGCCCGAGGTGAAGGCGGAACGCGCCTTCCGGCAGGTGCTCTGGGGCGACCACCCCTACGCGCGCGTCGCACGCCCCGAAACCCTCGACGATCTCGAAGCGATCACGGCCGAAGATCTCAAGGCGTGGTGGTCGACCTTCGTGCGACCCGAAGACAGTGTGCTGATCGTCGCCGGCGACATCAAGCCGGAGCAGGCCTTCTCCCTCGCCCGACAGCACCTGGCCGACTGGACTGTGACCACCCAGAAGCCCGAGGTCGATCTGCCCGCTCCGCCCGAGCCTTCGAAACAGCGCATCTACCTCGTGAATCACCCGGGAAAGCAGAGCCAGATCCGCATCGGGCATCGCGGCATCACGCGGCATCACCCCGACTACTTCGACGCCCTCATGGTCAACGGCTACTTCGCCGGCGGATTCAGCGGTCGCCTCATGGAGACCGTCCGCCAAGAGAAGGGACTGACCTACGGCGTCAGCGGCGGATTCCGGGCACAGCGGTTCGGCGGTGAGTTCCGCGTCTCCACTTTCACGCAGACCGATCGTACGGTCGAAGCCGTTCAGGCGATCTTCGCGGAGATCAAGCGTCTCGAGGAAGAGCCGCCGAGCAATGACGAACTCTCGCTTTTCCGCTCCTACGTCTTGGGCAGCTTCGTCGGCCGACGCGAAACGCCGCAGCAGGTCGCTGGCGACATCTGGCTTCAGATCTCCCAGCAGCTTCCCGCGAACTATTTCGATCAACTGCTCAGCGAAATCGCCGACGCGACCGCAGTGGGCTGCGTCAGCCTCGTCGAAGAGACCGTTCACCCCGACCGCATGGCGGTGATCATCGTCGGCGACGCCGGAAAGCTGAAAGACGCACTGGCGGAGATCGCCCCGGTCGTCATGATCGAACCCGGCCAAAACGCCGGACTCGCAGCCCGCAGCAGCAACGGCGCGTCGTAGACCGCCTCTATCTCTCGCGTCGCTAGCGCAGCCTGCCGATCGCACTTCGCATCGGCAGGGCGGGTCACACCGCGGCCGCGGTGAGCCCCGTGTGTCAGCCGTGGCTTGTTTGCGGAGCGTCGACGGCGGCTGACTTCATCACGACGTCGAGCCGCGGTGCGTCCGGCCAGCCGGTGAGGTGCAATTCACTGCGGCCCGCGAGCAACTCGATGAGCGCTTCCCCGACCAGCTTCCCGCGCCAGCCGGTCAGCAGCGCCGGCTTCTCGTCGACTCGCCGCAGCGACCAGTCGACCAACTCGCGCAGCCGTTGCTGACTGCCCACCAGCTCCTGACTGACGCCGTTCTCCCAGCAGATCGAGCGCAACACCGCCGAGAGCACGTCCGTTACCGCACGCATCATCGGCGTCTCTTCACGCGGCTCGTAACGCTCGGGGAGCTCCCCCGCGGGCAACGCCTCCGCCGCACGCACCACCACGAGCACGTCTTCAATCTGCTTCGCGTTGCGCGAGAGGTGAAACCCGCGAATCAGCGACAACTCATTCGCGCCCGTTGGTCGACGCTTGGCGATTTCAACGAGCACATCATCTCGGACGAGCTGACGTATCGGTCGGTCGCGTTCCGACGCAAAACGCTCACGCCAGGCGATCAGCCCCGCAAGCGCCGCCAGTCCGCGCTGATCCAACCGCTTCGCACCCTTGATCTTCAACACCCGGTCTTCGCTCGGCGGCCGGTAAAAGAGCGGGTCTTCAAAACGCTCAAACTCTTCCTGAGCCCACGCGAGCCGACCCCGCGACTTCAGCCGTCGTTGCAGTTTCGCGTACACCCGCAGCAGATAAGCCACATCATCCACGGCGTAGCGCAGTTGCTCCGGCGCCAGCGGCCGTCGCGACCAGTCGGTCATCGTCTGACCCTTCGCCACCCGCTGTCGCAACACCGCATCGACGAGTCGAGACAGGCTCATCGGATAGTCGTAACCCGCCAAGCCCGCCGCAATCTGCACGTCAAACACGCGTCGCGGCGGTTGCCCCGACTCCGTCAGACACAGCTCGAAGTCTTCCTTCCCCGCATGCACCACCGTTACGATCTCGTCGTCCGCGATCAATTCCCAGAACGGCGTCAGGTCGAGGTTGTCGGCGAGTGGGTCGACCAACACCACCTCGTCACCCGCCGCGACCTGCACGAGGCAGAGCTGCGCGTGAAAGGTATCGTCGCGGATGAACTCGGTGTCGAACGCCAATAGGCCCGCTTCACGCCACCGCGCGCAGCACGCGTCAAGCGACGTCTGATTCGCGACCATCTCGGAGGCAGGCGGCATGTAAGACACTCGGTTCGGGCGAAAGCGGCGGAGGACCGGCGAACCAGCCGCCGACCCCATTCCCGCAATATGGTTATCGGCTGCCCCTGCGAAACAGTGACAGCAATTCGCCCGGTCGAAGTCTAGCCAAGCCAGTCAACAAAGCTCGCGACCGCGCATCGACCTGGCCAATCGACGCCGTCGCTTCAAAGCGGGAGCCGCCTGCTAAATCTGCAGCCGAACAAACCGCTCGATCGTCAGTTCCTTGTCTGCCGCGTGCAACGCTCCTTGCACGCTCACCTTGTCGTCCTTCACGAACGGCTGTTCGAGTAGCACGATCTCGCTGTACCACCGGTTCAACTTCCCCTCGACCATCTTCTGCGCGATTTCCGGCGGCTTCCCAGCCGCTTCGCCCGCCACCCGCTCACGCTCTTCGGCAACCAACGCGGCATCAACTTCTTCGCGTCGCAGATACTTCGGATCCAGCGCCGCGATATGCATGCAAACCCCCGAAGCCAGCTCCTCCGGACACGGCCGCGAGAAAAGCACCAGCACGCCGTTCTGCGCGTTGTGATGCACGTACGAAGCAACATGTCCATGCAGCGACGCAACATCGCGCAGGTTCATGTTCTCGCGCAAGCGGTTGAACGCTTCGTCTTTGATATCTTGCACGGTCCGGCCAGACGACGTCTGCGACGCCATCACCGCTTCCGGCGACGCTTCCGGCAGCGCGGCCGTGGCCTCCGCCGCCGCTTTGCAAATGTTGATGAAGTCATCCGTGTTCGCAACCGGCGCCGTCTCGCAAAGCAACGCGATGATGCCGCCGCGCGTCCGATCGTCCGACACATAAGCGGCGACGCGGCCTTGCGACGTCTCGCGACTGGCCATCTTCTCGATCTTCGCCGAGCCGACCTTCTTGAGATACTCGACGGCGGCGTCGATGTCGCCGTTGCTCTCGGTCAGGGCCTTCTTGCATTCCATCATGGGCAGACCCGTCTGAGTCCGCAGTTCCTGAACCGCCTTCGCCGAAATCGCCGCCATTGCCACGCCTCCACACACCACTCGTCAGCGCAACGCCCACGCCTCGCATGCGTTGCGAATCATCATCCAGCCAAAAACAGCACGACGCCCCGATTAAGCGCTTGGTTCCGGTTGGTCCGGGGCGGATGGGGGCGCTTCCCCGCCCGCCGTCGCGCCGACCGCCTCGGGCTCAGGCTTTGCGTCGCGCGGCGTCTCACGCTGCGGCCCACGCTGACGCCGACGGCCCCCGGGGCCGTCGTCATCGTCGCGTTCCTTTTCAATCGGACGCGCCCGCTTGCCTTCCTCGCAAGACTCCGCCAGCTCCGCGAGCACCAGGCGAATCGCCCGCATGGCGTCGTCGTTGCCCGGGATCGGAATGCTGGCGTAATCAGGATCACTGTCGGTGTCGATCAGGCAGACGGTCGGAATCCCGAGCGTCCGACACTCCTGCAACGCGTTTTTCTCTTTACGCACGTCGACCACCACAGCGGCGCCCGGCTGGCGATTCATGTTGCGCACGCCGTTCAGGTTGCGCTGAATCTTCTTCAGTTCACGCGACAACATCGAACGCATCTTCTTGCTGTAGTCCGTGTCCCACTTCGGGCTATCCGCGAGCTCTTCCAGCTCGCGCAGCCGCTGCAGACGCGAGCGAATCGTGCGCGCGTTGGTCAGCAAGCCCCCGAGCCACCGTTCGGTGACATAATGCATCCCCGTCCGCTCCGCCGTCTGCTGCACGGCGTCGCGCGCCTGGCGCTTCGTGCCGATGAACAGCACATCGTCGCCGCGCGAGACCACCTGGCTCAGGAATTTCTTCGCCCGCAGCAGGCCGCGCACCGTTTCGCGAATGTCGATGATGTGCACGCTGTTGCGCTTGCCGTAGATGAACGGCGCCATCTTGGGATTCCAGCGGCTCGCGTGGTGTCCGAAATGGACGCCTGCATCGAGCAAATCGCGAACAATCGCCTCAGCCAAAACGCAACCTCCTGCACACCGTTGGCAGTATCTCTCGCTTGACGCTCATTCCCGTTACCGCGACCCGCCCGAGGTCGCGCCGCCACGGGCGTCTGACCGGCTTCAAAGCCCGCCGCTTCCATGACAGGGAACTCGGCATCATAATCATCCGCAGCGGGAGGCGTCAAGAAAGCGGAGCCGGCCGGGCTGGAAAGCGCATCTTTTGCTGCCGCCGGTCTTTGCGACTCACGTGCATCTGCGTAAACTCCCGACCAGTCAAGGACGAACCCGCAATCGGCGCGCGCGGGCCCGGTCGCGAGGAATGCATGACGGAAAAAAACTGCAACCTGTGGTTGGAGCGAGCGGATTATCGTTGCGTCCTCACCAGTGGCGCGGTCGGCCCGGATGGCGCCGCGGTCATCGATACCGTGTCAGCCACCACTGCCGCCAAGAAATTCGCCGGCTTCGCCACCGACCTCGGCCGCTTGTTGCAGGCCCGCGGTACGCACGTGCACCAAGTCCGCGACGATCTACTGGCGTTCCCCATCAAACGCTTCAAATGGGAGAAGCCCAACGCCGCCATCATTAAGCAGAGCGCAACCGAGTTGCTGGCGATCGTCGGCGAGAAGGTCACGCTGCTCCCCAAGCCCGACGGAATCCCCTGGGACGACGTGAAAGCCGCCCTCGCTGACCTCCCCGACACCGTCGTCGTCTGTCCCGAGTCATAGCTCACCGCGCTCACCAGCCTGCTCGCCGCCCCATCACCCCAACCGTCATCGCAGCTTCTGCATACAATCACTCCACAGTGGAGCCCTGTGATGCACCGCGCGTTCACCCTCATCGAGCTGCTCGTCGTCGTCGCGATCATCGCCGCGCTGATCGCCATCCTGCTTCCGTCGCTCAATCGCGCCCGCGACACCGCAATTCGCGTGAAGTGCCAGAGCAACCTACGCAGCGTCCACCAGGCCCTGCATAGCTACGCGGTCGAGTACAACGGCGACGTCCCCTTGGGCTATCGCGGCGGTCGCATGCAATGGAACACGATGGTCTACAGCGGATCGAGCAACCGCTTCGTCCTCTTCGGCCGACTCTACCTCGCGGGCCTGTTGCAGCGCGGCGAGGTGCTCTATTGCCCAGCCGAGAGCGCTCCCGAGCAGATGTTCAACACTCCCGAAAATCCCTGGCCCCCCGGCGAGTCAGGCGTAAATGTCCAGGGCGGCTACGCGTCCGCCCCGTTCACTGATTGGGTGTGGGCCGAACTCCCCGCAACGATGCCCAACCTCGACCGCATGCCCCCCCGCGCCCTGCACGCCCCCCGCGGCGGACTCGCCCCCCCCGGCGCCTCGCGCCACAAGACCCGCCGACACGTGCTCTACACGCACGGCGACGTCCGCTGGTTCGACCGCGAGACGTTTGCAGCCCCGCTCGAACGCAACGTCGGGCTGAGCCCAGCCAACAACCCCCACCAGCAAGCCATCTGGGACGTGTTTGACGGCATCGCGATCGACGAGTAGCCCCCACGCGATCCAAGTCTTGCCCGCCGAAGCCGGATATGGCGTCGGGCCTTCTCCGCCTGACGGCTCACCGGGCGCCGACCTTCCGATTCGGCGAATTCTTCAGCCGCGGGCCCGATCGCCCACCGACTGCAACCGCGGACCATCCACGAGCGCCGCATGCGGCTCGACGCGTGTCGGCGGCGATCCAACTCCCGCGCGTTGCGACACCCCAGGCCGCGGCGCCGATCGCGCCTGTATCACGCCCGCTACGTCACCGAGCCCCGATACCTCCCGATAGATCGCCGCGAGTTCACCGGCCAGACGCTCCGGCGTGAAACGCTCCACCGCCTGTCGTCCGCGCGAGGCGAGCGTAGCACGCAACTCCGCGTCAACCAGCAGTGCGCACATCGCGTGACTGAGCGATGGCACGCAGCCGGCCGGAACCAGCAGCGCTTCGCGAGCGTCGTCGTCGTGGGTGGCAAACATCTCCGGGATCGCGCCGACCGTCGTGGTGATGATCGGCAAGCCGACCAAGCCCGCCTCGAGCAAGACCAGCGGCATGCCCTCATGTCGACTCGGCAACACGAAGACGTCAGCGTCCGCAAGCGCCGACCACTTCGCGTCTCCGGTGACGGCGGGCGCAAAGCGCACGCGACTCGCGAGGCCGAGTGTCGCCGCTCGCTTCCGCCAGCCGGCGAGCTCAGCCTCGTCGGCCGGACCAATCAGCTCCAGCTCCCACTCCGACGTTCCCGGCAGGTGTGCCGCCGCCTCCAGCAACGTGTCCACGCCCTTGCGCTTGCAGATCTGCGAGAGAAACAGGAACTGCACAGGCGGACCCGTCGGCCGTCGACGAATGGGCTTGAAGCTCGGGCGATTCACCGCATTGGCTGCCACGCGCAGCTTGTTCACCGCAAACGTGCCCCGCAGCGTGTCGCGCCACACAGGCGACAGCACGATGATGCGGTCGGAGAGCGCCGCGCCGAAACGCAGCCCGAGTCGATCGATCCATCCCGCGTGTGCACAAAACTGATCAAAACTCGAACCGTGGATGTGGGTGACAACCCGCGCTCCCAACAGCCGCACGACCAGCATGTTCAGCAGATCGCGCCGCCAGGTCGGGTTTTGGCACGTGTGAACGTGTGCGATGTCGGCGCGCGTCCGCACGACCGTCCGCCCCAGACGCAGCAGATCGATCAGATGACGCACCGCAGCCGGCACGACGCGCGCCCACTGTTGCCAACGGTTCGCCCGCCAACCGATCGGCCAAGAACGTGAGGGCTCGAAACGCCGCAGCGTCGCATGCTTGCGCAGCGGTCCTTCCATCAAATCCGTCACGGCGCTGCTGATCCCACCCACGTCTGCCCTTCGCGGCCCGAGCAACAGGACCCGCGGTCGACGCCGCGTCGCGCCCGGTAAGTGCGTAACGCGCTCGTAGACGCGCCGCACACGCGCGTACATCGACGCCGCCGTGTATTCCCGCTCATACACGCGCAGCGCCGCTGTGGCCCGATGTCGTGCAGCGTCGCGATCGCGCAGCGTCTCGCGAACCGCATCCGCCAGCGCGTCGGCGTCGCCGGGCGGCGTGAGCAGCGCGGTCTCGCCGTGCTCCAGCAACGTTCGTGTCAAAGTCGGAAGCCGCGACGTTGGCAGTTGTCCAACATCGCCGACTGCGGTCGCGACGATCGGCGTGTGCTGGCTCATGGCTTCGATGACCACCAGCGGCATGGCTTCGGTCGCGCTCGACAGCACGAAGACATCCCCCGCCGCCAGCAGCCGCCAGGCTTCCGGAACCGCACCGATCCAGTGCACGGCATCGGTTAATCCAAGTCGCGCTGCCTCGCTTTGCACCTGTTCAAAGTACGCGGCGTCGCGTGTCGGCCCAGCCCACACGAGCTGCGCCTCGGGCTTAACACCACGCAGACGCGCCATCGCGCGGACGAGCATAAGCGGGTCTTTCTCCCGGCAGATGGCGCCAATCGCCAACACCAGCGGCCGAGGAACATCACCGCCGAGTCGCTCCGCCAATAGCTGCGACGAGAGACGCCGCGGGAGACGCGGGCGCTCCAGGCCGTTCGGCGTCAGCACCGCTTCGCGCCGCTGTCGCGCGGTTGGCAGCGTGCGACGGAGCGACTCCGCGACGATGGTCGTGGCGCTGAGAAAGCGTGCGAGGCGATTCGCAAGTCGTGGATAGCGCTGATTGGCGCCAAACAGCTCGCCATGACGCGTTTGCACGAGCGGGATGCGCAGCACTTGAGCGGCCGGTTGCAACATCACCGCCGCCACCGGGGCGTGCGCATGAATGACGTCGGGCCGATCGCGCAGCATCCAGCCCAGCAGCTTCAACGGCAGCAGGGGGTCGAAGCCGACACTGTACGCCTGACGCACGCAGACGCCAGCCGCTTCGAGCGGGGCGATCGTGTCCGCCGAACTGTGCCGCAAGCAATAGACGATCGCCTCGTCGCCGACGGCCTGCGCCTGCAGCGCAAGTTGGTGCACGACGCGTTCGGCGCCGCCGAAGTCCAGCGTTTCGATCGCCAACACGCAGCGCATGAAATGAGTGTCGTCACGAGAGGACGTCGGGATGGCGCTCGCGGACGGGCATAGCGCCGCTCCCGCTCTCTATCGGTATGCGGCGCGGATTGGCGCAGGCGCGGGCGGATGCATGATCGCCGGCAACACCACCCGACCACTCCAGGCCGCGGCCAGCCACGCCCCCGCCGCCAGCAACCAGAAGTCGAAGTGCGGCATCTGTTGACGCCAAGCGAGACTGACGCCCGCCTCGAACAACACCATGCTGAGCAAGAGTACGGCGCTCAGGCTACGGCCTCGGTCGGGCGTGATCACGAACGTCAGCAGCGCAGCCAGCAGCAACAGCGAACCACGCTGCAAAAGGTCTGCCAGCGCCGCGTCGAACGAGATTCGGAAGTGCTGATCGAATGGCGCCGCTGGTCCGGCCGTGTGTCGGAGCTCCGTCACGAGCACGACAACGCACGTCAGCGAAAGCAGCGCAATTGTTGCCGGGCGCCATTGCAGGGGATTGAACAGGCGCAGGTCGAGTTGTCGTTCCTGCTGGTCATAGCGTTGCAAAAAGATCGCGACCGCCGCCACGGGGCCGAGCAAGCCGCCAACGCTCGCGACGAGCGCTTCGGTCAGACTCGGTACGTGTTCGCGCAACACAATCTGCGCTGCTTCGAGACCCAGCGCGAGGCCGGTGGCCAACGCGGTCGACTGCGCCCAACTGCGCCACACCCCGCGGCCCGCGAGCATGCCGTGCAGACAGTGCAGCATCGCGAACAACGCAAACGCGCCCGCGCGGCTCAGGTCGAGCGCGTCGATCGCTGCGAAACGCCACTCCGGCCACTGCGGCCATTTGGGGGCGAGTGGCTGCGTCATGACGAAGATGATGTACAAACCCACCAACCACGCCGCGACAAACCACGGAGTCGTCCGGCCGAGTTCCGCGAGTTTGGCGTGCGAGAGTCGCGCGCGGCTCAGCAGCAGGGGGGCGACCAGCGCCGCACACGTTGCCGAAAGCGTGTTTACCGCCACGTCGATCCAGCTCGCTGTACGGGCGGGCATAAACTGCTGCGCGAACTCAACGGTGTAGCTGAGTGCGGCGGCGGTGGCGACGGTGAGCAAAAAGTCGATTTGCGGCGCACGACCGCGACGACGATAAATCAGCCGCAGCCCGATGCCGACCGGCAGAAAGACCATGAAGTTGGTGTAGAGATCGTTGAGGCTGATTCCGCCGCTCGGCAGCGCCAGCGACCAACGCTCCGTAGCAGCGAGCCACGGCCGATCGTTCAAACCGATCGGACCAACCGTCCCGTAGATCACGCCCAAACAGCACGCGATCCAAAACATGTGCAGCCCTCGGCGCAGAACCAGAGGCGGCGGCGGTTGATTGTCGGTGGCGTCGCCGACGCGGTCGGCGAAGCGGCGCGGTGCTGTCATGGCGTCGTGTCCCAGCGGTCGGGCGACGAGGCCCGCCGTGGGAAACATGCGATTGAACACCGCCAACCGTCAACCGAGCCGCGCCCACTCGGACCCAGCCGCTGCAACGCCGCCCCTGTTCGCAGCATCGCAAGGGCGGAGGTTGAGTCATGAAGACGGTTGTTAACGGACTGCATCACGTAACGGCGTTTGCGAGCAAACCTCAGGAATTGCTCGAGTTCTATCGCGATGGACTGGGCTTGCGACTCGTGAAGCTCACGGTCAATTACGATGACCCGACGACCTATCACCTGTACTTCACCGATGCGCATGGCAGCCCGGGGACGGTGCTCACGTTCTTTCCGTGGCCCGATGCACAACCCGGCCGCCGCGGTCCTGGACAGGCGGTCGCGATCGCTATGGCGGTTCCCGGTGGATCGTTGGATTGGTGGCGGCAGCGGCTCACGGAGAAGGGCGTGTTGCTTGGTGGACTCGAGCAGCGTCCGCACGGCCACGTGCTCTCGTTCCGCGATCCGGACGGTTTGTTGCTGGAGCTGGTCGAGCGCGACGTCGCGGCGCTGCCGCCGGAGGCGTCAGACGATGCGCCGGCGCCGATACCGAGCGCTTACGCCATCCGCGGCCTGGCCGGCGTCACGCTGGCGGTGAATGAACTTGAGCCCACCGCACGCGTGTTGACCGACGTGCTCGGCGCGACGCCGCTGGAAGGCGACGCGCGCTTCGAGTCTGGCGGCATGGTCATCGAGCTCGCAGAGACGCCGGGCATGCGCGGGCGTTTCGGCCCCGGAACCGTGCACCACATCGCTTGGCGCGTGACGGACGACGCTGCCCACGCAGCCGTTCGCGAGCAAGTGACGACGGCCGGGCTCGACGTGACCCCGGTCATCGACCGGACTTACTTTCACTCGATCTATTTCCGGGAGCCCGGCGGCGTGATCTTCGAGGTCGCGACCGACAATCCGGGGTTCGCCGTTGACGAGCCCGCCGAGACGATGGGTTCGCGACTCGTGCTGCCGGCGCATCTCGAACCGAACCGGGCCCAGCTCGAGGCCGTGCTGCCGGAGCTGGAACTACGCACCAACCGCAGGTCGGCTGACGCACGCGCCGTGCTGCTGCTTCTACGGCGCAGCGACCTCGCGTTTGGCGCGGGCGGCGGCACGGCGCGCTTCGTACACCTCCTCGCACTCCGGCGGACGCAGGTAGAGCGGCGTGATCTCGTGCGGCGCACAGAACCCGCCGCTCGCCGCCAGCCGTGCGCCAATAGCGGCAGTGTGGCTGGCTCGCGGGCGCCAAAGCCTTTCATCCGCGATCATCGCGCCCGCGGCGCGACATGCCTCCGCGTGCCAGCGAAGACCATCACCCACCGCCAACACGCCCTCGTGCGCGCCGAGCCACGTCTGCGGATCGCGAATCGCCGCCGGTTCGACGAGCGTGAGTACATCGTCGTGAACCCGGTACAGCGCGGCGTAGACCTGCCCGCGCTTCGCATCGAGCAACGGCGCCACGAGCGCGGGACGTGGATCGCACGCCAGCACATTCGCCGGGATCACCTCGAGCGTGGGGACCGCCACGACACGGCACTGCGCCGCGGATTGCAACAAACGGGCGATCGTCGCGGCGACGCGCAACCCCGTGAAGCTGCCCGGGCCGCGCGAGAACGCGAAGACGTCGATGTCCGTGGGTTGCAAGCCGTGGCGCGCGAGTAGGGCGGCGACGCTGGGAAACAAGTCGGATACGGCGCGGCGATCGTCGGCGAGCCGTACTTCCTCGACCAGCGCGCCACCGCGCGACAACGCGACGCTCCCGCTAAGCGAAGCGGTCTCGAGCGCGAGCAACCATGGGGGGGCGGACGACGACACGCCAACCTAATACTGACGTCGCTGGCGGGCCGTCGGAATGCCGAGTTGGTCGCGATACTTCGCGACGGTGCGGCGCTTGATTTCGATGCCGCGCTGCTGCAGTTGTTTCACCACGGCGTCGTCGCTCAGCGGGCTGGCCTTGTTCTCGGCAGCGATGATCTCCTGCACCTTGGCCTTGATGCTGTCCCAGCCGAGGGCGTCGCCGCTCGACGTCTCCGCGCCGCCGGTGAAGAAGCGGCGCAGTGGGAAGATGCCCTGCGGCGTGTCGACATACTTGTCGTCAACCGTGCGCGAGATGGTGGACGGGTCGCAGCCGAAACGATCGGCGAGATCGCTCATCCGCAACACCCGGATGTGGCCTTCGCCCTTCTCGAGAAACTCCCGCTGGGCTTCCACCACTGCTTGCACCACGTCGAGCAAGCGGTGCCGCCTGAAGTTCACGGCGTCGATAATCGAGTTGGCTTGTTCAATCTTCTGACGCACGAACTGACGGGCCGCTTTGTCTTTCCCCGCCGTCTGCAACGCGCGCCGAAACTCGGGGCTGATGCGCAGCTCCCGTTGGTTGGGTCGCGTCAGGCGAACGTCGTAGCTATCGCTGTCTTCGTCATAGGTCACGATGACGTCGGGCGTGACGCGCGGTGCGCTGGTGTGGCTGATCTCGGCGCCCGGATGCAGCGAGAGACGCGCGATCACGCCAAGCGCCGTCTTGACTTCGTCGAGCGATACGCCGAGCACCTTCGCAATCTGCGGCAGATGATTGCGCTGGAGCTCGTCGTAGTGATCGCGGACGATCGCCATCGGCAGGCGGTTGTCTCCCGGCAGCAACTCGAGCTGCAACATGAGGCACTCGCGAACATCGCGCGCCGCCACCCCCGGCGGATCCAGCTCTTGCACATAGAAGAGCGCGTCTTCCATCTGCTCGATCGTGGGCGTCGGCGTGATGCGCGTCGCGATCTCGTCGAGCGGCGTCGCGAGTCGACCAATGTCATCGACGTGATTAATGATCGCTTCACCGAGCGGACGCAGTTCGTCGGGCGCGTCGAGCATGCGCCATTGGTCGAGCAGGTGCTCTTGAAGACCAATCGGACGCGCCGCCGTGTTCGCCATCGCGTCGAGCTTGGCCTGCGATTCTTCGGCGAGCCCGGCGAACGAGCGACTTGGGCGCCCGCCTTCGTCATCGATGTAGTCGTATTCCGTGACCAGATTGTCGAGGCGTTCGAACTCTTCCGGCGCGGCCTCATTCTCCGCGACGACCGCGGTTTGCTCGCCGTCGGAGCGCTCCGGCTCCTGAGCGGGCCCCGCGTCGGCATAGTCAGACTCGTCGTTCAGTTCGAGTGCGGGGTTGCCGTCGATCTCTTGCTGAATGCGCGACTCGAGCGCCAGCGCATTGAGCTGCAGGATGTCCATCGCCTGGATGAGCTGCGCCGTGAGGCGCTGCTCTTGGCGCATGCGCTGGCCGACAACTTGCGAGAGAATCTGCGACATCGATATGCCCGTCGGCGAGCAGACGGCGCCAACTTGAGATCGTGAATCGACCCAAGCCGCGTCGCGCCGTGGCTGACAAACAGCCGCTCACCTCAAATTCTAGCCGCTCGATGTGCCGCGAGCCAACTGACTTCGACTGATCCCCACGCCCGCGGCTCGGGAACGCCGCCTCTAAGTCGGCGTGTTCGCGTGAGTGCTGCGGGCCTGCCGCTCGAGCGCGACGCGGCCGTGCATGTGCAACCAGAGCATCTCGATGAGATCGCGCACCGCATGGCCGATGCTGGGCCGGGCGTGGCTGGCCGCGCGGAAACCGCGGACGGCGATGATAGCCTCGACGGCCCCGTTGCGGTGGATTGGCAAGAGCCACGACCAGTCGCCCGCGTTCCGCGCCCCTTCCGAAGGGGAGGCGATGTAAACATGACCCGTTTGGGCGGCGTGCAGCGCACTCGCGTCGTCCGCGAGCTGTTGCCGGTCGCGAGCGTCAACCCCCATCGCGCTCCACGCGCCGTCAGGGTCGCGACGGAGAATCTCGACGCACTGGGCCCCGACGCGGTCTTCGAGCGCCTGACGCACGAAACGCGCGAACGCACTCCATGCGCGATGGCCGCCGTAGTTTTCCGCCATGCTGGTCCGCGTCCACGCGCAAAAGTCGCCGACCAGCCTGCCGAGCAGTTGCTCGACCGTGAGCGTGTCGCGCGGCGGCGCCCAGACCGATGTTCCGCGGTGCGGCTGAAATCCGCTGACCGGCGCTGCGTCGTCTTCACGAATCCCCAGCGGACCGATCCGCTGGCTCTGAGCACCGGCGATACGGCCCACGCACAACAGCAGACTCGAGGTCAGCACAATAAATGCGGCGTTGCCAAACGGTCCGGCGCCGGTCATGTCCCCGACGGCGATGCCGAGACTGACGGCGATCACGACGCCCAGCCCCGCAGCAATGCCCGGACCGAGCCCGCGCACCACCAGCGTAAAGCCGGCGCAGGCCGAGAAGATCAGCATCGCGACGCCGGCGGGTGTGGCTGCCGCTTCCGCCGCGGTTCCGGCGTGCAGCATCGCCAGGCTCAGCAGGGTGGCGCCGGCCGCCAGCAGGCGAATAGGCATCTCGAATCGGTCTTCGGGACGCGGCATGTGCGTGAACTCCCTTGTCTGACACGCGACGCCCATGACGCCGCCAACGCCTGGCGCCCGCATGACGGCGAACGTGGCGAAGCTCCGCACACTCATCGGGAAAGCGGTGACCGGCCTTTGCGCGGCGCAAAGGGCGCCCCCTGACGGGGCAAGCCGCGGGTTACTTTGGGACGCGGCGGGCAGGGGCTGCGCGATAACCTCCTCAACGCGAGCGTGCGCATGGGGCGCGCGAAGGCCTTTGAATCGTCGCAGGCGTTCGCGTAGAACTCGCAGCGGGCAGAAGCAACCAACCCCGGTCTGCAAAAGGAACACAGACGCGATGCGTGCACTCTCCGGCATTCAACCATCGGGCGCCTTGCACCTGGGCAACTACTTCGCCGCCATGCGGCAGCACATCCAGATGCAGGACGAGTGCGAGGGGTTCTACTTCATCGCCAATTATCACACGCTGACGAGCATTCAGGACGCCGACCGGCTGCGCAAGCTGACGCTCGACGTCGCGCTCGACTATCTGGCGCATGGCCTCGACCCGAACAAGGCGACGCTGTTTCGACAGAGCGACGTGCCCGAAGTCTGCGAGCTCGCGTGGATTCTCTCGACGGTGACCGGCAAGGGATTGCTCGACCGAGCGACGTCGTACAAAGACAAGGTGGCGCAGGGCATCAGCGCGTCGATGGGGCTCTATTCCTATCCGGTCCTGATGGCGGCCGACATCCTGATCTATCGCAGCAACGTCGTGCCGGTCGGCAAAGATCAGGTGCAGCACGTCGAGATGACGCAGGACATGGCCGGCTACTTCAACAACACCTATCGCGAGGTGTTCGAACGGCCGGAGGTGCGGCTCAACGAGGCCCCGCTGGTGCCGGGCGTCGACGGTCGCAAGATGAGCAAGAGCTACGACAACACCATCGAGATCTTCGCCGAAGCCAAGGCGGCGAAGAAGAAGATCATGAGCATCAAGACCGACTCGACCCCCGTCGACGATCCCAAAGACCCCGACGCCTGCAACGCGTTCGCACTGCTCAAGCTGCTGGCGCCGGCGGCGGAGACGCAGGAGTGGCGCGACCGCTATCAGGCCGGCGGCATGGGCTATGGCGACGTGAAGAAGCGCATCGTCGAGCTCTACGAAGAGCAGTTTGGATCGAAACGCGAGGTCCGCGCCCAGCTCGCGTCGAAACCCGACGAAGTGGAAGCCATCCTGCGGGCCGGCGCCGCAACGGCGCGGGCCGTCGCGCAAGACGTGATGGCCGACGTGCGCGACGCGTGCGGGATCATCACAACCTCAGCGTGAACCGACCGCCTCGCGCGCCGGAAGCTACCGCACGTTGAAGTACCGCGCTACCGGGTGATACGCGATGATCGCGCTGGTGCTTTGCTCGGGGTCGAGTTGGAACTCCTCGCTCAAGGTCACGCCGATGCGCTCGGGCTTGAGCAGGCGCATGAGCCGTGTCTGGTCTTCAAGATTCGGGCAGGCGGGGTAACCGAAGCTGTAGCGGCTGCCCTGGTAGCCTTGCTGGAAGATCTTGCGGATCTCGCGCGCGTCTTTCCCCGCCACGCCCAGCTCCATGCGCACCTGCTTGTGGATGTACTCGGCAAGGGCTTCGGCGGTCTCCACGCCGAGGCCGTGCAGGTAGAGGTAGTTCTGGTAGTCGTTCTTCGAGAACCAGTCGCGGGCGACGTCGCTCACGCGCTGGCCCGAAGTCACGATATGAAACGCAACCGTGTCGACCACGCCGTCTGAAGCCGGCCGCCAGAAATCGCTTAGGCACCAGAACGGTTTCTTGCTCTGCCGCGGGAAGCTGAAGCGTTCGATCTCGCGCTTCTCGAAGTCGTCAGAGTGAACGTCGACGCCCGGCGCCGGCGGAGCGTAGAGCACCAGGTCGTCGCCTTCGCTGTTGCACGGCCAATAGCCGTACACGGCCCGCGGCTCGAGAATGTTCTCGGCGATGCAGCGCTCGACCAGCTTGCGGTAGATCGGCCGCACTTCACGATCGATGTACTGCTTGAACTCGTCGACGCCGCGCCCCTTCTTGCGGTAGCCCCACTGCACCTGAAACAGCATCGTCTCGTTCATGTAGCCCAGTGCGGCCTTCACCGCGATTGTCTCCAGCACACGCGCGCCCCAGAACGGCGGCGTCGGGACCGCGTGTTCATAGTCGACGCCCAGGCCGCGCGCCGTGGTCTCCGCCGCGGCGGTCGCGGCGACCGGCTCCTCACGACCTTCGACCGGCTGCGGCGTTTCGTCATCGCTGTCGGGCACGTCGGCGAGCCCGAAGCGCTGCTCGGCTTCGGCGCCCACCTGTTCAGCCGAGCGGGCCGCGGCCCGCGCCTTGCGCGACTGATCGTCGTCCGCCGCACCGCTCGCGACCGCGGGGCCGTCGGTGGCCGCGGCGCCGGCATCGATGACCGCCGTTGCAACATCACCCGTCGGGTCGTCGGCGCTTTCGCCGCCGTCATCGCCCTCCGCCGTGGCGACCGCACCGCGTTCCGCGTCGCCGGCCGCCGCGCCCGCCGCGGCGCCGTCGCCTTCGGTGATGTCCTTCATGAGGCCCAGACCGTCGAACGCATCCTTGGCGTAGAAGAGGGGGCCGTTGTAGATCTCGCGCAGTTCGCCTTCAACATACTTGCGCGTCAG
>CAZLYU010000034.1:32425-36660 GCA_964563855.1 uncultured Planctomycetales bacterium | reverse complement strand
CCTGGGGCTGAAGTCGGTCCCAAGGGTTCGGCTGTTCGCCGATTAAAGTGGTACGCGAGCTGGGTTCAGACCGGCGCGAGCCAGGTCGGTCCCTATCTGCTGTGGGCGTGCGAGTCTTGAAGGGCCATCACTCTAGTACGAGAGGATTGGGTGGTACGTGCCTCTGGTGTACCTGTTGTCGCGCTAGCGGCAGCGCAGGGTAGCTAAGCACGGATTGGATAAACGCTGAATGCATCTAAGCGTGAAGCCGTCCCTAAGATTAGGACTCGTTGCTCTTCGTGAGCTGAAGCTCCCTGGTAGACCACCAGGTTGATAGGCCGGATGTGTAAGGACAGAGATGCCCTCAGCTAACCGGTACTAACGAGCGAATGCTTGACCGTATTTATGAATCACTGAGCCTCGGAATCTCATTCCGAATACCCTTTCGATTCCAGAACACCCAAACACCAATCCACACTGTCGCTTCGTCCTTTCGACGAGCGCTACCTGACTCGGCCCACGGCCCCACCATGCCGGACCACGCCGCGTCAGCGCACGAACTGCCGGTGACGATGCGTACGGGGAAACACCTGATCCCATTCCGAACTCAGTAGTGAAGCCCGTCCGGCCGATGGTAGTCCAGATCGGGCAAGAGTAGGTGATCGCCGGCTTATATGGCCCGCGGCTGCGAAAGCAGTCGCGGGCCTGCTTTTTTGCGCGCACCGTGCACTGCCCCTCGTCCCGCCCAACACGCCGCGCCGATACGTACCGGGAAACGCCTCATCCCATTCCGAACTCAGTTCTGACGCGCTCCCCTCAGTGCTACCCGCCGTGCCCAACACGCCGTACGCGTCGCTTGCAGTAGCCGCGCAAGCCGTCGGGTGGCTGCGCGCAGCGACCTGCTCAGGCCAGCTCCAGGCGCCGGCAAGCGTGGGCCGGAAAGACGCACGCCGGCGCGGTGAGCGACGAGCGGCAAAGCACAACCGCTACCGCTTAGCGACGACGGATCGTGAGGCCCGCGAGCGCGGTCAGCGCCAGGCTGGCCGGCTCGGGGACGAACGTGACCATCGGGGTGTCGGCGATGGCGCCGAAGAGGTCGTCGCCGCTCAGCGGGGTGGCCGAACCGAACGTGACGGTCGGAGCGGTGAGCCCAGTTTGCGCGAAACCATCGGCGTTGGTGCCGAAGAACAGGTCGCCTTCAAAGCCCTGCGGCGCATTGATCGTGATCGTGCCGAGCAGGTAGAAGAGGCGATCTTCGATGGCGTCGTACTGCGAGTCGGTGTCAATGCCGCCGAGCGACGGCGGGAGCTGGTTGAGGCCGATACCGTAGTCGAGGCTGCCCGGCAAATGGACGAGCGTGAAGTTCGGGCCGGCCGGTTTTGGGTTGCCCGAAGTGCCGCCGAGGTCCGAATCCTGTCGCCAGCGGAACCTACCGAAAAGGGACGGGGCGTAGTCGGTATTGAGCATCGCCGTGGTGACATCCAGTCCGGGGAGTTCGACGACATCCACGCCGATCGCATCCCACTGGTCGACGGCGCCGAGGCCACCATCGATGAAGACCTCGGCCCAGACGCCCCACGTCACTGAGAACGGCGCGTTGCCGGTATCAACGACGATCGGGTAAGCGCCGGGCAGGTCTGGGTTTCCAGGGACGGCGGTGTCGCCGAACGACATGCGGAGATCACCTGCACACGCCGCCGCAACGGCGCAGCCGGCCACGATCGTGAGCGCGTAGTTCATAACGAGTCTCCCGTGCTTGTATGGGTTTTTGGGAGACCCTGAGTTCCCGCTATAGCTTGACACTCTACATCTTTGCGTGAGCTCCGCAAAATCCCAAGGCGAGAATCGAGACTCGAGCGGTCGATTGCATGGCCGAACCGGCGAGGGCGCCGAAGGCCAATGGCGAAGGGGCCGCAGGCGAATGGCAAGGGGCTGCAGTCTTGAACGTGTCGGGCGCAAAGGAAAGCGGGCCCGTCCGGATGGACGCGCCCGCTGTCGATCGCTTTCGCTGTGTGCGACGACTGAGGTCGCTTAGCGACGACGGATCGCAAGGCCCGCGAGGGCGATCAGCACCAGGCTGGCCGGCTCGGGGACGAACGAGACCATCGGGGTGTCGGCGACGGCGCCGAAGAGGTCATTGCCGCTCAGCGTGGTGGCCGAACCGAACGTGACGGTAGCGTTGGGCTCACCAGCCTGGGCGAAACCGGCGGTATTGCTGCCGAGGAACAGGTCGCCTTCAAAGCCCTGCGGGGCGTTGATGGTGATCGTGCCGAGCAGGTAGAAAAGGCGATCTTCGACGGCGTCGTACTGCGAGTCGGTGTCCATGCCGCCGAGCGACGGCGGGAGCGAGCCGGGGCCGAGACCGGTGCGCGTGACGTTGATGAGCGTGAAGTTCGGACCGGCCAACTCGGGATTGCCCGACGTGCCGCCGAAGTCCGAACCGTCTTCCCAGCGGAACTGGGTGCCGAACGGTGACGGATTGTAGTCGGTGTTGGTCATCGCGGTGGTGACGTCGAGCCCGGCAACCTCGACCACGTCGACACCGACTGCATTCCACTGGTCAACGGTGCCGGCGACGGCGTCGATGCCGATTTCGGCCCAGACACCCCACGTCACCGAGAACGGCGCGTCGGCGGTATCGATGACGATCGGATAGGCGCCCGGCAGGTCCGGGTTGCCGGCGGCAGTCGTCTCGCCGAATGACATGCGGAGATCACCAGCATACGCCGCCGCCACGGCGCATCCAGTCACGATAGTGAGCGCGTACTTCATCCTCATTTCCTCTTTCGCTTTAGGTAGGTCTTGGAGGACTCCTCCTTCCTCCGTCGCGACGTATACTACACGCACAGGTGGGGTCCGCACAATCCCATTCTGAAAATCGTGCATTCACGGGTCGATCGGACGGCGGGCGGGGCATGGCTCTCGGCGTGTGAAGTGCGCGCAAAGGAAAGCGGACCCGACCAGATGGTCGCGCCCGCTCTCAAGCTCAATCGCTGTTTCGCGAGTGAAGTCGCTTAGCGACGACGGATCGCGAGACCGGCGAGGGCGATCAGCACGAGGCTGGCCGGCTCGGGGATGAAGCTCACCATGGCGGTGTCGGCGATGGCGCCGAAGAGGTCGCCGCCGGTCAGCGGGGTGGCCGAACCGAACGTGACGGTCTCACCGTCAACTTGCGACTGGTCGAAACCGGCCGTGTTGGTGCCGAAGAAGATATCGCCTTCGTAGCCCTGCGGCACGTCGATGCTGATGGTGCCGAGCAGGTAGAACAGACGATCTTCGCCGGCGTTGTAATACGAGTCGGTGTCCATACCACCGAGCGACGGCGGCAGCGAGGCATTGCCGAGGCCGGTGCGCGTCACGTTGATGAGCGTGAAGTTCGGACCGGCCGTCTCGGGATTGCCCGACGTGCCGCCGAAGTCCGAACCGTCTTCCCAGCGGAACTGGGTGCCGAACGGTGACGGATTGTAGTCGGTGTTGGACATGTCGGTAGTGACGGTGGCGCCGCCTTCGACGACGTCAACGCCGACGGCGTTCCACTGATCAACCGAGCCGTTCGTGGCGTCGATGCCGATTTCGGCCCAGACGCCCCAGGTCACCGAGAAGGCCGCGTCGGCCGTGTCGACGACGATCGGGTAGGCGCCGGGGAGATCCGGAGTCGGATCGGCGTCAACGCTCGGCTCGCCGAACGAAATGCGGATATCGCCGGCAGTGGCGGCGGCGACGGCAAAACCAGTCACGAGAATGAGAACGTTCTTCATCTTGCTTTCTCCTCTTTCTTTGGAAGAGATTTCATGTTGTGGAGGGTTGCTTCCCGCCTCCTTGAACCTAAGCATCACGCCAAAGGCTAGGCAGCGCGGATTTCAAATGGCAACTCAGATCGCGCAAATGTTGGCGGAAAGTGCCAGGCGACGATCTGACGGTCCCGGTAAACCCGCGTCGCGGCTGCGCCGCACGATTCTCACACGGCGGAAGAGCGGCTACGTCTCATAATTTGGCGGCCGAACGACTTTTTCCATAGATGCGGTGGAGACGGACGCACCGGGGTGGCGGCAGGGTCTGACGCGTGCTCTGGGGTCAACGATTTACCGCGGCGTGGCATGTGCGGGCCGCCCGCGCCGGGAGGCAGTGGGGAACGGCAATCGGGGACCGCGCGGCGAGAGACGACGCTTCGAAGGGGGGAGTGGACAAGATGACGCGCAAAAAGGGGACGGGGGGGGCCCCCTCGGGGGGGCCCCCGCCCCCGATCAGAGCGAGGG
>CAZLYU010000034.1:0-32415 GCA_964563855.1 uncultured Planctomycetales bacterium | reverse complement strand
CAGCGACTCGCGTCCACCCCGTCCCAATATCAGACGATCTCTGGGTGATCGTTACCGCCTAGCGGCGACGGATCATGAGACCGGCGAGCGCGACGAGCACGAGGCTGGCCGGCTCCGGAATGAACGAAACCATGGCCGTGTCAGCGATGGTTTCGAACTTGCCTTCGCCGCCGAGCGGGGTGGCCGAACCAAACGTGACAGTCTCATCGTCGGTACCGGACTGGTCAAAGCCGGCCGTAGTGGTGCCGAAGAACAGGTCACCTTCGAAGCCTTGCGGCACGTCGATGCTGATGGTGCCGAGAAGGTAGAAGAGGCGATCCTCTGCGGCGTCGTAGTACGAATCAGTATCGACACCACCGATCGACGTCGGCAGCGAACCGGCACCGAGGCCGGTGCGCGTCACGTTGACGAGCGAGAAGTCTTCGTCGCCGGTCACGCTGCCGAAGTCGGAACCGTCTTCCCAGCGGAACTGAGTGCCGAACGGTGACGCATCGTAGTCGCGGTTCAGCATGTCGGTGGTGACGCTGGCGCCGTTCGAGACGACGTCAACGCCGACGCCGTTCCACTGATCGACGTCGCCGGTACTGGCGTCGATGCCGATTTCGGCCCAGACGCCCCAGGTCACCGAAAAGGCCGCGTCGGCCGTGTCGACGACGATCGGGTAGGCGCCGGGGAGATCCGGAGTCGGATCGCCGTCAACGATCGGCTCACCAAGCGAGATGCGCAGATCGCCAGCGGTAGCGGCGGCGACGGCGAGACCCGTCACGATAACGAGAACGTTCTTCATTGCTTTCTCCTCTCTCTAGATAGAGACTCTCTAAGGTTGGGGCGGAGGGTGTTCTTTCCCGCCTCCGTGGACCAGCTTCCATCATGTGCGGAGGGGAGTGAGCCCGCGACAACGGTGACTCTTAAAGGTGCTGTCGCGGTGTGATGCTTCAGTCCTTCCGCCAAGCGTGTTTATAGCCAGTCGAGTACGGTGAATCAATTAGTTGAGCGCAAAAAAACGATGAACTGCTCGAAAAGTGGATTGCGGCTGAGCCCGATGGGTAGCGACCTTTCCTGATTTGTCGTAGTTATCAAGACAGTCTGATAACGAACGTGGGCCGCCGGGATCCGATCCTGCAAACGCAATCCGCTTGTGGTACACTTCCAGTTGTACTAGACTGACTCTTAACAACCATATCTTGAGCAGCCCATCCGCCGGAGCTCAGCGCCTATGCTGCTAAAACGCGTCGTCATTGCCGGCTTCAAGAGTTTCGCCGACCGAACCGCTTTCGATTTCGGCAGCGGCGTGACTGGCGTCGTCGGCCCCAACGGCTGCGGGAAGAGCAACGTCGTTGACGCGATTCGGTGGGTGCTTGGCGAACAGTCCGCGCGCAGCCTGCGCGGCGCCCGCATGCTCGACGTGATTTTCTCCGGCTCCAGGTCGCGGCCAGCCGCCAACGCAGCCGAGGTCGAGCTGACGTTTGACAACTCGGAAGGGTTCCTCGATCGACCGGAGCCGGAAGTGAGCGTTTCACGCACGCTCTACCGCAATGGCGATAGTGAATATCGGATAAATGGAGCACTCGCGCGACGGAAGGACATCCGCGATTTGCTGCTCGATACGGGGGTCTCCGTCTCGGCGTACAGCGTCATCGAGCAGGGCCGCGTCGACATTCTGTTGCAGGCGAATCCCGTCCAGCGTCGCGAAATTTTCGAAGAAGCCGCGAGCATCAGTCGCTATCGGGCCCAGCGAGCCGAAGCGCAGCGCAAGCTCGAGCGGACCCAGCAGAACGTGCTGCGCCTCGGCGATGTGCTCGACGAGCTCGAACGACAACTACGCAGTGTCAAGCTCGCGGCAGGCAAGGCCCGCAACTTCGTGGAATATGACGCCCGGCTCCGCGAACTGCGCGCCGCGGCGTCGCTCGCCGAGCATCATCGGCTGACTCAGTCGCTGGCCGCGGCGAACGCCGCGCTTCGCGAAGTGCGTGAGCAACTGCAAGCGGAGCGCGCGTCGCTAAGCGAATTGGATGCCGAAGCGGCCGCGGCGCAGGAGGCGCTGCGCGCGGCGGAAGCCGTCTTGCGCGAGGCGGAGGGCGAGCAGAGCGCGTTGCGCGACCAGGCCGGCGTGCTGGCCGAGCGTGAGCGTCAGTCTCGGCTGCGCGTCGAAGCCAGCCATGAGCAGCAGCAACACGCGCTGCAGCGCGCGCGAGCGATCGCCGATCGAACCACGGCGTTAGAAGCGCGGCTCGCGACTCAACGGGAGGCGCTACAGCAACTCAGCCGCGAGCTCGACGAGGCACAGCAGCGCCTCGCGGCGTCGCAGAACGACAAGGCCGCCGCCGACCGACTGCTCGCGAATGGGCGTCAGGCTTTGGAGACGGCGCGCGATGCGGCGTTTAGCGCCGCGCAGCAGACGAGCCAGGTGGCGGAAGCGTCGCATGCGGTCGACCACCAGCACGCGCGCCTCACGACCCAAATCGAACAGTTGCAGGCGCGCACCGCACGGCTCGAGACGCAGCGAGCAGAAGTCGCCGAACGTGAAGCCGCCTGCCGCGCGGCGGCTGGCGGCCTCACCGCCGACCTCGAGCAGCAGCGCGGCGAACTCACGCAACTCGAAGCTTCGATGACGGAGAACCGCTCCGCGGCGACCGCGAGGGATGAGGAGTCGGCTGAACTCAAAGAGCGCCGGGCGGCGGTTTCGTCGCGACTGAGTGTGCTCGAGGATCTCGAACGTCGCCGCGTAGGCGTGGCGGCTGGTGAGCAGCAACTGCTGGCGTGGCGCGACGACCCAGCAGCGCACAATGCCGGCGTGCTGGGTTTGGTGGCCGACTTGCTCCGCATTGATGACCCGCGCGTCGTGCGCTTGCAAGCGGTCCTCGCGGGTTGCGAGCGGATGGTGGTCGCGAGGCACGCGCACGCGTTTCTCGACGAGCTTGCCCGCCGCGGCGCGCCTGAGTCGAACGCCGCGGTGATCGCGCTCAACGGCGTTCCGCAGCCAATGCCGGACGCCCGCCCGTATCAACAGCTTCCCGGTGTGGAGGCGTGTGCGGCTGACTGGGTGACATGCGACGAATCGCTTCGACCGTTGGCCGAGCACCTGTTGCGTCGCGTGGTGCTGGTCGAGTCGGTGTCGGCGGCGCTCAGCTTTGCAGCCGACGCGCCTGCTGGCTGGCGGTTCGTGACGCCGGATGGAGTCGTCGTGGGGGCGGAGGGCGGCATCTCGACGGGCGGCACGTCGGCGAGTCAGAGTTTGATGAGCCGCAAGAGCGAAATTCGCGCATTGCACGTTGAGCGTGACGAGGTCGAAACGCACCTTGAGCGGCTGACCCGCGAGCGTCAGGCCTTGGCGGATGCACTGTCGGATCTCGACTTGCAGCGTGACGCGCTCGTCACACGGATCGCGGAGACGCAGCGGCGGGAGGTCGCGAATGAAACGCGTTTGCGGGAGTCGGCGGAAGCGCTGGCGCGGATCGCGAGCGACGAGCGCGCAGCCGCTAACGAACTGCGCGGGTTGCAGCGCTCGCTCGAGGAGGTGGAGGCGCGGCGCGGGGCCCTGACGAAACAAGCCGGCGACGCGCGGGCCGCGTCCGAGGCCGAGCAGGCGCGGGTGGAGACCGCCGCGGCGGAGGTCGAGCGGTTGGCGTCAGCCGTTGACGCGGCCGCGAGCGTCGTTTCCGAAGCGCGTGTGCTGCTCAGTGGTGCGAACGAACGGCGCACGGCGGCTGAACAAGCCGCGCGCGAGCTCGACGAGCAGTTGAGCGCGGCTCGCGAAGAAGAACAAAGCGCTAATGCGGAAGCGGAGCGCTGCGGCGTGGTCGCGCAAGAGGCGGCGCGCGAAGCGGATGACGCCGCGGCGGAGCGGGTGCGGCTGGCCGAAGCGGAGCAGAAGCAGGCCAACGTGGTGCAGCAGCAGCGGGCTTCGGTCGAGGCGGTTCGGGAGCGCATCTCGGAGCGGAGCGCGGCCGCGCGTACGCTGCATGCGGCGATCGAAGCCAGTGAGCAGCGCGGGCACGCGCATGAGATGACGGTGCGGGAGGAATCGCTGCGCCTGGAGAATCTCGCGACGCGCGTGCAGGACGAGCTGGATGTCGATCTGGCGGCGCTTTACGCCTCGTACGAACACAGTGAGCGTGATTGGGAGGCGGAGCGCAGCGAGATTGAAGACCTGCGCGGGAAGATCGCTCGGCTGGGGCACGTCAATCTCGATGCGATTGACGAACTGGAGGCGTTACAGCCGCGCTACAGCGAGATGGTGCAACAGCGCGACGACCTGACGCACTCGCAAAGGCAGCTTGAATCGCTGATTGAACGGCTGGACGCGGAGTCGCAGACGCGCTTTCTGGAGTGCTTCGAAGCAGTGCGGCTTCATTTTCGAGAGCTGTTTCGTAAACTCTTCAGTGGTGGAAAGGCCGATATTGTATTGGAGGATCCGGCGCAGCCGCTGGAGTGCGGCATCGAGATCATCGCGCGGCCGCCTGGCAAAGAGCCGCAATCGATCTCGTTGCTCTCCGGCGGCGAACGCACGCTGACGGCGGTGGCGCTGCTGCTCGCGGTGTTCAAGAGCAAACCTTCGCCGTTTGCGATTCTGGATGAGGTCGATGCGGCGCTCGATGAGGCGAACGTCGGCCGGTTTAACGATGTGGTGCAGGAGTTCCTGGAGCATTCACAGTTCGTGATCATTACACACAACAAGCGAACCATGCAGGCTTGCGACGTGCTCTACGGCGTGACCATGGAGGAAAGCGGCGTGAGCAAACGCGTGAGTGTTCGCTTTGATGATCGTCAGGCTGCGCCACGGGTGGCGTAGTCGTATTTTGTGTTCCTTTCCAGGAGGCTGCGGATGGCCAAGAAGAAGGCCGTGAAGAAGGCCGCCAAGAAGAAAGCGGTCAAGAAGACCGCGAAGAAGAAGGCGGTCAAGAAGGCCGCCAAGAAGAAGGCGACCAAGAAGGCGGTGAAGAAGACCGCGAAGAAGAAGTCGACCAAGAAGGCCGCGAAGAAGAAGTCGACCAAGAAGGTCGCGAAGAAGAAGACCGCGAAGCGCAAGAAGACTGCCAAGGTGTAAGCGGATGATGCTGTGTGCGATTAGCGACGAACCTTTGCAGGTGGACGATCACCGGACCATCCTTCTCTCATCGACCCAGGTCCATCTCGTCCACGTGCCGTGAGCGCCACGTGCGGCGCGCCCTCGACCGCAATCGGGCCGCGCTGCTGAGAACAGTCGCCTCCGCACCATGTCATCTTCCATCAATTGTCTTTTGAGCTTTTCGCGAAACGCTTCGACATCGATACGACGGCGCCGTAGTCGACGGGCCACGCCGAGCGAGTTGTGACATGCGCTCGTCTTGGCGTTGACCGGGTTACGGCGACGTCGTTCTCTGTTGCGCCGCGCTCCCCGCCAGTGATAGCTCAAAGACCGGCTTACTGCCGCGCGTCGTCCGCAAACAGTCTGAGGAGCGCCTGCTCATCCGGCAGTGCGCTGGTGCGACGGAGTGCGATGTTGCGCGACACGCGTTGCAGCTCCAAGTGCGGACGCTCGACCTGGATCGGCCAGCCGTCTTCGTCGAACACATACCGCGTGCCGCATGGCCAGATGTCGCTCCAGACCCACACCTCGTCGTCAGCGGCGTTCGGCTGACTCTCGACCCAGCGGAACTGCACGCCGATTCCGTCGGGCACAGTCGCTTCGATTAGGGCTGGCCCGCTTCGATTCGCCGCCACGCGCGCCAGCAGCGCTGCTTCGAGCGGCCGCGCGATGAACACGTCGGTTGGGTTCAGCGAGCGTTCGACTTGCGCGCCGCTTCCCGCCAGCTCGATCGTGACCGGCGCCGAACTACTCGGCTGCACCTCGCGACGGCTCCGCACCTGACGCACGGCGCCAAGGCGGTCGCGCTCGTACCACGATCCAATCTCTTGATAGCCGCCGGTTTCAGCGTCGAGCAGCCAGCGGCGCTCGTTCTGCGCGGTGCTGGGCGTTGTCGAAGCGTCTTGCTCCCACGATGCGCCGACGTAACCCTGTTGCGGATCGCCGGCGATCGTCGCGCGGCATTGCATCGCGACGCGGCCGTCGCGGATCGAGCGGCTCACGTAATAGCTGAACGATGGTTCACGTCCCCACCACGCCGCGGGGCCGCGCTGTCGCAGCGTGCTGACCAACTCCGCCCCCTTCGCGCGGGCGCGGTCGAATGCTGCGAAGGGGCTTTCCCCCTCGAAGCGCACCTCGGTCGCGATGCGCCGCAGGGCGCGCTCCGCGGCGCCGCGGGCGTCGGGATCCATGGCGAACGCGTGACAGATGACCGCTTCAGATGCGCCTGCGGCGATGACGGCGACATGCGTGAGTCCGCGCTCGCCGATCGCGACGACCACCGCGTCCGCGTTGTCGTCGCGCTCGATGCGGCCCATCGGAGCGGCGGAAGCGAGGTCACCCAGCGCCGCCGCGCTGGCCTGCGCCAAGGCGGCCGCATCGCGCCCGGGTCCGAGCCAGGTGCGGTGGATGCTAACGGCCCAGCGCGGCAACCCTCCGATCGTTCCGCCGAAGTGTAGCGATGAGACGCCGCCAAAGGCCGCGGGCGCGATCCGCCACGATTCGTCGAGCGGGAGCGCGAGCCCCATCTGCTGTAAGACGTCGTCGGCGGGGCGTTCGAGCGCCGGATCAGTCACGCGGACGGAACGCGCGACGGCGTCGAGCAGCCCGTAGTCGGCCTGATTGATGCCGAGCCGCGTCTGCAGGGTGAGTTGCACGACGTCGCCGCGCGGCGAATATGCGGTGAGTTCGAGGAGTGAGACGTTGGGGATCACCGACCGATCGACGCGTTGCTCGAGCACGGCGGGCCACGCACCGATTCGCGCCGGGGTGGTGCTGCGGAACAGCGGGGTGAAAAATGGTCGCCGCTCGTAGCGAATCGTGATCGCCTTCAGGTACGCCAGGCGAACCGATCGGGCGCGGGGTGAGTCGGGGAAGAAGAGTCCCGGCGTTTCTTCCGACGCCAGCCATCCGGTCGGGAGTCGCAAGGCGAGCGGCGCTCCGGGTATCGCAACCTCATCGCTGAGGCTGCGCTTGGCGGTGCTCTGAAGCTGGGCGAGCGCGAGCGCGCCCAGTAGGGCCACGAAGCTGAGAATGAAGGCGAGGTGCGGCCGGCCGGGCCGCACGCCAGTCGAAATTTCCATGCAACGTACTATGGCGGAATGGGGTGGCGGATGACAGGCGCGGCGGGCGGGGTCGGCAGGGCGCGGGTTACTTGTCGCGCGGGACCGCCACCTCTTCCTTCTTCTGCTTCGCGGCGTCCGCTTGTTGCGCCGGCTCGTTGAGCTGCGGCGTCTCGCGGTCCGCCGTGTCATCCTCTTCAGTTTGCATCGAGTCTTGCGTGTCTTTCAGGCCGCGCTTGAACTCGTTCATCGCCCGTCCCAGCGAGCGCGCCACTTCGGGCAGCCGGTTGCCGAACAACAGCAACGCGACGATCCCAATGACGATCATGCCCGTCGGGCCGATCGGCGAGAAAGCAATCAACATCGGCAGCTACCTCTCTGCGCGGCGACCGCCGCCGCACCCCGTCGGCCTTAGTCGCGAACGGCCGCCTCACGCGACCGCAGCCATAGCTTAACGTTTCATCGGCGTCGTGGGTGGGAAACGCAAGCCGGCCGCCATCGTAACTTTTGAATCGGCAGTAGTATCCGTCGCGGAGCCCGAAGCGTTTGATCACCCGCCTGACCAGACTGTTCGATTTGGACGACGTTCCGCTCTCCGTTCGGCGCGACTTCGCGCCCGAATTGCGGCATTACGCCCTGTGGGTGCTGCTGGCGGGGACGATCGAGGCGAATCTCAATGCGATCGTTGCGCGCAAGACCTTCGGCGCGTCGCCGGCCCTCACGACCTTCGTTTGGTCGATCCCCATCCTCGCGAACATCCTCAACATGTGGTGGGCCACCGCGTTACGCGGCAAACGCCGCATCCCCGCGATGGTGATGATCAGCGGGGCGACGGCGGTGTTGGTAGGGGGGCTGGCGTATACACCGGCCGAGCGCACGACGGTCACCATCGGGCCGTTTACCGAAACCGCCGGCGCCTGGCTGTTCGCGTTGCAGCTCTCCGCGATTTACGTCTTGTGGTCGGGGTTGATCACGCTGCGCGTGTCGCTGTGGGGGGCGAACTACCCGGCTACGCAGCGGGCGCAGATTACAGGGCGCATGCAAAATCTGCGCAACTTTGGCATGCTGATCGCGCCGGCGGCGCTCGGATTGCTCTACGACTGGGATCCATACGCCTACCGGTTCGTCTATCCCGGCGCGGCGTTGGTGGGTTTGCTCTCACTCGTCCCGCTCAGCCGCATTCGCGTGCGCCGCGAGAGTCGTGACCTCCGCCGCACGCGCGCCGCGCGCCGCGACCGACGGCGGGGGGGCACGCTGCGCGAAGCGGCTCAGATTCTGCAGCGCGACCGCGCCTATCGCCACTATCTCACCGCGCAGTTCCTGCTCGGGTCGTCGAACTTCTTTACGGACCCGGTGCTGGTCATCGTGCTGACCACGCAGTTCGGCCTCGACTATCTCACGTCGGTTCTGATCATGAGCTCCACGCCGTCGCTCGTGATTCTGTTGACGACGCTGCCCTGGGCGCGGTTTTTTGATCGGCACGGGATCATCGCCGTGCGCATCTGGAACAGTGGGCTGTGGATGGTTGCGCATGCGGGCGTGCTGGCGGCGATGCTGATGCTCTACGTCGCGCCCGACGCAACCGCGCTCGCGCTCACCATCATCATCGCGACGCGCATCTGCGCCGGCGTGGCGAAAGCCGGGGGTATGCTCGCCTGGCCGCTGGGCCACCTCGCGTTCGCCCGCCGCGACGACGACGATCTCTACCTGGGGCTGAATGTGGCGCTGACCGGCGTGCGTGGACTGCTGATGCCCCAAACCGCCGCGGCGCTGCAGGTGGCGATTGGCAACTTCTGCTTTGGCGTGCCGGTGATTTTGTGCGGTGCGGCGCACGCGATGTATCGCGCGATGCGGCCCGCGCGTCGCGATGAAGGGTGATCGTGGCTCGCCGCCGCCGGAGCCTAGGGACCGATCAACTGTTGCAACACCGCGAGGTCGGCGACGTCGACGTCGAAGTCGACGTTCGTGTCGAACGCGTCGAGGCAGTCATCGAGTTGGATGGGCCCCGGCGGCTGCGGCACGTTCTCGGGACCGCTGAAGCAGTCGTAGAGATCAACACTGTCAGCCGCGTTGAAGACGCCGTCGCCGGTCGTATCGCCGAAGCAGGGCAATTCTGGTGCGCAGTTGAATAGCGCCAACGCGGCGCAGCTCGCGTCCCACGACACATCGCAGCAGTACGGATCAATCGCACACACTGTGTTGCAGCAGGCTGGGTCGTCGCAGCCCGCGGCGCCGTTGCCGGCGCAGCAATCGCCTTCGCCGGGACAGGCCGCTGGGCACGTGCCTGGCGTGCAGTTTGCGGCGGCTAACGCGGCGCAGTCGGCGTCCCACGCCAAGTCGCAACAGGTCGGGTCGATGGCGCAGACCGTGTCGCAGCAAGCCGGCTCGTCGCAGCCGGGCGTGCCGTTCGCGGTGCAGCATGCGCCTTCGCCGGGACACGCGCCAGGGCATGTGCCGGCGGCACAATTGGCCTCGGCGAGCGCAGCGCAGCTCGCATCCCACGCCACGTCGCAGCAGTACGGGTCGATGCTGCAGACCGTGTCGCAGCAGGCCTCGTTATCGCAGCCTGGTGTGCCGTTCGCGGCGCAGCAATCACCTTCGCCGGGGCAAGCGCCCGGGCAGGTTCCCGGCGCGCAGTTCGCTTCGGCGAGCGCGACGCAACTCGCATCCCACGCCACATCGCAGCAATAGGGGTCGATGCTGCAAACCGTGCCGCAACACGCGGGGTCGTCGCAGCCCGGCGTGCCGTTGGCGGCGCAGCAATCACCCTCTCCGGGGCACACGCCCGGACATGTGCCTGGCGCGCAGTTCATCTCGGCGAGTGCGGCGCAGGTCGCGTCCCACACCACATCGCAACAAAATGAATCCAGCGCGCACACGACGGCGCAGCAGGCGCCGTCGTCGCATCCCGGCGTGCTGTTCGCCGCGCAGCACGCGCCGGCGCCGGGTAATCCGCAACTCGGCTGCGCCGCGGCGTGTGCGGCCGACAAGCACAGCACTGCCGCCAGGCACGTCGCAGGAAGTGTTTGCATCAATCGGCTCCACAGAGGTGGCGGATGTCGGCCAGGCGTTCGCTCAGGCCCTCCGGTCACGGCCCGATGAGCACGTGCTTCTTCAGGTACGACCAGAAGTGCAGCAGTTCGCGCTCGTTGACGACCACGATCTGCACGTCCTGGTTCACCGTTCCGTTAGCGTTGCAGTAGGTGATGGTCTTGAGATACTCGGCCGGGATGAACTCGATCACCCAGACGGTGCGGAAGCCGACGATCGTCGCGCGTGCGGTCCACGGCTCGACCCAGATCGGGATGAGCACCGGACGCAGCAGGGCCCGCACGCCCTGAATCTCCTTCAGCACCACCGAGCACTCGCCATCCGCGATGGTCCCCGGCACGATCACCTGTTCGCTGATCTCGCCGCCGCCGGTCTGGTTGATCGGGAACGGGCTGCGGATGGCGCGGCTGAAGCCAGGATAGACCGTGTCGATGTCGACGCCGGTCTCGTCATCGGCGAGCAGCGGGGCGCAGAACTGGCCGCGGAGATTGTCGGGTGCGCACTGCGCGGTTTGTTGTGCGATCACCGCATGCGCCTCTTGGAACACCTGCAGGAAGTTGCGCGCTTCCCATGCCGCGGCTTTGGTGTTGTCGGTGCCAGGCGCGATCGGTTCGATGTGGGCGCCGAGCGCGTCGATCGCGTTCTGTATGCCCTGCTCCCACATCTGCACCGGCACATCGGCCTCGGGCACGCCGGCGGTCGGCAGCACCACGAGGTTGCTGAGGAACAGTGATTCGATGACCTGATCGACCGCTTCGAGCTGCGTCTGCTCCTCGGCGCCGCCGTCGAGCAGCGTGTTGATCGCGTCCTGCAGCTTCATCTGCATGACGTCAGTCACCGGCTGCGCTGCGCCTTCGACCTTCGACGCGTTAAACGCCGCGATCTGCTCGGCTCCGGTCATCACCTCGACGAGTTCATCCGTGACGACCGTGAGTGCAGCGACGTCGCTCAGGTTCGCGTCGGTCGTCATCGCGGTCGGGCAGCCGCCGAGAAGCGGTGCGACTGCGACGAGTCCGAGCAGTGGGGCGCAACGATTGACAATGGAATAACGATTGACAATGGAATGGCGCGCACGCATGTCAGCGGCCTCCTGAAGCGGCAATGGCAACATGGCGCAGTCACGCGGTTTTGAAATGACGCGAAGCGTGGCGGGACGACCGCCGACGAGCGCGACTGCCGAACACTTGCTTGCACGCTAACCAGCGGGCGTCAACGATTGCAACGGCTATTTTCCCCTATATGAGTCGACAATTGCCGGTCACGGCCCCGACGGGTGCGGTCGTACGGTTCGCACTTGGGCGTGACGTGACGCTGGCGACGGTCGTATCGGGCGTCAGGCGGCGTGCTGCGTCGTTCGACGCGACCCGAACGACGTCCGGAACGACGGGGGGCGCCGGCGGGCCGTCTCGATGTGGGAGTTTGCGGTATGCTGGCCCGCGCTGCTGCATGAGCGGATGTCGGCGGACACCGACCGCGACCGCGTCGGGTCGCGCGGCGTGCTGGGAGTGTTCGGAAATCTGGTGATTCCCGCGGCCTTCAAAGCCGTTGGAGGGCCGCACCCGCGACCCTCGGTGGGTTCGATTCCCATCCACTCCCGTCTCTTCTGATAAAGGAATTCGGCGGCTGCGGCGGAACTCACGAAGCAGCGACGACGAGACGAGTGGGCGGCGAGGGACTCGAACCCCCGACATCTTCCTTGTAAGGGAAGCGCTCTAGCCAACTGAGCTAGCCGCCCGGGCGCTGGCCGTCGTTCACGGCCGGCGCGAGCATTCTACGGGACGCGACGCTGCGTCGGAACCGGCCGCCGCGAACCCGACGCGGCGATTCCGTTGCGGCGATTTATCTAGACAAATTGATCTCATAAAGCTATGCTCGACACAGTGCGGCGTTTGGGGGCAGCGCGGGGGGGTGGCACGGGAGTTGATGGGATGCACATGCATGATGTCGACGTTCTGGTCGTTGGGGCGGGACCGGTCGGGCTCGCCACCGCTCTCGCACTCAAACACCGCGGCCTGCAGGTCGAAATCATTGACGCGGCGCTGCGGCCTGCTTCGCACAGCTACGCGTTAGCGCTCCACGCGTCGGTGCTCGATGCGCTTCGGGCGTACGTCGATATCGATCCATTGATCGATGACGGTTTGCAGGTCCGACGCGTCGCCTTGCTCGATCAAACCGACGTGCAAGCGGTGATGCATCTTCAGGAGCTAGACGCCACCTACAACTACGTGCTCGTCACTCGGCAGGACGTATTCGAGGGCTACCTTGTCCGCGCTTTGCAAGCCGCGGGAGTGCATGTCCAGTGGGCCCGGCGACTGAGCCAACTGACCGGGGAAGCGGCCGGCGGCTGTGTCGCCACGATCGACGCCCTGGGGTCCGACTCGGTCGGCTACGCCGTCGCCGGGCAGGAGGAGGTCATCGATCACCAACGGCAGGTGCGGGCGCGGCACGTGGTCGGCGCGGATGGACATGAGTCCACGGTGCGATCGCGGCTTGACGTCGACTGGGTCGCGTGCGGAACGCCGCAGACGTTTGCGGTGTTCGAGTTTCGGGCGACGCCGCCCGATCCGCAGGCCCTGCGCCTGGTCTTCGACGCGCACGGCTTGAGTTCGCTGTGGCCGTTGCCATCGGGCTTTGTGCGCTGGAGTTTTGAGATCAACGAGGACGACGTGCTGAGCGCGGATCGCGTGAAGGAGCGCAATCTGGTGCAACTGGGGGGCGTCAACTACGCCCAGCTCGACCTCGGATTGCTCGAGACGCACCTGTCGGAGCGGGCTCCGTGGTTTAAGTCATCGGTTTCTGATCTGCGGTGGGCGGTCGTGGTGCGTTTTGAGCGGCGGCTGGCGAGCCAATTCGCGACGAGCGGCGTTTGGCTCGCCGGCGACGCCGCCCACACCACCGGGCCGGCGGGGGTGCAGAGCATGAATGTCGGCGTCCACGAGGCGTTCGAAATCGCCGAGCGGATCCGACGGGTAACAGACGGGGCCAGTCTTGCCGAAGAAGCTGCCGCCTATCGTGCCGCGCGGCAGCGCACGTGGCGACAGCTGTTGGGTATCGACTCAGCACCGCAGCCCGCCGCCGACGCCGTGCCGCTTGTTCGCGACCGGGCGGCCGAGGTTGTGCCGTGCATTCCGGCGAGCGGCGCTCATCTGCAGCAACTGGCGCAGCAAATCGGTCTGACCATGCCGCAGCAAGTGGAGATCGCATAAGACGATGGCGTCCGCGCCGGTCGTCTTCGGGGCGCGTGCGCGCGCTCAAACGCAGGGCGCCCCGCTGCGAGCGCAAGGCGGCGGGCGGGCTGCTATAGTGGCCCGCAACACCGTGTCGATTCCGCCAGGAAGTGATGGAGCCGAGCGCCGCCGCCATGCCTGACCAGCCCTCCGACATCGACGCCGCGCTTTCCGAGCATCGGACGCGCATCGACGAGATCGACGCGCAGGTGGTGCGTCTGCTCAGCCAGCGGGGCGAGTTGGCCCGGCAGATCGGTCTGATCAAGGCGCAGCGCGATGTCGCGGTCTACGCGCCCGACCGTGAAAAGCAGGTTTACGCCAAGTTGAGCGAGCTCAACCCCGGCCCATTCCCCGACAGCGTGCTGCAAGCGATCTACCGCGAACTCATGAGCGGCTCCATCGCGCTCGAACGCCCGCAACGCATCGCGTATCTCGGTCCGCGCGGCAGTTTTTCGCACCTCGCCGCGACCGCGAAGTTCGGCGCGTCGGTCGAGTATGAGCCGCTGGCGGATATTCGCGGCGTGTTCGAGGAAGTGCGCCGCCGTCGGGCTGACTTCGCCGTCGTGCCGATCGAGAATTCGACCGGGGGCGGTGTGATCGACACGCTGGACGCGTTTCTCGACACGCAGGTGCGCATCTGCGCCGAGATCAATCTCGCGATCCACCACAATCTGCTCTCGCGGTCGGCCCTTGGCGACATCGAGCGGGTGTACTCGAAGCCGGAGGTGTTCGACCAGTGCCGCGACTGGCTCATCGAAACGGGACTGATGAGCAAAGCGGCGCCGGTCGGGTCGAGCAGCCGCGCTGCGGAACTCGCGTCGCAGGAGCCACGCAGCGCCGCAATCGCCAGCACGCTGGCGGCGCAGCTCTACGACGTGCCGATTCTGGTGGCGAACGTGGAGGACAACCCGCGCAACGTCACGCGCTTTTTCGTGCTGGGGCATACGCCGGCGAAAGCGACCGGCGATGACCACACGCTGATCATGTTCACGACGGCGCACCGCGCGGGCGCGCTGGTCGACGTGCTCGATGTTTTTCGCCAGAGCGGCGTGAACCTCACGATGATCACGTCGCGCCCCAGCCGGCAGCGAAACTGGCAGTACTACTTTTTCGTCGATGCGGATGGGCACGCCAGCGAGCCCGAGCTGCGAGGCGCGATCGAGACCGCGCGGCCGCTGTGTCTGCATCTCGACGTGCTCGGCTCCTGCCCGCGCGCGGTGGAGTTGTCGTAACGGTCATTGCGCGATTGTGGTGGTGGGGGAGCGGGTTTAGGTTCGCGAGTTCAGGCTAGTGCTCCAACACCGGCAGCGCCGCCAGCGCCCCGTGTCGCGGCTTTTGCGTCTTCACCGGCCGGCGCGCCGGCGACGCGACCGACGCGATCCGACCGAACAACGTTAGCGGGCTGGCGTCTTCGATCGTCACATTGACCAACGCCCCAATATGCTCCGCGGCGCCATCGAAAACAGCGATGACGTCGTGCGGCGTACGCCCGATGAGCTGGTTCGCTTTGTCGAGCGACACCTCGGCGCCGCGCTCCTGCTCGCTGGGCTGCCAGCTTTCGCCTTCGACCGTCGCGCCGTGCGGGCCGGTGCTGGCGACGCGGGCCCGCTGCGCCTTCCGCGCGACCTTGCTGTAGCCCTCGACCAGCACCTCGAACGTCTGACCGACCAGCGACCGCTTCTGACGCTCCATGATCTCCATCTGCACGGCGAGCAGCTCGCGGTTGCGCTCTGCTTTCACCGTCTGCGGAACGTCGTCATCTTGTCGGCGATCGGCGGCGGTGCCCGGTCGGGTCGAGTATTTGAAGACGAAGATCTGCTTGTAGGCGACACGCCGCACCAGATCGATCGTCTGCTGAAAGTCGTCGTCGGTCTCGCCGCAGAAACCGACGATGAAGTCGCCGGCGAGCGCGACGTCGGGGATGTAACGGCGGGCGGTGTCCATCAGCTTCAGGTAGCTGTCGGCGGTGTAGGTGCGCCGCATGGCCTGCAGCATGCGATCTGACCCGCTCTGCGCCGGAATGTGTAGATAGGGGCAGACCTTCGGGTAGTCGCGCATCACGCGGAAGATGTCTTCGTCCCAGTCAGCCGGAAAGCTGGTGACGAAGCGAATGCGATCGATGCCGTCGACGGCGTGCACGCGTTGCAGGAGTTCGGCGAAGCGCACCGGGCGGCCGTCGTCCTGGTTCACGTAGCTGTTGACGGTTTGACCGAGCAGCGTGATCTCACGCGCCCCGCGGTCGGCGAGCATGCGGGCTTCTTCGACGATGTGCTCGGCCGGGCGGCTGCGCTCGGGACCGCGTGTGAACGGCACCACGCAATAGGTGCAGAACTTGTCGCAGCCGCGTTGCACACGGATGTAGCTCTGCAGCACCGGGGCGTCGTTGGCGGGGGTGCGCGACTGATCGAGCGCCTCGAGACTGTCGTATTCGAGCGCGCGGGCCAGCGTGCTCGAGCGGCGGCTGAGGCTGCCGGCGAGCGCCGCCACGCGTTCGCGACTTGCCAGCGTGTCGCGCAGCAGTTGGGGCAAACGATCGAGCTCGCCGGGTCCGCAGAGCACGTCGACGACCGGCTGCTTCACGAACAGGTCATCCTTCTCGCGCTCCGCCATGCAGCCAATGACGCCTACCACGACATCGGGCCGCATGCGTTTGAGCGCTTTGAGTTGACCCAGGCGCGAGTGCACCTTGTCTTCGGCGTGCTGGCGCACGCTGCAGGTGTTGAACAGAATGACGTCGGCCTCGCGCTCAGCCGTTATACGCCGCATGCCCAATGCGCGGAGCTGCCCGTCGACCAGCTCGCTGTCGAGCATGTTCATCTGGCAGCCGAAGGTTTCGAGATAGAAGCTCGCGTCTTGCATACGTTCGTCGGGTTGAGGCGACCGGGTGAATTCTCTTGACCGCTCCTGACTGTAGCAGATTCGCGCCGTGTTTTCCGCCGACCGGCCCGCGGCGCCGCTTGTAACGCCTCATCCGCCGCGGACGAAGCCGTATGACCGGAGGCGGTCGGGGCGTGACGTTACCGGCGGTAGCGCTCGCGAATCCGCGGAATCAGATATTCGTCGAACGCCTTTCGAAAGTCGTACTCCGGCGACCAGTTCCAGTCGCGCCGGGCGGGGGCGTCATCGACTTCCGCCGGCCAGGAATCGACGATGCGGGTGCGGGCGGCATCCGGGTCGAAGCGGATGTCGGCGGACGGGAACGCGCTGCGCACGACCGCCTCGATCTCACCCGCTGTGGGGCTGAACGCGCTGACGTTGTAGACCCGCTGCGTGAGGCGCTCCGCGTTGGCCGCCGCCAGTCGCAGCAGGGCGGTGATGGCGTCCGGCATCGCCATGAACGGAATCCGGGCCTCGGCGGGCACGAAGCAGGCGTACGCCTCGCCCGTCGCGGCTGCGTGGATCATCTCCGACGCGAAGTCGCTGGTGCCGCCGGAGGGGAGGGTGTCGGCGCTGATCAGGCCCGGGAAGCGGATGGCGCGGAAGTCGACGCCGCTGCGCGACCGCTCGGCGGCGAGTTGCCGGTAGTGCAGCGTGTAGTACCGGCCGAGTTGCTCGCAGTAGAGCTTGTTGCAGCCGTACATGGTCGTGGGGAAGTTGTACTCTGTTTCGCGCACCGGCCCGGCGGCGCGTTTCGTTTCGACATCGGGCAGGCCATACGCCGCGATCGAGCTGGGAAAGAGAAACTGCACGGTCTCGCCGTGCGACGCGGCCTGCTCGGCCGCGAGTCGCAAGAGGTTCATCGTGCCGTCGACGTTCACCTGATGGGCCGCATGGGGTACGAACTCGGCGCGGGTGCTGAGCAATGCGGCGAGATGGTAGATGTGGTGGATGGCGTACTCGCTCATCAGGCGATCGAGCAGCTTGTCGTCGAGAATGTCGCCCACGATCGTCGCAGCGCAGCGCCCGGCGAGCGCCTCGTCGATCGGCTTGAGATCGAGCGCGACGACCTGCGTGTCGCGCGCGTGATCGGCGAGGTGCGCGATCAGTCCATGACCGATCTCGCCGTTGGCCCCCGTAATCAGTGTGACCGGCTTGCGAATCATTCGCGCAGCAGTGTCCTCGGCGCGAACCAGGGGTGCAAGCGCGCAAGCGAAACGCCGACCCGCGATTCAAATGCGAGTCGGCGTTGGGCGGCAAGACGAGCGATGTGCTGCGAAGCGACTGGCGCCTTAGCGGCGACGAATCAGCAGCCCAGCGAGGCCGAGCAGCGACAGGGTCGTGGGCTCGGGAATCGGCTCGAACAGCAGGCCGTAGGCGCGCATCGAAACGAACGAGTTGACGTTCGCCGTCTGCGTGACGGTGATCGGGCCCGACGTGTAGTTGATCTGGCCGAGCAAGATCCAGGCGTTGCCCTGACCGTTCTGGTCGAGGCCCGACACCGTGAACGCGTCGCCGGCGGTCGACACGTCAAAGTTGGCGCCGGCGGGGTTGATGTTCGAGCTCAGCGGCCAGGTCGCGAAGACGTTGTAGACGCCCGCACCGCCAGCGGCCAGACCGCTCGCGAGCACGCCGTCGCCCAAGTCCGTGCCAGCCGGAACGACGAGGTTGTCGCCTTCAACCGACGGGTCGTAGGTGTACACGTAGGTGTCGGGATCGACGTTGCCGTCGCCGCCGAAAATGCTGTCGGCGCCGTTCGTGCCGAACGCCGAGCTCGCCGAGCTCTGGCTCGCGGTGGTGGTGTCGCCGCCGAAGCTGAAGTTCGGGTTGAGCGTCAGGACGCCGTCGTCGGCGCCATCGGTGTCGATCTCGAACAGAAACGCGGCGTTGGCGGCGCTCGTCAGCGCGGCGCAGACCGCTGCAACCAGCAGATGCTTCATGGCCATTCCTCCTCCAAGGAGTTTTTCAATTTCCGGGCCTATGGACTCTCTTGGCGAAGGCCCCGGCGAACCCACGCCCCGTCATGACAATGCGGCGACCGCGCCGCGACCCTGGTCCGTGCCGCGCGCGTTCGCCTGCGTGAAGTATAACCCGTAAGCCACAGAAGCCAAACAGTGTCGTTTGACGCCGTTTGACTCAAACCACGCAAGTCCATAAATCGGCAGCGCCCCGCCGTGTGAACCACACTGCGGGGCGCCGCGCTTCGGACCTGTGTTCCTGCCGGCGCGGGGCCGGCAGTCGGCGTCAGGTGATCACTACGGACCGACGACCAGGAACTGGAAGAGCTGATAATCGTCGCCGTTGACAACGCCGTCGGTTGCATCTTTCGGCGCGATGTCGACAAACACGCACTCATTCGCCGCCGGATCGTTCGACGCACAGTCCTGAATGCAGGCGACGTCGAACAGGTCGACGTCGCCGTCCTGATCGCAGTCGCCGGGAACGTCGGGCGGCAGCAGCAGCAGGCGAATGCTGTAAATCAGGCCGTCCGGGTTATCGCACAGCGTGCCCGGCACAGAGCTGATCGGGATGACCGGGTCGGGGCCGATGAACGACTCCGGCGCATCGGTTGCCAGCGAGCCGTTCGAGGTCAGCCGCAGCACGCTCTCGAGGTTCGCCGTGTCCGAGAAGCCCCACTGAACCAACAGTGACTGCGAGCCGCTGAACGACTGCTCGGCGGTCACCGCCGTAAGGTCCGGCGTGTTCGACAGGCCAACGCTCGTGCCCGCGACGCCGGGGAAGTTGAAGCGGGCGTGAATAGTCGAGAAGAGATCATCGCCGCCCAACTCGGTCTGCAGAATGCCGTCGGGACCCGGGCGAACCAGAATCTGGCCGCCAAAGGTCGGCGTACCCGGCGAAACCACCTGCACGTCGTCGCTGTTCGGATCGGCCAACGTGTCGGCCTGACCGTTGCCGCTGAAGTCGGCGACCACGACGTCGCCCGGCGTGTAGCTCTCGAAGTCGTCGACGAGGCACACCTCGACGCCGTTGCGATCCTTCACGACGATGTCGTCGATGTACGCGGTGAACGGACCAACGGTCGGCGAATCTTCGTCGATGCGGAAGTAGAGGCCTTCCCACACGCCGTCGGTCGCGCCAAACTCGTTAAGGTCGAGCACGCCGTTGCCGCTGAACTGTGCGACGCCGAAGGTCTCATCGCACGGATCAAACTGGATCTCCATCCAGTCGGGGCTGGGGTTGAAGGTCGGCGCGTTCGGCACACCGAAGCCTTCCTGGCCGCTCGCACCGACGAATTCGAGCGTCGACGGCTGATCCGGGTCGAAGCCCGTGCCATCGGCGCCGCAGCCGAGGCCCGTGTCAAACGCGCCCGTCTCACGCACCGCCATCGCGATCCGCAGCGGACCGTTGCCGGCCGACGCGACGCGCACGACGGACGAGTTGTCGCTCGACACGCCATTCAGCGTCTGGCGCGTCGCGAGATTGAGACCCGAGGCGAGCGGCTGCGTCGGCACGAGCACCGAGGTCGCGCCCATTGGGTCGAGCGAAGCGAGCACGGTTTCGCCGCCGGCGTTGACCGCCACCAGTTCGACCAGCGTCGCGTTCGGATCGATGCCGTCGATCGTGACCTCTTCGTCCAGCGGACGCGGCTGCTCGGGATCGATCTGCACGAACGGCGGGTCGGGCAGCGGGGCCTCGAACTCGACGTCGTCGATGTTGATCAGCCAGGTTTGCGCGCTCACGGCGCTGTTGTTCGGATCATTGGTGAACACGACGCCGGAGAGCGTGCCGCGATTGTTCGGCGTCGCCAGCAGGTCGCCGTCGCCGGAGAGGCTGAAGACCGCATCCGCCGCATCGAGCGCGGGCAGATCAAACTCGTACAAACGCATCACGCCGTCCGACGGGACGTTGATCGAGCCGCGGGGCGTGACGAAGCGACCGTCGTCCCCTGCCTGCTCGGTCTGAAGGACGCCATCCGGCCCCGGCGTCACACAGATCGCGAACGACGGCAGGCCGCCTTGCCCGGGCGCGATCACCTGAATGTCGTCGCTGTTCGGATCGGCGGTCGTGTCGCAGACGCCGTTGTCGCCAGCGGTGATCTCGGTGGGGCGCGCCGTGAGGCCGACCCACTCGACGTCGCCGGCTTCACCGCCATCGGTTCCGAGGGCCGCACCGGCGCCGGTCTCGCGCACGTCGATCGCGAAGAAGAGATTGGCGTTATTGACCGGCGTGCTCAGCGTCGCGTCGGTGAACGCGCGGGCCGAGACCCACATGCGCACCTTGCCGCCGAGGTGCAGCGCGGGGTTGCGCAGCTCTTCAGACTCGAAGGTGATCAGGCGGATGAGCGCGGTCGGGTCGGCCGCGTCGACCCAGCTCCAGATGGTGGCGCTCGAGCGGGTCGGCGAGTTGGCGCGCGAGAAGGTGTCGATGGTGACGTCAGTCAGATAGGTGTCGGCGATGGCCGGGGCGGGCTGCACGCCTTCGGTCGTGCCCGAGACGCGTGGGTCGCGGAACATGACTTCGCTGTTGAACGTGACGAATTCCGGCTCTTCAAAGTCGGTGATGAGTTGACTGAACTGAGCAAACGCGGCTTGCGCCGTCGCAAAGCTCAGCAGCAACCCGAGCAATCCTGGGGCTACGCGCACGATGAGGACCTCCGAGTTTCTCTGCTTCCATGTCTCACTTTGAGCGACTGCAGCGCACAACGCGCTCGTTCGTAGCGGGCCCGGCCCACGGTCGGTGGGGTCAGGGCGAGAAAAAAGCGGGACTCTCCTCTACCTGGCTTCGCACCGAGGCCAGAGGCAGAGCAGAGTCCCGATTGCAAGCGTCCCATGAAAACCGAACGGCCGACCGGCTTAACGCCGTGCGGCGATTAAGCCGTATCTAGCGGCGGCGAGCGATCAGGGCGCCGAGAGCGAGCAGCGCGAGGCTGGTCGGCTCCGGAATGCCCTTGATCCACAGCGTCAGCGTCGCCGACGAATAGGTCGCGCCATCCGCCAGCGGCAGCACGGGCGAATTCTCGGGCAGCGTCGAGCCGAAAGTCGTGTAACGGATCCAGTTCGAGGTCGTCGCGTCGACAAAGCGGAAGTCGGCGCGCGTCGACGAGCTGTCGTCAAAGCCGACGGTGTTGTCCACGCCCGACGCGTTCGGGCCGGCGGGGTCGAGATTCTGATCGGTCGAGCCCGAGAAGCCCGGCTCCTGGAACATCACTTCCGTGCCGTCGGCCCATGGGGCGCCGTTCGGGTCGGCGTCGAACGTGCTGATCTCGACGGTCTGCGGCGGGATGATCGGGTTGAAGTCGTCAAAGGTGACCGAGAGCTTGTCGACCCAGATCGTGATGTCCGAAGTCACGCCGCCGCTGTTGAGCAGGCGCAGGTGCTCGATGGTGCCGAGGGCTTCGTCGATGAGGCCGTCGCCGGTAAAGCTGGTGGCGGAAATGCCGGTGGCCGACAGGTCGAAGGTGAGCTGCTGCCAGGTGTCGTCGAGGGCGACGACCTGCTCGTCAAGGTTGAACCACTCGATCTGGCCGCTGGAGCCGCCGCCGAAGCCGCCGACCGGCTGACCATTGCCGCCGGTCTCGCGCACGCCGAGTGACACGGTGAGTTCGTTGGCCATCGCCGTGCTGGCCGCAATCGCGAGTGCGGCGCAAACAATCAGATTTCGCTTCATGACTCTTCTTCCTCCGCAGGATGTGGAAGACGCTGCGGCGTCTTCTCAGACTCTCAATGAAATCTTGCTTCTGACTCTCTCACAGCCCGAAACCCGAGCTTGTTGATAGCGTACCACGACGAGCGTGATCGGTTCAAGGCAAAAAACCGCGTTGGCGTGCTAGTCGCCGTTCCGCGCTGCGAGCAACGCCTCGCTCGGGTTGCCGGGCAAATCGATCCACCAAGTCTCAATACCTTTGTATTTCTCGGCGTGACCATCAAAGAAGAGCAGAACGGTGACGTCGCGCTCACCATGCACCGGCGTCGTGGGGAGCGGATCGTCTGACGATGTTACGTCCGGATCAATCTGCCACGTACCAACCACCTGGCCGTCGGCGAACACGCCCGGACGGATGAACTGGTCCGGGAGCTTCTGCGTCCATGCATCGCCGATCGCCCATTCATTCGCCGGCAGCGGGATCTGTTCGATCTTTTTGGGTCGACGAAATGAGGCCGCGTTGGCGACGCCCTGCCATGACGCGCCGATGTTCGTCCAACCGAAGTAATGATCTGGGTCGGTGTTTGGCCAGCTGTTGGGCAGATAGTGAAACGGGCGGTGGGGCGTACCGTCTTTCACCAACTGGTCCGGATCAAAATTGGCGTCAGGGTTGACCTTCTGAGCCGTGGGGCAGGTGGCGAGCTTGTCGGAAAACTCGTGCGTCCCGTCATCGCCCATCATCGGCGCGAGGAAGGTGATGAGATACCACTCTCGGGTGCCCGGACCCAGCGGTTCGAACATCGCGTCCGGGTCGTTGTAGAGTGCATCGCCGCCTTCGCGGTAGATCGGTGGGTGAATCGGCCCCGGATTGCTGCCGTTCCAATCGTTCTGATAGAGCGCGATCGCCTGGCCCATGCCCCGTAAATTGGACGAGCAGATCACCTGCCGCGTCTGCTCGCGTGCGCGGCCCAGACTCGGTAGCAAGATCGAAATCAGCAGCGCGATGATCGCCACGACGACGAGCAATTCGATCAACGTGAAGCCACGTCGAACGCCAACCAAACACCGCTCTGCGTGCATTGCACTGACCTCCACAGGCTTGCGCCTCGCCGGATGAATCCGCGGCGGCGCACATCGTGTGAGTATCGCTGGGTCGGCCGATCGCCGACATGGAACTGTTTCTAAAGACTCTCGCGGGAAGTTAATATAACCATCGACGGGGGCCACTTGCAACGGCTAACCGTAGCGACGGGCGCGAAAATGGGGGCGGAATTTCGGGCTACCGGAAAAGACGGCGGGCACGCTATACCAGCGACAATCGCTCGACCGGCCGATAAAGCGTATCCCGCTCGACTGGCTCGCAGCCCGCCTCGCGCATGAGCCGCCGAATCTGATCAATCGTCAGCTCCTGATGCGTGGCGCCGCCGCCTTCGCGCTTGGTGATGTCGTACCACACCACGGTCCCGTCGAAGTCGTCCACGCCCCAGTTCAGCGCCACCTGCGCCAGCTTCGGCGACTGCATAATCCAGAACGCCTTGATGTGTGCGAAGTTGTCGAGCATCAGTCGCGCGACGGCGAGGGTGCGCAAGTCGTCCAAGCCAGTCGGGCCGGGCAAATGCCCAAACTCGCTGCCGTCGGGAATGAACGACAGCGGAATGCAGCAGTTGAACTTCGCCGCCCGCTCGGCGATCGACGCATCCTGGTGCTCACGCAGCTTGATGAGATGGTTGATGCGCTCGTCGGCGCCTTCGATGTGCCCGTAGAGCATCGTCGCGTTGCTGGGAATGCCCAGCTCGTGCGCGGTGCGATGCACGTCGAACCAGTGCTTCTCGCCGACCTTGTTCTTGAACGCCTCGTCGTGCACGCGATCGTCGAAGATCTCCGCCCCGCCGCCGGGCAGGCTGTCGAGCCCGGCGGCGCGCAACTCGGTCAGCACTTCGGCGATGGTGAGGCGCGGCTTGCTGATGCGGGTGAAGTGCACGATCTCGATCGCGGTGAACGCCTTGATGTGCAGCTCGGGACAGCGGGCTTTGATCGCGCGGCACATGTCGGTGTAGTAGCTGAATGGCAGCGTGGGGTGCAGTCCGCCGACGATGTGCACCTCGGTCGCGCCCTGGGCGGCGGCGTCGGCGGCGCGGTCGGCAACCTCCTCCACCGATAGCTCATACGCGTCGTCTACTTGCGGGCCCTTCGCGTTGTAGGTGCGATAAAACGAACAGAACTTACACCGCAGCACGCACAGGTTGCTGTAGTTGATGTGCCGGTTCACGTTGTAAAACGCCTGGCGGCCGTGCAGCCGCTCGCGCATCAGGTTCGCCAACTCGCCGACGGTGAAGATGTCGCGGGTCTGCAGGAGCGTCACGCCGTCGGCGTGCGACAGGCGCTCGCCGGCGAGCACCTTCTCGCGGATGGGGGCCAGCGCGGTGTCGAGTAAGGGTTTGCTTGTAGGGATCGCCATCGTGCGACTCGCTTCGACCGTGTGAACGAATGTTTTCTGGACGCGCTCGACTACTCTAGAGGGTAGCAGTGCTGTGCACGAAGCGCCAGCCGGGGGCTGGCGCGCACAAGACTTTCAGCCGGAGTGCTCGCATGTCATCCGATCCCGTTTCGACCGCGCCGCCTGCGTCGACAACATCGCGATCCGCGAACCAGCGCGGCTCATGGCTTTCGCTCGGCCTCTTTCTTGTCGCCGTCATGGGCATGATCGCCGCGTTTCAATGGCTGCGCGATAACCGCGACTTTAGCGCGATCCCCGCAGATCCAGCGGTCGGCGCCGCCGCACCCGCGTTCACCGCGACAACGCTCGATGGTGACGAAGTCCGCTTTCCAGACGACTTTCGCGGGCGGCTGGTGCTGCTCGACTTCTGGGCCACGTGGTGCCCGCCGTGCGTTGCCGAACTGCCGAAGCTGAAGGCGGCGCACGAGCGCTTTGGGGAGCAGGTCGCGTTCGTGGGCATCAGTCTCGATGCGGCTCAAGGCGTGCGGCGTGACCGGTTGGTGGATTTTGTTTCGCGCCGCGAGCTGGGCTGGCCGCAGATTTACGAGGACGCGACGCTTGTGGCGCAACAGTTCCGGGTCGAAGCGATTCCGGCGCCGTTTCTGATTGACGGCGACTCGGGCGCGGTGCTTGCCGCCGGCGACCAGCTTCGCGGGAGCAGCCTTGAGCAAGCGCTCACTCACTTCGTCGACGCTCGGCAATAGGTCGCTGCCACGCCCGGGGCGTCGCGCACTGCGTGTTCCGCCCGTGGCGTTCGGGACCCTCGTCGGCGGGGACCGATATCCGTCGCTCGCGTTTGCTCGAAACGCGAGCCATCCGGCAAGATTCAGCGCTGTCCACCCGCTGGGCTACTCCACGACGGCTATAGTGCAGCACTCGCGCGTTTCGCCGCAGGAGGCCCATCGCCATGCGCGCTGTCCCCGGACACGTTGCTTCGCTCTTGACGGCGCCGCTGCTGCTTGCGGGCTGTCTGGCTCCCGTTCCTGCCGCAGAGCCGCCGAACACCGCGGTTCTGTCGCAAAGCGCACCACCCGAACCCGGCGTCTACTTCATTCGCGTGAGTGGCGACGGCGATTTCGCCGAGTATTACCCGCTAGCGGCGCCCGTCGACACGACCGACAGTTGGCGCGAGGTGCGCAACTCGGACGCGTTCACTGCTGACGGTTGGTATGAGCTGACACCCCGTGGCGCGTGGCTGCCGCGGCCGGATCTCAGCAATCTCACGCTCGACGATGCGTTGCAGACGGTGAATCCGTTACGTCCCGCGCGGTGACGAGCGATCGAGGAACGGACAGACGTCATCGATCAACTCCTCGACGATCTCGCCGTGCGGCAGCAGTGCGGCATGGATCCATCGAAAGCGATTGAGCGCGCGGCTGACGCTGAGTGCTTCCTCGCGATCGGCCACCACGACGCCTGCCGCCCGGCGTCGTCGCACCAACACGTGCAGCGTGATGCTGAGCAGCACGCCGACTGCGGTGTACGCCGCGACGAACAGGAGCAGCGCGACGGCCGCGACCTGCCAAACGGGTAGGGCTTGGCCTTCGGTATCGCGCGCGAGGTCATCGAGCACGCGGCCGAGCAAGACGACGCCGAAGAGTCCGGCCAACACCCAGCCGCTCAGTCGGATCAAGTGGCACAAGTGCGTCAGCGGCGGACGTTCCATGTAGATCAGCATGTACGCTCCCGCGATCGCGCAGAACGCGATCCAGGGCGTCACCCCTGCGAGAATGCTCGCGATAAGCGCTAGGTGGGGGCTTTCGCTCACGTTCTCGGCCTTCTCCTGGTTTGCCGTACAAGATCACCGTAGCCCGGCTTTCTCGACCGCCGTACGATTCAGATTGGCGTGATGCGATTGCTGAACCCAAAGATAACCATGGTACCTATTCGGTAGTGTATGCAGACTCAGAAAGACCCCTACGAGATTCTCGGCGTCAGCCGGACCGCAACGGCCGATGAAATCAAGCGCGCGTATCGGCGTCTCGCCAAGCAGCATCACCCGGATCGCAACCCGGGCAACGAGAACGCCGTCGCGAGCTTCAAGGAAGTACAGGCGGCGTACGAGATCCTTGGCGACGCCGAGAAGCGCAGCCAGTATGACCGCTTCGGCGCCGGGGGCCCGACGCCAGACTTCAACAACTGGGCGCAGTCGGGCGGTTTCGGCGGCGGCGACGTGCACTTTCACGGGGCCGGCGGCTTCGACGACCTCTCCAGCATCTTTTCACAGTTCTTCACGCGCGGCGGCGGCGGACGCCACGTGCGTCAAAGCCCGCCCCAGCGTGGCGGCGACGTCGAAGCGACGGTGGATCTCGGGTTTGTGGAGTCACTGCGCGGCGCCACGCGTCAGATTGTGCTCAATGGAGCGCGCGGGGAGTCGGAGCGCATCGAGTTCAAGGCGCCCCCGGGTGTCCGCGACGGTCAGCGGCTGCGTCTGCGGGGACAGGGTCAGCCCGGTCCCGGCGGCCGCGGCGACCTTTACGTCGTCGTACGCGTCCATCCGCACCCGTTCCTCCGCCGTGATGGCGACGACCTCTTCGTGGATGCGCCGATCTCGATCGTGACCGCGGCGCTTGGCGGGCGGGTCGAGATTCCCACGCTGGACGGCGCCGCCACACTTACCGTGCCGCCGGGAACCGCGAGCGGCGCGCGACTGCGGCTGCGCGGACAGGGCGTACCAAGCCGAAGCGGCGCGGCCGGCGACCTTTTGGCGGTGATCAAGATTGTGCCGCCGAAGACGCTGTCAGCGCGTGCCCGCGAGCTGCTGGAAGATTTGCGGACGGAGCTGGCCGACGAACCGGAGAGCCCGGCATCATGATCAGTTGGCTGACTTGGGCGGTGACGACCGGCAACGCCGTCGCCGAAACCGACGCTGCGACCAGCGGGCTGACGGAGGAGGAGCGGCGGCACATTTACGGCCTGGCGGCGGGTTTGGCTGGTCTGCTGCTGCTTGTGTTGCTGTTGGTCGGGGTCTTCGTCATCCTGCGGGTCGGCCGCAATCTCAAGCAGCGTTCACTGCGGAAGGGTGACCAGCCGGAGTTTGCGGACGCGTGGAGCAGCTATCGCATCAGCGACGAGCAGATTGCTCAAGCGACGGCTGAACAGGACCGACCCGAGGACACGAACAGACCGTAGACCGGTTCGAGGAGTCCGCCGGTGCCCACCGCCATTCGCCGCCGCCTCGCCCGCGCCGCCAGACACAGCACTCCGCCCCCGCGGCAACAGCGTTTGCGGCTGATGGCCGTGACGGCGTCGGTGATGTCGGTCACAGCGCTGCTGATCGCGGTTGTGATTGTCACGGCGACGCGCCCCGCGCTATCCGCTCCATCGCGGAGCAGCGCGCCGACGGCACAGCTTCCCGCGACCCAACCGTATGCCACGCTCACTGACGACGACGCCGCGTCAGCGCCTCCGCCGCGCACGCAGCCGGCGCTTGCCGAGGTGGCGCCCGCCCCGTCGCGTGAAGACGATTCAGCGCGGGAGCCGGCGCCGGAGGAGACCGTCGAAGCTCCGGTCCCGACGCCTCCGACACCGACACCGACACCGACACCGACGCCAGCGCCGGCGCCCGTCGATCTCGATGAGCTACTCGCCGCTGCGCTGGCGCCGTCTGACTGGCTTGGCTACCAGATCAGCGACACGTCGGCCGCCCAGCAGTTTCTTTTGCGGGTCGCGGCGAACCCGAACGCGGCGGTGACGACGCAGCGGCTGACCCAAGCGGCGGTGATCGCGCTGCTGCAAGGTGATCCGGCGCGGGCGTTCGACCTGGTCGCGGATCTGCCGACTGACGCCGCCAACACGCTCCATCGAGTTGCGGCGCGGCACGCGGCGGACAGCGAGTTGTCGCGGATGGCGGTGGTGGAGATGGAGCAGATTCCCGCTGCCCAGCGCACGCCCGGAGATCAGGCGCTGCTCGCCGGAGCGCTCGCGCGGCTCGGCGACGCGGCGGGAGCGCGGCAGGCGCTGCTTGATCTTCCGGCGCCGTCCGTGTCGGGCGTCGATTGCATCCATCTTGGGTTCGCGCTGCTGGAACTCGGTCGTGTGGATGACGCGTTGGCCGTATTCGCGCGCGCGCCCACGCCGGAGAACACAGATGACTCGGGTTACGCATTTCATTACGGCCTGAGCCGAGCGATCGTTGACTCTCTCTCGGGGCGGGCCGCCGCCGCCCGAACACAGCTCGACGCTCTGCTCCAGCAGCGTCCTGACAGCTACGAGACGGAGTATTGGATTGCCCGCAGCCTCGAGTTCGCCGGTCGGCTGGACGCTGCCGCCGCGGCATATGAGCGATTGACCGACGAGGCGCCGCAGCGCCCGCTCGCGCAGCGCCGGCTAGCGGCGCTGCTCTTGAACACCCGCGATGCGGAAGGGGCGCGGCGGGTCGCGCCGCGCGCGCTCGACGACACGCCGCGCAGCGCCGACGCCTGGCTCATTTTGGCCGCCGCGCAACACGCGCTTGGCGCCGATGCGGCGCTCGAGAGCGTGGAAGCCGCCCGCTCACTGGAGCCGGACCTCGCGGAGGCTCATTTGCTAGCGGCGGTCATCCACGCGCGCCGGTTCGAAGCCGCCGAGGCGCGGGCCGCGCTGGAGACGGCGCTCGAATACGACCCGTTGCTGATCGCGGAAGTTCGCCTGGCGCCGGTGCTCGCACGCTACTTGCCTGAGGAGCTGTCGGAACCGGGCGAGGACAGTCCGAGCGACACTGCCGACGAGGCGTCCGATGTCGCTGAAGACGAGGACGCCTCACAGCCCCCGCTCGGCCCCTGACGCTGTTTTCTGCGCCGCCGTACGATGCCCGGCATGCGTCGCTTGGGCGTGGCGTCCGCCGCGCTGCTCATTGCTGGTTGCACGGTCGTGTCGCGCGTCACCGGATTGGCTCGTGATGTGCTGCTGGCGCAGTACTACGGTCTAAGCTGGGTGGCCGACGCGTGGAACTTCGCCTTTCAGATTCCCAATCTCTTTCGACGACTGCTCGGCGAGGGCGCGCTCGCTGCGGCGTTTGTTCCCACGCTGACGCGCGTGCTTACGGCCGACGGCCCCGGCGGGGCCCAACGACTGTTTAGCGGCGCGCTCGGTCTGCTGACGGTCGCGCTGGCCGGCGCGGTGCTGCTCGGCGAACTGGTCATTCTCGCGATCTGGCATCTGGCGCCGGCCGAGCCCGCTTCCAGCGCCGCGCGCAATTTGGTGCTCGCGCTCACCGCGATCATGCTGCCGTTCATGCTCGGCGTATGCGTGCTCGCGCTGCTGGCCAGCACCCTGAACGCGTTGCAACGCTTCGCGGCGGCGGCGCTCGCCCCGATCATTCTCAATCTGTTCATGATCGTCGGCATCGTTTGGATCGGTCCGACGCTGTTCGGCGGCGAACCCGAAACGCAGGTCTTCGGCGTCGCGCTGAGCGTGATCGCGGCGAGCGTGGCGCAGCTCGTGTTTCTCGGATCATTTGTTCGCGGAGCTGGGCTGCGTCTCGCGTGGCGCTGGACGCCGAGCGACGTCGCGGTGCGGGGCATGCTCGCGTTGCTGGGGCCGGTGATCGTGGGGCAGGGGGTTCTCACGCTGGGGGTGTTCCTCGACGCGCAACTGTGTCTGCTGCTGACGCGAACAGTTGACGCCCCGGCAACGGTCAACTGGTTCGGGGTCACCTTCGACTATCCGCTACGGGAGGGAGCGCTGAGCGCGCTGACCTACGCCGCGCGGCTGTATCAGTTCCCGCTGGGGGTGTTGGCGGTATCGCTCAGCACTGCCGCGCTGCCGACGCTGAGCCGTCTTGCGTCCGATCGGACGCTGGACGGCTGGCGCGACACCTTCAGCGGCGCGCTGCGGGCCGCATTATTCGTGGCGTTGCCGGCGGGGGGCAGCCTCATCGTGTTCGCCGAGCCGATGGTGCGTTTGCTGTTCGAATATCGCAGCTTCACCGCCGACGACACGTTGCGCGCTGCGAGCGTCTTGCGTTGGTACGGACTAGCGTTGCCGGCGTTCTTCGCACAGCATCTCGTGTTGCGGGGTTTCTACAGCTTGCAGGATGTCCGGACGCCGCTGGTGCTGAGCGTGTGCATTCTGCCGGTGAATCTGGGCCTGAGTCTCGTCTTGATCTGGCAGCCCGAGCTTCGCGAAGCCGGATTCGCGGTAAGCGCGGCGCTGACGAGCACGCTTGGTCTGGGCATCGGCTTGATTTTGCTCGCGCGACGCAGCGGCAGTCGCATCGTCGATTGGCGACTCGGCGTCGCCGCTGCACGGATGGTGCTGCTTTCGGGGGTCTCGCTTGCTGCGGCGTGGGGCGTTTACGTCGTGCTGCGTGACTTCAGCTCAAGCGACACCTTCGTCGCCTTTGAGCGGGCGATGCAACTCTTGCCGGCCTTGCTGACGTGCGGCTTGGTGTACGGGGGCGCGAGCTGGCTGTCGGGGGCGAAAGACGTTTGGCGTCTGCTCCACTGGCGCTGACGACTTGCCGGATTCCGGGCGCAACCGTACAACATCAGGCCGCGCCGTTGGCGACGCCGAAATCAGAACGGCGGGGGCGCGGCGTGTAACTCCCATCAGCTGCGATGACACTCGTGTACAGGACTGCCTGATGCTTCACCCCTCGCGACTATCGTGCTTCGGTCTCGGTCTGTTGCTCTTGCCGGTCTCGGCGTGGGCGCAACCCGCGGACGAGGCGGGCGGGCCGCTCGAAATCCCACTCTATTGGTGGCTGGCGCCGCTGTGCGCGTTCCTCGGCCTTGCCGCGGCGTTTTTGTTTTACCGCGGCATGCTCTCCGCACCGGCCGGCAACGACCGCATGCGTGAGATCGCCGGGTACGTGCGCGAGGGCGCCTACGCCTACCTGCGTCAGCAGTATTTCGTCGTTGGCGTGTTCTTCGTACTCGTCGCGGGTTTGCTGTATGTGATGTCGCTCTTCGGTGTGCAGCATCCGTTGGCGCCGGTCGCGTTCCTGACCGGGGGCGTGCTCTCTGGTCTGGCCGGGTTCATCGGCATGGACACCGCGACCAAGGCCTCGTCGCGAACCGCCCAAGCGTCGATGCAATCGCTCAATCTGGGGCTCACGGTGGCGTTTCGGAGCGGCGCGGTGATGGGCCTCGTGGTCGTCGGCTTGGCGCTGTTCGGCATCGCCGGCTGGTTTTTCTACCTCACGCAGTTCCACCACCTGGTGGTCGGGGGCGCACCCCTTACGCTCGACAACACGACCGTCATCATGCTCAACATCGCGCTGGGGGCGTCGAGCATGGCGCTGTTCGCGCGTGTCGGCGGCGGCATCTACACCAAGGCCGCCGACGTTGGCGCCGACCTGGTCGGCAAAGTCGAGGTTGGCATCCCGGAAGACGATCCGCGCAACCCGGCTGCGATCGCTGACAACGTCGGCGACAACGTTGGCGATGTGGCCGGTATGGGGGCCGACCTCTTCGAGAGCTACCTCGGCTCGATTTTGGCGGCGTCGGTGCTCGGCGTGGCCGCGGCGGCGACGCTCACGGACGTCGGTTCGAGCGCGACCAACTACGTGCTCGCGCCGATGCTGATCGCGGCCGTCGGCATTGTGGTGTCGATCGCGGGCGTGTTCCTCGTCCGGCTGAACAATCCGCAAGCGACCGAGAAAGACTTGCTGCCCACGCTGCACCGGGCGGTTTGGCTTTCGAACGCGATCATGGCGGTCGCGGCGCTGGGCATCGTGTTGTGGCTCGGCCTCGGGTTCGGGCTGTTCTTCGCGATTCTGGCTGGTCTGCTCGCGGGCGGCATCATCGGTCTGGGCACCGAGTATTACACCGCCGCCGAGTACAAGCCCACACAGAACATCGCCGAACAGGCCGTCAGCGGGACCGGCCCCGCGATCATCAGCGGCGTCGCCGAGGGGATGCTCTCGGTGTGGATCCCGAACATCGCGATCGGCGTCGGCACGGTGCTCGCTTACGGCGCCGCCGGCGGGTTCGGCGAGGGCGGGTTCATGATGGGCCTCTACGGCGTCGGCATCGCGGCGGTCGGCATGCTGTCGACCCTCGGCATCACGCTCGCGACCGACGCGTACGGCCCGATCGCCGACAACGC